>QZDX01000018.1 GCA_009917555.1 bacterium 1XD21-13 | reverse complement strand
TTTAGCCGCCGCTTTTAACAGTGAAACCGCGTCATTCCTTGAGAAGATAAAAAAGAAACGGCGGCTTTGATTTTTCAAAACCACCGATTATGTTGATTCTTGAAAATGAACGCAAAAATCCTACCTGTCAGCGGTTTTTGTCTTTTCCCACATTGGCAGGTATTTCCATTTCTTTTGTTTTATTTAGATATTATCAAGTCAACATCAAATCCAATATCTTGAAATTGTAAAATCCATGTAAAACAAAAAAGCTGCCGTATGCAGCTTTTTTGAAAAATGGTTATACAATTTAATGTTTCATTTTGGAAATGTTACAATAACCGTCGTGCCTTTTCCGACATGACTTTTTACATCAACTTTAGCATTATGGATTTTAGCGGCGTGTTTCACAATAGAAAGCCCAAGCCCGGTTCCCCCTACTGCCTTAGAATGGCTCTTATCAACACGATAGAAACGCTCAAAAATCCGCTCTTGATGTTCGGGTGCAATTCCTATCCCCGTGTCCTCCACTGATAAAACTACCATGCCGTTTTCATTCTGTATGTTCACCATTACTTTTCCGTTTTCATGGTTATACTTAATCGCATTGTCACAAAGATTATAAATCACACTGTATAAAAGCTGTGGTATGCCGTTAATGGGAGCCGGAACGCCGGAAAGCTCCAATGCAACACATACGGTATCTGCCTGTGGCTCTAAGCTCTGTACCGCCTTTTCTGCCAATGTGTATAGGTCGATATTTTCTCTCTGCATATCGTCCGCACCTTCGTCAAGGTGCGAAAGACTGATAATGTCCTCCACAAGCCGTATCATTCGTCCGGCTTCATCATAAATCTTTCCGGCAAAGGGTATTTTATCATTCTCCTTTACCATATCGTTTTTCAAAAGCTCCGCATACCCGGAAATGGAGTGAAGCGGGGTTTTTAATTCATGGGACACATTAGCGGTAAATTCGCGCCGTATCTGTTCCGCTTTTTCTTTTTCTGTCACATTGAAAAAGAAAAGCGCGGCTCCTTTCACAATGTTTTCAGAAGTGATCGGGTCAGCGTCAATTTGATAGCTTTCTCCATGTAGCCGGATAATGTTTTCGCCCCGTTCTCCGTGCAAGGCTTTCGTAAGGATTTCCTGCAATTCAAGATTACGGCATAAGGACAGCATATCAGAACCGATACAGTCTGTGCCAGCGTCCAACAGTTTTCTTGCCGCAGGGTTTATACTGATAATTTTCCCTTTTTGATTTAGGAGAATCATGCCCTCATTCATGCTGCCGATAATCGTATTTAATTCATTCTCTTTTTGGAGAAGCTCGGCTTTCTGCCCCCGTAGCTGTCTTTGCTGGCTGTCAATACGCCGTAAAAAAGGGGAAAGCTCATCATAGCCCTCATTTGACAACGGATTATCAAGATCAATTTCATTTAATGGCTTTACTATTTTTTTTGAAACTTGAATAGCTAAAACAATGGAAAGAATCAGCGCGATCACAAATATAATGCAAATAGGCTGTGTCATACCTAAAAGGAGCGTCAAAATAGAATTTTGAGATATGGAAAGCCGTAATACAGTGCCATCATCAAGTTTCTGCGCGGAATAAAACGAACGCTCCATCAAAGTAGCAGAATACCGTTTACTTTCACCATAGCCCGAAGAAAGGGCTTCCCGCACTTCTTCCCGCTCTAAATGATTTTCCATTTCCGCAGTATCAGACGCACTATCAAAAATAACATTTCCCTCTGCATCAATCCACGATATACGATAATTTTTCACTTTCAAATCATGGAAATAATCAATGCCCTCATTTGTAACGCCCTGTGCGGCAAGGGTTGTCTGCATTTTTAGCTGTGCCTGTTCAACATTTGAAAAGTATTCATACAGAACACCCATGAACAGGACAACAGACGCAAGAAAAACAGTCAATGCAACAAGGCAGATTGAACGAAAAATTCGTTTCGTCATACTTCCCCCTCCATTCGATACCCAACTCCCCGTACCGTTTCAATATAGCTCCCACATTCGCCTAATTTTGTTCGGAGTGTTCCAATGTGAACATCTACGGTTCGGGTTTCTCCTATGTAGTCAATGCCCCATATCATTTCAAGAAGCTGATCGCGTGTAAACACCCGTCCGGGGTTTTCCATAAAAGTATGGAGCAGCTTATGTTCTTTCAGTGTCAACTGAACCCGTTCGTTGTTTACAAGTACAATATATGTTTCCAAATTCAATTCTAAATTACCAATTTTTAGCTTTTTAGTTTCTTCTTTCGGACTTGTACGGCGCAATACCGCTTTCACACGGGAAATCATTTCCATCATGCCAAACGGCTTTGCAAGGTAATCATCAGCTCCCAAATCAAGCCCGGTTACTTTGTCGTATTCGGTTCCTTTGGCTGTCGCCATAATAACAGGAATATCCTCTGTCGTCCCCTGCATACGCAGCTTTTTCAATATGGAAATGCCATCTTCGCCGGGAAGCATTATATCAAGTATAATAAGCTGGGGTTTTTCTGTCTGCAAAGCGTCAAAAAGGGTGTCCGCGCCGTCAAAACCTTTTGCTTCAAATCCGGCAGAATTTAATGTGTATATCATCAGATCACGGATAGAGCTGTCGTCCTCAACACAATAAATCATGTAAATCTGCTCCTTTCTTTCCTGTGGCAATATTCCGAACTCAATCATGCCATATTACCTATATTTCATCAATGGCGGTATGTTCACCCCTCTTTGTTCCCTGTGATTGAGAACAGAACCCATTTTGCAATATTGACCGCATGATCTCCGATACGTTCAAAATATTTTGCAATCATTAACAGGTCTATGGCATACTCACCGTCTGTTTCGGGCTTGCTGAAAAGTTCAATCAGCATTTTCTTCACCTTATCGAAATAGGAATCCACCACATCATCATAATCTATCACGGCTTTCGCCATCTGCATATCCTTTTTCACAAAAGCGTCAATACTGTCCGTTACCATTTTAATGACAGCAACCGACATATCATGGATAACTTGTGTGTCGTCGGTGGCGTGGATATTGGCTAATGTGATAATTTCCGCTATGTCTGCGGATTGATCTCCGATTCTTGCCATATCTGTCACCATTTTCAGCGCGGACGATACAACCCTCAAATCTTTTGCCACGGGCTGCTGCTGTAAGAGTAGCTTTAGACACATAGTTTCAATTTCGCGCTCCTTGTGGTCTATCTGAACAGAGAGATCGGGAACAGCCTTTGCAAGCGCGGGATTCCCCTCTGTCAGAGCTTTTGCGGACATAGCAATCGTATTTTCACAAAAAGCCCCCATTGTAATCAACTCTTTATTTAATAAATCTAACTGTTCATCAAATTTTAGGCGCATTATCCAAACCTCCCCGTAATATAATCCTCTGTCCGCTTGTCCTGCGGCATGGAGAATAATTTTTCTGTTTCTCCAAACTCCACCATTTCCCCAAGCAGGAAAAACGCTGTCCTGTCGGAAATTCGGAGTGCTTGTTGCATATTATGTGTCACAATGACAATGGTATAGTCCTTTTTTAATTCTGCGGCAAGTTCCTCTACCTTTGCCGTAGAAATAGGGTCAAGTGCGCTGGTCGGTTCGTCCATCAGCAAAACTTCCGGCTCCACTGCCAAAGCGCGGGCAATGCAAAGACGCTGCTGTTGACCGCCCGACATACCAAGCGCAGATTTTTTCAGCCTGTCTTTTACCTCGTCCCAAATTGCCGCCCCTTTTAAGGAACGCTCTACAATTTCGTCCAGCGCAGCTTTAGAACGGATACCATGTGTCCTTGCTCCAAAGGCAACATTGTCATAAATGCTCATAGGGAACGGATTCGGTTTTTGAAATACCATTCCCACACGTTTACGCAGTAGGTTAATATCCATATTTCCATAAATATCTTCACCGTCTAAACGGATAGTCCCTTTGATGTGGCAGCCCTCCACCAAGTCATTCATTCGGTTCAATGTTTTTAATAATGTCGATTTACCGCAGCCCGACGGTCCGATCAGCGCGGTAATTTCGTGTTCCTTAAACGCCACATTTATTTTTTTCAAGGCTTGAAAGTTTCCGTAGAATAAATCCAAATCCTCAACCACGATTTTATCCATCTGTATTTTTACCTCCTATCCGCGCATCTTTTTGCGCATAATGGGATACCCGGAGGGTGTTACCTCCTATCTTTTTTGCCGCAAATCCGGAAAGTGCATTTATCAGAATGACAACAACCAATAATACAACCGCAGTTGCGTAAGTCTGCTTGATATACAGTCCCTCACCCGAAATAGAATACATATGGACGGATAAAGTTCTTGCCGACGAAAAAATACTTGTTGCTATTTCTGCAACGGTTCCGGAAGTAAAGATCAGTGCCGCCGATTCCCCGACGATACGCCCGATTCCAAGAATAACGCCGGACAAGATACCCGGAACGGCGCAGGGCAGGACAATAGAGAATACGGTTCGTAGCTTTCCGGCTCCAAGCCCGAAGCTGCCCTCGCGGTAACTGTCGGGAACGCTTCGCAAGGCTTCTTCTGTTGTCCGCATAATAAGCGGCAAAATCATAATGCTTAATGTCAAAGCCCCGGACAGCAAAGACAACCCCAGCCCAAGATATTTCACGAAGAAAAGGGAACCGAACAGCCCATAAACGATTGACGGAATCCCGGACAATGTTTCAGCGGTAATACCTACGATATGAACCAGCTTATTTCCCCGTCTTGCGTATTCTGTCAGATAAATTGCAGCACCAATTCCTACGGGAACCGCAAACAGCAGGGAAAGCAGCATAATGAACAGTGTATTGATAAGTGCCGGAAGCAGGGACACATTTTCTGTTGTATATTTGCTGTCAAATAAATCCAGCGTTAAATTTGGAATCCCTTTTATCAATATGTATGCAATAATAAAAATAAGCGCAAGCATTGTAATCAATGCTGCAAGGCATACAGAAAGAAAGAGAACAAAAGATTTAGGGTCGCGTCTGTATGCGCACCATTTCCGTTTCAATTTTCCAACCATTTATTTCACCCTCCTTCCCCACAGGGAGAGGGACAGATTGATAATGAGAATGAAAACAAACAGGACAACAGCCGTACCAATTAACGCTTCCCGGTGTAGATCCGTAGAATATCCCATTTCCAATACAATGTTTGTGGTCAGTGTCCGAACGCCGGAAAGCATACTGTCCGGAATGGCCGGTTGATTTCCGGCAACCATCATAACCGCCATTGTTTCACCGACTGCCCGCCCAATCCCCAATACAACCCCGGCAAAGATTCCGCTTTTCGCCGCGGGGAGAACTGTAAAGAATACGCTTCTTTCATGGGAAGCTCCAAGAGCAAGCCCGCCCTCATAGTAGCTTTCCGGGACAGCCTGGATCGAAGCTTCCGAAACGCTGATAATGGTAGGTAAGATCATCAGCCCCAACAGGACGGAAGCGGTAAGGACACTCATCCCGCCCTCGCCAAAGGTTTCCCGAATAAAAGGCACTAAGACTACCAATCCGAAAAAACCGTACACAACTGACGGGATCCCCGCCATCAGATGAACCGCAGCCTTCATAGGCCGATAGATACTTTTCGGAGCAAACCTTGCCATGAACACTGCTGTCAATATTCCAATCGGTACGCCAATAATCAATGCTCCGGCAGTTACATAGAAAGAGCCGACAATCATAGGGAGAATCCCATAGAGATTATTTGCGGGTTTCCAGCTTGTACCCAGCAAAAATTTGAAAACGCCTATTTCTTTTATTGCAGGGATACCGCTTGCAAACAGGAATATGCAGATTAGAATTACCGCTGCTATGGACACAAGGGCTGTCAAGAAAAAAAGCAGTTTCATCACTTTTTCTTTTATATTCTTCATAATCATGCTCCTTATTGAAAAGGGGCGGCGGCTTTCTTACCGCAGCCCCTTAAAATCCTACTGTGATATTTCACTCCAACGAACCACATTACCCATAAAAATATCTTTTACCTGTTCACTTGTAAGGTTATTTATGGGACAGTCATTATTAACAATCACTGTAATACCGTCCATTGCAATTACGGTAGCGGTCAGTCCTTTTTCCATTTCGGAATCTTTTAGCTCGCGGGAAGCCATGCCTATATCGCAGGTTCCGTCTATTGTGTCAGACATACCAGTAGAAGAATCATTTTGCTGTATCTCAATTGTAACGCCCGGATTTCTCTCAAGATAGGCTTCTTTGAGCTTTTCCATAACCGGGGTGACAGAGCTGGAACCCGCTACAATAATTTTGCCCGAATCCATTTCCCCGCTGTAACTCCCCGCGTCAGATACAGAAATATATCCGTTTTCTTCAATCACTGCTTGACCGTCAGCACTCATAATGAAGTCGATAAAATCCTGCGCCGTGTCACTTAAACTGTCCTTTGTCGCAATGTTAAAGGGACGCGCAATCTTATATGTACCATTTTTGATATTTTCAATCGTTGCTTCGCAGCCGTCGATCTGAATCGCCTTTACAGTATCATTCATGGAGCCAAGAGAAATATATCCGATAGAGTATAAATCCCCGGCAACCGTTGTCATCATAACAGACGTAGAATTTGTAACGGCGGCGGTGTCTGCTGTATAGTCAATTTTTTCTCCCGCTTCATTTTTCTGCTCGATTCCAAACAGCTCTATGAACGCGCCGCGTGTCCCCGAGCCATCTTCGCGGGTAAGTACATTGATCTCTCTTGCTGTGTCAAATTTGGCTGAATCGCCCTCGTTCTTATTACTGCACCCCGTTAATGCAGACAGCATTAGAACACTCATAAGGGCAAATGCCAAGTATTTTTTTGATGTTTTCATTTTTTGAATCTCCTTTGCTTTTTGTTTTTCTTGAAGTTTACAGCTATATCATACAGGACAAAAATCAAATCCAATATCGCGGCATTGTAAAATTGATGTAAAGTTTCTATGCAGAAATAGGAATTATTTAAGCTATTGATAGGTACTGTGTAGACATATCCAAAAAGAAAGGTGAACAGTAAAATGTAATAGGGTGAATGAATATGGCAAAAAGACCAGTACCACGATACGACTTTAAGGCTTTTGGGGAAGCAATTAAGACAGCCCGGAAAGGGCGCAAGGAAAGCCGGAAAAAGGTATGCGACGAAATGTATATATCCCCGCGCTACCTTGCGAATATTGAGAATAAGGGGCAGCACCCCAGTTTACAGATATTCTTTGAGCTTATGTTTATCTGTTTGGAAACATCACACCAAAGTAGTAGCGCAAGCTAATTTTTTTTGCATTAAAAGGTTTACTTGTTGCCCTGTTCTTGTCGAATTGACTTTTTTACTAATTTATCATATAAACTGCCCCAAATGCTTGATTTTACGCCAATTCGACATCCTTTATAAATCTATCAATTTTGTCGAATTGTTTTGAGGTTTTTTCTGCACTAAATTATACCTTTCGTAACGCTTTATAACGCTGACCGTTACAGAAAAAAGCCCCAATTAATAGGCTTTTTTAATCTTTCATATTACCTGTAACGCGTTGTAACGTTCCGTTATAACGCATCCTCACCGCAATGCTCATATCTTCATGCAACCTGCGATTTTGGCCAAAAAAAGAAAATGTCTGACAATTCCGCTTAAAACTTTTGTCACACATTTTCTTTCTTAAATTCGCTATATCCCTTGAAATCACGGCGTTTCCCGGCCTTTCCCACACGTTCACGCCACAACTCACTTTTGACATTTATTCTGTTAACTCACAATTTCACACAAAAAATCTCTTTTTCATTTGTCAAATATTGTCTTTATTATAGCATCTTTCCAATATATAAACAATCATAACATTCCAGAAAGAAACCATCCCTGTCCTATGAAAGCGCTAACAAAATTTAAAATGGCGTAGCAGCCAGGGCCGACCGTATTATACGGTCGGCCCCAGCAATTCATCCATAACAGATTTCACGGTTCCAAGCTCTGTAATTTTCCAGGTATCCGCCCCGCAAAAAAGAAGGGCATCCTCCACCTCACCCTTAGCCGCGTGAATCAGGGCCTCGGTGATACAGTAAGGAATTTCCGCCGGCTTACATCTTCTAAGGCAGCCGCGGCATTTTTTCGGAGGAATCCGCTCCCCTTTTTGTACCCGCTCCAAAAAGCCGTTTCGAATGGCCCGACCCGGCATTCCCACCGGACTTTTTACCAGAACAATGTCCTCCTTCCCAGCGTCAAGATAGGTCTGCTTGTAGGCTTCGTCCGCGTCACATTCCCTTGTAGCCACAAACCGGCTTGCCACCTGAATGGCATCCGTCCCCAATCGAAAGGCACCGTCCGCCTGCTCCCTGTCGCTGATTCCTCCGCCCAGGACTACGGCGATTTTCTGTCCAAACCGCTCCTCATACTCCCGCACCCGACGGATGATCCTTCCCACCTCGTCCCCGTAGGTGTCCGGGTCAAAGTGCTCAAGCTGCTCCTTAGTAAAGCCCAAATGCCCTCCGGCCTTGGGACCCTCGATCACCAGGAAATCGGGAATACGGTCAAATTTTTTTGACCAGTACTGCAAAATCACCCTGGCCGATTTTTCCATGGAAACTATGGGCGCTATCTTGATGGGAAATGTCCTCACAAGGGCCGGAAGCTCCACCGGAAGGCCAGCACCGGATACGATAAAGTCAGCGCCAAGTTCTGCCGCCTCCCTCACATACTCTTCATAATGGTTCATTGCCACCATAATGTTGAAGCCTACCACGCCACCCTTTGCAAGCTCTCTGGCTTTTTGTAGCTCCCTTCCCATGGCTCTTAGATTGGCCTTCAAGGGATTTTCGTCAAAATCCTTTTCCAAAAAGCCAATCTGAGCCGCCGAGATGGTGCCGGCACCACCCTCCGCCGCCACAGCACCGGCCAGGCGGGAGAGACTGATGCCGATTCCCATGCCTCCCTGGAAAATGGGTCTTTGCAGGGTTAAGTCTCCTATTTTTACAGGCATTCCTTTCATTCTCTTATTCCTTCCTTAGAGCAATTTCATTCTCTACATCCTGCGGAACCGTTTGTAACGGTGATCCTGCAGCGCCTCAGCATCCATGCTCCCATAGGTATCCAAAAATCCTCTGATTTTTTCCCGCATGGGCTCCGTCACCTCTGTGAGTGTCTCCTTGGAAAACCTTTTCGGCTCCCCCAACACCTGCTCCACAATGCCGGCCTTTTTCAGATCCCTTGCCGTCAGCTTCATGACCTCTGCCGCTTCCTTTGCCCTCTTGCTGTCCTTCCACAGAATACTGGCAAAGCCCTCCGGGGAGAGGATAGAATAGATGGAATTTTCCAGCATCCAAACCTCATTGGAGACCGCCAGGGCCAGAGCCCCGCCGCTTCCGCCCTCCCCGATGATCACCGTGAGGACCGGCACCTTTAAGCCGGACATTTCATAGATATTCCGGGCAATGGCTTCTCCCTGTCCCCGCTCCTCCGCCTCCAGACCGCAGAAGGCCCCCGGTGTATCCACCAGGCAGATAATGGGACGGCCAAATTTTTCCGCCTGCTTCATCAGCCTCAGCGCCTTTCGATAGCCCTCCGGGGCGCACATGCCGAAATGGTGAAGTATATTTTCCTTCGTATCTTTTCCCTTTTCCTGGGCAATGACCGTAACGGGCCTTCCCTCAAATCGGGCAATTCCTCCCATAACAGCCAAATCATCCCCAAAGCACCGATCCCCGTGGAGCTCATAGAAGTCCTCAAACAGCTCCTCCAGATAATCGCTTCCCACGGGACGGTCCTTATCTCTGGAGCGCAGTACCCGATCCCAGACGCCGATCCTCTGGTAGCGCTGTCTTCTTCTCTCCGCTCTCTGCTCTGACCCTGGCTCTGCCCTTTGCTCTATTTTCAGTTCCGCCTGCTTTTGCGCTTCTTCCGAAGACTTCTCTCCCGGAAGCTCCTTCCGGCCTGCCTCTTCCCGGACATGAAGCCGAAGGAGATCGCCCAAAACCTGCTTTAGCTCATCGCGCTCCACGATCCGATCCACGAAGCCATGCTCCAGGAGAAATTCCGATCTCTGAAAGCCCTTGGGCAGCTTCTGACGGATGGTCTGCTCTATCACCCTGGGCCCTGCAAAGCCAATGAGAGCCCCCGGCTCTGCCAGAATCACATCTCCCTCCATGGCAAAGCTTGCCGTCACGCCGCCAGTGGTGGGATCGGTCAGCACACTCACATAGAAAAGGCCGGCATCACTGTGGCGCTTCAGTGCCGCCGAGGTCTTTGCCATCTGCATAAGAGAGGTGATGCCCTCCTGCATACGGGCACCGCCGGAGCAGGTAAAGAGAATTACCGGAAGTCCCTCTTCGGTGGCGCGCTCCACGGCCCTCGTGATTTTTTCTCCTACGGCGCCTCCCATGCTGGCCATGAGAAAACGGCCGTCCATGACGCCGATGACTGTCTCACAGCCGTTTAGACGACATGTTCCCGTGACTACCGCCTCATTCATCCTGGCCTTCAGCCTTGTGGCCGCCAGCTTCTCCTCGTAGCCCTCAAAGTCCATGGGATTGCTGCCAATCAACTCCTTATCCCACTCCACAAAGCTTCCCTCATCTGCCAGACGGCGGATGCGCTCATACGCCTTTACCCGAAAATAGCCCTTGCACTTGGGGCACACGTAGTAATTGCTCCGCACATCCTCCACCAGAAGGGTTCCTCCGCATTTGCTGCATTTGCACAGAAGCCCCTCCGGCACCTGGGGCTTTTTCTCTCCGTCAAAGGAAAATCTTTTGTTGGTCTTTTTGAATACATGATCCAGATTCATACCTTCACCTCAAGCCCGTTGATAAATTCAATGTCCACATTTCCTGCCAGAAAATCCGGGTGATTTAAAATGTCATACTGATAATCCACGTTGGTGTCCACGCCCTCGATAATGACCTCCCCCAAAGCGCTCTGCATCTTTCGGATTGCCTCGCTCCGGTTCTTGGCCCACACGCTGATTTTGGCGATCATGGAATCGTAGAAGGGGGGAATGGTATAACCGCTGTAGATGGCGGAATCAATACGCACGCCCTTTCCGCCGGGCAGATGAAGCCCCGTGACGGTGCCAGGACAGGGACGAAAGCCCTCCGCAGGCTTTTCCGCATTGATGCGCACCTCAATGGAATGACCGGCAATGTGCACATCCTCCTGGGTGTAGGACAGCTTTTTTCCGTCCGCTATCCGTATCTGCTCCTTGATGAGATCGATACCGGTGATCCACTCTGTTACCGGGTGCTCCACTTGGATGCGGGTATTCATTTCCATAAAATAAAAGCTCCCGCTCTTTTCCAGCAAAAATTCAATGGTTCCGGCGCCTGTGTACCCGGCAGCCCTGGCCGCCCGCACCGCCGTCTCTCCCATCGCTTTTCTGTGTTCCTCCGTCAAGGCGGCGCTTGGGGCCTCCTCAATCATTTTCTGGTGATTCCGCTGTATGGAGCAGTCCCGCTCTCCCAAATGAATGACATTTCCATGGCTGTCCGCCAGGATCTGCACCTCGATATGGCGCGGTTTGGTGATGAAATGCTCCACGTACATGGCATCATCCCCAAAGGCTTTTTTTGCCTCGGTCTGTGCCAGATAAAAGCTCTGCTCAAAGTCCTCCCGGCGCTCCACCATGCGCATGCCCTTTCCACCGCCTCCGAGAACTGCCTTGATCATCACAGGATAACCTGCCTTCCGAGCCTCCTCCATTCCCGCAGAGGCGTCATAGACAGCGCTCTCACTGCCGGGAATGATGGGGACACCGGCCTGCTTCATGGTGTTTCTGGCCTGCTGCTTATCTCCCATTTTCGCCATAATGTGAGAGGACGGGCCGATAAAGCGAATGTGGCATTTCTCACAAAGCTCCGCAAATTTGCTGTTCTCTGACAGGAGGCCGTAGCCCGGATGAATGGCATCCGCGCCGGACACAACGGTGGCGCTGATGATTTTCTCCATGGCCAGATAGCTCTCCGAAAGGGCGGCGGGGCCGATACAGATGGCCTCGTCCGCCAGCTTTGCGTGTATTGCCTCCCGATCCGCCTCCGAGTACACGGCAACGGTCTCAATTCCCATCTCCCGGCAGGCCCGGATAATGCGCACCGCAATCTCTCCTCGATTTGCAACTAGAACTTTTCTAATCATATAGCTCTCCTATTCCAGTTCCGTAACATCCCACTTAACCTACCATAAAGGTCAATTCGGCCTGTGCCACCACCTTGCCGTCCACACTGGCTACGGCCTCCCCTACACCTAAGGGTCCTTTTCGCTTGATAATTTTCGTCTCCAGGCGGAGCTTATCTCCCGGAACTACCTTGCCCTTAAATCTACACTTATTGATGGCCCCAAAGTATGCGGTTTTTCCCTGATTCTCCTCACAGGAGAGAATGGCAACCGCGCCGGCCTGGGCCAGAGCCTCTATGGTCAATACCCCCGGCATCACCGGCTCTCCCGGAAAATGTCCGGCAAAAAAATCCTCCCGGAAGGTGACGCATTTATAGCCCACCGCATATTCTCCCGGCTCATAGTCCTCAATATAATCCAGCAGCAAAAAAGGATGCCTGTGGGGAATAATTTCCTGTATCTCTCTATTGTTCAAATGCTTCATAATGCTCTCCTATTCGATTCCCGGCGAAATGACAAACAAGGTCTGGCCATACTCCACCGTATCTCCATTTGCAACGGCAATCTCAGTGACGATTCCATCACAGTCGCTCTCGATCTCATTCATGAGCTTCATAGCCTCCACGATCCCCAGAGTCTGGCCCTTTTTCACCCGATCTCCCGGGACCACAAAGGGCTCTGCATCCTCACTGGGTGCTGCGTAGAAGATTCCCACCAGCGGGGATTTGATCTGCGTTCCCTGACCGGAGGCCGCACTCTGAGGCGCACTCTTGGGAGGCTCCCGAAGCTCCTCTTTTGCTGTTCCACTTATGACCGATGTGTCCTGCAGGCTTCCGCCACAGCCCTTTTTTAATTTTATTTTCGTTCCGTTCTGCTCGTAATAGAAGCTGTCCAAGCCTGAATGGGAAACGCAGTCTACCAGTCTTAAAAGATTTTCAAATTCCATTGCTTTTGCCTTTCTTATTCATATGCCCGAACTAAAATCGAAGCGTTATGGCCCCCGAAGCCCAAGGAGTTACTGAGGGCATAGGTGATGTGCTTTTCCACCGGTCCGCCGATGGCATAGTTCAGGTCGCAGCCCTCTCCGGGTGTCTTCGTACCCATGGTCTGATGGATAAAGCCCTCCTGAATGGATTTCACACACACAATAAATTCCACACCGCCTGCTGCCCCCAGTAGATGGCCGATCATAGATTTGGTGGAATTGATCACCACCTGTCCTGCCGCCTCCCCAAAGGCTGCCTTGATTGCCTTGGTCTCAAAGAGATCGTTGTGATGGGTGCTGGTTCCGTGAGCATTGATGTAATCTACCTGTGAAGGCGCAATTCCCGCCTCACGGATGGCAAGCTCCATGGCCTTGGCCGCTCCGCTTCCATCCTCGCAGGGGGAGGTAATGTGGTAGGCATCTCCGGTGGCGCCGTAGCCCACGATCTCCCCGTAAATCCGGGCCCCCCGCTTTTTGGCATGCTCCAATTCCTCCAGCACCACGATGCCGGCACCCTCTCCCAGCACAAAGCCCTGCCGGTCCTGGTCAAAGGGAATGGACGCCCTCAGGGGATCTGTGGCCGTGGAGAGGGCTGTCAGGGCGTGAAAGCCTGCTACTCCCGTGGGACAGATGCAGCTCTCCGCTCCTCCGGCCAGCATAATGTCTGCGTCATCATACTGAATGGCACGAAAGGCATCCCCGATACAGTGGGTTCCCGACGCACATGCGGTTACCACGTTGGTGCATTTTCCCCGAAGTCCTAACTGGATGGAAATGTTGCCTGCCGCCATATTGGAGATCATCCGGGGCACCATAAGGGGATTGACCCTGTTCACCTTGCCCTGAAGTATTTTTGCGTACTCTGATTCCACGGTGCCAAGACTTCCGATACCGGAGCCTACGGTGACGCCTGCCCGGAAGGGGTCCTCCTCTGCCATATCAATTCCTGCGTCTGCAAATGCCTCCTTTGCCGCAGCCACGGCATACTGGGAAAATGCCTCCATGCGCTTGGACGCCTTCACATCCATGCGCTCCCCGGCCTGAAAGTCCTTCACCTCCGCGGCCAGCTTTACCTTGTAATCTGTGGTGTCGAATTTCGTAATCTCTCCGATGCCCACCTTGCCCTGGCGAACACTGCTCCAAAATTCCGGCACCGTATTTCCAATGGGCGTTACCGCCCCCAGTCCGGTCACAACTACTCTTCTCTTCATAACTTTACTCCTCATTCCAGTTCCGCAATCCTTCTAACAGTACCCTTGGGAGAAGAATTTCCAGTCACAAACCCATGTGCCTGTAAATCCTTCTAACAGTACCCCTTATTACATCACCATACCGCCATCTACGTGTAACACCTGACCCGTGATATAGCCTGCCTCGTCGGAGGCCAAAAAGCCCACGGCCTTCGCCACATCCTCCGGTCTGCCAAAGCCTCCCATGGGAATCTGCGCGGCGGCCTGCTCTCTCACCTTTTCGCTGAGCTTCCCGGTCATGTCTGTCTCGATAAAGCCCGGAGCTACCGCATTGACCGTTATCCCCCGGCTTGCCAGCTCCTTTGCCGCTGACTTTGTCATTCCAATGACACCTGCCTTGGACGCGGCATAATTGACCTGGCCCGCATTTCCTGCCACTCCTACCACCGAGGCCATGTTGATGATCCGGCCCCTCTTCTGCTTGAGCATGTGGCGGGATACAAGGCGCATGGTGTGGAAGGCACCCTTTAGGTTGGTGCTTACCACGGCGTCAAAGTCTTCCTCGGACATCCGCATCAGCAGATTATCCCTTGTGATTCCCGCATTGTTTACCAGGATATCAATGCTTCCCTGGCTGGCCATCACATCACCTATCAGCCTTTCGCAGGCCGCATAATCCGCCACGTTGCACTGATACGCCTCCGCCTGACCGCCGGATGCCTCTATGGTCCTTACGACCTCCCGGGCCGCCTCACCGGAACCGTTGTAATTCACAATCACGTAAGCGCCTTTTTCTGCCAGCTCCAGGGCTATGGCCCTTCCGATTCCTCTGGAGGCCCCTGTTACAAGGGCTGTCTTTCCCTCTAGCATAATTCACTCGCCACCCTTTCCACATCCTCCCAGGAGGATATCTGATATACGGATACCTGTGTATTGATTTTCTTTAAAAAGCCGGAGAGGGTTCTTCCCGGTCCGATCTCCACAAAGGTGTCCACGCCCTCCTCTATCATGTACTCCATGGTCTGCTGCCATTTTACGGGGGAGGATACACCTCCGGAGAGAAGATCGCAGATCTCCTCCTGGCGCTCTACCTTTTCCGCCGTGACATTGGCCACATAGGGGACTCTTAAGGGATGAAGGGCAAGCTTCTCTATTTCTTCTCTGAGCCTCTCCCCTGCGGTGCGCAGGAAGGGAGAGTGGAAGGGTCCGCTGACATTCAAAGGAATGGTTCGCTTGGCACCCGCTGTCTTTAAGTGTTCTGCCGCAGCTCTCACGGCCTCTGTTTTTCCCGTAATCACCATCTGACCGGGACAGTTGTAGTTGGCAATGGTCACATCCCTGATGTCCCTCACTTCCCTCTCTAAGTCCTCCCCGGTCATGCCCAGTATGGCGCACATGGCGCCTTCTCCCGCCGGAACGGCATGTTCCATCAGAAGACCGCGCTTTCGCACCAGAAGGATGGCGTCCAGCTCCTCTAAGGCTCCCGCCGCAGCGATGGCCGCATACTCCCCCAGGCTTAAGCCTGCGGTGATGTCCGGCCGAATCCCCCTTGTCGTGAGTACACGGGTCATGGCCAGGCAGGTGGTCACCATGGCCGGCTGGGTGTAGGATGTCTCATTCAGCTTATCATTTTGCTCAAAGCAGATTTCCTTCAAAGGAAAATCCAGTGCCTGGTCCGCCTCGTCAAAAAGCTCCTTGGCTTCCTTGCTGTGCCGGTAAAAATCAGCACCCATGCCGGCCTTTTGTGCCCCCTGACCCGGATAAATAAATGCCAGCTTACGCATGATTCTTCGCTCCCATCAAAAGTGCGTCCGTCTCCCTTACCAGGCGCTCCATAAGCTCCCGGCAGGTCAGCTCTTCCTTAATAAGACCGGCAATCTGCCCGGACATGACGCTTCCATTTTTCACATCTCCCTCCTGAACGGCCTTTCTTAAGGCTCCCAGGGTGAGGTATTCCAGCTCCTCCAAGGTGGCTCCCCTGCTCTCTAACTCCAGATATTTTTTTGTCATATCATTTCGCAGGGTCCGCACCGGATGGCCGGTGCTTCTTCCCGTTACCCGGGTGTCAATATCCTTGGCCTTTAAAATCTTTTCCTTGTAATTATTATGTACCTGGCACTCCCTGGTTGCCACAAACCGGGTTCCCATCTGGACCCCTGCCGCTCCCAGCATCAATGCCGCTGCAATGCCTCTGCCGTCGGCAATTCCTCCCGCCGCAATGACGGGAATAGAAGCAACGTCCACGACCTGGGGAACCAAAACCATGGTTGTGCTCTCTCCCACATGGCCCCCGGATTCACAGCCCTCTGCCACCAGAGCGTCGGCGCCGCAGCGCTCCATTCTCTTTGCCAGAGCTACAGAGGCAATCACGGGAATCACCTTGATGCCTTTGTCTTTCCACAGGTCCATATATTTCTCCGGGCTTCCGGCTCCGGTGGTCACCACCGATACCTCCTCCTCCGCTGCCACCTGTGCCACCTGCTCGGCGTAGGGGCTCATAAGCATCACATTGACGCCAAAGGGCTTCTCTGTCAGCTCCCTGGTCTTGTGAATCTGCTCTCTCACCCACTCAGCCGGCGCATTGGCCGCACCGATAATTCCTAAGCCTCCGGCCTCCGACACGGCGGCTGCCAGATGATATTCTGCTACCCAGGCCATTCCACCCTGGATGATTGGATAGGAAATGCCCAATAATTTTGTCAATTCTGTCTGCATGGTTCTACCTCTTACCCTTTCTCAAGGACGGTTATTTATGACCTTCAATGTAATGGATGACATCTGCCACGGTCAAAAGCTGCTCCAGATCCTCCGAAGGGATATCTACGCCATAATTTTCTTCCAGAGCCATAACCATTTCAAAGAGATCCAGAGAATCCGCATTCAGATCCTCCTTGAAGGAGGTCTCCATGGTAATGCTATCCTCGTCTACTCCCAGATTGTCGGCTACAATTGTCTTAATTTCTTCAAACATAATTCTTTTCTCCTTTTTGATATTTATTGAAATCCTTGTGTCTTAGAGCGTGTTTGAAAATTGCTTTTCGTCAGCTGTGCGTCACAATTTGTGGGAGATTTGGCTCAAATGAGGGAGACGTAGTGGGCTACGTTGACCGAATGAGAGCCAAATATACCGCAAAGTGGGGCGTGCAGATGATGGGAATGAATTTCCAAACACGCTCTAGGACAACTTCGGATTACTTCCAAGTAAGAATTGCGGTGCCCCAGGTGAGGCCGCCACCAAAGCCCGCAAGCACGAGCCGGTCTCCGCTGTGCAGAAGGCCCTGCTCCTTCATCTCGTGCAAGAGTAGAGGAATGCTGGCGGAGGAGGTGTTGCCGTATTCCCTCATATTCATGGGGAACTTGTAGGCCGGCTCTCCCAGACGCTTCGCCACTGCCTCCACAATGCGCTCGTTGGCCTGGTGAAGTACGTAGTACGCTATGTCACCTTTGTGGAGGCGATTTCTGCGTATGACCTCCTCTATGGCCTGGGGAATACTTCTGGCCGCAAATTTAAAGATGGCCTGGCCATCCATTTGGATGTAGCAGGGGGTCTCTTCCTCCCCCGGGCTTTCCTCCCCAAAGGGCTTATGGTTTGGCCTGCTTTTCAGGGTCAGGGCCTCTCCCCTTGCTCCGTCGGAATAGATGGCCGGAAGATACCCGGTTCCCTCCTCCGCCGCAACCACCACGGCGCCGGCCCCGTCTCCAAATAAGATGCAGGTTCCCCGGTCACTCCAATCGGTGACATTGGACAGACATTCACTGCCAATGACAAGGATATTTTGGAAAATGCCGGCTTCTATGTAGGCGCAGGCGGTAACGTATGCCATCACAAACCCGCTGCAGGCGGCGCTTAAGTCAAAGCATACCGCGTGGGAGGCCTTGATTTCCCTTTGTACCTGGCAGGCGGTGCAGGGCATGATGTCCTCCGGGGACATGGTGGATACCAGTATCATGTCGATCTGCTCCGGGGAGAGCTTTGCCTCCTCCAGCGCCTCCTGTGCCGCCCTGGCTGCCATGGATACCGTGGTTTCCTCTATGGCAATATGCCGTCTCTCAATACCGGTTCTCTCCCGAATCCATGCGTCGCTGGTTTCTACCAGGCTTTCCAGATCCTTATTTTCCAGAATATAGGAGGGTACGCTGGCTCCTGTCCCTTTGATTACTCCAGTCATGTTATAACCTCTGCCATTGTGATTTATTTCCGCGAGCAACGAGCCAAAGTCATGCTTGCATGACCTTGTGCGCCAATGCCATTTTGTTCCGTCTAAGGAACTGACTGAATCTCATTTTAGCAAATTGCTTTGGAAATACAATTTACAAAACAGGGGAAAATGTAAGAAAAAATGGTTGCAAAATTCCCTTTTTCGAGATATACTATCCAGGAAAGTAGTGAGCAGTGCCAAAAAGACCGTTGGTTTTGGAGAGCACTGCGGACCACCTACCCTACAGGGGCTTGTACTGGTTTCGACGGGGGTCTCGCAGCTGGTGAAGCTATCCGCAGGCGATGCGTCAAATCGCAAATCTAAATATAAACGCTGAAGATAATTTAGCATACGCTGCCTAAGGCAGCTGTCGGCCTTGAAGCACCTACACTTTAAGAATCCGGCATCGACTATGTAGGAAACGACTTGCGTT
Organism: bacterium 1XD21-13; assembly: GCA_009917555.1. Lineage (GTDB taxonomy): Bacteria > Bacillota > Clostridia > Lachnospirales > Lachnospiraceae > Laedolimicola. The sequence goes on along the minus strand of QZDX01000018.1, from coordinate 75,891 downwards.
AAGCTTTGCGCGCATGGGCGTATTATGAAGCTACTAAAGCCGTCAGGGTGTCAGCTCCCGGCCGGTGGAGGGAATGTCAAAGAACTGACTATGATAGTAGAAGAACAGGGAACAGGCTTTCGGACAGGGGTTCGATTCCCCTCAGGTCCATTTTGAATCGGAAACTCTTGGTTTTGAGAGTTTCCGATTTTTTGTGGTATTTTTTGGATGCATTTTTCTGTTGAGCGTAAAGGAAGGGCCTTGGGAATGGAGAGGCTGAAGAAGTTGGAGGAAATAGGTTATGAAACACTTTGATGTTATTTTGTGGGATGTGGACGGTACGCTTCTTAATTTTTTGGAGGCGGAGAAGGCGGCGATTCGTTCGCTTTTTTCGGAGCTTAAGCTTGGGGAGTGTACGGACGAGATGCTTGGGCGGTATTCCGAGATTAACCGGAAGTACTGGAACCGGCTGGAGCGTGGGGAGATGACCAAGCCGGAAATTCTGGTTGGGAGGTTTGTGGAATTTTTTACTACGGTGGGGATTGATCCCTCCTTAAGCCCGGAGTTTAATGCTGCCTATCAGGTTCGTCTTGGGGATACGATTGTATTTTGTGATCACAGTAAGGAGCTGGTGGCCTCGCTGGTTGGGACGGTCCGGCAGTATGTGGTATCCAATGGGACTGTGATTGCGCAGACGAAGAAGCTTCAAAATTCCGGGTTTGATGTGCTGATGGATGGGGTTTTTCTGTCTGAGGAGATCGGGTATGAGAAACCGGCAAAGGAATTTTTTGAGCGGGTTTTTGAACGGATTGGGCCTGTGAAGCGGGAGCGGGTTTTGATTGTGGGGGATTCGCTTAGCAGTGATATTTTAGGGGGAACTTATGCGGGGATTAAGACTTGTTGGTATAATCCCAGTGGGAGTGTGAATGATACGAAAGCCCGGGTGGATTTTGAGGTTCGGGATTTGAGAGAGGTTTTGGCTGTTCTTTAGGTTGTGCAGGGTCTGGCGCAAAATAAGCCTGCAGGCTTATTTTGCGCCAGACCCGTTTACGTTGTTGGGGGTGGCGGCGGTAATTTTATGAATCTTCGTTTTTTTCTAATAGCTGTTCTAGAAGCTCTCGTAGTATTTTGCTGTTTTGCTGTTTTTCTAATTCCGCTTCTTTTTCTGCTGCCTCCTGGCTTATGACTCTGTAGCTTGACTGGGTGGTGTCGAAGGGTACTTGGCGTATCAGAAGTTTTTCTGCTTCTTCACGGGAAAGTACCTGCATATCTACAAGCTCCATGAGGATTCCGCAGAAGTCTTCGTTTGACGGAGCTGTGATGTTGTAGGTTTCTTTCAGGTGGCGCAGTTGGTCTTTGGTCAGCTTTTTTGATTCCGCACTGTTCCAGGTGGCTTTTGGATTGTCGGAGGGGTTGACCAGCTCCTCTAAGGTTTTGTCTCCGAAGACGCCGTTGTCTGCTTTGAACAGCTGGTATTTTTTGTTCTTTTTCTTTTCTTCCTGATACTGGGCGTTGGAGGTGCCGTAGAGGATTTCTTTTACCAGGACGGTCTGGTAGTTTTTCATCAGTTTTTTTGCTTCCTCTACCTCGGCCTGGGCTGAGGCTTTTGCTTTCTCGTCTTCCTGATTGTGCTGTTCCTCACCTGTATGCTTCAGGAGCTTATGGAAGCTTCTTTTTGTTGTGGTTATATGGCTTTTATCCGGCTTTTTTTCCAGGTATGCGCCGAAGGTTAATCCGCCGCAGCTGCTGCTCTGTGTTCCTGTGATGCTCACTTTTTTTGCCTCCTGTCAAAGCTTTGTACTCTTTTTATCGGTTATGCGGAAATTACTGATAAGGGTTACGGGTCCATGCCTTCAAATATGTCTTCCAGCTTCATAGTGATGTGGGGAAATCCTTTTAGGGATATCTCTGTCTTTGCATTGTAATCCTTTTCTTCTTCATCTTCCTGGAGAATGTAGCTGTTGGTCAGGACATATTTTCCTTCTGTCAAATAATAAATCTCAACGGATTTTCCCTGGGGAAACACGATCCAGTATTCTTCCACGCCTGCTTTTTCGTAAGCTGTCATTTTGTCTGTCTTATCACGAAAGGCTGTTGAGGGGCTTAGAGTTTCCACGATAAACTTGGGCACTCCGCTGTAGGCTCCGCCCTTCAGATGCTTTCGATCACAGATAATCATAACATCCGGGACCACATAATCATCATTTTCTTCGGGATGATACCTAAAATCCAGGTTTTCCATAAACACAAGGCAAAGGCTGTCCTTTAATCCGGCCTTTATAATTGCATTAATATTATTGTTAATAATCCCATGCTTATAATCTGCGGAGGGTGACATATCATAGATGACACCGTTCATCTTTTCCTGCTTTTGATATTCATTTTTTAGCAACGGCATTGATTCACATCCCTTCTTTGACAGTTCTGCAATATGTCTTCCGGTACATTTGCTGCCAGGCTCAGCTGTTCTGAGCTTTCTTGGGTATTGTTATGTTCCACTTCATGTATACATAGAGTTATGGAACTGTTGTTACCATTATACTATAAGAAAAAGGGAATGAAAAGATTTATTGTTGTTTTACAGATGCAAAGTTCATCTTTTAATCAAATAGAATAATAAAGGAGGGTGCCATCATCCGACGGCTCCTGCCAATGAGTAACATTTTACCGTTATATGCTATTCACACATTCCACAAGCCTTTCCAAAGTCTTCGGAAATTCAATCCCAAATGTTTCTGCTTTCCCCATATGAACTCGGATATTACGGGGATTTCCGGCAAAAGCAGTCTCATTTTTCTTCAACCTTTCCGTGGAATATCCGAGTTTTTTAAGAAGTCTGTGGACAGTCTCATAAATATTGTAATCATTTTCCGAACCAAAATTGTAAACGCCGCCCGGAAGTTTAAAAACTTTCTCCAGATTTTCAACCACCAGTCTCACATCCGTAATTCCCCGGTAATCATAGATGGGATACACCATCTCCCGTTCTTCAGCTACGGCCTGTAAAAAAGCAGTCAGAAAGTTCCCATGTTCTTTCTCCAAAAGCCGTTCGCTGTCATACATCCAGCAAAGCCGCAGGCTCACACTGTCCGAGCAAAATCTTGCACATCTCTTTTCCGCTTCCAGCTTCTGTCTTCCGTACTCTCCGGCCGGGCTTACTTCCTCATTTTCTTTGTGGGGTTCCATCCCCCCACTTCCAAAATAGATCTGATCCGAACTGCAAAATATCAGTTTAGTTCCCAAATCCCCACAGACACGGGCCATATGCTCCGCTCCTTCCACATTGATCCGAAAAGACGCTTCCGGATGCTCCTGGCACCAGAGGGTATCCGAGGCAGCAGCACAGTGGACCGCTATCTGCGGCCGCACTTTCTCTATATATGCTCTCACCGAATCCATATGGCAGATATCCATTTCCTGATGGTTTGGGGCGAATACCCGGCAGCTTTTCTCATATGCCCGAACAATCCGGCTTCCCAGAAAGCCGGTAGCGCCGGTCACAAGAATCCTCCCATCCCATGCATGCATATTTTCACTTGTTATTAACTCTTTTTCTTCCATTACTCTCTCCATCTATTGCATTCCCCAAGCCACAATCAGCTTTTGACAATTCTCTCTTATCATTTCCTGCGTTTCCGGATCTATTTCATCATCTGTTATGATACAATCAAAGCCAGAGAGTTCCGCATATTTTGCAAGACATTTTACTCCGAATTCCAAGCTACACCCATGGGTACCAATAAAGACTTTATCCTAAGCATTTGGGTATATTTTGATGTTCAAAGCTGCCGTGAAATGACAAATGATTCATTTCACGGCAGCTGCTTAATATTAAATACCTTCTATAAAGCTAATACTATCTCCTTAAACCTTTTAACAATCAGGTTTTCTACTTACAGAATTCCCAGGAAAGAAAGAACTATGGACAGCAGGAAGGTTACCACAATCAATACTACCGGACTGACTTTCTTTTTCTTCAGGAAGTAGTACATCAGGAATACATATCCGATGGATAGAATATTCGGGAAAATCATATCAAAGAAGTCACTTTGCAGGGCAACGGTCTTTGCTTCGTTTACTACGATCTCCGTCTGTACATTGATGCTTACATAAGAAGCAATCAGACCGCCGATAACCGTACAGCCCAGAACAGTAGCTGCCTTTGCCAGCACTTCCAAGATATCCGTAATCTGTGCCACTGCTTTCACGCCCAGATTATAGCCCAGGTGTGTCCAGAACCATCTCATAATGAAGATTGCCAGGTATACCAGGAAGAATATAATTGGTCCCATGACACTTCCTTCCATTGCCATAGAGGAACAGATACCTGCTACAATGGGAAGAAGGGTAAACCAGAAAATTGCATCTCCGATACCTGCAAGGGGCGCAAACAGCGCAACCTTCAAGCCCTTAATAATACTTCTGTCCGAATGGGATTCTTCCATAGAAACCAGAAGCCCCATCAGGAAACCAACCAGGTTCGGATGCGTATTGATGAATTCCAGGTTATCCGTCATAGCTGCGGACAAGCCCTCCTTGTCATCCTTATAAATCTTTTTCAAAGCCGGAAGCTGGGCCTGCAGGAAACCACTGGACTGCATTCTTTCATAGTTGAAGCCTGCCTGAAGAAATACGGAGTCAAATGCCAGCTTATTAATATCTTTTTTTGTTAAAACCTTATTTTCATTAGATGCCATCCTCTTCGTCCTCCTCTACCGTATTTTTAACCGCCACGCCTGCTTTTACGCCCTTCTCAATATTGAATACAAAGAGAGCCAGGGCTACACCTACTACTGCGATAGGCAGCAAATTGGAGAAATCCAAGAAGCATGCAATTACAAATCCAATCAACAGATAGGGAACAAATTCTCCCTTGAGCATAACCTTCAAAAGCATAGCAAAACCAACTGCAGGAAGAATTCCACCTGCCACCTCAAATCCATGTGTCAGCCACTCAGGCAGTATCTCAACGAATGCTTTCATGGCATCCTGGGCAACGTATGCACAGAGGAATACTATAATGCCATACAAAAGAGCGATAATGGCAGTACATGTCATGTTGATCTTTACGATCTTAGCCGTATCTGCTTCCTCAGCCGCCTTGTCAGCACCCTTCATAAAGAATGAGAAAGTGGAGTAGCAGAACAAAATGATATACTGCATTAAGAAGCTAAAAGGCAATGCCAAAGCCATTGCACCGGAAGCCTCTGTCTTGGTCGTGTATGCAATAACCGTAGACATAACGCCTGCCAGAACCGGGTTCGGAGGCTGTGTTCCTCCTGCCGGAGTAAGACCGGCGAAAGCGAGCTCCGTAATACCACCCGTAAGAAGTCCAAGCTGCACATCTCCCAAAATCAATCCGGTTAATGTACTTACAATAATGGGACGGAAGATAAAGAGACCTTCCAACCAAAAGTCAACACCTACAATAATTGCCATAATTGCCAGGCCTATGCCCTGCATCAATGTAATTTCCATAAAATAGCGTTCCTTTCTTTGGTTTCATCTAGTCATCTAGAATTCTTTAATACGTTCTTTCAAGTCACCAGGTACATCCTGTATATATAGGTCAACTCCGGCATCCTGAATTGCTTTCAGGTCTGCCATATCCTGGTCATCCACATACACCTTTTTGCTAATCTGGCGTTTCCCCTGGGTAAAATGCATATTTCCTACATTTACTTCCTTGATGGGAACGCCCCCCTCAATCAGACGGCGCACTTCCTTTGGTGTCTTGCAGATAATAAAAATCTTCTGTCGATCCGCTGCCTTATGAATAATATCAATGGTTTTCTGGACCGTAAAGAATCTTACCCCTGCGCCTGAGGATTTCGCTGTGGTAGACATAAGCTGCTGCATCAGCTCATTTTCTGCAGTTTCGTCATCTGCCACAACAATCAGATTCGCCCCCAGTGTCATTGTCCATGTTACGCCTACCTGGCCATGTATGAGGCGGTTATCAATTCTTGTTAACAAAATGTTGGGCATACCCTACTCCCTCCTTACCTATAAATTTTCTCTTGAAAAGTACTTTTTGAGTACTTTGATTATAAAACCTGTGGGAAAATAAGTCTTTAGAACTTTTAACATTTTTTTTAAACTTTTTATTTTCTCTTTATTTTTTTTGAAATTTTCATGCTGTTTTTCACCATTTTCCCCTTTTTAATAGACATTTTTCACAAAAAAAGCTATAATAAGTATAATTACGGAGGTATCTTTATGCAACACAAAACATCTAGTGCATCCTTTGAACCATATGGGAACGTCTATGAGACGCCTATAAATCTGGAAGAAACCGGAATGATCTGCCGGGATTGGCATATAATCGCAAAACGCAATATCAGCCAGCTCTACCACTTTGACTGTGAGGTTTGTCTGGAAATGCAGGACGGCATGGCAGCCCTTGTCATTGGAAGCGAACCGGTATCCGACAAGCTTGAGGTATTTGCTATCCACCGATTGGTAAAGCTCAAGCCAGGCGTATATTTTTCACTGGTCGCCATCACCTCTAACATCACCTGCAGGATGATTACCATTGCCGATTACTCGTCTACCGTAGAAGCCCTTTTACCGCCCTATCTCTTTGAACGGATTCTCCCTCGTGTCCGAATCAGCGAGATACTGGGCTACTATTACTCGATCCGCAACTCCAGTTATCAATTTACAGGAGAAAAGCATTCCTATTTTGAGTTAACCTATGTGGATCGGGGAAGCATGGTTTCTATCGTGGATGGAAAATCCTATGAGCTCAAGGAGCAGGAACTTATTATTTATGGTCCCCAGCAATTTCATACCCAGGAAACCTCTCAGGGCTGCTCCTATGTGACGATTCTATTTGACATGGAGACCTTGAGCGAGGATATGGATGGTTCCCACTATGAACCGCTGATTAATAAAGTCTTTGGTTATGATAAAAAAATACATACCCTTGTGAAAACCTTCGTCGCTGAAAGTTCCTCGCAGATCCCTTATATGAACAGCCTGATGCTCTGCCTGCTGCAGGAAACCATTATCCGCCTTCTTCAGTCACAGTTTATTGATGTAAAGGGAATACGCCCCACCACAGAAGCAAGGCAGCATTACCAGGATGAACTGCTGGAGCAGATCCTCGCTTATATTGACAAGACCATCTATGAACCTATTACCGTGTCAGAGATCTGCCAGAAGTTTTCCCTGTCACGATCTTCTCTTCAAATCTTGTTTAATGAGAACCTGGAGCAGCCGCCAAAAAAATATATCAGTGAGTTAAAATTGGAAAAGAGCCGGCAAATGATCTGCGAGGGCAAATACACCATCAGTGAGATTGCCCTGATGCTCAGCTTTAACTCCATTCACTATTTTTCCAGGGCATTTACCCAGAAATATGGCATGGCTCCCAGTGAATATGCCAAGACACTTTATAAATTTTAATTCTTTTACGAAAAAACAAAAGCAGGCTTTTCTAATATCCGGATTCCACTAGCTTCGTGGGCATCCTATATAGAAAAGCCTGCAATTTTTTGGGCTTAAAGTTATCTCTGTAAGGTACTTCTTAAATTCCGTCCTCTTCCTCTTCTTCCTCTTCTTTCCTTGTCTCCAGCTCAAACCGGACGATATACTCTTTTCCCGTCTGAATCAGGGAATTCGCCAGCTCCAAGGGAGAATCAAAGGCGCCCATCATCATGGAACCCTCTACCAGCATAGGAAGATTGGCCCCTGCCACAACCTCGATTTTCTGTCCCCCTCGTGCAAATTTGCATTCTACCGCACATTTAAAAGGCGATCCTCCTGCCAGATCCGCAAGGACCAGTACACCGTCACAGTCCTTTAACTCCTCGAAAGCCTTGTTCAGGTTTTCCGTGAGTGTCTCCGTAGAATGCTCCTCCTCAAATTCCACATAAGCAATATGCTCCGTATTGCCCGTTACCAGCTTTAAAGCAGAACCCAGCCCGCTTGCAAAGCGGCCATGGCCAGTAATCAATAAACCTACCATATTTCTCCTCCTATTCCAGTTCCGTAATATCAATCCGCACTCAGTGTATATGGATACAATGTCACCCCTGTTACCACCCGATTCACTTCCCCGGTAGGACATGGATTATCCGGCGTATGTCCCAAATCCAGGGACTTTAAAACCGCAAGCGTCTGGGCGAATAAAATATATTCAAAACCAAGAAATACATTCTCTAAGGATTCTCCCACCGGCATTTCTATGGTATAATCTACCAGGCTCTTTACTTCCTCACAGGCTGTATTCATCACTACCGCAATGCGGTTCTTTTTTCTCTGGGAGCTCATCTCCCGGACAAGATCCAGTTCATAGCTCCGGCGGTAAGCGTCATCACTTAAATATATAACAATTAATGTCCTGTTATCAATGACCGACTTGGGACCATGGCGGAAGCCCAAGGGGGAATCGTACATCGTCGCCACTTCTCCTGCCGTCAGTTCCAGCATTTTCAACGCAGATTCCTGGGCAACGCCTTTCAAAGCCACATTTCCCAGATATACAATCCGCTCAAAATCAAATTCATTCACAATCTGCCGGGCAATGGTATAATTTTTCTCCAGGAATTCACTTCCCGCAGCACAAATCTTATCAATTTTCTCGCTGATCTCCTCCACCCGTTCCAGGTTAAACGCCAGATAGGTCGCCATATACATATTGGAAAAGCTTGAAGTCATGGCAAAGGACTGATCATGGGTCTCCGGCGTCAAATTCAGTACAAAGCAGTTTTCACGATTCTTCCCCATTTTGGAGAGACTGCCGTTCTCATTACATGTTACAAACAAATGGTATAGGTTCTGGCATACCACTTCTGCCGCATCCACAGCGCCTATGGTCTCCGGGGAATTCCCGGAGCGTCCAAAGCTTACCAGAATTGTCGGCTTGGTACGGGAAAGGAAATTCTCCGGTGAAGGCACAATATCCGTTGTGGCATAGGATTTCACCTTATAACAATACTTTTTATTCAAAGCCTGGTATAAAGAATTCCCTACAAATTCGCTGGTTCCCGCCCCCGTCAGTATAATATCAAAATCATATGCCTTCAACACCTGATCCAAAAATGCCTGAAGCTCCTTTTTGCAGTCCTTCAGCTGGTTACAAGTCTTTTTCCAGGTAGAAGGCTGCTGATAAATCTCCGACAATGTAAATGTAGAGAATGTCTCTCTCATTTTCTCTTCCGAAATACCAAAAATGTTCATCCCACACGTCCTCCCTTTTTAACAAATTTCAGAATATTTTCCATGTGCCCAATATATATCACGAAATTTCTAAAAAAACAATATGATTACTAAAACTGATAATCATTAGGTTAAAAAATATAAATCAAAGACATGATAAAATTCTCATTCCCATCTTCCGTCGAAAATTGATCTGCCGGACAAAGACAAGCAAAAAGGCCCTTCCAAGGAGAAGAGGTCACCACTACTTTTGCACAATAACGAAATGATACTAAGAGGGATTGCAGAGACGCTGCAATGCTCCATAGGGCATGTACAGGATGCATGAAAGTGATGGAAAGGATAGTATCCGAAAGTATATAACGGTGTATGAAAATTAATTTCCATACACCGCCTAAAAATTCGATTCACCTTTTTTGTTAAATAGGATAATACTCCCAAGTCCCCCGCAGCTTCCCTGCATCCATCCGAATCTCCAAATCCTCCATAGAATCATAAATCCGGCTGGTAAATACATCCACGCCATCATTCACAAAGATCTCCAGACTGGAAGTATCCGAAAAGATCTGAAGCTTCCAAAGCTTCTCCACCTTTAAACTTCGCACCGTTCTTCCACCGCCACAGCCGGTCATATCCAGGCTAAGCACTCCGTCCTCATAGGACAGCACCACAGCCTCCCTTAGATGAAGCTCAAACGCTCCTGCACCCTCCTCCATAAGAATCTTCAGCTCAAAGCAGGGCGAGGTCTCCCGCTCAAGCCCCTCCTCAAGCCTGCCCTGCACCTTTTCCCCTCGCATTTTCTCCAGCTCCTTCAAGGGTCTCTGGCACAGCAGACCCGCCTCATTCACATAAAGCTCCCTGGGAATCGTCAGGGCGTGAACCCACCCGTCCTCAAGGGTCGGCTCCTCGTACCCGGAATCCGGCACCGCCATCCATCCAAAGAGAATCCACCGTCCGGCCTCATCCCGAAATACCTGAGGCGCATAGAAGTCAAAGCCCCGATCCAGGGAATGAAAGGCTCCAAGCTCATAATCCTCCCCCTCAAAATCATAGGTAAGAGGAAACCAGCCGCACTGATACACATTGGCAAACTCTATCCCATCCCTGGGCACTCCCTGGGGACAGGTAAAGAGAAACCTGTGCTCCCCGATTTTCAGATAATTGGGACACTCCCACATATACCCAAAGGGCTGCTCCGGCTGAAACCTGAGCTTATAGGACCAGTGAACCAGGTCCTCGCTCTCAAACAAGAGAATCGAGCCCTCATCCTGAATACTGCGAGCGCCCTGAATCATAAAATAACGGCCATTCTCCCGGAACACCTGGGGGTCCCGCACATGTTTGCTCATATCTGCCGGATAGTCCTCATTTTTCATCAAAAGCTGTTTCTCGGAAAAGGTAAATCCATCCTCGGAAGTAACCAGAATCGTATTCTGTTCCCGCCCGTCCGTCACGTAATTGTAATCTCCCTCATACCGGACATTTCCCGTATAAAAAAAATAAATTACGCCGTCCTCCTGGTAAGCACTGCCGCTGTAGGGACCGTTGCAGTCCCACTTTGTATCCGAGCACAGGGCAGGCTCATGCTCCTCATAATGAATAAAATCCTTTGTAGTCACATGTCCCCAGAAAATGCTTCCAAGCTCCGGGTAAAAGGGACAATACTGAAAATAAATATGATAGACGCCATCCTTCTGGCACAATCCGTTGGGATCGTTGAGCCAGCCCATGGGAGGCTGGATATGGTATTTGAACCGAAAGGGCGATCTCTGTACCCTCTCATACCAATCCCGCCTCTCCTGAAAATTCTTCCGGTAAGCGTCTTTTTTCATTGGGCTTTTTACCATTGCTATCTTCTCCATTCAACTTAATATTACAAATCCCCATCTGCCAAGCCGGGGATTCCCGTATCATCTGTACGAAAATCCCTGGCCAAATTGCTGTTATGAATTCTAGTTCAATTTACATAATGCCAAATATCCTAGAGCTTCTCTCCATGCTGAACCCTGCGAAGTTTCCACCCGCTCATATCCGGCTGATGCTCCGGGTCCGTGAAAATCATGGGGATAACCGTATCATACCCTTTTTCCGCAATCTTTTTCAAGTCAAACTTTATGAGAAGCTGTCCGGCTTTCACCTGGTCACCGTCCTTGACATAAGCTGTAAAATGCTCTCCCTTAAGGTTCACCGTATCCACGCCAATGTGAATCAGAATCTCCTCCCCGGCATCTGACACCAGGCAGATGGCGTGCTTCGTCTCAAATATGCTGGCAACCGTCCCGCTCACAGGCGCATATACGGCACCCTCCTCAGGCTGAATAGCAATGCCGTCACCCAGCACCTTGTTGCGGAAAGTCTCATCCTTTACATCCTCCATGGCAATCACTTCGCCGGCTGTATAGGCAAGGAATGTTCCCTCCTCATAGTCAGCAGCCTCCTTAAGAATGACCGGCTCCGGCGCTGACGCCTTTTTCACCTCTGCCGGCTTTTCCTCCACAGCCTTTGCCTGCTTCTGAAAACCGCTCAGCACCAAAGTCATCACAAAGCCTGCTGCCAGAGCAATCACATGGGCAATCACATAGTTTACATAACCATTTCCCGCCGGGTCTGCCAGAGCAATTCCGGGCACCACCGTAGTACCAAAACCAAGAGCCGCCAGATTGGTAAAGTAGACAACCGCACCACCGATAGCGCCGCCGATACATCCGCCAATCAGGGGATATTTAAACCGTACATTGACACCGAACAGGGCCGGCTCTGTAATACCAAAGAGAACAGACACAAAGCTGGGAATACAAAGCTCCTGGGTCTTGGCATCCCTCCGGTTCCGAAGCAGATATCCAAGCACCGCACCGCCCTGAGCCGTCATAGCCACAGACATCAGAGGATTGAGGATATTTCTGCCCGTATCTGCCAGAAGCTGTGCCTCAATAGCCCCAAAGATATGATGAAGTCCCGTAATCACCACAAGCTGCTGCACACCGGAAAACAGCGCATATCCAAACACGCCCAGATTCTGGGTCATCCAAACCAGTCCGCTGGTAATGCCAGAAGCAAGCCCTCTTCCCAGAGGTCCGATAATGGTAAAGAGCAAAAGAGCGCCAACCAGAGTAGTAAGAAGCGGTGAAACCAGCAGACGGATAACCTCCGGCACCTTTTTCTCAAAGAAAATGTCCAGCTTCGCCGTCACAACTCCCATCAAAAGAGCCACAATGATACCGCCCTGGAAGCCAACCAGCTCCACGCCAAGCCCAAAGAGATGAAGAGTCGTCACCTCCACCGTCCCCTGTGCCGCCGCATAGGCATCCGTAAGGCTGGGGGACAGCATAATACAGCCCATGACAATACCGAGTATCGGTCTTCCTCCAAACCGTTTGCAGGCGCTGTACGCCACCGCCAGAGGCAGGAATCCGAAAATAGCGCCGGAGGAAATATTAATCAGCTTCGTGATGCCAAACAGCGTCTCACTACTCTGGACCAGATCCACATTTGCCAGCACGCCGGAAAGCCCCGTCAAGAGAGCCGCCGCCAGAATCCCCGGCATAATGTCAATAAACACATCCGAAAGAGCCTTGATAATTCTCTGAAGCGGATTCATCTTCTTATTGGCTTCCGTCTTCAGATCGCTTAAGCTCATATTCTGCTTACCCGTGTACTCCGTAAATACCTCATACACATCATTCACCAGTCCCGCTCCAAAAATAATCTGAAGCTGATCCCCTGCCACAAACACCCCCTTAGCCAGATCCAACTCCTCAATCCCTTTCAGATCCGCCCTGTCATTATTCTCCAGAACAATCCGAAGACGGGTAGCACAATGAGCCACACCCTGAATGTTGCCTTCCCCGCCTACCAGATCCACCAGCTTCTCCGATATGGCAAGATACCTCTTCCGTTTCTTTTCGTCCATTATATACTCCCCTTTCTCTGCAGATTCTTATCTGCTCTTGTCATTTTAACTATACTATATTAAAATAAAGAAAACATGGACAAATGTTGCTTATCCATGCACCCTTGTGACCAAAAACATCCGACTTTCAATACCAGCCCTGTGACAGAAAATACTTATCTCGCAGGGCGTGTTAGCTTGCGGAGCCAGGCGAGATAAGTATTTTCTGTCACAGGGCGTCCCATTACAAAAAAAGAAAGGAGCCTCCCCCAATGAAAGACTTCCTCTTCTCCAACGACTATTTCAAAAACCTCGACGCTTTCGTCTACACCTGCGGCTACGAAACCTGCGCCCCCGGCCACAGCTACGGTCCCATTGTCCGCAGCGGCTACCTGATTCACTACATCCTTGGCGGCAAGGGCTACTACAAAACAAAGGATACCATGTACCAGCTCAAGGAGGGCGACGCCTTTCTCATCTGCCCGGACGAGCTCATTTACTATGAGGCAGACCGCAAGGATCCCTGGATCTACACCTGGATCGGCTTCCAGGGCGTAAAGATCAGGGGCTGCTTAGAGCGCACTTCCCTTTTGTCCTCCCCTGTCTTCCACTATGGTCACGACGACCGCATCCGCCTTTGCCATGAAAAAATGTTTGAAGCAAGCCACCTAAGCGCCAACCGTGATCTCATCATGAACAGCATCCTCTACGAGTACCTGTTTCTCTTAGCAGATAAATTCCCCCGTGGGCAGTACACACCGGGGGAAAAGCAAATCAACTATGTGGAGGAGGCACTGACCTATCTGGAATCCAATTACGCCTACGACGTTTCCGTTCAGGATCTGGCAGATTCCATAGGCTTAAACCGCTCCTACCTCCACCGCCTGTTCAAGTCCGCCACCGGCTCCTCCGTCCAGGAATACCTCCTGGATCTGCGTATCCGAAAAGCCTGCTCCCTTTTAAAGTCCACAGATCTGCCCGTAGCCATCATCTCCCTCTCCGTAGGCTACGAGGATACCCTGTATTTTTCCAGGCTTTTTAAAAGAAAAAAGGGCGTAAGCCCCAGCCGGTATCGTTCGCAGAAAGGGGATATCTATTGACCTGCAGTTATTTGAATTCTATCACTACTTTATATGCCGGGGACACCGCTTGGACAATTGGCTGGTAAGTCTCATAAGCAGTCAATTTGGCAAATCGATCCGCCTCCTCAAAGCACTCCGGCATACTCAATTTTTCCTTAAGCTTTTCCTGAGCCTCTGTCTCAAACTCCTTTTGCTGCTCCTGATCCAGATTGATATTGCCAAAAGCCAGCCATCCGTTGCTGCTCTCCCCGATTTCCGTTTTTGACGGATCGGGGATAATCTTATGGAGCGAAGCATGGGGAATACGGATGGTCAATTCAAAGGTATCTTCATTCAAGCTGATATCCTCTGAAGTGATTTCCGACAAATCAATTGTATACTGTCCGATCCCATGAATCGTAAGCTCCTGTTCTTTTTGAAAGACTTCCCAGTCAAATAATCCCGTGTCCGTTATGGTAGTATTGACATATGCCTCCCGCTCTTCCACAATGATTAATTTCTGCCTCATGGATTCTCCCAAAATCGGCTCTTTAAAATCAGCCACAGAATATCCGAAGATTCCATGATCCTCGAAAGTCAAATCATGCCCTGCAATGGGCTGCGCCGCTTGTACCACGGCGCCTTTTTGGTTATTTATCCAAAAGACACCTCCGGTCAAGACTGCGGCTATCACAAGAATAGCCAGGATACTGCCGATTCCCGTATGAAACACCCATCTTGTTCTGTCATATTTTTTAAACGCGTGATGTACCGATTTATCTATGGACTTTTCAATGATATTTTTAATTTCTTCATTCTTGATCTTGTACTCCATCCCATTCCCCCCTTATGCAGTCGATTTATTTTCCCTGATTTTCTGCAATTTCTTTTAATTTTTATTGAAGCATGCTGCGATGCCGCCTATGATCAAAATAAAAAAGGCGATATAGAACATTCCGCTGACAGCCATTACAATTAACACAAGAGGCAGCAGCACAATTGTCACCAAAAATTTTGTGATTCCCCAGGTGGCTTTCAGCCCAAAGAAAAACAATTTCCCAAAAATCCAAATCATACATATTGCAAATAACAGTGATAACATTTTCCATCTCCATCTTCCAGCCGTCGCCGCTGGTCTGCTGATCATGAAACAAGTCTTTCGGTTACGTTCTCCCGCTCTTTCTCCGGCTTAAAATCCGATTTGTCCCGGATTCCCAATTTCCTGCTAAATTCCGGATTCTGCTGCATTTTTTCAAGCATCCGAATTAGCTGCATCCGTTTTTTTGTACCCATTTGCTCATCTCATTTCCAATTGTTCGTCCTTGCCGTTTCCACATATTTTCAGTATAATAAATCATATGATTCAAATACACCCCGGATAACGAGAGATTGTCTGGTGCATTACTCCACTTTTAGAGAAATGAGGGAAGCATTGATTATGGGAAAGCAATCTACAAGAGAGAATAAAAATATCTATCAGCTCTGCCGGGAGGAACAGGGCCTCACACGGGAAAAGGCCAGTGAGAAAATGACCGGTATCTCTGCCTCCAGAATTGAAAAAATTGAGTACGAGCTGCAGGAGCCTACACCCTATGATATTGTCCAGATGGCGGACTGTTACAAAAGGCCGGATCTGTGTAATTACTACTGCTCCCATAAATGCGCCATCGGGGACCGCTATGTTCCCGAAATCGAGGTGTCGGAATTGTCCAATATTATTTTGGAAACCATCGCCAGCTTAAATGAGATCAATCCATTGACCAGCCGGCTTATCCAGATTGCCCGTGACGGAAAAGTAACGGACGACGAGATCAAGGACTTTGCATTTATCAGTAAAAAGCTGGACGAGGTATCCCTGGCAATTGATTCCCTGAATCTCTGGGTGGATAAAACGGCCAGTGAAAATAATATCAATGTGGAATTGTTAAATGCGGAAAAGGAACGGTTGAAATAAACCTTAAAGGCTTTCCAGCTGCCTTAAGATGCTTTCAACCTGCCATATCGCCTGCTCCACCTGGTCTCTTGCTTTATTGATCTGGTCCTGAACCATCCAGTCCACAAGGAAGCTGTCGAAAAACCAGTCTGCAAAGGAAAGAAAACCTCCTGTTTCCATTTCCAGGTTATAAGAGAGGCTCACATCCCTCAATTCCCGGCTGAAATTTTGAAGATCATATTTCGCCTGATCCATGTTTCGCTTCGCCGCATCCATTTTGGAGCGCTTGATCATGGTGGAAAAAAAGCTTCCTCCAAACATATCCCACAGTCCCCAGTTCTTTGCGCTGTTCAAATCCCCCTGTGCGGCCCGCAGGCTGTTAAGGGCCTGTTGTCCTGCTGCGACTGCTTCTCTTTTTTCTTTTTCCAAATCATATGCCATATCCATTTCCCCCTTTATTCTGCGAGCAATGAGCCAAAGTCGTGTTTGCTCGATTTGAGAGGATTATACAATGGGCTGTAGGGCTGGTAAACTGTTATCTTGTGGAAATATGGGGGTCTATTTCGCTGTTTAAGATAAAAATCCGGGCATAGCTGCGCCTCTATTATCCGTAACAATAAAAATTACGACTTTTTTGGCAGAAACTGCATACAATATAGTTGATGCCAATATAAAAAAATTTTTGGAAGCGTTGACTTCCATGTAATTTTATGTTAGACTTGGCATCAGTTGATAGGTTGCAGAAACTTGCGATGCCTGCGACCGGAAGGGGGACCTGCGGGCCCTCCTTTTTTACACAAAGCTTTCTTACGGAGAATCTATCATTCATGTCTTATCAGTCAATAAAACCATTTCCAAAATGTATACCTGCCTTAAAACAGGTCTGCAAACCAAAATCAGCTTGCACTTTGAATCTGTGTCTGAAAAAGAGCTTGGACAATTTCTGAAAATGCTTACAAACTTCCGAAATGTCTGTGCACATAACGAACGATTATTTTCCTACAAAAGCAGCGTAGATATTCCTGACAAATCTCTTCATGCAAAGCTCTCCATTCCAAAAAAAGGAACCGCCTATCAATTTGGCAAAAATGATCTTTTTGCAGTAACTATTGCTTTCCGCTATCTACTTCCCAGAGATGAATTTCTTGAATTTAAACGCCAGTTTATACATTTACTGAAGCACTCCGTGAAAAACTCTTCGGTCCTGACGGAAGCCTCCCTCCTGGAAGCAATGGGCTTTCCCATAAACTGGAAATCAATCACACGATATAAGCTCTGAATCAGATAACCCTTGACTTTCCCCCTCCCACCCCCTATGATAAAGTCAATACTGATAAGGGAATGCGTTTGGAATCCATAGCAGCTCACTCTACTGTATGGAATGACGAAGCTTATTTTCGGTGAGGAGAAGATAACGAATGAAAAAAGGAAACAAAAAGACTATATTTGCCATAGGTGCGGTTATCATTGCCGCTATTTTGATGTTTATTCTGTACCAGACCTTTATGCCAAAGGGAACCCAGGGAGATAAGACCATCACCGTGACGGTGGTTCACGGCGACGGCTCCAGGAAAGAATTCACCTGTGACACCCAGGAAGCCTACCTGGACAAGGTGCTTGTAGCCGAGGGCATTGTGGAGGACAATCCCGCCGACTACGGCCTCTATATTCTTGTGGCTGACGGGGAAGCGGCCAACGAGGCCAATCAGGAATGGTGGTGTCTCACCAAAGGCGGGGAATCTGTGAACACGGGAGCATCCGATACCCCCATAGAAGACGGCGATCAGTTTGAGCTGACGCTGACCACCGGTTACTAAGCTCTTGGAACAGCACAAAAGCATTAACACAAAGGATCTGGTACTGATGGCCTTTCTCACCGGACTTTTATTTGCCGGGCAGGTGGGAATGGCCTTCCTCCCGAATATTGAGGTCGTATCCTTTCTTGTGATTCTCTATACACGTTTTTATGGAAAAAAGGTATTTTTTATCATCTATGCATTTGCACTCTTAGAGGGCCTCACCTACGGCTTTGGCGTGTGGTGGTTCGGCTACCTCTATGTGTGGAGCATCCTGGCAGTTCTAGTGCTGATGCTAAGAGCCCAGGAATCCATGGCCGTGTGGTGCACCCTGTCAGGGGCCTTTGGCCTGGCCTACGGCTTTCTCTTTGCTATTCCCTACTTTATCGCAGGTGGACCGGCCGCCGGCTTTGCTTACTGGGTGGCGGGGATTCCCTTTGATCTGCTGCACGGCTGCGGGAATGTGGTTGTGATGCTGGTTTTGTATAAGCCTATGACGGCTCTGTTTAAGCGACTGGTAAGAATTCATTGAATCAAGCCTTATTCAAAATCAATTTCTTCTTCTGCCTTATTATAAATATCAATTTGATTTTGAATATCAACGGGATTCACCAGCCATCCCCTTACCATACAGAGCTTAATAAAGTTGTCAATCCGGTTCTTCCCGTTCATTTCTTTCAAGGTAACCACAACACCAAAATGCAGACCTCTTCCAGCCTTTGGCGCTAAGCGCTCTTTTGTCTTTATGCTTAGCCCCCAGACACCTCCCGGATAGGCTTTTCTGGCTCTGGCATTGTCTTTTAGTGCTTCGCTGATATGCTTAATATTATCCCATTTACGGTATAATTTTCTCGCATTTTCCTCATAAATATTTTGAATTCCCTCATCTGCCTGTTTATTATAGTCAATTGCCTTGATCGTTACTTTCCCATCCTTTTCAATCACTCTTCCAAAATGAAGATCCATTTCTGTACTGGTATAATCGACACCCTGGTTTCGATCACTGCCCGGGAAATACGCCAAAGTAGCTTTTGCAAAGAACGGATATGCATTCATATCCTGAGGAACAGGTATATCATAGGTATAAGTTTCATACTCATCAATTGTTCCGCTCATAAGAAATCTTATCTCATCATCCTGAGAGTGCGTAATGTCTTCTATTCTTATTGGAACAATTCCATAACCCATAGTAAAATCCTTTGTGCCTTTGCGATTCCATCCCGCAGCAGAATCGATAATCAAAGCCTTTGCAACCTCTCTGCTTAATCCGACAATATAAATTAAATATGCCATTTTCCGTGTAATCCAAGGCGCCGCAAATGAGGTTCCACATACGGATGCCATACCAAGGGGTTCGCAAACGGTAAGTTTCTCAACGCTGTCACCGCCATAATAGCAGAGATCCGGCTTATAAAAAAATGAGAGCACGGGACCAGTCCGTGTATATGAAGCTGGTTTTCCATGAAAGTCAACGGCATTCACCACTAAGGAATTTAGCGAATCCGCCGGAGCGCCTATTTTTACACTGCCGACATTTTTTCTTCCTCTGTTTGTACCTGCCACAACAAAAATCACATCATACTCACATTGAATCCGATCCAATTCTGCTCCCTCAGGGGAAATAAAATTGGGATCAATCTCCATAGCTGCCCCTAAGGATAAGTTCCATACCTTAATATCCCGATTCTTCGCCACAATATCCTTAATCATTTTTAAAATAGCAAATGAGCTAAATCGACCTGCGGTAGCCACGCCAAAATGCCTAACCCGAAATCGCCCGCAATTGTCCTGCAATCTCGGATTAAATGCCGGGCCATCCACAATGATAGAGGAAACTGCCGTTCCATGGAAACAATCCTCGGAACCAATTGTAATATTCGGATCTAATAGATTCTCATATTGCACCCATTTATGGAAATACACACTCTCATCAAATTGTGTGTCAATCACTCCTACAATCGGCTCATTCCCCGGTTCCGGAATAGAGATAATACCCTCCGCTCCCGTTGAAAGCGGATCATTCAAAGCAATCTCAGAAAAATCATTTACATGCATTGCAATTAAATAGGGGGCATGATTCTGTAATATCTCTATTTCTCTTGGTTCCAGGCGTAAAGTGGTTTCATCAATCATTTTCGCATTGATCATATCTATGCCGAACCTACTCAGCAGCTCTGTTGTTTTCACGCCTGTCCGGTAGATTGTTATAATAGATTGTTCCTTTATTTTTTCAGTTGCCTGATCAAGAGCAAATTTCTCTACATAATTCGCATCCACAATCGCTTTAAGGAATGCTGTTTTTTTCATGATCTTATCATTATATTTTCCGCTATTAATAGCTTCCGTGTCCTTTTCCGAAATTTGACCATTAAAATAACAGCTTAATACTTGCTCACATTTTTCCAAGTACTCTATTGATCTGTGAAGCGCCTCAAAAGAAATAAAGTAAGTAAATACATGTTTTTTTCTTACATCATTTGCATGGATCTCATCAACAAATTTTGCACCACGAATAGATGTATTTGGATGCATATTTTTTTCTCCCAGCAGAAGCTGGAGTCTGTTACTTTTGGCAACAATACACTTATAATGTACACTAATCAAAGCTCCACCTATTGGCGGCTCATTTTTCCAGCGTGTTTCCAAATTCTTTAGCTGTATTTTCAAGTTCGAGACATGTTCTTCCGTGACGATGGATCCCTTTGGAAGATTAACAGGGCCAAAGCTATTCGTATTTTTTCTTTGCTTGAATCTTCCTTTTAACTGCAAAATATGATTCATGGCTTACTCCTTTAATTCTCTTGCCACTGTGCTTTTTGGTTTTTTTGTCAAAATTTCCATTTCCCGTACAGTAAAACTCTGCGCCTGTAATTTCTTCAAATCTTCCGGCTTTTCTCCTGTAACCGTATCATATAATCTTCTTAAGTAATCCGTTCCATCCTCCGGATCACTAAAAGCTACTGCTGTCTTAATTAGGTTCTTTAGCTCCCCCGGATAGGGTATTGGATTCAGCAATGCCATTATTTTTCGAAATATGCGAATATCCTTATTCCCCAGCTTAAACTTCATTAAAAATTTATTTAAAAATTCTTCCGCAATAGTCATCAGGTCTTTTTGCGTATATCGGTTAAAATCTATGACGGAATCAAACCTCCGAACCAGTGCCTTATCAAAGTGGGAAAATAAATTTGTCGTTGCAATCACAACCACTTTTTCATTCATATAATCTAAACCCTTTAACATAGCTGACGTGGCTCTGCCCATCTCTCTCAGATCATTTGTATTCGTCCTGTCTAGTGCAACCGCATCAATTTCGTCCAGAAGAATCACCACTCTTTCTGGGTGAACCAGACTTCCTATTTCTCTGAACAATTCTGAAATGTTTTTTTGTGTCTGACCTAATTTGCTGTCTATAACGGCAGTAAAATCTACCATATAGATTTCTCTGTCCAAAACTCTTGCCAGTTGCTTTACTGCCTCTGTTTTTCCTGTGCCGGGCGCTCCCTGAAAAAGAAATTTATTAATACCGGCATCATGAGCAACCGCATGTACAATTCCAAGCAAATCCTGGGTAATACTGTCCGGCAGCCATAAGCTGTCATTTACAGGCTCAATTTTCTCAAAAAATACGGATTCATTCTCACTCATCTGTGGAACAAAGGTATTGGCATCCGACAATAATGCCATAATATATTCTGCCAACTGGGTATCGCCTGACGCATCAAAATCCCTTGCTATGTCATAAGCCTCATTCCGAAATCCTGCATCATTGTTCTCTGAATAATATTTGATTAGATTAAGAACACTTTTCTTCTTCATATGCTTCACCCCTGTTATTGATAGTTATATCATAAATTATTGGGACATTTTTGTCAATATTGGGACAAAAAAATAATTTTTATTATTGACTTTCAAATCTGACCATGATATATTCAGTGTAAAGAAACACACCAATAAAAAAAGAAACCAGCATCTAAACGAATAGAATACTGGCTTCTATGTACATATGTACTTCCCAAAACACAGTGTAACATAGAATCCTTTTATATGCAATCTAAACATCCGTTCGTTATTGTTTCTCTTTTTATTGTTAATATAAATATTAAATTATAACTTTAGAAAGGAAACATTTTAACATGATAGCTACAAAAATAAAAATGAAAACAGGCTGCGAATACTCAGCCAAAGTTACAGAAATATCCGAAATTTATATTGAGGGGTGCACAAATCCCGGATTCTTTCCAAAATCAACCCTACATGATTTTGTTAAATCAAATCCCGGTTCTATCCAAGTAAATATTTATCCCTATCCAAACCTAATTGCAGCATTAAGTGCAAACCGAGAAAAATATGTGCGCTCTGAACCAAATGATAACTTACTAAAATTACCAAGATTCTAATTCAATAAATAGTACATTGAGCATGGGGATGAGAGATGCCATCCACATGCTTTTTACTGCAATAAAGCAATACGCCTATATAAGTCCTATACTTTATCTATTTTTCTGATAAATGCTCATAAGTCTATTATATGCTTTTTCATCTTGACATATTTTTAAATATTCGACTTCCCGTTGCTGTGCAAGCATTTGAATTTCCAAAGATTTTTCAGAAATTTCAATCATTGCACCCATATTAAACAGTGATAAAAAAGACTCATTATAATACGGAATCAAAGTATCATGTGTCATAAATTTCATTCTTTCTGATTTTGCCTGTGCAAGCAAAATCCTACCAAAAGGGTCTTTATGTGGTGGAGCATCCTTTCTCCAGATATTTCCCACTGAATAAAAATGTTTCCGGATGTGCCATATGCTTAATCGTAATCTCCCACCTCAAATAATCTGGCAATTTCATCATTGCACTCGTCTATATCATGACCATTCAAAATAAATTTCTGCCCTTTCATACTTCCAAGCCTGCGTTTTGTCCCCTGCGTGGCAGTACCATAATTTATACCCGTACTCCTTGATTCTGACGGCAGCACAAATCGCTGTATCATATCAAGAATAAAGCGCAGGCTGTCATCCGAAAGCCCCTCCAAAGATTGTGTAATCTGATTTTGTAATGTCGGCATAACAGACACCACCTTTCTTTTATGGCAGACATTTATCTGATTAGCTCCTTACCCCTGCCACGGTTTTATTATACTAAAAGACCCGCTTTTTATCAAGCATAGCCAAATTTCAAAAAATATAGGTATAGACACAAGATTATTTGCAAAAACAAATGGCCTCGGATATACTCCGAAAGCCATTTATTTTTATTCCTAATTAATTGCAGTCTACGCCAGCTGCTCCAGCACCCAATCCACGTCATCCGTGGTTTTCAGCGTCTCCAGCCTGGCCTCATCCTCCAGAAGCGTACAGAGATTTCCCAGAAGATCCAGATGCTCATCTCCCACGCCTGCGATACCGAATACGAGCTGTGCCTTTTCCTCTCCAAAGTCCACGCCCTCCGGATACTGGAAAAATACAATTCCGCTCTTCTTCACCGTACCCTTTGCCTGGGTAGTTCCGTGGGGGATGGCCACGCCCATGCCCATGTAGGTGGTTACCAGCTTCTCACGCTCCTGCATGGCGGCCACATAGGAGCCGTCCACATAGCCCAGCTTCTCCAAAAGCTCTCCAGCGGCCTGAATAGCTTCCTCCTTGGTCACCGGCTTCTGCCCAAGCTGAATGCCCTCCCTTATGAGAACCGTCTTCTTAATGGGCACGTCGGGAATCACAATATCCGTGTTCTCCCCTGCCGGCGCCGCCGGCTGATCTCCGGTGGTAAGCTGTACGTATAAAGCGTCCAGAGCCGGGTCTGCCAGGAAGTTACCTATGGTAATGAGCTGTGCCTGAGGAGCTGATTTCTTTGCCCGGTCTGCCAGGGTAGTCTGCACCACCGCAATGTCGCAGTCCCCGGGAATATTGTCCACAGAGGTATTGATAACCGTAATATCCGGCCGGTTTCCCTTGATACGGTTGCGGAACTTGGTGGCTCCCATTGCGGAGGAACCCATACCTGCATCACAGGCAAATACAATCTTTCGGATAGCGGAAGCCTTTTCAATGGTGCCCGGAACTATCTGCTGGCCCTTGGCCTCCGCCTTTCTTGCCGCCATCTCACTCTGCGCCTCCTCCAGGCTCTTGCCTCCTGCCATCTTCACAATGGGGGACGCAACTACAAAGGAAATTCCTGCGGCAATGAGCACGCCTGCAATCACCTTTACCATATCCGATCCCGGCGTCATCATCAGGTAAGCAATGATGGAGCCCGGTGATGCGGGACCTACCAGGCCGGCGCCTGTGATGGTGTACCAGAGAATCGCCGCCATATTTCCCAGAATGGGGGCAATGATCACAAAGGGATTCATGAGGATATATGGGAAATAAATCTCATGGATACCGCCCAGCAAATGGATGATTACCGCACCGGGAGCAGAATCCTTGGTTGTCTTATCCTTGCAAAAAAGCATGTAAGCCAAGAGGACGCCAAGGCCCGGACCCGGATTTGCCTCCAGCATGTACATAATGGATTTTCCTGCGTCTGCCGCCTGGATAGTTGCAATGGGCGTAAAAACACCGTGGTTAATGGCATTATTCAAAAACAGTACCTTTGCCGGCTCAATGAATACGGCCGCAAGGGGAAGCAGGCTGTGCTCCACCAAAAAGGTGACGCCTGCGGCAAGGACTGCCAGGATTCCGCTCATAATTGGTCCAATCAGTATGTAGCCAAGCATGGCCAGGAGCATACCCAAGATGCCGGCGGAAAAGTTATTAATCAGCATCTCAAAGCCTGCCGGCATACGGCCCTCCATGAACTGGTCAAACTTCTTTACACACCAGCCTGCCAGGGGACCCATGACCATGGCTGCCATGAGCATGGTAATCTCTGTGTTGCTGAGAATCGCACCGATCACGGCGATAGCTCCAACCACACGGCCTCGGTCGCCGCCGATCATGCGGCCTCCGGTGGATGCAATCAAAATCGGTATCAAATAGGTCAGCATGGGGCCGACCATGCTGTTGAAGCCCTTGTTTGGTATCCAGCCCGTATCTATAAACAGTGCAGCAAGAAAACCAAAGGCAATGAGTGCGCCAATGTTTGGCATCACCATAGCTGATAAAAATTTGCCGAAACGCTGTACCTTATTCTTCATATTCGTCCCTCCTATTTTTAGTTCCGCAATACCCTTTCCAGCACCATTTATTCAGAACAATTTCCGGCCGCAACTCCATGCGTCCATAAATTGTTCTGGCACTGTCAGAGTATTGCTGTTTTAAATCCTGTAATAGTTTGGGATTCCAATGAAAACAGATCTACAAAACCTCTACCTTGTATTTCCGGCACTCCTCCAGGAAGTCCTCCGGCAGCTTTCCGTCTGAGACCACAATATCCACAGCCTCCAGCCCGCAGATGTTGAAGCTGCATTTGAGGCCCAGCTTGCTGGAATCCATCAACACAATCACCTGATCCGACTGCCGGATTGCGGTCTGCTTGAGGATGGCCTCATCCCGAATGCCGCAACTAAAGCCTGCCTGGGTGTGGTAGCCGGTGATTCCCAAAAATGCCTGGTGAAAATTCACGCCCTCCAGCTCCTTGATGGCAGAGAAGCCAAACACACTCTGACTATAGCGGTTCAGCTTTCCCCCCGGAAGCATGACGGTGGGCTGCGACAGATTGGCAAGCTCTGTGGCACAGCTTAATCCCGTTGTGTAAATCAGGTTTGACTGATCGGGAAACTGACGGGCAAACATGGTAGTGGTACTGCCGGAATCCACATAAACGGTGGTGTCCGGCCGAAGAAGCGCCAGTGCTTTCTCCGCTATTTTCTGCTTCTGCGGTATGTTGCGAACGGATTTCCGGTTCAGAAAATCATCGGTGCCGATAAGCACCTGGACGGATTTCGCCCCGCCGTGAATCCTCAAGATCCGCCTGGCCTCGTCCAGAAGCTTCAGGTCCGTACGCAGGGTCATTTCCGATACATGGGGAAATGCGTCCTTGAGCTGCGAAAAGCTGACGGTTCCATTTTCGTTAATGAGATCTACAATCGCATTTCTGCGCGTTTCCATTGAATCCATATATGTTCCTCCAGTCCGGGCCAAGAGGCCCCCTTTGCGCTGTCTGTGTGATTAACCAAATGATCAGGCAGACAGTACGCCAGACCGGAGCTCTCGACCTCTTTATTCCTTTATAAAATTTGCAAGTAAATATTCCTCGGCCTCCGGGCACCACAGGCCCTGATGTGCGTCAACAATGTCTGCCAGTGCAGTGATGCGGTTATCTTTCTTGGCCTCTCCCTCTGCCCGCAGATCGGAAAGTGCGGTAAGGGGCATGGTCAGGTGTGTGTAAATGAGCTTTTTGCCGCCGGGAATCTTCGGCAGGTTCAAGGTGGTATCCACCACAGCATCCAGCCCTCCGATGTGGGTGACCATCACGGCCGGATTGATGCGGCCTGCGGCCGTAAGCCTTAAGGATTCCAGCATATCGTCGGTATTTCCGCCGGTGGTTCCCATTACATGGGTGGAATTGTAATGTACGTCGTAGAAGTTCATGGTTGCGCTGAACTTATTGTCTGTGGGGCCTGCAAAGAAGTTCAGGCAGCCGTCTCTGCCCAGGATTTCGCTGGACTGCTGAATGACTACAGCTACGGGGGCATAGCAGAATACATCATCAAAACCAGTCCCGCCGGAAATCTCACGAAGCTTTGCTACCGGGTCCTGGTGGTCGCTCATATTTACAAAGTGAAGCTCTACGCCCTCCTTTTGGGCCTCCTCTATGGGAAACAGCTCCTCTGCACGAGCCAGGCGGTCCGGATTTACGTCGGTCACTACGACCATGGAGGGACGCTCATCCCGGTGAAGCGCATAGGTCAGGGCTCCAAGTCCCATGGGGCCTGCGCCTGCCATGATTGCCAGCTTGCCGCCCTTTTTGATTCCCATTTCGTGGGTGTAAACACCCATTTTGGTGTGGTAGGCTGCGTTAAATGCGCCGATGCTGCAGGACATGGGCTCTGCTAAGGATGCCTCGTAGTAGGCCCGGCCGGTGTACTCGAAGAGACAGTTCAGCTCCATCACCTCTGCGGGAAGAATGCAGTAGGTACAGTCTCCGCCGAAGAATTCGTAGGAGTATCCGGGGCTCCACATGGTTCCCTTGTAGTTGAGGGCCGGCTGCAGGGTGAATTTCATGCCGGGCTTGAATTTGTCCTGGTGGTTTTTGCCTACCTTGACAATGTCGCCGGCAAATTCGTGGCCCATGATGGCCGGGTGCTCGGCTACGTCGTCATGGACACGCTTGTGGTCGGCGCCCAGGATGGCGCATTTGTAGGTGGACATGCAGATGCTGTCGGATACGACCTTGACGAGGATTTCATCGTCGGTGATCTCCGGAAGTTCGAACTCATCCAGTCTCAGGTCATTGGCTCCATGTAGCCTTACGGCTTTTGCTTTCATAATAAAAGCTCCTTTCTTTATGATAGTTGATTTTATTTGTAAGTTCAACAATTTGTTTGTTTTGAGGTGACAATTTTTAGAACGGACGCTGTCAGGCAGAGACTTATCTACCTGCCCTGCTCCGCTCGAAGAGCTAACACGCCTGGCAGGTAGATAAGTCTCTGCCTGGCGGCTGGTCGTGGGGGGTAAAGGGTGTTGGTTATAGCCTGTGGTATACGACTTTAGGTAAAAGGCTTTTGATGACCTCGTACTCGGCGGCCTGGGTTCCGCTGCACATGACGTTGGCGGCGCCGCAGGCGGTGGAGAGGCGGACGGTTTCTTCCAGGGTTTTGCCGGATTCTTCGGATACGGCTAAAGCGGCTACGACGCTGTCGCCGGCTCCTACGGTGCTTTTTACCGGGACTTTTAGGCCCTCGGCGTAGAGGGTTTCTTTTTCGGTGATGTACAGGGCTCCGGCGCCTCCCATGGATACTACGATTTTTGCTATGTTGTGTTTTTCCATGAGGGTTCGGGCGGCTTTCTCTAACTCCTCCGGTGTGTCAAGCTTTTCTCCCATGAGGGCTGACAGCTCGTGGTTGTTGGGCTTGATGAGGTAGGGGGATGCTCCCAGGCCCTCGGCCAGCAGTTCTCCGTCTGCGTCCAGGATTACCTTTGCTCCGGCTTTTTTGCAGGCTCTCACCCAGGCGGCGTAGGTGTCCTTTGGGGAGCCCTTTGGCAGGCTGCCGGACAGTACTACGATGTCGCCCTCGCTGACTTCCAAAAGAAGCTCCTGCAAAAGTCCGTTCAATATTTCTTCGGATACGGTGATGCCGGGCTCGTTCAGGTCGGTGTTGGTGTGGTTCACCGGGTCGATGACCTTTAGGTTGGTTCGGGTCTCGCCCTCTACGAACCAGAAGCCGGTTTGGATGCCCATGGCTTCCAGGGCGGTGGAGATGGCTCGGCCGGTGGAGCCACCCAGGATGCCGGTGGCAATACTTTTTCCTCCCAGGCTCTTAATGACTTTGGACACGTTGATGCCCTTTCCGCCCGGATCGGTCCGCATGGTGGTGATGCGGTTGACACTGTCTACGGTCAGGGATGGAATCTCTACGGTTTTGTCCAGGGCCGGATTCAGCGTGACGGTATAGATCATGGTAAAACCTCCTTTTCGTTCTTTTGAAACAACAGTATATATTGTTGTTTCAACAACTTTAATTTTATAATACCACAATTTCAACAATTGTCAACTGTTATTTCAAAAGTTTTTCATTTGAATTATTTCTGGAAGAGGTTACTGGGAACTCGTACCGGCTTTGCTTGCATAATAATGGAAAATTTGGTAATATTAAGTATATTTTGAGCGGATTTTCGTAGGGCAGAATGCCGATAGCTTCCGCCGTATCAATACAGAAGAAGGGGCTGAAATGATGGGGGCAGATCAGAGCTTAAATGAAAAGGATTACAAATGGCAGCTGCGGAATGGCTGGATACCGGATAAGGATTATGTGTTTGTCAGCTATTCCAGTCTGGATTGGGATAAGGTATATCCCTGTGTTATGGCTTTGCGGTCCAAAGGGATCAATGTGTATATTGATATTGAATTTATGGAAAATCAATCCTCCAGCTGGCTGAAAAATTTTCAGGATAGACTGTTTCGGGATAGTGGCTGCAAGGGGATTATCACTTTCCTGAGCATTAACTATATGCGCAGCTATGCCTGTTTGGTGGAACAGATGGCAAACCGTACCAATAGGATGCGTAAGCATGCCGGAAAGCTGTTGCCGGTATTTTATGTGGCTCTGGAGCCAGAGCTGAGTACCCTGCAGCAGATGTCTACTTATATCTATCAGGATGAGGTTCGCCGGGAGAGCACCAGCGAGCGGGTAGAGATATCCCCTCCGGAATACACGGTGCTGCAAAAGTTTATCTTGGACAGTTGTTTTCATGCTTTCGGGGATGCAGATTCTGTGCGGGAGCTTTTGGATGACATTCATGATAAGCATGATGTTGTGATCAATATGTACGATCTGATCTTTTCCAATAACAAGGATATGCCAAATATTCAGCTCTTTGAGAGCGTGGAAGCATGTGCAGAGCTTTTGGCGGACAACTTTACCAACGATAAAAATAATTCCATTAAGCTGGCTGCTCTGGATGAGTTAAAGCAGGAAACTAAGCAAAGGCTGGGCAAAACTGCGCCAGCTGAGCAGCCTGCCAGGGATCTCTATATTAGGGAGGCAAATGTTGGAGAGATGCCTGCCAAGGAGGTGCCTCTTGGGGAAGCTCTTATTGGAGAGTTATATACCAGAGAGACTTTCAAGGCAGAAGCACCTGTTATGGAAACCTCTGCTAGTGAGACATCTACCAGGGAGACTTCTGCTGTGGGGACACAGGCAGATGAGACACATACCCAAGAGCCACGCATGGAAGAGACACATACCCAGCATGTGCGTGAATCTGCACCCCAGGAGAAAAATGTTTTCTCAGCTTACAATAAGATAAACAGCCTGGGCAAGCGATTTTATGCGAAATACGGATCTCTTGTCAGCTCCGATCCGGTGTGTAAGCAGTGCGGAACTATATCAAAATCAGGGAAAAAGTTCTGCTCCAATTGCGGAGCAAAATTAAACTAAACGAGGGGGAGCATATGAGTAAGAGGTGCATATTTTGCGGAGAAGTTTTAGAGGATGATGATGTATTCTGCAACGAATGCGGGAAAAGGCAGGATCAAACTGCCGGTGAAGCGGAAGTCATATCCGGTATCCAGCCAAATGCCATTGTGGAATATCATGACAGCACTATGGTACATGCCGCAGCGAAAGCAAAAAAAGGCGGGAACAAGAAAGCACTGATCCTGGCTATGGCCGCAGTCTTGGTCCTGGTGGTTGCCTTCGCAGCTTTCCTTGGGGGAGCCTCCCGGTCATCGGAGGATGCCGAGGCAGACACGACCATGACGCCCCTGAAGGAAAACAATGAGCTGACGGATCAAGCCATTTCACAGGCCTCCATGAATGTATTGATTGGATATATTGACCAGTCGGAGGAAGCGTTGTCCAAGGTCTACGACAAGATGGAGGCCTTGCAGGATGAAGAATATTATGAGGGGAAATTCGGAGAATACGCTGTTCTTTGGGAACAGCTCTGCTCAGATTTATCCGCCCTCCAGGACCAGGCAAATGCCGTCAACATTCCGGATATAACCCTGAAAAATGCCAAGGATGAATATTTCAGCATGGTGTCTGAATCCCAGAAATCTTTCTTTGAAATATGGACCTTTATGGCAGATTATTTTGAATTGGGTGACAGGGCTCTTTTCTTCCGGCCCCAGAGGGAGGATTATACCTCCATGGCGGAATACCGGAATGCCCTGAACGCATGGTACCAGGAATGCAAGGAGGGATATACGGCAATCACTTCCTGCCCTCCCTGTCTGGAAAGCCAGTGGAAGCGCTACGGGGAGACCCTGGATTTGAATGACAGTATTTGTAAAAAATTGAATTATTCAGAGCAGTATAACGATCCCTTAAGGCTCCAGTCTGCCTTAAATATGTCAGCCAGGTTTGATATGGTCGATGAAATTCAGTACGGTGAATTTCTGGATGCCCTGGAAGGCGAAATGGAGCACAGTGTCTATCAGAGGGACATAGCTACAGCCCTTGCGAAAGAAATACATGCCTATGGGGATCTGGAAGAAACAGAGCGCAGCGAGTATGAGTTTGAATATATTCGTACAGGACGTATTCTTTTAAATTATGATGCCATAGATACCATATATCCCTCTCTGTACAATTCCTATGATGCATTTCTGGTGGTAAAGACCGGATGTGTCAGCGGCACCAGAACGATTTTGGTGGAGGCCGAAATCCCCGGATTTACACAGAATTATAAGGAGACCTTTACCCTGGATTCTGCCTACAAAGCAATTTATATCAAGCCGCCCGCACTGACAGGAGATTTGAACCTGTCCACAGCCAAGGATGCCCAGATAAAGGTTACCATTTCTGACAAGGACGGATCTCTGATCGAGGCTAAGACATTTCCTGTCACAATCAAAAGCAAATACGACTTTGAATGGTACAGTGACGAGTACGGTCTTGCTACAAAGGATAACATTTTATGCTTCCTGACGCCGGAAGCCTCAGCCATATCGAATCTAAAGCGACAGGCCATCGATGAAATAACCAGTATGACCAACGGCGAGATGGAATCCTTTGTTGGGTATCAGCATACCGCGTGGAATAATCATTTTGTGGGAACCTATCTGCAGGCTGCGGGAATCATGAGGGCCCTGTACGAATCAGGCGTCCGATATAATATGGACCCATTCTCCATCAGTGGCAGCAATCAGCATATCCTGTTTCCGGAGGATGTGCTGAAGCAAAAAAGTGGTTTATGCATTGAAACCTCTCTGGTGGTGGCAAGCGCCCTGCAGAGTGCAGGAATGCATGTATTTCTGGTCTTCCCGCCAGGCCACACACAGGTCGCGGTAGAGGTTTGGAACGGAAGAGGAAATGATAAAAGCGGTACAGGACAATATTTCCTCATTGAAACAACGGGGCTGTCTGCCGACTGGAATAATCCCAGTGTTTTTGTAGACAATGCAAATGCGCTGCTGGATAATAAGGCACTGAATACCAGCTCCATCACCTATTACAATTCGAAGGGGTGGCAGAATTATCTCACGGAGGATACCTACATTATTGATTGCGATGATTTAGGCGTCCTTGGCATGACGCCATTTGCGAATTAGGCAGTGGGACTGTATTCAAACTCTTAGTAATGAAGCAATTATTCCATTGCTCCTTGTATTGGGAAAAAACAGGGGAGGAAAATGATGTATCATTCTTTGGCTGACGCCATCCATTCTGTTTTTGGAAATGATGCGGAAATCCTCAAGACAGACCGTGTTCACGGAGGCGACATCAATGATGCCTATGGAATCACTCTGTCTACTGGGGAAAAGGTTTTTGCAAAGACAAATTCCATAGGCAATTGGAAGTTTTTTATAACGGAATCCCACGGGCTCCTTGCTCTGAGGGACATAAGGGCCATTGGCGTACCTAAAGTGCTGGGAGCAGGGATGGATGAGCAAAAAGGAATCTCCTTTCTCCTTTTAGAATATGTGGAAAGCGCACCGCCTGCCAGGAATTATTGGGAGACCTTTGGACACCAGCTCGCCGGTCTTCATAAAGCCGTTCCCCTCCGGGAAAATGAACCATATTGGTCAAATGCTTCTCAAAAGAGACAAGGTAATTCATCTCCATTTGGAATGAACGGCGCAGATGAACTTCGTTCCTTTTGGTACGGATTCCTTGAGGATAATTTTATCGGCGCCAGTCCTCAAAGGAATCGTCCAATGGAAAAATGGATTGATTTTTACCGGGAATGCCGGCTTCTGCCCCAGATAAAAATGGCCGGCTCCCGCCTGGATTCCAGGATGCGGAAGAAACTGGCTTTCCTTCTTGACCATCTGGATTCCTACTTAAGAGAGCCGGAATTTCCCTCCCTGCTCCACGGGGATCTGTGGAGCGGGAATGTCTTACGCGGACCGGACGGAAAGGCATGGATTCTGGACCCTGCCGTTTATGTGGGAGATTTTGAAACCGATTTGGCTATGACGCAGCTGTTCGGGAGTTTTCCATCCACCTTCTACTCTGCCTACCATGAGGTCAATCCCATTGACAAAGGATTTGGCGAGCGGAAGGATCTGTATCATTTATACCATCTTCTGAATCACTTGAATCTGTTTGGCGGCATGTATCTGGGAAGTGTGGCTAATATTGTGAATCGGTATGTGTAAAATCTGCACTCAGCGCAACAATGCGGGGAACTGTCTGACAATCGTCATCCGGAAAAGTAAATTTGCGGCGTTCCTGAGCGACTTCTATAAATTATAAAATCACAAAAAAGGGTTCAGTACAACATAGCGCAAACACTGTATTTATGGGAAAAGTTCAGTCTTTACACGCTAACTAAATCTGTCAAAATCCCCTCAATTAGTAACAAATTAGGAACAGATTTCACAGTAGTTAGGGTTCCCCAAATAGATCCATCCGTTGCGCTTTTCCCGGTATGATTTCAGCAGGCCCCAACTGCCGGAAATTTCCACAATAGTGAAGGTTCCGATGCCCGTGTACTTGCCTGACAAATTGCTGTTATCTGCGGAACCGGGGCTTGTTCTGATATTCAGATCCGGGATGATAACTCTGACCAGAAAAGGAACAACGGGGAAGGGGGATGCAGGTTCAGGTGCAGCCGCCTGTGTACCGGTGATTGCTGTCAGTATAGTCAAAATCTTTCCACCATACCCAGCCCCCGCAGCCCAGCCTTTACCGTGTGGGTTTTCCTGAATCCCCAGCCATTCCACACAAGGCGCACAGCCACGGGACACATACTTGAACCGGGGATCAATAACCGGATTTACCAGCGGTTCAGTATTTGCATACGCTTTCAAATGCTGGATCTGCGCCCGGATGCCGTTCTGCGGCGTGTCAAAAGAATTACCCTTCATGCCGTTACTGGTTACACCCATACCGCAGAAATTATTCTGATCCAGTGTAACAGCAGAACCCTTGAAAGTGAAATTCCCTGTTTCAAGACAGGACTGTGCAAAGGCAAGATCACCCCGGATCCCTTCTGTTGCACCTTCTGACAGGTACAAAGGTATCATGTCAATGACTGACTGTGCCACAGCCGGATTTTTTGCTTTGACATAGGCCCGCATCTGATCAGCTGTAGCCTGTGCCGCACCAGTGATCTGTGTGACAGACGGTGCAACCGGGGAACCCATAGCGGCCTTGATCGCTTTCCTGAATCCGTCCATAGTATACCCCATGTTCAGCTGATTCCATAAATGAACCGGATCGCCGTGATTGCTGGCAATCCCTCGTTTGTGTCCTTCTTCGTGGGAAAGAATAACCCCATCGGTCAGCGGATCAAGCCTGAACCGTTCACATAGTTCAGCAAACAACTGAACGGCGCTTTCATATGTGCGCCTGACTGCGGCCCGTGCTTCCTCTACATTGGAACAGGTAAAACGTGCGCCGCCCGTGTATCTGATACAGGCCGGTTCACACATTTCAACACCGATATGCGTATTATTGCCGGATCCGTTTGGCCCGGATCCACAATGCCGTCCCCAGTATTCCCACGGCAAAGTTTGGTACACGTCCCCGGTATTTGCGTCAATGAACGCATGAACACACACAGACTTGTCAGCACTGTTCCAGCTGTTCACAAATACCTGTGCGGAAGGCTGCGGGCAGCCCACGCTATGAAGCATTAAGCCGCCCTTTGTATTCTGCTTTGCTGCCTGATAACAGCGGTTCCTTGTCAGGAAATGTTCAACGATCTTCACTGGTGATCACCTTCACTTTCTGCTTTGCTTTTCAGCACTTCGATGGCCTTTGTGATAACTGCGGGAATGGGGATCCCCATAAGACCGGCATTTTCGATAATTGAAATAGTTTCATTTGCGATAAATGCGATCACCACGGCATCCCTGATAAAGTTGGAACCCATGACCAGATCCAGCCGACACGCCACCAAAACCACAAGCAAGGTCACGCCTTTTCTGCAAAGACCTTTCCATCCTGCTGTGCTTTCCAGTGCGCCGTTCTCTGTCTTTTCGCTGGCCTTAAATACCCCGGCAACGATCAGACCTGTCACATAATCAATTCCCATGAAGATCAGCAGCGTCACCAGTGCGGCATCCCAGCCCCCGAACAGGGAAGCGATCCAGCTTCCAACTACACCGATAAAAGTTAAAAGTTTCATTTTCATGTCTTTCCATCCTTTCTGCACACGGAAAAAGCACCCGTCTGACGCTCATATAACGTCATATAGGTGCTTTAACGTGTGTCTTTGATAATTTGTCCATGTAGCTGAAAAAATCAATCTGCGGCCAGTTCAGGCACTTCCATGTCAATCAGAACTTCCTTGACCTGTTCTTTCAGCTTTGCCGGAACATCACCATAGGTTTTCTTGCCTTTGATGATCAGCAGCGCATAAACGATTGCCATATTATCCACCCCCTTTCCCAGTATGAAATAAAGCAGGACTTCCAGCAGGATCATTTTGTGTCACCCGCCAGCAGCGCCTTGACTTCCTTCTGCAAACTTTTGGGAACGTCCTTGACCGTCTTTTTACCCTTGCGGATCAGGTCAGCATAAACCTTTGCCATCATGCTCATTATTCTGCACCCCCTATCATTTCAAAAACTTCTGTCAATGCCATCTGTGTGCTGGTCAGTTCTTCCGACATACTGGACAGATTCTTTTTCAGTGTGTCGTTTTCACTTCCGATCAGCTGAATGTATTCGTCAGGTTCATATACAAATTCGTGATACTGGTACACGTCCCCGGCGTTCTCCATTCCCTCCTGCGGCTCCACCTTCTGTATATCCTTGTGGACATACACCGCATCCGGCATAACAACCACCGGAACGGCAAAGGCGGCGCTTCCCTGTCTGATTCCTAAATCTTTCATGCAGCTTTCACCAATCCTTTCTTTTCTAGCTTCTTTCTATATTTGTTGATTTTCACAACCTTATTCTTTTTCCCGTCAGCAATAACTTCTTCATAGTACCGCATCAGGGACGGCGCAACCGGTACAATATATTTTTCTTTCAGCCTGTAGCCATTGCACATATCCAGCCATCCGCAATATGAATTAGCTGAACAAAATTCTGAATAACTGATCAGAAGTCCGGCTTCCTGCTTTTTCTGAATCCGGCGCATTATATTTTTAAACTTTATACAGGTTCGTTTCCGTAACAGCGTGTAGCCGTGGAAACAGCGGAACCCTATAAAATCAATACCACGGACATCTACAGGAAAGACTTGCCAGTTGTCTTTCAAAACAAGGTTCAGACGTGTTTCCAGATATTCACCCATCTTTCTTCTGACCTCATGTAGCTGTTCCTTGCTGTCCGATAATATGATAATGTCATCCATATACCGCACCACATACCTTTGATGCAGTTCTTCCTTCAAATAGTGGTCAAAATATGCCAGATAAAAATTCGCAAGGTATTGTGAAAGATAGGATCCAATCGGTACGCCAGTACCGGGAACACTGTCAACAATTTTATACAATAGTGAAAGCAGCCGCTGGTCTTTAATCTTGCGGGCCAGCAGCTGCTTCAAAATATCATGATCTATACTAGGATAGAATTTTCTGACATCAATTTTCAGACAGTATTGTGTACCGGGTACATCTTCCAGATACCCATGAAGAAGTTCAAGGGCCTTGCTGATCCCTCTGTCCTTTATGGATGCACAGGTATGAGTGCAAAACGTTTCCATGAAGATCGGTTCAATCTGTAGCATAATCGCCCATTGAATGATCCTGTCTGGAAAGTATGGAAGTTTTTCAAGTTCTCGTTCCTTGCCTTTGTCATTGATGATCGACACCGTGTATTCTGACACTTCGTAAGTATCATTCAGCAACATTTCCTGAATTTCTTTCAGGTACTTGTCAGGATCCTGATCAACCATCTTGACTTCTTTATAAAACAATTTATCTTTTCTGGCATTTCGGTGTGCTTCCCGTAGGTTTTCCATGGCGCAAATTTTATAAAAAATATCACCATGTCTTTTCATGCAACACCCCTGATGTTTTCCGTCCCCTGAACGTTCGCTTCTGCTACTAATACAGATAACGGGATTCTTTGTGTTTTGCCTAGTGGCAGGGTAGTGGAAGTTCACCGTGTTTAAAAAATATCTATTGTGGAAAACAATAGGTGACACCCGACATTCACATTCGATAACGAAAAAGTATTATTCACATTCAGTTGAAAAGTGCCTGCATTAAGAGCATTATTCCAATTACCACTGAAAATAGTAAGACAGGACGTATACAAATTAGTATAATCGTTTTTTTTTTTTGTCTGTTCTTTAATGGCAATAAGTGAATGTAAAAATCAACTTTATGTCATGCTTTCACTACCCGGTTTTTAGTTATATTAAAAAGCCGCTTTTTAGGCGGCTTCTTCCTCTGTTTCTTTCGGTTCCTCTTTGTGCATAAACATCAGGCGACACCCGACATACACAATCGATAACGAAAAAGCATTATACACATACAGCCGAAAAGCGCCCGCATGAAGAGCATTAGTCCAACTACCACCGAAAATAGCAAGACAGGACGCAGACAAATAAGCATAATCGGTAAAATAGGTGCTGTCTGATCCTGATACGTCACGGGCTGTAAAACCTGCATCGCTGCCGCCCTGCGGTAACTTCATATAGTTCGCAATATTCACTGTCACACCGCCGTTTCCGTTATTTTTATAGCCGGTTCCGTTGGTGACAAAGTCCTTTGCAATATCGCAGGTCATCACGTTTCTGTTTGCGTCAGAAGTCAGGCCGTCAATAAATTCCCAATAATTCCCCCAAAAATCTTCAAGGCCCAAACATTTCACCTGATGTTCCTGATCGGTCATATAGGACGGGGCAGAAGTGCGGATCACTTCACTGTCAAAACCATACGCATTTGTACCGCCAGTATTAACGCCAGCGCTGTGACTGCTTTTCACATATCCGGTTCCCACAGCCGCCTGACTGTTTAATGTGCCATGACTGATAATGAAAAGGCACTGCATCAGTTTCAAGCTGCCATATGTGCGCTGCTGATAACCTGCGCCCCTTGCCCTGCACCATGTTCTGAATGTGTCAATGGTCTGTGATACGGTGACGGCTTTTCCTGAACTGGAATATGCTTTATTCCCGGAACAGTGGCCTTTATAAACACCAATATAGATCCGGTCACAATCGTTATAGCTGTCAAGGCTGAAAGCGTCATATTTGAACGCTGCGTTGTCCGGTTCATTGGTCACGGACACTTTCAGCAGATTCTTTCCAGCGTTCAGCCATTCAATACTGTAACCCACCCTGTAGGGAATTTCCAGCATGACATCATTCCCCAGTGTGGTAATGTCTGCGGCTGTCCTGTCTGCTTTCTGTGTGTAATTATCAGGATTCAGGTAATACAGCACTTCCCCATTTTTCAGGACACAGGGCCGCATATCCTTAAAAATCGGCATATCACGCCATGACGCAAAACTGTGTTCCATACCTTCCGCATCGTCCGCATAAGTGATCATTTTATCCGGTGCAGACTTTGAAAAATCAATCAGGGCAGAATACACAACCGCAAGCGTCATTGTGACACTGTAGGCATACATGGAAGGAACCGGATGGATCTTGACCGTGCCAGTTCTGGAACCGTCTGACGCACCGATCAAACACTCACCCATGAAATTACTGTCAAAGGTGATAGTTGCGACACCGCCCGCAAAAGTTCCCGTCCTGCTGTGGCTTCCGCATACCAGTGTGACCATCTTCCCGTTCAGCTTTTTGTCAGCCGTGGTCACGGTCAAGTGATACAGTTGCAGATCCACACTGTAGACACCCACACTTTCCCCTGATACGTTCAGGGAAGCGCTGGCCGTGTTCGTACCATCGGAAGCGGTCACTGTAACCGCCCCGGAAAAGGAAAAGCGGATCTTTGCCGTACCGTCATTTCCGATTGTCCCCGTTGCGCTGTCCGTACCGTTGGAAACGGTCACTGTACGTCCATATAAGCCCGTTTCAGCCGTTTTCACGTCTATACGGTTATATTCTCCCCTTGTGTCCAGTTCGGCGCTATATGTGGCGTAATTCGTGACCGTGACAGTGGTTTCAGCTGTGACCCCTTCTTCCGTGGATGCAGATACCGTCAGATTGCCATTGATCAGTATGCCGGTTATCATACATTCACCAGTGTAAGACATGGAACCGGTCAGCGTGGTTTTGCCATCCGTCACTGATACAACACGCCCATACAGGGCCGGATCTGTGGTCAGCACCCTGATCGCCGCACCGCCTGACGCTGAATCTGTCCGGCGCTTGATCTCATTGATTGCATTAACAAAATTGTCTTTTGCTATGGTTTCAAGGTCTTTTGTATCGCCCAGCGGAAGATCCCCGCCCACAGCCTTGACCACATCTTCATGTGTCACGCTTTTAGTCCCGGAACCGTCCCCCATTTCCACGGCGTACCGGCTCCCAGCAGGTACGGTCTGCGCCTGTGGTAAATCAAAAAAAGTTTTTCCTTCATTCATTGTCGTGTTACCTCCTGTTTCATTTATTACAACCGCAGATCGGCCAGCCGATCAGCAGCGGTTTTCCTGTACTGTCTGTTATGAAATCATTCTGATCCGTTTTCAGCTTCGCCCGTACCATGCCACTGATCAGCATACTTTGAAGATCCTGAACCTGTGCTGTCAGTGCGTCAGTCTGGTTCTGCAAGGCCCCGGCTGCATCTTCGCCCAGCGTCCCCTTGATATGCTCAAACCATTCAAGGAAAGCCGCTTCATTTGTGGACTTGAAAAGAATTAGCTGCTGCGTGATTGCTAACAGGTCATTGTTTCCTTTCGTTTCAAGTTCAGTCAGATATTCAGACAGTTCAGCGGAATACTGATCATGAAGGTTCTGCCCCTGCTGTGAAAGCGTGGTATAAAAGTTGTTCATGGTGGTCAGTAAATTGTTATATGCGTCTGTGCTGTCCTGTTTCAGCGTGGCAATATACTGTGATATGTCATCCGTGAACGCTTTGAAAGCGTCAGCCGCCATCTGTGTGAACTCTTTATAGCTGGTGTTGGACTTGTCAACAAATTCTTCATAGAATTTATTCAGCTGTTCAAAGAAAACAGCTGTGTCAAGATGGTCAATCAGCTGCGTAATGTAGCCACAAACGGCGCTGTCTGGCCGTGTGTCTGTGATACTGCTTTGTGTGATCACTTTCTGCCCTGCGGTCAACCGGATATTTGCAAGGCATAATTCAAAATAGTCACCGGCTGCTGGCCGGATCAGTTCAGGCGGTACAGGGTTAGCCGCTTCTGTACCGGTTTTTATTAAAATTTCAACCATTCTTTCCAGATAGTTGCACCGCATAACAACCCGGTCAATTCTGTTATACTGCTGCGGTGCTGATTCTATGGTTAAATGGTCAACTTCGTCATTGTAACAGAAGTGTCCCTTCACCATACCAAAACCCGGATCCAGTTCAAGGTTCAGGCCATTCCCCGCAGCCCGTACCCGGAAACAGTTTGACGGAAGGGCAAGAACCCCGTCACTGACTAAATTAGCAAAGAGAAGGGCGAACAGGTCAGACGTTTCAGCCCGGTCAAAAATCGGCATCCCCTCATCGTCTGTCCCTATAATTTCTGAATCGAAATATCCAAATCTAAAAGCCATTTTTATGTTGTCTCCTTTCTGATAATCTTTTTAAAATCCGTTGCGCTGTCATTCCCAAAAATAACGCTCAACGTTCTTTTGGAACCTTCCAACACTTCCTGAATTTCAGTGATCCGTTTTGAACATTCTATATTCACATCGCTGTACCTGTAAGTACACAGATCCCCTAAATCATAGTCAGTTCCGTAAATGAGATTAGCAGCAGGATCCACATCACTATCAACCTTTTCAATGCCCGCATAGTCAGCCAGTTTTTCAAGACCACGCTGAAACAGCAGATCCCTGTATTGTGCATCCGTATAGTTTACATTGTCGGAATGTTGCTGCAAGTCCCTAGCATCAACCCACAGTTCCCGGCGTTCTTCGTCAGGACTTTGCCGGATGTCCACTTCAACCACCTTCCGGGCGGATCCTTCACCTTCTCCGGCCACATATGCCACATTTTTGCAATCCGATTCATCCCGGTCATACTGTGCATTTTTTATGTTCCTGAAGCTGTCTGAAAAAATCGCCCAGCTGTTTTCTGTCTGTGTGTCCGTGCGGTCAAGGCCCTTCCAAACCTCATATGTCAGCGTATTTTCCAGATAATCAAAAACAAGGCGCTGTGACATTTCCTGTGTTTTCAGCGTGTCATATAAGCGATCCCCCACATTGTCCCCGGTATTCTGCAAGGCGATGGAAGTGCCGCCGCCTTGCAGCTGTCCCAGCTGAATGTGTTTGATCTTCCTGTCTGCGTTGGCCGGATTGATAATATACTGATCAATTACCCCACGGGCCAGCGCTTCCGGTGTCCCTGTCCGGTTAAAAGTGGGGTAGATCACGTTATTGTTCAGCAGGTGTTCAGCAAAAAAGCCTTTACAGTATGCTGTTTTCTGGCTTTTATCTCCACGCATGAAATTGACTTCCCGGATCACTCCCAATTCCGTGCGGTCATTCCTGTACAGATACCTGCCGCTGTTGATCAGGTCAAAATATTCAGCCGGTACATGAAGTTCAAATATACCGGGGCTGTAATACCTGCGATACCATAAAAGCGTATTGAATACCCGGATGGATCCCGTTGTCTGGAAGCTGCTGTCAAATATAATAAACTGCATAATCACACCCCCAAATATTTAGGCCGGTAATATAGATTCACGTCCAAATTCGTGTAATTTTCATCAGCGTCATATTCAAGGTAATTGTCCCCAACTTCCAGTTCAAAAGGTTCTGATCGCCGGTCAATGTGGTGGTAGAAGTTCACCCC
Source organism: bacterium 1XD21-13 (assembly GCA_009917555.1). Classification (GTDB taxonomy): domain Bacteria; phylum Bacillota; class Clostridia; order Lachnospirales; family Lachnospiraceae; genus Laedolimicola. Next base: position 34,168 of record QZDX01000018.1, on the reverse strand, counting down.
GTTCAGTTCAATGACCTGATGGCGTGGGTTCGTATCTATCAGCAGGACATCACCGGCCACCATATCACACACAACCCGCATGAATTGACCAGTCTTTACGCTGGTGATTTTCGGATTCTTTACAGTTCCCCGTTTCGCTACAAACTGAATCTGAACACCTGTTGAAACGTCCCCATCGTTGGCAAGCACAACTTCCTTGTGCAGCGTCCTGTAGCCCATAATCATGCCGCCCAGCATTAACCCCCTTGCTTTCTCCGGGTACTGGTTTTTATTTGTGGCCCGTCTTGCTAAAGAGTGCCACGGAAAATGAAACTGCTTTGTATAGTGGGCCATGTTCTTACCAAAATTATCAACATTCAGCATATAAGGATCCGGACATATCAGATCCACAATGATCCCCAGCCTTGTGTCAAGGTTCCGCTGCTCCGCAAACGTCCATCCTTCCAGTTCATATTCAATATTCCGGGAAATCCCCATATTTGTGATCAGGGCTTTCCCGGTATACTTAGGGTTAAAAAATTTAATGACCGCAGCCCGGTTTTCCGGGTTATTGCGGCCACTTTTGAACTTCGCTTCAATGTGGATGGGGCGCTTGCCTATTTTCTTACCGTCTACAGACACCCCATCCACCAGTGCATTGTCTGACGTGCTTATTTCCAGTTCGGAAGATTCAAGGCCGGAAACTTTGGTTATGTCAATATCAAGTCCCGGCCCCATCGCCAGCGTTCTGCCGTTGCACGTCAATTCAATTTTTAATGTGTTAATTGTCATTACTTCACACCCCCGGCCATCTTCCTGAACGCTTCCCGCTGTGCCTTTGCTGTTTCTGCTGGTGTTGCTACAGGTACATGGTAGTTGTTTTCCTGTTCCTGATGATTGTCATTATAGACAGTGGTTCCCCCATTGTTCAGGGCCTTTGCATCCCCAAAACTTGAAGCGTTCAAAGAAACTTCATTCATGGAAGCGTCCACGGTTCCCTGCATAGCTGCCAGAAGTTCCCCGGCCTGTGCTTCCATTTCCCGCAACGTTTTAGGCATTGACTGTTTCACACCCTCTACAGTTCCGGGCATTAGCCAGCGTCCAAATTCATCACGGAACGCCTTTGAAGGGGAATTTATACCCAGTGCGTCCTTTGCGGCATCCAGCAGACTGTTTGCAAGGCTTGAAACCTTATCTTTCAGCCAGTTCCATCCTGAACTGATACCGTTCCAAATACCGCTGACTATATTACTTCCTACCTCTGCCATTTTGGAAGGTAAACCGCTGACACCGTTGACCACGGCATCAAACAGCCCTTTAGCAGCAGCGGCCCCTTTGGATGCCAGTTCGCTGCCCCATGCGACAACCTTTGAAACGACATTTGACAAGTGCGTTGCAATTTTTCCCGGTAGTTCTGACATAAGGGAAACGATGCTTGAAATCATGTTTGTAATTGCCGTTTTCGCACTGGAAAGCATCTGCTGTCCCCATGCTGTCACCTTCGTGACGGTATTGACTAACCACGTCCATACCTTACCCGGCAATTCAGAAATCAAGCTGACAATGGCTGAAATCATATTGCTGATTGCGCTTTTTGCGGTATTCAGCATTTGTTGGCCCCATGCGGTTACTTTCGTAACTACATTAACAAGCCATGTCCAGACCTTCCCCGGAAGTTCAGACAGCAGGGAAATAATGCTGGAAATCATGCTTTGAATCGCATTTGTGGCCGTGGTCAACATCTGCTGTCCCCATTGAACAGTTTTTGTCACCACATTAACAAGCCATGTCCAGACTTTACCGGGCAGCTGTGCGATCAGGTTTACAGCTGTGTTCACCACGTTCTGAATTATGTTCTGAACGTTGCTGAACATTTGCTGTCCCCATGTTATGATCTTCTGGACTGTCTGATCCAGATATGCGGCCAGTTCTGCGGGCATACTTGCGATGCCATTGACTAGCCCCTGTACCAAATAATCGCCCTGTTCAGCCATTACGGTTGAAGGGCTGTTAATACCGAAAAATGACTTGATCCCGTCCAGTATACCGGAACCCAGTTCACAAGCCGCATCCCATACTGCACCGATTCCACCGATCAGGCCGTTCACAATTCCGGCTATAATATCCGGTACGGCTCCGGCAATACCTACCACAATTTCAGGAACCGCTTCAATAATCTGCCATAACAGATCTTTTGCTGCTGTGAATATCTGCGGAATGGCCTGTGCTAACCCTGTGGCAATCGCCGTTATGATCTGCGGAAGGTTTTCAGCAATCGCCACCACAATATCAGGGATCGCTTCAATAATTGCCATCAGCAGCGTGATGGCTGCTTCTAACAGCTGCGGAAGCGCACCCACAAGCCCGTTGACAAGTGCTGTTATGATCTGCGGCAAATTATTCACGATTGCCTGAATGATGACAGGGATCGCTTCAATGATACCCATTAACAGCTGAATCGCACCGTCAACAATCAGCGGTATGTTCTGCGTGAAAAAGTCAATGACTGTGGTTATCAGGTCAGGAAGCGCTTGCAGTAACTTTTCTATGATAACGGGCAGCGCATCCAATATTGCCATGAATAACTGAATAGCACCTTCAAGCAGAACGGGGATCCCGTCAACCAGACCTTGCACCAGCCCCATGACCAGCTGCAAGGCAGCGTCTACAAGTGCCGGAAGGTTTTCAACCAGTGCCAGCGCTATGTCTGACACAATGACCGCCGCCTGTGCGATCAGTGTTGGAAGTGCGCCAGTAATCCCTTCTGCCAGTGCCACAATAATATCAGCACCAGCCTGTAGAATATCAGGCATCCAGTCAACAATACATTCCACAATGTCAGTGATCGCCGTGGAAGCTGCCTGAACCATCTGCGGCGCACCCGCAGCAATCCCTTCTGCCAGCTTTCCGATCAGGACTATGGCCGTTGTCCATATCTCACCGACACAGGACATCAGGCCGGTAACAAGGGACGTGATCAGGCTTGCGCCAGATTCCCCGATCCCCGGCGCACTTTTCAGGCCGTCACAAAAGGACATGACCAGACTGACAGCGGCTTCAATGACCGTGGGGGCTGCTTCTGCTATCCTCTGGACTATCTGCGCCAGAACATTACCGAACGCACCCACAAGGCCCTGAAAACCGCCCTCATTGAACGCATCCTGTAACTGCTGAACCATCCCCTGTGCTTCTTTTACAACGTCCTTTGCCGTGTCCTGCATGGTTTCATACAGGGAAACACCTAAACCTTCAAGGCCGGATTGCAGAATAGTGATCTGCCCCTGTAAATTGTCCTGCATGATTTCAGCCATTTCAGCGGCGGATCCGTTGCAGTCATTGATTGCACCAGACAGCTTTTCAAAGTCTTTATCTGACGCATTGACGATTGCCAGCAATCCAGACATGGCTTCCTGACCGCCCAGCATAGCGGCATAGCTGGCTTTTTCGTCCTCTGTAAGACCGGAAAAGCCTTTCCGCATATCGCCCACAATTTCAGACAGCGGCTTCATTTTCCCGGAACTGTCCGTTATGGACAGGCCCAGCGCATCCATCGCCGCCTGTGATTCCTTTGTGGGCTTTGCAAGCCTTGTCATAATGGAACGCAAGGAAGTACCGGCCTGTGAACCCTTAATACCGGCATTTGCCATAAGCCCGATGGCTGTGGCCGTATCTTCCGCAGAATAGCCCAGTGAACCGGCCAGCGGTGCAACGTATTTGAATGTTTCACCCATAAGGCCCACATTCGTGTTTGCGTTGCTGGAAGCTGCGGCCAGTATGTCAGCAAAGTGTGTTGAATCGGATGCAGACATACCAAACGCTGTCAATGCGTCTGTCACAATGTCGGAAGTAGTGGCAAGATCTTCACCGGAAGCGGCTGCAAGGTTCATAATACCTTCAATGCCGCCCAGCATTTCCTCTGTTTTCCAGCCAGCCATCGCCATGTAGTTCATAGCTTCGGCTGATTCTGTGGCGCTGAACTTCGTCTTAGCGCCCATTTCTTTAGCTTTTTCTTTTAATTGTTCAAGGGCTTCACCAGATGCGCCAGACACGGCCTGAACCTCTGACATCCCCGCTTCAAAGTCTGAACCTACTTTGATCGCTGCCCCGCCCAGTGCCGTGACAGCAGTAGCCGCCCCGCCCAGCACTTTACTGGTGATTGACAGTCCTTTTTGTGCAGCGCCCCCTATTCCGTCAAGACCTTTTTGAAAGCCTGAACTGTCTATTTTAGTATCAAAATTTAATGTTCCGTCATTACCTGCCATTTACAAAACCTCACTTGATCAGCTGTGAAATGTCACCCCCGTTTGCAAGGATGGCTTCCATTTCCTTTTCAAGCCTTATCTGTTCAGCAGGTTCAGGGATCTTGTAGATCCGTTTCATGCGCTGATAGAACTTTTTCTTTTCCTTTGGCATTTTTGCTGGAATTTCCATAGTGCGGTATGCCATGATCTTGCAGAAAAGAACCGTTTCCGGCAATCCTAAAAATAAGGCTCGAAACTGCCACCAATGAAGTCTGTTCTTTGTCAGGTCAATTCCATATGCTTCCATAAACGCAGCGTAAATATAACCGGCATCATGTTCATAAGAAAACGGCGGATCCTTACCGGAAGCACCCCCTTCCGTTTCAGATCCCGCCGTTTCATCAGCACCGCAGCGGTAAAACCACATGATCCCGTTCAATGCTTCCTGTACCGTGTCCATATCGCCCAGCAGCGGAAAAACAGCATCCCCATAGTACAGTTTCAGAACCGTGTTCAGCTTTTCATTATCCGGCATGGCCGGATCACTCAAAGTCTGTTCAAAAAGAATACCCGTTCTGTAGTCTGTATCTATGGGGATCTCAACGTCTGCCACAATGACGGTACAAGGCAAGTCATCCATTAAGACATTCATGTGCGGTTAGGCTGGTTTCTCTGTTTCTTCTGGTGTCCCTGCATAGACTGGAAACTGTTCTGACGCTGCGTGTATTTGTTGGAAAAATCGTTGAACTGTTTCTTTTCAGCCCTCTGTGCTTCCTCAATTTTGGCCACCGCTTCCAGATGCACCATAACATTTTTACTGCCCTGAAAGATACTGTCAGCAGTACCTTCACCGAACGCTGTATTAAAAAATGTTTCAATCGTCTGGTTCATCGCCTTGTACTTTGCCGCAACCATGCCCTGCATAGTTTTACTTGCATTGATTCCTTCCCGCATTGTAAAAATAGCCGGTTCAAATACTTCCATGAAATCCGCATCCATGAAATCCGCCTGCAAAGTTACTCCATTGATTTCTATATTCATTTTCTTCATCCTTTCAATCACCACAGCATATAAAAACAGCGCAAGGCCGTGGTGATACCCTGCGCTGTCCTGAACGTCCACTGTCATTAGATCAGTTGTCGTTTTCAGCAGTTGTCAATATGGTTTTCGTGTTACTCTGTAGGTGCTGCGGGTTCTCCGTCAAGATCAAACTTCCCTTTGAACTCCCCTTCTGTGAAAGTCATGCTCACGGTGTCAAACTTACCAAAAACCGGATCGCCTACAGCGTGGAGAGTACCGGAAGCGTTGATCTTCTGTCCCCCGTCCCCGGTGAAGTCGCTGACTTCATTTGACACGGTAAACTGACGGGCCGTGTATTCAGCTGCCGTCTTTGACGGTGTACTGATGGGGTTAAAAAGTTCAACCCGTACATAGGTATGCTGTGCAGCTTCCCCGGTGTGGTGATCCCGTCCGTCCTTCCACAAAGTATAAAGCGCTTTCTGTGCGGGAACAGCGTCAAATTCATAGGGAAATTCTGTTTCATATCCTATAATGTCAGCGCTGGACGTGGTTTCATTGATATAGGTGGTGTTGTCGCTCTGTGCGCCGGGGCTTTCGTCTAACTTCGTAAAGCCGATCCCGCACAGTTCCATCTTTCCGTTTACTTCCAGATAGTCAGCGATCATGTTACGGATCAGCGCACTTCTGCCGCCCGTAAAAAGCTGTAAATCAAAATTTTTCATTTTTCGGTGCCTCCTTGAAATATTGTAGTTGCAGCTGAACCTGATAAAAAGCATTTTCCATCGTTGCGTCCAGCATGAACCCCGGTGTCAGAACGGTCAGGGCTTGCGCTTCGCACCCTTCCGGCATTTCAGGAAGGTTCCCGATCATGCTTTGTTCTTCCACCCAGTTGCAGAAATCTTCATAAAAACTTTCATTCTGTATTGCCAGAATCCGATCCATTGAATAGGCTTCCCGGCTGTTGAAATTGAACTGGTACTGTCTGATACTGGAACCATCGATATAAGTTCGTACAACCGGGGAAGTCATCCCCGTTTCAAGCGCATATTCCACGGGATCACTTCCCAGCGCATCCACCCGGAAAACTCCGTCTTTCAGAAGGGGACACTGTAAAAAATAATCTGTCAGCCCTTCAATGATTGACTTGACCAAACTTTTACCCCCTTTCCGCAGCCCTCTGAATGTCTGCTTTGTGCGCTGTTTTCATGCGTTCAAACCATTTAGCGCCCCGGCGTGAATCATAAGACCGTGACTGTGCCGTTTGGTAATACTGAAAACGTGCGTATGGTGTCGCATACTGAACATTTCCGCTGCCGATCACGGTTCCGATTGTCCCGGAACGTGTCAATGTTCCAGTACGGAAGGGGATCAGCGGCGCACAGTACCGCAGCACTTCACTGTCAACAATTTTCTGCTTTCTGCTGAACATGGCGCTGCGGTTCCGTCCAAACGTACTTGACCAGCATAATTTGACGCTGCCGCCCACGAAATTGATCACCCGGTTCACCGGTGTGACAATGTTGTGTATATCCATTATTTACCCCCGATCCGCCAGTGTCTTGTGTACAGGCTGCCCCCTGACGTGTCATCGGCGTATTCCGTGACACGGATCAGGTCAAGCCCCTGTTCCTTTGCGTATGCAGATATTTCATCCTCACCCAGCAGGGGATTGTCACCGGCATATTCACCCCGGACAACCAGATCCCCCTTCTGTATTGTCCAGTATTTTGCTGCTTCTTCATTGTCCAGCTTTGCATAGTTCAGATCCCGCATATATTCCCGGTTATCCTGAACCACGGCGATCAGGGGAACCCTGATTTTATACTGAACATCGTCACTCCACACCCCATTGTCGGCTACTTTGGATCCTTTCCCTTCGACATAGGAAACGCCCCTGATCACCGTGGGGATATAGATTTTTCTTCGTGTTGCTTTATCCGTCCTGCCATTAAAGACAGTCACAGCATCCACATTTGTGATCATGTTTACACCCCGCTTTCCGTGAAAGCCAGCCAGTAGGAAGCAGCCGGATCCGGATCACCTGATACATACAGCGTTTTACATAGTCATCCGCTGTTTCCCCGTCTTTACGGGCCACAACAAACGACACTGAAAGGCCGTCTTTGCTTTCAGACTTGACATTTCCACCTTCCGCTGTTTCCCTGACAGCCATATGATAGGCATCCGCAGCAGCACAGACAGCGCCCTTTATAGCGTCAGCCTGTGCCGTATCTGCGAAAATATCACCGTTCAGGTATGTCAGATACCGGATGTACGTTTCAGCTTCCTGTTCAGCTTTCTGGAAAGCCCCTTCTGACAGGACTGAACCACTGAACACGCTGGAATAATATTCAAAATCAACGTACATTTCCGATCCCCCCCTTATGCTTCGTTCTGCTGCTCCAAAAACTCCGCAATAATTTCAGCTTTCACCGTTTTGGTGATCACATAGCCTTTTGAAACCGCCAGCGCCTTGATCTGGTCAATGGTCATGGCTGTAAGCTGCGCTTCTGTATAAGGCCCATCGCCCTGTCCGTCATCCGCTGAATATGCTGCAACGGAAGCGCCGGATGCAGCGCTTGTCAGGATAGCGAACGGGCAGCGCTTTGTCTTATCGGGAACCATAGCATTGATGGGGTTCGGGATTTCCCAGCCCAAACGCATGACGGCCCGCAGCGCCACCATGTCATTCTGCATCAGGTTATACAGGATGTCACCCGTTGCCGGATCCTGAATCACACCCTGATCAAAAATCTTGAAAGTAATGTCCTGACGGATGCTGTATGCCAGCTGTGAAAAGTCCCCGGAAATCATCAGGGCCTTGCTTCTGTCAAAGGCTCCGTTGCGGGGGAAGTTCATCGGGGAACCGTCCAGTGTGTAGGTCGTGCCGGTCTGCATATCAGACTTGAACACGGGCTGTCCCGTGGTGTCTTTCAGGCCCCGCAGCTTTGCCCGCATGGTAATGTCAGCCATGTGGCCGTTCACAAAATAGCTGCTTTCCTCAACCTTTGCGATCACGCCACCTTCACCCAAAATAGAATCATACAGATCGGATCCCAGCGTCACAACAGCCCCGGCGCTTGTGGCCGTGGTCACAACGTCATCCCGCCATGTCTGCGGTTTATCCTGACCGAACAGAATAGCACCGTCAATCTTCTGGCCGAACGCTTCGATCAGGCGGGGCCGTACTTCTCCCCAAATATCATAGTCAGCATCGTCAAGGACAGCTTCGGAAATCGGTACAATGACCGCAATTTCTTCTGCATAGATCACTTTTTTATCCCATGCCATCGTTGTCAGCTTCTTCTTTGCGGATCCGCCCTCACCGTTGACAAAGTACGCCACCGGAAGCAGGTCAAGCACGGGCATTTTATACTGCGCCGCCGTCATGTTTGCCAGCCTACGGCCACGCTGTAACACAGTGGACTGTTCAACCACGCCCTGAATGATGTCGTGGCTTTCCTGTACCGGGATCAATGCTTCTGCGTTGCTTCTGGTGATAGCAGTACCACCGGTAAACAGCTGTAAATTAAAAAGTTTCTTGTTTCTGTTCATGTTCCTGTTCTCCCTTCTTTATCTTCCAAACGCTGAACGGATGGAAGCGTTGATTGAATCATTGACTGTCTGGCCTGTGCCGGAACCGCCGTCAGGCTTGCCGGTGGAAACAACCTTCATCCCCTGTCCCGTAAAGCGGGGATTCTCTTTCAGGAAAGCGTCAGCCGCTTTCTTGAAGTCGGTCTTGTCATCCACCTGTTTGCTGACTTTGAAAAGCACATAGTCCAGATCGTCAGGCTTCACGCCTTTGTCACGCAGGTAGTTGGTGTTCTTCATTTCTTCCACCTGTGCCAGCGCCGCATCCCGTTCTTTTTCCACGGCGGTGACATTGGGCTGCTGTGCAGCCTTTTTTGCCTTGAAATCAGCAAGGGCAGCAGTAACTTCATCCTCGCTCATTCCCTGACGCTTGAAGAAATCGGCCAGCGCCGCCTTTTCTGCCCGGTCAGCCCGTGCCTGTGCGATCTGTTCGGCCTGTTCATAACTGTAAGTTGCACCCCCGGCATTGTTTTGGCTACCGTTGCCATTCCCGGCTGTTCCTGCACCAGCACCCGCAGCACCAGCGCCGCTTTCACCGCCGTCAGTGAAAAGCTGTAAATCAAAAAATCTCTTTCTCATGGTTTCATCCTCACTTTCCTGTGATAGTCCCGTATTTATTGCCCCGTCAGGCATGAAAAAAGCACCCTTTTCAGGATGCGTCATTCACTCATTATAAAAATTCAATTACCGGGTATTCCGCAGCAATCCCGCAGATACCCAAAAACCATGTATCAACCAGCGCTTTGCCGGTGTCGTTTATGTTCTGCCACTCAATACAGATATTTCCTCCTTCTACGCTTTCATATAGCCCCATATGGGCTATTTCTTTCAGCCCCCTAATAAGTGTAAGCGTAAGGGCAGAAACGGCGCTACAGACAATATCTGAACCCCGTGGGGCCGTGTTTGCGTGGCCTGATACATGGATCCTGTTTGGCGTTACCAGAACCGTGATCATTCTTCGTCCCCCTCAATCAATTTCATTTGCGGAAGTTCAGTCATGTGTTCAGGCGGGAAGAAATCAGCCACCCGGCCATCCGACTTATAAACAATCAGCGGCGGCGTGTCCGGTTCTTCCTTTGTTTCAGCGTTCCGCAGACCAAAAACCCACCCTGTAGGCAGTTCAGATATTTCAGATATTTCCATACCGGCCCCGGCCAGTGCCAGAACAGCGGCTTTTGCTTCGTTCAGTGTCATTTTTTATACCCCTTTCTGTTTAGCGCATAATGCGATCCGGTCAGTGAAGTTCAGATTGTCGATCCGGATCAGTTCGGTCATGCCCGGTTTTATCAATCCGGGCTTGAAGTAATAGCTGCAATCCATGTCATTAGTCTGTGCGTCTATAAAGACAGTTTTCCCTTCCTGCTGCACAGCATTAAACACATGACCGCCGCCACCTTTCCAACGTACCCGGACAATGGCCCTTGCGCCATCGCCCCAGTCAGACATCTGATTTTCAATAGCAGACAAACAAGCCTTTCCTGTAGTCTTGTGCATACTGGTGACTACCGGATTTTCATATACAGAAAGCCAGCCGGTAGTAGTGTTCATGTAGGGAAGATCGTCACCTTTCAAAATCCGGGGAAGGGCTTCCACGTCATACCCACGCATCCGGGCTTCAAAGGCAGACACACAGCGCTGACAGTTGTGTGTCCATTCCGTAATGTGCATATTGTAATTTGGGTTCGTACCCTGTGCCGCCGTCTTTGCGTCCATCGGGCTTCCCTTTACCCAGCCGGAAGGAATACCGGGTTCCCCTTTTATTTTACCAGAAGATGCCGCTTTCTGACTAGCCCTTTGTGCGGCTGCGGCTTTCTTTGCGTCCCGTTTGGCTTTCTTTTCCAGCTGTTCCGCTTGCCATTTCTTATATGTCCGCTGTGAAGGTGCTACACGGCCCCGCAGGTCATAATATATCCGTTCACGCTGTTCAGGAAGTTTGAACTTTTTGCTGAACTCTGAATATTCGTCAAGCATAGCCTGATATTTACACCGTGCGTTCAGAATATCGTCAGGATCAGCGCCGCCCTGTTTTAGCAGCTGCACCTTTTCCCGTTGCGCCCGCATCGCCGTTTCCATTTGCCGCTGTTTCTGCGTTGCTTCATAGGTATTGTATTCCTTCCCCCTGTACGGGATTTTCTGCGCTTCCTTCCTATCCATTTCTGCCAGCCATTGATCAGAATAATTTCTGACAGAAATCCCTTCCAGAAAAGGGTAGTAGGTATGACGGCAATTCCAACCCAGCAGACCGGGGCCGGAACCCAGCCCGCAGACATCTACAAGCTGCTGGTATGTCCAGACACGGCCCTGCCATTTTGCATGATCCGGCCTTGCTCCGGGATGCCAGTCAACTTCATATTTGTCTGTTCCCAGCGCTTGACCGTTCATTCTGGATATTTGCCCGGTCAGCTGTCCCATCCCGGTCAGCAGCGCCCGCCTGACGGCTACATCCACCCTGTTACTGTGGCCGGAAGCATAGTCAACCGTTCGCAGCCCGGAAGCGGTCATTTCTCCCACAACCTTGCGGATCATGGTGTTGTAATCAAAGGCCCCGGATGCCATCATGGTGATCGCATTGTCCAGATACCCGTTGTATATCTCTGACAGCGGTGTGAATACCTTGCGCCCGCCGCCCATGTCCACCATGAACCCCAGTGACTTGCTTATGTTGAAAAGTTCGTCATTGGATTGCTGGATCAGTGCATTGGTAAGTTGCTGCAATTCATAATTCTGTTCATATGGGACAAAGTGGGCGTTGACCTGCTCATACAGGGCCTTGCACCTGACATATTCCTGTTCTATGACTTCATCATACAGCTTGAAAGTGTCAGCCCAGTCACCGCCTACAGCTGAACGGATGATATTTTCAACATCTTCCGTACTGTGTCCCAGCACCATATAGCGCTGAATCTGCCAGTCAGCTGTAGAAGTAATTTTTCCGGCCTTTTGGATCCGGCGCACTATGTCCTTTTCAATTTCTTCTTCCAGCATCAGGTATTTCTTTTCAATGCCGTTTTGTAGGATTGACTGGTATTCCCGTTTCACTGGATCACCCCATTGTCAAACTGTTCAGGAAGGTTCTTCTGTGCCTGTTCAGGTGTTTCCCCGTACCACTTAGCCCGGTATTCAGCTAAACCCATAGCACCCATCGCCACGTCCTGACGGTCATTCTGACGTTCTGTGACCTTATCTTCAATGATCGAATCGTCAAACTGAATGGTCACGTCCGTATTTTCCTGTAGGCCTGGGATCCCTATGCTGATACCGGCCCGGATGATTGTCTGAATCAGCTGGATCAGCACCCGGTTCAGTACCAGTTCATGCTTCGTCAGGCTCCTGTACATATCTGAATTTTCACTGATCACTTCCGTGGCCGTTTTCACGCTGCCAGCTTCAAACTTGTACCGGTCAGTGCCAAAACCGCACTTGAAAGAAAGCCAGTTCAGATCGTCATTGATCGCTTTGCTGTGTTCCTCAATCCGCAGTTCCATGTTTATTTCCCGGATCGCTTCCTTCGATTCCGCATTTTTGAAATAATCTTCCGGCAATTCATAAAACACTGAATCGTTCGGATCAAAGACCGGGGAACCGTTGGTGTTTGATAAAAATTCCGGGGCCACAAATATGCGCTTGCGCCCTAAAGAAAATTCGTTTGCGTAACTGTCATATTCAAGATCAATTTTCCTGATAATATCAATAGCATTTGCAAACAGGGAAACACCCATCGGGTTAGTGGTGTCATCGTCTGCATTATTCACCATGTTCAGCCGGTCAATAATGAAAAGCGGCTGATCTGAACCCGTTTCAATGCGTTCAGCCAACCCACTGAAAGTGGGTATTTCTTCCCACTGGTCAGGTGTCAGTTCCCGGCCTGAACCGCTGGTGTTCTCCACAACCGTGTTTTCAATCACATACTGTTTCCGGTTCTCACCGGGTACATCCTCAATCCGGTGATATTGAAAATGAACGTATTTCTTACGCTTGTAAGTTTTTGGAAACGTGAAAATACATTCAGTGATCACTTTATTCTGCCAGCTGGTAGGGTAGATGTGGGCTGCTTCCACATAGTTGATCCCCACGCTGCCCCCGGTCATGTTCCCGGCTTCGTCCACCACGGCATCCTTGATATACACCACATAGGCCACGGTTCCCAGCGCTGACTTCCATTCCTGAAATTCATTCCCCAGTTCTTCCCATGTGTTAGTTTCCAGCACACCCTTCACAAAGGCATCCGTGGTCTGGTCTGCTATGGTGATTGTCACACGCTCATTCAGCAGCAGATCCGCCATATCCTCACAGACTTTTTTAGCCATGCCTAAAGAGTGCCGCAGGCAGTTCACAGAAGTACCGTTCCCACGGTATACTTTGTACTTATGAAATTTCTTCACATTGGAATTGTACCAGCTGCGCCAGATCTCTATTTGCCGGTAATAGGTGGGGGTCACCGTGTCGATCCCCTTATCCCGGAAATAACTGAAAATATCCATTGTCTTTCACTCCCTGATTATTTTTCATCTTCCTGTTCCGAAACAGGCAACCACGCCTTGATTTTCATCCACATACCCATGACCATATACCGGATAGCGTCCATACAGTGATCGTCTAACTTGATCGGTTCTTCCTTGCCCTTTTCAATGGACTTTGGATCGTACCCGTACACCCCAAATTCATCAATGGCGTTTTCCTGTTTGGGGGAAATGGATAAAATGTTGAAGGTCAGCGCCTTTTGTGTCCGGCTGATCCCCAGCTTCACATCATTGTCAGCTTCCCGGACAGATACAGGAACCCCCGCAACCCTACAGGCCCGCTTGATTTCTTCCGCTAAACCTTTAGCAGAAGGATCCAGAAACAGCAGGAAGCGTACACCTTCCGTTCCGTACTGTTTACCCAACAACTGAACGAACTGAACAAAATCCTTTGCATACAAGGAAGGGGCTTTCTGTTTTCCGCTTTCCCTGCCGCTGTGGTAATATTCATTCAGGCCCCGCAGCTTCCTGTGTGCCATGTCCAGACCTGCCGCCTGAAATGTCGTGGCGTTCTGCTGTCCATAGTCCCCGCCGATGGCGATAATAGGAAAGCGGTCAATTCTTGCAAGTGGCCGGTCAATGTGCTTCTGGCTGAACATATAGTAAATAACTTCGTCTATGCCGATGCACTTCCCCAGCCATACCCATTCATATTGACGGGGATCTATCAGGTGCAGCGTTTCCGCTGACTGTATCAGGTCAGGCCCCAGCCAGTCAGCCGGAACATCCCTGTAGTCCGTGTGAATGTGGATGGTGTCTGGCCGCTGCTTCATTTTGGTCAGCCACTTCATAATGTCGCTGTTCGGGTTCTTTGGTGGATTGAACAGATAGATCATTTGAAAATCACCCTTGTTTCCACGGGCAAAAGTCGCTTCAATGTTCAGAAGTTCATCCTCACCTTCGCCATCGTCAAAGAACTCTGTCAGTTCGTCCAGTATGACCAGCTTGATCGGTTTATCTTCGTCAATGATTCCTTTTGTATCGTCTATACCGTCAGAACCGGCAAAGTACATTGTGCTGCCGTGCTTTTTATAGGTGATTTCCATAGGGGACTTTGTGATCTCAAACTTTTTCTTGCTGATCCCCAGTCGGTTAATACCCCGCAGCATTTCCTTGTATACCGTTTTCCGCAGCTTATTGTGCCGTTTACGCAACACCACCACGGAACCGGAACCATCATTGACAAGCTGATATATACCACGCACACCTGCAAAACTGGACTTCGTACCGGCACGGCCAGAAGTCAATATAATGTGCTTATATGTGCGATTATTGAATATAGCCTGATATTTCGGTATTATAATTTCACTGATCCGCACCTGTTTCTTTTTAGGTGGGGCAGTCGTTAATGATTTCAACGCCATCATCCTCACCTTCTGCGCCGCCGCTGTTCCTGATCCGTTCAGTTTCCGCTTCCAGCTTCTTCATACGGGCCTTTTGTTCAGGCGTTGCCATGTCCATATGTTCAGACAGCCATTCAAGCGCTTTCATACGGTCAGCCAGTTTTATGCTGGCCCCGTCTTTCCCCTGTCTGACCTCACTAATCAGTGTCCCGTCAACTTCGTCCGATCCCCTGAACTGGACAACGTTCACTATTTTGGTGACAGGTATTTTTTCCCCGGTGTCTGGATCTTCAACCTTGATCGGGCCGAACGCACCCATGACCGGAACTTCCTTTTGTCCGAACGTCAGAAAGTCGGTTATGTCCGAAAAAGCTATGTCCATGTACTTCTGAAAAATGTCCGATTCATCCAATAGCTGCTGATTCAACCGGCCTTGTTTCAGTTCCATGATTGCCGCCTTGATTTCAGTATTTTGCAATAACTTCCAGCCCGCAGCACACGCCGTTGAATAGGCACACCCATATGCTTTCTGATATGCCTTTGTTGCATTGAAGTACCGGACATAAAAAAGGCAGAAAAGCCGCTGTTTTTCAGTAAGTCCGGCGTTCTTTTCTACCTGCTGCACATCTGAATAAACCCTTTTACGGCGTTTCTGCTTAAATACTTCGTGAACGTTCGTCTGTGCGTTCGTTTCGTTCGCTTTTTCCGAACGTTCGCCCGCCCCGTTCGTTCCCCCGTTCATTTCCCACTTGTCACTGTGCTTCCATCGTCTGACAGTGCCAGCAGGAACATTCAGCTGCTTTGCTATGTCCACCAGCTTAAAACCTTGCTGGAACATTTCAAAGGCTTCCTTCCGCAGATCCTTACCGTCTGACAAAGGAAACACACCCCCTTATTTTCTCTTTAAAACAAAACAACCTTCAAAGCGTCCCGCCTTGAAGGTCATTCATGTATTGTTCGACACCTACACTATATTACAGAAAACAATCTGTTTCAAGTGTCTATGTGTATAAGTTTTTCTAAATAAATCTAATTTTATCTATTTTCAAATTTCCGGGCTATTTTTTGCATCGCAGCTTTATGGAAATTATACGCTGTTGCCCTTGATATTCTTAATTCTTTGGCACATGATTCAATAGGGATAAACTTCAAATAGCGTAAATACAGTAAACGTCTTTCTTTCAGGTCATCGACATACTGATCTATGGTTTGTATGACTTCCGCTTTCATATCTACAAAAGAATCAATGTCTTTGTTCAGCTGTTCGCACAGGTCAACGATCTTTGCACAGGTTTCACCTAAACGGTCTTTAGGGGAAGTCTGCACACGTTCACTTTCCGTACTGGCTGACGTTCCTGTGATGCTGCTCCGTAGACTGTCAATAATATCCTGCTTTTCACCGATCATTTCTTCTATATATTCAATTTGTGATAAATAATTAACAGCTTTTTCATATGGTGTAACCCTCTTTTTTCTTTTATGTTCAGCCATTTATACCTTCCTTTCTGGTCACGCTTAAAAAATATAACCGTGACCTTTAAAAACCCCATGTTTTCAATATCTTTTTTAATTTCTGACACGCTTGACACGCTAAACATACATCTACTTATATATTTTCTTTTTTATCAACACTGACATGATACAGATTGCAATAAAATATAAAAGAACTTTCTTTTTAACCGTGTCAACCGTGTCCATGTGATAAAATCAAGGTTTTTAACCGTGACCGTGTACCGTGTCAAAGCGTGTCGCAATCGTGACTTTTAATTTATAGCCGCCTTGTAATAGTCCCATATACACACTTTATAAACCACCACAACCACCAGCAGAACACCAGCTGTCACTACAACTTTTTTCATCCGTGTCACTCCCTCCCGTATTTTCTTTTCAGCTTTTTAAAATGCTTCTGCATTTCTTTCACCAGTGCAGCATCCAGCGCCGGATTGTAATTCTTTGGCATACGTTTCAGGCGCTTTCTGGCTGCTATTTTCTGCTGCATGAACTGATCAGAAATGAATATAGTGTAGCGTTGGCCGCACTCCGGGCAGACAAAGAACTGTTCCGTGATGTCCTTCCCGTCCTTATCCTGATCAATAACTTCTTCCTGAACATTCATTTCAATTTCCGTGCTGCATTTATCACATATACAAGTTTTCATTCCTTCATATTCCTTTCACTTTTATAAAAATTCGTGTAGACTTTCCGGCAATTTTCCGAAAAGCTATTTCTGTATTCAGCCGCTTGTTTATCTGCTTTGAAAAAACAACCTTTGACATGGGCTGCATATTAGCAGCGTTACAGAATATTTTATATTTGGCGTATACGTCAGCTGTTGTTTCGTTGATTATGTCATTTTCCCCATGTTCCAGATCGTGAAGGAAAGCCACAATAGGGTTATTTTCTTCTTCATATTCTTCCAGCTGCCGATCAACACGGTCTGATCTGGTGAAGTCCTGATTTTCCAGAACACGGCGCAAGCCCATGATCCCCAGCTTGATCAGGTATTCTATGGAACCCGGTTCAATCAGTTTATATTTGATAAACGGATCATAGTCAGGATCTTCTTTTGAAAACTGTGCGTTAAAAGGAATGATGACCAGCCGCCGCAAAACGGCCCCGGTCTTATCCTTCATTCGTGGTATGTCATTAGCAGAGAACAGCAGCTTTATATATGGGTTAAATTCAAACGGATCCTGACCTTTTCTTTCTGCCTTGATCCGGTTCCCGGTCACAATCTTTTTGAACATGGCTACCTGTGTACCCTGCATGAAGTCATCCCCTATATCGTCACCAATATTTGCCAGCTTTCCGAACATCATTGAAGTGGTGAACCTGTCCCCCAGTTCTTTCAGGTCAAGGGCTGATATGTTATCCTCACCCACAACGGCCTTGACCAGATCAAGGAAGGTACTTTTTCCGTTGTTCTTTTCCCCGGTCAGAATGAACGCTTTTCCCAGTTCCGAACGCCTGTAAAAGCAGTAACCAATACATTCTTCAAGCAGCGCCCGGATTGTTGGATCGTCACACGCTAATTTGTTCAGTGTTTGTTCAGTCAGTTCATTGAACGCCTGCGGGTTATAGTCCCACGGTATTTTGTTGGTGATAACAATAGAAGGGGAAAAGTCCTGCATGGTGTCCGTTACCACGTCATATATACCATTTCTGAACGCTATATAACGGGCATCCGCAGGTTCCACCTTTTCACATATCAGCTGCATATACTTCAATACTTCCTTGCGCTTTGCGTCAGACAGATCCGGGATAGTGCGGATCATTTCCGCTTCAATGTGCCTGTAGCCGTTCAGGTACACGCCATCCCGGTATATATGCAGATTCCCGTTGATAATGACAACGTGCTGCGTATTCTTCATATAAGCGGCGAAACGGTCAAACAGGAAGCGGGAACCGTTGAAGAATACCGGCTTCCTGAAAGCGTCATCCCGTAAAATAGTTTCTATTTCCTGATCTGACAAGGGATCCTTCAGGACATAACTGTTAATAATGCGGATCGTTTCCCGTGATTCTTCCACGCTGAAATCATTACTTTGCAGCGTCAGGATATAGTTGAACAATTCCTGATTCCGGCCATCCCCGGCTTCCATGTCAATGAAGTCCAGCTTTTTCTTTCCTACAGGCAAAAGCCACTTCGGAACTTCCTGATAATGTGCGCCCGGTTCAATGTCCCATTCACAAAAACGTTCTTCACCGCCCACTTTCAGCACTTCATAGGCGTTCACATAACCCACCTTTATATCAGCGGTCAGGCCACAAGCCAGCGTTGCCTTTGTCTTGCACTGGTGCAGCTGCGTGTTCTTAAAAATGAAATGCTTTCCCCTGCTGGTACAGATCACCCGGCAATCCAGCTGTAGCGCTTCCACAATGTCCATTAGTATTTCAGACTGATCGGGATCGTCAATGTCAATAAACATGGTATCTTTTTCAAGGATACCAGCATATTCAGGAAGGGAACTGACTTCATTCAGCGTCTTGAAGTCAGTCCTGTCTTTGAACCTCTCCGCAGCCTGTTTATTTTTGGTTTTTATATATCCCTTATACAGATCAGCCATGTGTTACATCTCCAAACTTCCCAGCATTTCCAGATTCTTCTTTAATGCCGATATTTCACGATCTATTTTTTTTGTCTCACAAAGGTACTGTTTCGCCCAGTGCCCAGCATCGACCATCCTTTTTTTGAAGTCTTTCAATTCCTCTTTTGTCAGCGGGATCCCGTTGGGATGCTTTCCTGATTCCACCATGTCCCTGTAGTCAGCGTGTGCCTGCATTTGCCTGAAATGCCTTTTTGCATATCCCGCCTTTGTGATCTCATTGTCCTGAATCTGTTCCGTAAAGTGTTGGTTCAGCTGTTCAGCGATTGCCTGAACATCATTCAGCCACGAAAATTGACGAACGATTTTGAACAGCTTATTGAACCGGGCCTGACTGCAAGGAAAAAAATTGTCAATGTTTATTGTCATGCTGCCGTTTCCGGTTTTTATGTTTATAGTGTTCATTCTTTTTCACCCGTCCTTTCTCCCAGTCCGATCTTTTCACTAGATTGCCGCACCTGACTGTGCCTATCATGTCAAAAGTGGGCTTATGTTTACATTGTTTCTTTGCTACGTCATTTTCAGAAAGCCATACCTGATGCAGCTTGCACCAGTATTCAGGATTCCGGCATATACGGTTATTCAGCCCCATGTGCGGATTCCGGGCATCTGCTTTTCTATACTCCCTCATGCGCTCACCCCATAATCTTTTAGGCGCTTCCGGGCAAAATCTATATACCATTGACGATCCAGTTTTTCCGGTGTCTGAACCCCTTCCACGCTTTCATTGAAGATATAACAGTGATCAGGCGTGTTCCCAAACTTTTCAGGCCGTCCACGCTTCCCGCCGCACCGCAGGATCCGCCCGTCTGTCATATCTTTGGAAGCAAAGACACGGTATGACTTGTAAGTGTACCGTTTTGTATGGGTATAGTTATAATAGGTCTTGACCACCCGCACACCCATCTGCACCAGTTCAGGGTTCCCGTGTTCATGCTCCACCCATTTATAGCTGTCTGACAGCTTCACAATTTTCTGGAACTGGATCAGGTCAGTACAGTCATTGATGGTCTTTTCAATCGGTGTCCCGTGTGTCATATACTCCACCAGTGCGGTGTTCAGAATAGGCAGATCGTTGTCTATCCGGGATAGTTCTTTCACATAGGCTCCTTTGCGCTCCACTTTGCCCTTTGCGTCAATCCATAAGTAGTTATTTACGTCTTTCTGGAATATCTCTGAAACGACATCCAGCCCCAGACTGATATTGCATTTTTCAGTGCTGCATCTGCACTCCCAGTCATAACAAATATCATCCACCATGTTGAAGGCTTCGTCAGTATCAGGGATCCATATAATCAAGCCGTCTGTATTACTCTGAATCAGTTCAAGGCCCGGAACTACTTCAAGGTGTTCAATCAGGTCAAGCAGCATTAACTGTCCATTGATACACATACAGTTATTGTTCCGTGGATCATATGCCGGGTTAGTGATGTCCTTCATGGCTCCAGATAGGGCATTTAACAGTTTTTTATACGGGGCCTGTTCTTTCTTCTTACCAGCGGCTTTCAGGCTCATTCTGGTGTCATATACACGTCTGTAGTTGTCATTTGTGGCTGCTCTGGTGACAAGTTCCCACGCCAGCAGTAAAGAAGGGTAGTAGCTGCCTACATCAACATGAAGCAATAGGCCCTTCTTGTGTATAGGCTTATCAGGCGCACCGTGCAGCCCACCAAAACCAAAAACATGCGGAACACCGGCTACAATCATTTCAAAAGATTGCGCTTTATACCATGCCTTTTTTGCGGCATCGTTTTTCCCCTGAATATTGTTTGACAGGGCTTCCCGTTTCTTTTCTTCAAACCAGTCCTGAACCGCTTTATATTTTTTCAGCTGTATGCAGGGCAGAAAGAAGTAATCAAATTCATCCCTGAAATTCTTCCTGACACACCCCAGCACTTTAGAAGTGATCCGGGCTTCCGTATCGCCTATATTTGACAAGTTCACCATGTCCGGGAAAGCCTTGACAATCCCATACATAGCATGAAAATCATCTATCTTTTCAATGAACACTTTTATGGTTTCCTCTACGTCATGGCGGCAATAGAACACGGTCTGTTCAATTTCTTTCCGTGTCAGCTTCCGGTTTATGTCAAAAGGAACTTCCGTTTCCCTTATGTCGGATCCTAAAAACCCTTCCAGTGTTTTCAATCCTACGGGCGGGTTCGGCATCACGTCATAGTTATTCAAGGGGATCTTCCGCAGCTGGTCAGAAAACTGCCAGCCGTCCATATGCTGAACAATAATAAAATCATTTATTTCTTTTGGATCAAAACCACAAAGGATCCCTTTCAGGATATATTGATCATAGTGGCGGGAATTGTACCCCACCCATATGTTGTATTTATTTGCTTCATATAGCCGTTCTAACTGGTCACGGTCATTTATTATGACGTGTTCCTTGTGCGTGTCACTGTCAATCACCACAACCAGCCAGTCATATTTGAAAACTTCAAAGTCATAAAATAAAATCTTGATCACCCTTTCTTTGTCCATCAGGCCGCTGTTAAGAATCTTTTAACAGCGGCCCTCTGATTTCATTTGAAGTTAAGTAGTCTTAACTTTTAGGGTAAAAAAATTTATACGTCAAATACTTCCTTTATGCTGACACTGTTGAAAGCGTCCTTGTCATAGTCAATTTCACATTCAACCTTGCCCTGAATTTCTTCGTAAATGTCAGCCACCACATCCACAAAATCCTGATACCCGTTGAACTCCGGGATGGTTTCCGTTTCCAGCTTGTCAAGCAGGGTAATAACAGACTGGATCATGCTGCCGTCATTCTTTGTCCCGTAAATAACCCGGTTCATAAATACACACTTATTCTTGTATTCCCCTTCTTTGACACGGCACTGAATGAAGAACATAGGCCGGCCATCCTTCGTGGCCCGGATCTCCATCTTGTCGATCCCCACAATATAGGTTCCTTTGGGGATGTCCCCGCTGTTGTTCTTTGCTTCCTCTACGTCTTTTCTCAACTGTTCCTGATCAACTTCTCTGTCCAATGCGGAAAAATCTACTGCCATTATAACATCCTTTCTGCGCTTTTGCGCTGTAAAAATTTATTTTTATGTTACTTGTTACCTTGTGCGTCTTGTGCGGCGGCTCCGGCCAGCTGTTTCACCGGCTGCGGCTTCCTGCGGCGGTGTTTCTGTAGGTGCTTCCCCTGTGGGCTGAATCTCCCTTGACCGGCGCTGTCTGGTATTCTGTTCAGGCTGTTCAGGCGGGTTCATGGGAAGCGCTTCTTCGTCCTGTCCGTCAGGAATGTCCATAAACTTATCAGAAGGATTTCCTGCGGGTTCTGCGGTCTGTTCCTGACGCTCCCGGCGTGTTCTGCGGGGAGGCTTTTCCAGATTCGGCTTCGGTACGGTATCAGCAGCAGCGGCGGCTTCCTCAAACGGGATTTCTTCACGATCTCCACACGCTTCTGTAACGGCTTTGTCAACCTGTTCCATATACTGACCGATCTTTTCATTGTTTTCAGCTTCCACCTGCGCCCGTGTCTTTCTGGTGCTTCCTGTGCTTCCAGACGTGCCAGCGGTTCCCCTTGCCCGTCTGCCCTTGCTGTCAGGCTTCTGAACGTCCCCGGCCACTTCCTGATCCCGTGCTGCCATTTCTTCATCAGACTTGAAAGCGCCGATTTCATAATAGTTGCAGATTTTGTCATCAATATAGGCAAGGTCATTTTCCACCGCATAGGCTTCAAACATTCCCATAGGTGACTTGACTGTATCTTTCCCGCTGTTCTGCGTCAGGAAATAATATTTCTGGTCAATCACGGAAGTACGCAGCACTGTGGTGAAAAGTCCCTCAATGGTGATTTTCTCCCGCAGCAGCTTACCGATCAGTTTAATGGTGGTGATCCCATTGTCCAGCGTTTCACAATGGGACAGGTAATAAACACGCACGTCAGCCGGAAGTTCCGCACACACATCAATCAGCCGGAAGTAGTCATCCCCGAAATCGTTCCATTTATCCCATCCCCCTTCATGGATCCGGTTCATATACGGGATAGAAAGCAAATACTGGAAGTCATCCACCACCAGAATTTTCTTCCCGGCTTTGACCTGACCTTTCATCCATGAAACAATGTTGCTGGACTTCGTTTCATTGTTCAACATGGTGAACTTGCCGTTTTTGCTCTTGAAGGGTAACGGCTTCCCTACCGGGTTCACAATAGAAGTGATCGCCGGATCAAGGTTCCTCATACTGGTACTTTTCCCGGTTCCAGATTCACCCATTACTAAAGTTTTCTGTGCCATCTTATTTTTCCTCACTTTCCTGATAAATTTTGTATCTGATTGTTTTTCCCACTTCACTGACAATTCCGATCACCACTATGGTGGTACAGATAATCAAAGTTATTGTAACGGCTGTATTCATTATTCAGCCCCTTCCTTATCGCTGCCACCTTCAATAATGCGGCTGGCCCACATATCAGCCCAGTGAACGATCAACTGCAACCATGTTTCTTTGCCTTTCAGGTCATACTTCATAAAGTCGTACAGGCCATCGTGACACAGGATCGCCCATTCTTCATCTTCCGTCAGGTCAATGAACAGTGTAGCCAGCTTGATTGACCGTACAGCGTGGGGAACCGCCAGCAGGTCAGGATTCCGCTTGAAGGGCTTCGCTTCTGACGGCTTCCCTGATTTCAGGATATTGTCAACATACATCGGCTTGTTATAGTCCCCACACTTCCCTAAATCGTGCAGCAGGGCGGCAATAACCACGCTGTCCTGAACCTTGTTGTACTCCGCACCACCCAGCAGGGCAACACCGATCTTTTCAGCGTATTTCAGAACGTTCACTGAATGTTCAAGCAACCCGCCCTTTTTCGCTAAATGATTGCCGCCGCTGCAAGGCGCATCCAGAAAACCAATGTCCTGAATGAAGTCCAGAAGATCAGTCATTCCTTCCCGTTTGGTTTTCATAAGGGCATCCCGGAAAATGTCAACCGGGTTATCCCCCTTCTTTGCTGCCGGGGCCGGTGCTGTGGTTTCTGCTGCCTGTGCCTGTTCCTGTGTCTGAACTGTCTTTTCGTCTTTCTTTGCCATTGTCTTATTCTCCTTTTTTGATTATATTTTCAAAGTGTTTCCACTTCGATTTCAGCACTTCATAAAGTTTCTGATTGCCCGGATCTTCCACCAGACGCTTGAAAAGGTCAAAATCTTTTGGATATAGCAGGATGCCCCTGCCCCCAGCGCTGTCAATCTTTCGCAAGTTGTAAATCTGCAAGTCAGACGGTTTCCCATCCGGGCCTTTGATTTCCACCCCCATGAACCAGCCCTTGCAGCATACCAGCAGATCCGGGATGCCTGACTTTGTGAACCCACCACCGCCCCAGTATTTCAGGAACCAGCAGCCATTTTCTTTCAGGTACTTTTTGACCTTTTCTTCAAAGTTCTTTTCAGCCGCCATCGGTTTCACCTTCCTTTTCCGGTTCCACCATATCCACATTCAAAACCGGATTTTCCCCTGCTTCATGGGTAAATGAAAAACTTGTAACCCGCTGCAACTCCACATTGTCCTGAATGATTCTTGTTTTTGCATAACCGGATGACTTGTCGCATACGATTGTCAAATTTTTGAAATCAGCTATGTTCTGATCACGGTAAAAGACTGGTATATTCAGCTGTTTGGCTTTTTCGATTTCAGTCGCCATTCCCTCACTGATCCCATACCTTTGACCAACAATAACCGCATCGCATTTTTCCAGAAGTTCAAGGGCTGCTTCAAGTCCGATCTTGCGTTCGTCCGGTTCATCGTCATTCACACAAGCGGTAATATACAAATGCGGTGTGATGGGACAGTGGCCGTATAACAACATTTCCCGTGTCAGCTGTACCGCATAATCAAAATGTACTTGAACCTGTTCAGGCGTTTTCCCACGGTACGGGGAACAAACATAATAAATCATTGATTCACCTTCTTTCTGCGGCGCTGTCTGGCCGCTTCTCTTGCGTCAAAAACTTCATTTCCCCAGCAATCCCACCCATCCGCTGTAGTACGGGCGAAAAGTTCTATACCTTTCACCAGATCCCCCCCCAGCAGGGCCTTGATTCTGTCACGGGTAACAGCTGGCTTTTCTGAATGAACTCCTAACGGCTCCATGATTAGCTGTGATACTGAATTATCTTTTCTTGACGGCTTTCCTTTGACTGCTAACAGACAGGGTTCTGTATTTCCCCGTGTCCAGCGTCCCAGCCCGAAAAAGTAACCCTTTCCGCTTTTATTCAGCTTGATCCACTGGAAAGCGATTGTTTTATACTTAAACCCCCACGCTTCAATTACCTGTATAGCTTCTTTCAGCATCGGGTAAGTGGTCCACAGGAACAGAACACAGTCTTTTTCACACAGCTGCGGAACCGGAAGATCCTTGATCTCCTGCAAGGTCATTGTGTCATAGTGAAAAGCACAGGCCCCGTTGCATTTCCGATCACTGTAGCGCCACGGCGGATCCGCATAAATGACATTGTATTTTTTATCAGTGTTGAAAATATCAACGACCATCTTTTTCACCTTCTTTCTGTACTGAAATAGTGATCCCCTACCTTCCCCCACGGTTCCCCATATGGTGAATAACCTTCTGACGTAAAGAAAATTATTTCTGTGTTCGTCCTTACTTCCAGTTCTTCCCGGATTGCTTCAAAGGTTTCTTCTGACGGTTCCACCGTCCAGATCCTACCGTCCAACACTACACTGAACTGATTCTGTTGCATTATCACATCTGCGATATTGTCAGGATAGTTTGGATCGTCCACCCTGTTCAGGACTACATCCACCACCAGCTTTTTACCATATAGCCCCTGATTCCCGGCTTCTGATTCCACACATAGGGCCAGAAGTTCAAGGCTATCATAGAATAGTTCTTCTTCCAGTTCTTCCGCTGTCATTTCACAGGTTTCAATGATTTCCCCCGGTTCCGTTGGTTCAGGCTGTTCAGATTCTACGCTGAACTGTTCAAACAGTCCCGGATCATAATATACTGGAATTGTGGCCGGTTCCTGATGATTCACCGCATATATTGACACTGGCAAACCGATCACGCAGCCGATCAGGAAACTAACAAAATTCTTTTTCAAATAATTTTTCATTGTATTCTTTCCCCAGCCGCAAATTGATCAGGTTCTTTTCTTCAATGCTCCCTTTACAAATAGGGTAGTAGTAGAAACATTTTTGACCTTGCCCGATCCTGTGTGTCCGTTTCTTTGATTGTTCCCATATTGCACAGCTGCCTTTTCCAAATGGTAAAGTGAAATATACTGTGATATGGGCTTTCTGTAGGTTCAGGCCCGTTGCTCCTGCCTGATACTGAACAAAGGTCAGGCTGTCAGCCTGCTGTTCATATGCGGTCAAGTCCCGCTTTTTGCCGTTGATTTCACTAAACGGTCTTTCTCTTTTCGCTGCCAGCTGTTTCAATATTTCAAGTTCAGCGTTAAAATTGTAGAAGATCACCATGCGTTCATCCGTGCTGTCAATCAGGTCTGCAACGGCTCCCACTTTATCCGGGGAATACTGGCCACATAACTGACGGGCATATAAAAACTTTGTCAGAACCGTGTCACCCACTAATTCAATGTGTGGCGTAACATCATTTCCCCAAAAATCTGAATCATCGTGAAATTCACACATATTCCGCAGATCAAAGTCAATGTATGAATTTTTCATAAAACGCTGGTACTCTTTTGATACGGGAACCTTGATCACGGTTTCCTGCTGTTCAGGAAGATCAAAGGCTTCTTCTGTTTTCATAAACACCGCCCCATGTTGGGCCAGCTTGCGCTTCAACCTTTCAATGTTTTTATATCCGGTCACGGTCTGTCTCTTATATCCACTTGCGGGATCTTCAATCCATTCTGTTTCAACATAGGTATTCCAGAACGCATCCTTGCTGATTTCCCAGCCCAGCAGCTTACATTGTGACCATAGCTTTTCATATTTCCCTGACGTTGGTGTACCGGATAAAAGGATCACATTTTCCGGCTGCAAGGAAAGCACGAATTTTGACCGTTTAGCCGTTTCATTTTGGATATACTGCGATTCATCAAGCATTAGTGTAAAAGTGCCTATATGGGCGATATATGAGCGCCTAAAGGCTAATTCATAGTTGATAACACCCAACACTGACTGATCATCCTCTATGTGTCCGCTGTTCACCAGCTGCCGGAACTGGATTGACTGCGTTTTCCTTGTCAGGTCATACACTTTATAGTCAGGATAGTGTTCAGTGAAATGCTGAACCCAGTCATCTATTTTTGATTTCTGGCATATCAGCAGATTGACCGCCGTATTCAGATCCCACATTTTTTCAGATCCGACAAAGGTTTTCCCCAGTCCCATGTCAAGGAAATATCCCACACGGTTGAACCGTTCAGTCTGTTCAAGTACCTGCTTCTGGTGTTCATATAGCCGCATTATTGCCACTCCCTTATGTGATCAATAGCCATGTCGTAATTATCCACTAACAGCTGCAATTCTCCCTTTTCCTGCGCTTCCCGTTCACATATCGCCTGATAGAGTGCATCATCCCGCAGGGCCGTGACTTCATTCCTGATCAGATTCACAAGCATCTGCGGTTCCAGTGCGTCAAGTTCCCAGCTTTCTTCACCGTACTGGTCAATATACTTTCCGCATCTGCTGTCCGTAATCTTTGCCGGGTTCGGCGGCGGGTTATAAGTCTTGACCTGCTTCATAGTCAGGGCTACACGCTTCACAAAAACATCAGCGCCAAACATTTCAAGCCGTTCCTGAATGTCCCTTGTCATATCAATGCCAGACGGATCATGATCGCCTAAATGGATAATGTAACGGCCTTCCCGCTGATTCTGACGCAAGAAACGCCTTGCAGCTGTCCACATTTCTGACTGTGAAGTGTAGCCCCTACAGCTGAAATATGGCGTGTCAATCGGCTGGCAAGCCTGACCGACAATATCAACCAGCGCATCTTTTTCAACCCATACTTCAACATAATTCGGCTGACCTTCCCATTTATCCAGCAAATAAGAATATTTTGCACTATAGATCACGTCCTGCGGTCTGTCCCAGTGTGAATTGTGGCGCAAGTTCCGGGTTCTGTCTGTAATGCTGTTCCAGTCAATCAGACCGGCCAGACGGCCATCGTTAATCAGGTTCCCTATGTTCTTATAGCTGCGTTCGTTGTTCTCAATGTAACCACGGGCTACAAGCTGGTAATAAACCTGTCTTAATGTCAGTTCATACCCCTGTTTGCTGTATTCAGTAACAACCCCATTGATCAGGTTGATCAAGTCAAGGCTTTTCTGTCTGAACGCTATTTCTTTATACTGAATTTTAGGCATCGTTTTCACCTGCTTTCTGTACTTTGATACCAGTACACTGTTCAAAAATATCAGGATCAAAATTCGGCAAAGAGAAAATAACTTCTCGCTGCTGTTCGTTCAGTCCATCCCACCATAATTGACCACACTCTGATTCATCCAAAACTTTAAGGTAGCCGCCAGTCGTTTCATGTGTCGGATGTGCCGCCTTTTCTTCATCTGTCATATCAGAGGAACAAACCCACTCAACAACACTTTTAGGGATCTGATTCAACAAATACCTTGCGTCACTGTTCAGCCATTGCCTGTATGTCCAGTCAGAAGGTTTATTGAACATGGTTACTTTCTGTTCCTCTGTATTGAAGCATCCCGCATTGAAAGAAGAACGGTTCCAGTCCCCGGTGTTGCAGTCCCCGGTGTTGCGGTTCCCGGTGTTCTGGTTCCCGGTGTTCCAGTCCCCGGTGTTCTGGTTCCCGGTGTTCCAGTCCCCGGTGTTCCAGTCCCCGGTGTTGCAGTCCCCGGTGTTCCAGTCCCCGGTGTTGCAGTCCCCGGTGTTGCGGTTCCCGGTGTTCTGGTTCCCGGTGTTGCAGTCCCCGGTGTTCCAGTCCCCGGTGTTGCAGTCCCCGGTGTTGCGGTTCCCGGTGTTCCAGTCCCCGGTGTTCCGGTTCCCGGTGTTCTGGTTCCCGGTGTTGCAGTCCCCGGTGTTGCGGTTCCCGGTGTTCTGGTTCCCGGTGTTCCAGTCCCCGGTGTTCTGGTTCCCGGTGTTCCAGTCCCCGGTGTTGCAGTCCCCGGTGTTGCGGTTCCCGGTGTTCTGGTTCCCGGTGTTGCAGTCCCCGGTGTTCCAGTCCCCGGTGTTCCGGTTCCCGGTGTTGCAGTCCCCGGTGTTGCGGTTCCCGGTGTTCTGGTTCCCGGTGTTGCAGAGTCCAGTGCAATCTTTTCCTTCGTTCACGATCCGCAAGACTTCATCCCACGGTATTTCACGGACAATGCGAATCCTGTTGGTACAGCATTTTGTATTGGCATCTGCATAATCCACATCCCCTAAAGCAACAACTTCTGCCACTTTATTATCCGAACAGAACTTGTAATAATTGAAGCAGTCTGACGCTTTCAGGCAAAAGTGAAAGCCTCTGTCACAACAGGAAGGTGTAACATCTTCTTCAAATATTTTCCCTACTTCATACTGAAAGCCCCTACACGTCCAGTCAGAATTAAATACTTTATAACCTTTGATTCCTTCACCCATTTTTCTTCTATCCTTTCTCAAACATTTACCGGGATCCCGGTTATCTCTGTGAACTTATTAGCATAAATGCAATATGACCATTTCCCGGAAGTCTTGACTGCTGAACCGTATTCAAAACCGGGCCGTCCTTCCCTTAACCCTTTTCTGACATAGCTTTCATGTTTATGAAGCAGGGTAGCGGCTTCCTTACAGGTCAACGTGACTTTCTGCTGAACATACGGCTGAACAGTACACTTACACGGCGGCGCTGTAGGCTTCTGAACAGGTGCAGCGGTCAGTTCTTCCACCGTCACACCCAACACCGCAGCGATAGCTTCCACACGTTCCTGTGAAGGGACATTGATCCCGTTCACATACTGACTGATCGCCGCTTTGCTATACCCGGTTTTCCTTGCCAGTACTGCACCGCTGACTTTCTTTCTGGTCATGATCTCTTTCAAATTCTCTGCAAACATTAACTTCACTCCTTTCCAGTTAAGAACTCTTAACTTTTTCCGTAAAAAAATATACAGGTATAAATTCAACCGGTATTGAAAGCAGTTCACAGGCCCGATTGATCTCTACCTGTGTAAAATGTGTAATGTTATTCAGTTTTGAAGATAATGAAACACCAGACAGCCCCATCGCTTTTGCAAAAGCTGACTGTGTTCCAAAAACTTCTTTGATTTTTCCTTTTAATTTAGAATAATCAAACATTCTTTTACCCCTTTCTTAAAAGTGTATTTTTGTTGTATTGCTTCCGGATCCGCAGCATTGACATTTCACGCTTTATCACAGAATACTGGATTCCTTTGCTGTCCAGTTCGTCCAGATAGCTTTGAACTTCGTGCGGATCATCAAAAGTCAAAATCTGTTCGATCCATGCGGCTTCTATGTGCTTCACAAAATCACCCCCCTTATTCAGCAGCAGATTCTAATGAACTAACCACTTCTTCAAGGCTGTCTTTTGCATTGTCCAGCGTTTCATGTGCTGCTTCCAGTTCGCTGCAAGCATTATCAGCCATTTCATAGCGATCCCCGCCCTGCATATTTTCCGGGATATTATCACGGTATTCTGTTTCTTCGTCCATGATCCCCTGAATATCATCAAGCAAGGATTCCAATTCAGCCTGAACAGATTCCACCCGGCTGACCACTTCACTGATCTGTTTTCTTCTCTGTTTGTTCAACTTTCAACCTTCCTTTCTGGACATTAGCAGCCCTTTTATAAAAATTGTCTATTGTCAGCACACGTTGAAACAGTCAGGCGTGTCTTGCCCTATCAGATTTCACCCTAAAACCTGAAAACTTGCTATCCGACAAAGGGATTTTTCAAGCGTTGGTTCCCTTAAACCGCTACCCCGTTTTCACATTAAAAACCGGGCGAAAACTTGTTGACCGACATACAATAGACAATGTTTATAAAAAGACTGCTACTGTTTATTTGACTATACTGAATGACCTGCCATCATCAGACACGGGAAGTCAACCCCGCATGACGGGCTTATTGCCCGTTTCGGCTATTTCACGTCTATATAAAGTTTATTGTCATCCTGCCATGTGAAAGATTCAACTTCATGGTGCATATAATTCAGAACATTATCCTGATACCAGTTACCATGTGCAAGTACATGGAAGCCCTCACCCTGACGAATGAATATTTCTGTATCATCCTTGATCAAGCCTATTTCATAAATTTTTTCTATTGTCATATATCTGACCGCCTTTCTTTGTGATTTTTGTTGCAGTTAAGTGTTTGTTTGAAGTTAAGAAGTCTTAACTTCATGTCAATAGTACCATCAAAAAAATTAGCTGTCAACACTTTTTTTAAGATTTCTTAACTTTTTTTCAAGTTCAGTTGAAAAACACTTAACTTTGCTTTATAATATAGGTGAAATATCAGGAAGGGAGAACAATAAAAAAATGTCTGATACATTTAGAAACAGGCTGATCGCTGCTATGGAAATCCGGGGGATGCGGCAAATAGACCTTGCTGAAAAATCAGGACTTCCAAAAGCACAGATCAGCCAGTATAAAAATGGAAAATATGAACCAATGCAAGATGCTCTTTACAAATTGGCAAAAGCACTTTCTGTTAATGTTGCGTGGCTCATGGGGCATGATGTCCCAATGGAAATAGATCGCCAGCAGCTAGAACAGGAAGTTGAAATATGTGATCTGATCAATAGGTGCTATGGGAAGAAAGCCTATTCAGTTGTAAAAATGTATCTGGAAATGAACGAAAACGGGCGCAAGCTGGCCTTTGACCTTATAAGCAACTTACACAGCAACCCGCAAAATACTGTTCCAGATAGGAAAAAAGAAAAAGCCGTATAACCGGCATACATGGAAATGTTATCAAAATTGACTTTTAACGGTCATGTCATGGTTACAGTTGGTCACGCTTGAAATACTTCAACCGTAACCGCTGAAAACGCTGTATTTTCAATGGTTTCCGGTCACGAGTTACACATGGTTACGGTTAAAGCCCCTACTACTATATATTTTTCTTTTTATACACTGAATATAATAAAAGTGTATTGAAAAATTGAAATATTCAAGCAGATGGGAATTTAACCGTGTCAACCGTAACTTTCCCGTAAAATCAAGGTTTTTAACCGTAACCGCAAGTGTAACCAACCGTAACCATGTGTAACCGCTAAAATAAATAGAACGCTGAAAGTTGGCGCTTCCAGCGTTCCAGTCACTAACCATTTACAGAATGAAATGATCAGCACTCCAATGGCTATTATACCATTTCATTCTGTATTTCACAATGCAGGAAGGAATGATTTTTTATGTCAAAACGCAATCCGAACGGTTACGGCTGCGTAACCAAACTATCAGGCAAGCGATCAAGGCCCTATGTGGTCAAGGTCACTGTGTACGATGCAGAAGGAAATGCAAAACAGGCCCCTGTGGGATATGCGCCCACCAAAACGGAAGCCCTGATCCTTCTGGCCCAGTACAACAATAGCCCGTGGGAAATTGATCGGGAAAAGGTCACGCTTGCGGTTCTATATCAACGCTGGCTGAAAATAAAGGCCCCTAAACTTGGAACCTCAACGCAAAGTTCCCTGAAATCTGCTTTCAAGCACTG
Source organism: bacterium 1XD21-13 (assembly GCA_009917555.1). Lineage (GTDB taxonomy): Bacteria > Bacillota > Clostridia > Lachnospirales > Lachnospiraceae > Laedolimicola. Next base: position 1,747 of record QZDX01000018.1, on the reverse strand, counting down.
TTCCAAATATTACGGCCTGAAATACCGCAGTTTGAAAGCCTATCAGATGCAGGACTGCATTGACAGCTGCGGAAAAGGATATTCTACCCAGTGGGCTATAAAAAATCTGTTTGGACACCTTGACCGCTTCGCCTTTGAAATGAATATCATTGACAAAATGTATTCACAGATAACCACGGCCCCACCGATACCTGACACCAAACGGGAACCCTTTACTGTGGAACAGGTGGATGCCCTCTGGAAGATAGCGGATCAGGAATGGACTGACACGGTTCTGATCTACATTTATACCGGGTTTCGGCTCACTGAATTACTGAACATGAAAACTGAACACGTGAACACGGATGAAAAGTATCTTCAAGGCGGTGTGAAAACTGCTTCCGGTAAAAGTAGGATTGTTCCCATACATTCCCGGATCTGGCCGTACATTGAAAAGAGGATCCAGCAGGGCGATCCGTATCTGTTCAGTTATCAGGGAAAAAAGCTGTCACAATCCAAATACTATGAATTTTGGAACAGTGTCATGGAGAAGATCGGCGCTAATAAAACACCCCATGAAGCAAGGCACACTTTTGAAACAAACCTTGACAATGCCGGGGGAAACAGGAAGTGTATTGACCTGCTGATGGGTCACAAGTCAAAGGACGTGGGGAACCGGGTATACAATCATAAAACCCTGAAACAGCTGCGGGAAACGGTTGAACTTTTGCGCTGAACTAGAAACAAACTAGAAACAGAAAAAGCCGGAAATGCTTATTTTTCAGCATTTCCGGCTTTTTGAAAAACATAAAATCATCCAAAATCAAAAAGCAACGGCTCTTTAGCTGTTTGAATTTTGCTTTCATACTCAGCAATGGCTTCCGTCAAATCGTTGTAACTGCCAGACACATTTTCAAAATATGCCGCATATGCAGCCACTTTCGTATAGTAATCTTTCAAATATTGGTAGTTTGCATAGCCATCAGGAATTTCTCGAATCAAACCTCTCGCCACCTCTAAAGCCTCATTTACGGAAGTATATGCGCTGGCGGCAGACAAGCAATTTTCAGCAGTTATAAGACAAATTTCCCAACCTTCAAAGTCTCCATCCCCGTTGACTAATTCATCAGCAGTATAACCACCATTTTTCTCAACAAAAGACACATCAAATCCGATTTTCACAGATAACCGTTCCACCACCGAATCAGTATCACATTCCGGCGCATCCCAAATACCAAAATGCCATGCCGCAGAAATGATTCCCATTCCGCTCTTGCAGAGTGATTCCGCACTATCAATCAAATCATATGCCTGCTGTGCAATTTCGGTTTCATCTATTTTTTCAGGCTTCACATCCGCCGAACCTCCTGTATTTTTAATTCCATCTCCCTGAGAATTATCCACAAGTGAACTTTGAATATACGAACAGGACGCACAGCTAAAAAGAAGCATCGTTGTCAACAAGAGTACAGAGAAATATTTCATTTTACATGCCTCCGATAAATTCTAATGCTCTAACTACTGTCAGATAATTTCATCATTAGGTTCCCGTTAGAGTTCATTGCCATGCCGTCAGAAAATGAATGTATAAATTCCCCGTCTTCATAGTCAAAAATCAGCATTACTCCGTATCTCTTTCAAAATTCGGTGTTATGTGATGAATTGCTTCATATAATGAATATTCTAACGCTTCGGATCCACCGTTTTATCGCTTGAGAGCCATTTGATTTTGGTATTCTAATGCTTGAGAGCCACCACAACATCTAGT
>QZDX01000017.1 GCA_009917555.1 bacterium 1XD21-13 | reverse complement strand
GATAAAATCGCCAACTATTAAAATACGGTGGAATTTAGTCCTGCACTGGAATTTACTTTTTCAAGTCAGCAAATTTAAGCGTAGCATAGAGATGGGAGCATTATGAAAAGATATGAAGAAAAAATCTATTTATCTATTGATGATTAAATATATAATAATGTTTGAATTCTAGTCCAATAAAAGTGCGCACTCTGGATAAAAATAGAGCTCTTAAATATGCGCACTATAGTAAAAATAATAAAGTATATACTTGCGCATTTTAAAATTCAAAATTTGAAAAACCAGTTGACATCACCCCCCGGTTGTGCTATTCTATCATGGTGACAGCAAGCAGAGTATCCACTCTCACCTTAGCGCAGACAGGCGACTCGGGTTTATATCTGGTAGGATAAGGCATTTACCTGCCTTGTGATCTGGTATTTTTAGTGGATAGTCTGACTATCCACTTTTTTTGCGTGGATATTTCTTTCTTTAAGGAGGGTATTACTATTAGCGATTTAATGATTAACGAACAGATCCGCGACAAAGAGGTCCGTTTGATCGGAGCCAATGGAGAGCAGCTTGGGATCATGTCCACGAGGGATGCTATGAAGATTGCCAGGGAAGCAGAGCTTGACCTGGTGAAGGTTGCGCCAACCGCAAAGCCGCCGGTATGCAAGATTATCGACTATGGCAAGTACAAGTATGAGATGGCACGCAAGGAGAAGGAAGCCAAGAAGAGGCAGAAGATCATTGAGATCAAGGAGGTTCGTCTGTCACCGAATATTGACGACAATGATCTGAACACAAAGATTGGTGCGGCCCGCAAGTTTATCCAGAAGGGCAACAAGGTGAAGGTATCTCTTCGGTTCCGTGGCCGTGAGATGGCCCATATTCAGAACGGAAGACGTATTCTGGATGCCTTTGCGGAGAAGATGGCCGACATAGCGGTTGTGGAGAAAGCGCCGAAGATGGAAGGGCGTCAGATGTTGATGTTTTTAACGGAAAAGCGTCAGTAAATTTTGGGAATCACCTGCATGCAGGAATGATTTTATAGAGTATGAAAAGAAACTATGACAGGAGGAGTATATAAAATGCCAAAAATGAAGACAAGCAGAGCGGCTGCAAAACGTTTCCACAAGACAGGAACCGGCAAGTTAAAGAGAATGAAAGCGTATAAGAGCCATATCTTAACCAAGAAATCTCAGAAGAGAAAGAGAAATCTGAGGAAAGCAACCATTACAGATGCAACCAATGTTAAGAACATGAAGAAGATCTTACCGTACCTGTAAGGGCATAACAGTGAGCAAAGCTGTTACGCAGAGCGGAAAATTTCAAGGAGGAGAGAAAAAATGGCAAGAATTAAAGGCGGTTTAGGCGCCAAGAAAAGACATAACAGAGTATTAAAGCTGGCAAAGGGCTACAGAGGAGCCAGAAGTAAGCAGTACAGAGTAGCAAAGCAGTCCGTAATGAGAGCTCTGACCAGCTCCTATGCAGGAAGAAAGCAGAGAAAGCGTCAGTTCCGTCAGCTCTGGATTGCACGTATCAATGCGGCAGCCAGAATGAATGGCCTGTCCTACAGCAGGTTCATGCATGGACTGAAGCTGGCCGAGGTTCAGCTTGATCGGAAGATCCTGGCTGACATGGCAGTGAATGATGCGGCGGGCTTCGCATCCTTAGTAGAGCTGGCAAAGGGTAAGCTGGCATAAAAGAGAATTTTATAGGAAATGAGTAAGAGCCATTGCAGCAGGGAAGAGAAAGCCTGTGAGCGATGGCTCATTTTTTGGCAAAGCAGGGTAATCAGTGACCATTCTTTTTCCAAGGGATAAGTGTGGATGGTTATAAAAATGTAACTGTGGTTTGACAAATAAAAGGAGCGTGCTATAATTAGCAGTGTATCAAGGAGAGTGCTAATGATAACAGCAAGATCCATCCGGTGCCGGAGAATGTTCGGGATATGAATACCGGATAGGAGATTGCGGAGCTTAATATAAGAAAGAAGGAATAGAAGATGACTGAGATTACCATTATTTCCGGTTTCCTGGGAGCTGGAAAGACCACTCTGATTAAGAAGCTTCTTGAGGAGGCTTTTCAGGGGGAAAAGATTGTTTTGATTGAAAATGAATTCGGCGAGATTGGAATTGACGGCGGATTTTTGAAGGATGCCGGAATCCAGGTAAATGAGATGAACTCCGGCTGTATCTGCTGCTCTCTGGTGGGAGATTTCGGAGCGGCGTTAAAAGAGGTACTGGATACTTATAAGCCGGATCGGATTCTGATTGAGCCCTCCGGCGTAGGCAAGCTTTCCGATGTAGTGAAAGCCGTGGAAAATGTGGCAGGCTCTATGGACGTTCACATTGACAGCTCCATTGCAGTGGTGGATGGAAAAAAATGTAAGATGTATATGAAGAATTTTGGCGAATTCTTTAACAACCAGGTGGAGCATGCGGGAACCATTGTCTTGAGCAGGACGCAGAGCATGACGGACGAGAAGCTGGAGGAGTGCGCGGCTTTGCTTCGGGAGCACAATGGACATGCAACAATGATTACCACGCCCTGGGATGAGCTGGACGGTAAGCAGATCTTGTCGGCTATGCACCATGCGGAGCTGGAGATGAAGGAGCATGAACACCATCACCACGGAGAAGAGTGTGGCCATGAGCATCACCATGAACATGACGAGCACTGTACCTGCGGCTGCCACGATCATGACCATCATCACCACCATGATCATGAGGGACATCACCATGCGGACGAGGTATTCACAAGCTGGGGCGTAGAGACGGCTCACAAGTATACGACGGAAGAATTACAGCAGATCCTGGAGGAGCTGGGCGGCTCTGAAAAGTATGGCATCATTCTTCGAGCCAAAGGAATCGTTCCCGGCACAGACGGCAGTTGGATGCAGTTTGACTTTGTGCCGGAGGAATACGAGGTTCGGGGCGGAAGTCCCGATTACACCGGACGTCTCTGTGTCATTGGATCAGGGCTGAATGAGGATGCCCTGAAAGAGCTGTTCCATGTAGTATAATGTACACGCAGGCAATGAGCAGTGACGAATTGCACTGCGCTAAGACCTGCTAGCAAGGAGAGCATCCATGAGTTTTTTAAATAAAGTACCCGTTTATGTAGTAAATGGATTTCTGGAAAGCGGCAAGACCTCCTTTATACAGGAGACACTTTCCGATCCCTATTTTTCCGATGGCGGCAAGACTCTGCTCATTGCCTGCGAGGAGGGTGAGGAGGAGTACGACAGCCATATTCTGGAATCCTATGATACGGTGATGACGGTTGTGGAGGGAAAGGCGGAATTTACGCCGGAATTTCTGGAGGACTGCCGAAAGGAGTATAAGCCCACCCAGGTGATGATCGAGTACAACGGCATGTGGGGCATGCAGCATTTAAGAGAAATGCTGCTTCCCAGAGGCTGGTTTCTGGCCCAGGGCATTACCCTGGTGGATGCCACAACCTTTGATCTGTACATGCAGAACATGAAATCTCTTTTTATGGATATGGTGCAGGATTCCGATCTGGTGATTTTTAACCGCTGCAAGGAGGGAACCAAGGCGGCCTCCTATAAGCGAAATATCCGGGCGGCCAATCCCAGGGCCCAGGTGGAATTTGAGCAGGAGGGCGGAGAGCTCTTTGAGTATGAGGAGGAGCTACCCTTTGATCTGAATGCGGAGATTATTGACATTGGAGATATTGACTATGGTATCTGGTATCTGGACGCCATGGATCACCCGGACCACTATGATGGCAAGACGGTTCGATTTAAAGCCATGGTAATGCGGCCAAAGGAGCTGGAGGCAGAATACTTCGTGCCAGGCCGCCGGGCCATGACCTGCTGTGCGGATGACACGGTATTTCTGGGATTCCTGTGCAAGTCCCAGAATGTGGATAAGCTTCGTAATCGTCAGTGGCTCACCGTGACCGCCAAGGTAAAGGTGGAGACCCGAAAGGAATATTCCGGCGAGGAGGGACCTGTGCTTTACACCAAGGCGCTGAAATCCGTGGAGAAGCCGGAGGAAGAGATGGTGTATTTCTAGGTGATTTCGGCGGGGAGACACAAGCTTAATAGGCAGTGTCTCCCCGCTGTTTTTGCTGTCATGCATAATGATATTTTCTCCTGTTCCGAAAGAGAAAAACCAACGACACAATCATGGTAAGCCCCTCCGCCACAGGTACGGCAAGCCACACGCCTGTGACACCTATAAGCTTCGGCAGTGTAAGCAGCAGTACCGTAATCAATCCAAAGGTCCGCAGAAATGACAGGATTGCCGACAGCGTTCCGTTTGAGAATGCCGTAAATGCGGCAGAGGTGAATATATTCAGCCCGCAGAACAGAAAGCTAAAGGGAAAGATCAAAAAGCCATTTCTTGCAATTTCATAAACAGTCGTTCCTTTTTCCGAAAAAATACCAACCAAAGGAGAACCAAAAAGAAAGGCTGCGGCGAAAACAGAGGCTGAGCTAAAGAGAATGAAACGCATACAGATGTGAAATACATTTTTTAGCTGCTGCGTATCCTGTTTCCCGTAGTTATAGCTGATAACAGGGGCCGTTCCCATAGAAAATCCAATGTATAGAGCGCTCAATAAAAACTGCGTGTAAATAATAATTGTGATTGCCGCAACTCCGTTTTCCCCAAGGAGCCCCATCATAATCCGGTTAAAAAGAAATGTTGTAACCGCTGTGGCCGCCTGGCTTACCATTTCCGAAAAGCCGTTGGTACAGCTTTTTACCAACACGGAAATGTCAGTCACCGGTTTTCGGAAGCGCAAGCTGCTTTTCCCCGAGGAAAAGAACAGGAGGCCAATTACCGCCGGGATCAGATAGCCGATGCCGGTGCCAAGGGCCGCCCCTTGGATTCCCATTTCCAGGTGTGCCATAAAAAGATAGTCAAGCAAAATATTTGTAATTCCTGCGCTTACGCCCAGAAGCATACCCATTCCGGGACATCCCGCTGTGATAATCAGATTTTGGAAGAGCACCTGCAGTATACTTGCAGGCGTGAACAGGAGCAGGATAAAAAGGTATTCCCTGCAATAGGGAAATAAGAGATGGCTGGCTCCAAGCCCCCATAGGATTCGATCAATGAAAGCGGTCCCTAAGACTGCAATGCATACGCCCAATAAGGCTCCCGTCCCAATGATCAGCGTAAAATCCCGGGAAGCCCTTTCCTGCTCCCCCGCCCCCATTTTGCGGGCAACGATAGCGCTTCCCCCGGTTGCAAGCATGGTCCCGAGACCTACAATCAAATTGATAACAGGACAGACGATATTCAGTGCCGAGAGTGCGTTGGTATCCACAAAGCGTGCCACAAAGATGGTGTCAACAACCGTATACAGGCCCATAAACACCATCATTAAAATGGAGGGAAATGCAAATTTCAGCAGGGATTTCATGGTAAAATTTTGAGATAAAGGATTTTTTGACGCCGGCATCCTGCTCATTCCCTCTGATCTCCCGCGGTACGCTCTCCCCGTAGAGAATAGGAGGCTTCACTCGGCGGTTTTCGGTAGACAAACCGCTGTGTGGGGTAGCCGAATTCCGTCAACAGCTCCGCTTCCGCAAAGCCCAGGCTTCTCCAAATCTTGCGGTAACCCGTATCTGCCTTGTCGCCCTCCCGAAAGGATGTAACACTGATCTGCGGGGAATGTGTAAGCTCCGCTGCCTTTTGGCAAAATGCTTCTGCTATGTCCCTTTTTCGGTACAGTGGGTGTATCCCAAGGAAATCAATGGTTCCTCTTATTTCATGAAATGCCATTGCTGCCATTGCGGTGTCGGCGCCTTTCAGGATTAACGCCCGTTTCTGTCGGATGTATTCCTGCAGATGCAGAAGATATTGCTTCTCATTGAAATAGGGAAAGCCGTCAATGACAAGGGAAACAAGCTCCATCCACCTGGGGATGTCCTGGTCTGTGGCAAAAACAATGCTGTCCTGCCAATTTTGTTCCTCCAGGCTTGCGGGGCTTTCGGTCAAGACGTATTTTAGCTGTAAGGGATAGAATTGCTGTTCCTCCCGGTATTGATTGGGGGACTTTTTGTACATGGCCTTGAAAATATCGGTAAAGGACTGCTGGCTCTCATATCCGGCAGAGAGTGCGATTTCCAGGATGGGTCTTTGGGAATATACAAGCAGTCTTGCGGCCTCGGTTAGCTGACGGCGCTGTACATAGGTTTGGACTGTCAGGCCGGTTGTAGCCGCAAACATCCGGTGTAAATGATATTTGGAATAATGGACTGCCTCTGCAACTGCTTTCAGGGAAAGCTTTTCCTGCAGATGGCTTTCAATATAGTCGATGGCTGCCATTGTCATTTTCACATTTTTCGGCATTGCAGATACCTCCTTTTCTCCCTATGATAGCAGGATATTTCACCCGGCTTTTCATGAATCTTGCGCTTTTCAAGATAATTGGAGAGACAGGCTCTAAAAATATTAGAGAGACAGGCTCTGAAAATGCTTCACCGGAAAGAGGAAAGCATTAAATCTCCGGCCTCCGGTACTGCAGCAGCAGATTTTTCAGATGAAGCATAGAATCCGTAAGGAGTTTATCTTTATGGTAAACCAGATTAAAGGTGCGGTTCCAGGCGTGCTCCGGGTGGGGCAGCATGCGGATGGTGCCTTTTTGCAGCTCGTCCTCAATGAGACGCACAGAAATGACGGCCATACAGTGATTGTAAAGAATGGCATGCTTCATTGCCTCGGGAAATGGCGCCTCGATCCGGCACCGGATCTGAATGTGGTTGGCCCGCAGGTATTCCTCAAAGAGGGCCCGTGTACCGCTTCCCTTTTCACGCATTACAAAATCAAGCCCCTCCAGATCCGAGGGCTGAAAGGAGGCAAGAGCGGCAAAGGGATGGTCCTTGCCACAGGCCAGAACCAGATAATCCTCTACCATGGGAATGCTGATGAGATCGGGACTTTTGATCACACCCTCCACAATCCCCACGTCTAGCTCTGATTTCAGGAGCTTTTCTTCGATTACGGCGGTATTTCCGATAAAAGAAAAGGTATCCACCTGGGGGCGGCGCTCCCGAAAATCCTCCAGAAGCGAGGGCAGCAGGCAGGAGCCCACGGTAACTGTGGCCCCAATGCGAAAATGCTCCGTTCGGGTGTAATTTTCCATGCGAAGCTCCAGATCGTCAAAGGAGCGCACCGCATTTCGGGCCAGGCTGAGAAGCTCCTGTCCGGCGTCCGTAATATAAAGGCGCTTGGAGAGGCGGTCAAACAGCTGGGTGTGATAGTGCTCCTCCAGCTCGTGAATGGCCTGGCTGATGGTGGGCTGGGCCAGATAGAGCTTCTTGGCCGCAAGGCTCATTTTGCCGGTTTCCGCTACTGCGATAAAAATTTTTAAATGCCGGATGGTCATAATTGGGACTCCTGTATTTGTTGTGCAATGGGAAATTTGTATGGCTTGATAATTTCAGAAAGCAGTATTTTAAAGAAGAGAATCTTTTTCGGCAAAAGTATCTCCATTGCTTTTAACACTCTTTTTCCTCAATTTTTGAATAAATTCCTCGTTTTTAAAATCAGCTTCCAATTCCCATGCACAACTGGGACATAATGGGATATCTTTTACTATCTTACAGTATTCAAGGCAAGCTTGCGAAAACTCTTTTTCCGGCATGTATAACCATTTGCCGCAGGAAGCACACTTTAGAGAATTTTTATTTTCATATAAAGGCATATGTATTAAATGCTCTCTTTGAGCAACGGTATCCTCCAACAACGAAATTTCTTTGGGAAATAACTTTTCTAATTGCTTTCGTATCTCAGCTTTTACATATCCGTTTTTTGAATTGAAAAATTGGTCTCTTGGAATTTTAAGCGAATAGCTGACAGTCAGCATGATATCCATTGTGACTTAGCCCCTTTCTGTACAGGTACTCATTGAGTTCTCCATAATAAGTTGCATTTTTATTCAATAGTACCATTTCCGCACTGGATTGACAAGCGTTTGAACTGATTCAAGCCTATGGCCCAAAAGAGCAAAAATGATGCAACTATGATGTAAATATGATTCTGTTATGATGTACTCTTCCTCTAAAATCAATATCAGTAAGAGAGACAGAGGGTGGCAGACTATGAAAAAGCAGACGAAAAAAATCAAAAGAATTCTTTTCCTTTTATTATGTATCGGAATCGGTTTCCTCTCTGCATCCGGCAAAAAGGTGCAGGCATCCCAGGAGGAACCGAAAGCAGCGGAGTGCTTTTTACAAAGGGATGGAGATGGAGCAGAGCCGGAAACAGAGGAGCGCTTTTTGCAAAGGAATGGAGATGGAGCGGAACCGAGAGTAGAAGCGGAAGCAGAAAGGATTTCCCTGGAAAAGCAGATGGAGGACAACAGGAAGAGATTTTTTAAAGAGGCGGGACGGCAGGGAATAGGGAAGAAACAGGCGGAGGAGCTGTTCGGACGGCTCTTGGAGGATGATATTTTCCAAAACGGCGCTATGTGGATGACCGGGCTTCGACTGGAGGACATAGATGGAAACGGGCAGATGGACATGCTTGTGATGGTCCAGGAGGCAGAGCAGATTGTCTTTTACGGATCGGGCTGCCTGTGGTTCTATATGAATGAGGACACACCCTACTGTTTTCAGGAGGAAGACTGTCCTTATTATGGTAGCTTTGATGCTTTCTGGGGAGATGTGGACAATGATGAAAATATAGAGATTGTATTCAGTGCACAGGGCTCCGGCTGCGGCGCGGTGGGGGATTCCTACAAAGCCATTTTTAAATATAAGGATCACGCCCTTAAGCGAATGGAGCTTCCCTCGGACCTTGAGGAGGATTATGACTGGGGGCTTACGGTGGATGTCATACAAGAGCCGGCTATAGACAGCTATAGTGCATACTGTCCTTACCTGGATGAGATTTTACCTTTTTGCAGAAAAAATGAATGTCCCCCTTCCGATACGGCCCATACCGTGGGCGGCAATGCACGAGGCTTTTACAATTTGTCCATGGCAGAATATGAGGGGAAAAATGTGCTGCAGGCTTCGGAGTACCTTTACGGGGAGGGCGGGGTCGCAGACTGTGTGGCCATCGCACAATTTCTCATTACCTGGGAGGAGGACGGCACTCCGGTGGTGATTAAGTGGTGGATTGAAGTAAACATATAGTAAATATTTTATTCTGTCTACTTCAAAATAGCCTTCCTATTTATACTTTACTTATTGTTTAATCAGATGGAGAATAAAAAATCCTTGTATTGTTCCAAAATACTGGCATTACAAGGATTTTTTGTTATTGAGGGATTGGAAAATATTAGGAATCTGGGAATGCTGGCTATCCTGGGAAAAAATTAAGATAGTTTGAAGTTTTAGAGAGTACCGTAAGTAAATCTGTGTGTCAACAAAGCATCAGCTGTCCACGGTCAATGATATTTTTGAGCTCAGCAAGTGGAAGAGTACCATTGATTGTGAAATATGACTAAATTTTTGAATATTTTTTTGTAGGATTGTCCTAATGAAATATAATTGACAAGAAAATACCAGAGGTATATACTAAAAACATAAAATTTATACGTTTAAACAGTGATAATTCCTATATGTTTATTTTTTATATAACATAAAGGAAATTTTTATTTAAACTATGTTTATACGTATAAATAAAGGGAGGGACATGTTAAACTAGAAAAGTGTGGATTTATAATGACTCAGCTGATTCGGGTAAAGGGAGCTCAAAAATATCTATAACAAAAATCTAAACAGAAGGAGAGGAGAGATAAGATGACAAAAGCAGAAATCATCCGCGAAACATTGGAGAAAGGCGGGGGAGTTCTAAGGCTGACCCCTACATGGGTTCCGCGGCCCTTTAACCGTCCGGGAAGAAGAATACGTCTGCATCCGGACGACTATTTTGCCATGGGCATGGAGCGTGGGGCAATCGTAGAGCGTTGGTTTTCCTCCATCACACATGTGGAGACGGAAGGGGCAAGACCGGATGAGGGCATGAGCTATGTGAATGTAAATGATGATCCGGAGCAGGTGGTACTGTTTAAAGACTTTGTGGATGAATTGGGAGCAGCATTAATCGGAAAAGAATTGATGGATCGCTTTGGAACCTGGCCGATGTATTCCAAATTTTACGACTATATGTGGCCGCTGTTTCACCATATTCATCATGGAGAGGAAGCCTGTAAGCGTTATGGTGATGTGAAGCCCAAGCATGAACACTACTTTTTCCCCAAACAGTACAACCAGCATACAGGTGAAATGCCGATTTCCTATTTTGGCTTTGACCCGTCTGTGACAAAGGAAGAGGTTAAGGAACGCCTGGCACAATGCGAGGTATGTGACAGCCGGATTACGGAGCTTTCCAGGGCATGGAGAATTGAGTTGGATACAGGATGGTATACGCCGGCAGGCGTGGTACACGCTCCGGGTTCTCTGTGCACGTATGAACCCCAGTGGAATTCGGACGTAATGGCTATGTGGGAAAATGTAGTCAACGGCGAAGTGTTTGGAAGCGAGTCGCTTTCCGGTTATGTGCCTGAGCAGGACAGAAATAATCTGGATGTGATTATGGACGTGGCAGATTGGGATATGAATACCTGTGCGGACTATCGGGAACGGTTTTTCCGCCGGCCTATGCTGGAGCGCCAGGGAGAAGGATATGTCCAAAACTGGATCTGCTATGGAAATGACTATGTGGCTGCCAAGCACCTGACGGTTGAGCCGGGATGCAAGGTGACTATAGCCGATAACGCTCCCTATGGCTGTCTGGTAATTCAGGGACATGGAAAGTTTGGCGTCTTTGACTGTGAAACACCCACATTAATCCGTTATGGACAACTGACGGCCGACGAATTCTTTGTATCCTGCGAGGCTTCCTGTAAGGGTGTGACTGTCGAGAACACTTCTAAATATGAGCCTTTGGTGATTTTGAAGCACTTTGGGCCGGATTGCGGAATACCGCAGGTGGAGGCTATGAAACGCCCCTATAAAAAATGAGGTGACATAAATGGCATTAGGTGGAATTGATATTGGTACAACCGGATGCAAAATGACAGTCTATGAGGAAGACGGTACATACCTGTCTACGTTTTCCAGCGCCTATCCTTTTTCGCGCTCCGCGGGTATACATTTTTTTGATGCAGGGATCATCATAGAGGCCGTAGTCGATGTGCTTCAGAAAGCGATTTTAGAGATTCCAACACTTCATGCAATTGGAATCAGCAGCTTTGGGGAGGCTTTTGTGCTGTTGGATCAGGAGGATCAGATTCTGTATCCTACACTTTTGAACACAGATCCACGCGGAATTGGTGAAGTAGAGGACTTTGTCAGAAGCTGTAAGAAAGAGCGGATTTGTGCAATTACGGGAGCTTCCCCGCACAGCATGTTTTCAGTTGCTAAGATTCTATGGGTGAAAAAACATGAGCCTCAGATATGGGCCCGTGTCAGAAAGCTTCTTTTGATCGAGGATTTTGTGGTATACAAGCTGACCGGTGTCAGACAGGTAGATTATGCACTGGCTTCACGCACACAGTTATTCGATATCAATCAATTGGACTGGAGCAGCGAGTTACTGGAAATACTTGGAATTCCCAAAGAGATTTTTTCGAAGCCTGTGGCGCCGGGAACATGCGCAGGAATCTTATATCCGAAGATTGCAAAACGCATAGGCTGTGAAGGAACAATAAAAGTAGTTACCTGTTGCCATGATCAGATTGCGGCAGCTATAGGGGCGGGAGTTCTGCATCCGGGCTGTGCCGTTGACGGCGCGGGGACGCATGAATGTATTACGCCGGTATTTACACAGCTGAAATGCAAAGAAATCATGTATCAGTGTAATCTGGCGTTTGTTCCCTTTGTCGGACGGCAGTATGTAACCTATGGATTTTTGTTTACCGGCTGCGCTTTGACAAAGTGGTTTATTGACACACTTGGGGGACATGCGGCCAAGAGAGCACTGGAACAGGGGAAATCTGTGTTTCAGGTACTGGAGGAGGAAGCGGGAGAGGAACCTTCGGGACTTTTGGTGCTGCCACATTTTGACGGAGCGGCAACCCCGTATATGGATGAGAATTCCAGGGGAGCATTTGTCGGAATGTCTGTGGGAACGCGGGAAGCAGATTTGTATCAGGCGGTCATGGAGGGAATCGTCTATGAGATGCGCTTAAACATGGAAAAAATGCGTGAAGCAGGCATTGAGATTCAGGAACTGCATGCCACAGGAGGAGGTGCGAATTCAAAGAAATGGCTGCAGATGAAAGCGGATATTTTAAATGTACCGGTAAAGACGTTTGAAAACCATGAAGCGGGAGCAATCGGATGTATTATATTAATCGGAAAGGCATTGGGAGTTTATGATACACTGGAGCAGGGTATCGAGAGACTTGTAATTCCCAAACAGACATTTGTTCCGAATAAAGAGAAGCATGAGGCATATCAAACGTATTACGAAAGATATAAAAGATTATACAAAGCTGTAAGACCACTTTCATCCAAATAAATTCGTTTTTAAAAAGGTTTTGGTAAAAAATCTATCCTGTGTTATGATATAAAAAACGAATGGAAAATGAGGAGTGTAAAATTACAGCTGTGAATATGAAGAGAACCACGACAATGCATGATGTGGCGAAATTAGCATGTGTATCGCAGGCCACAGTATCTCATGTAATTAATAACTCTGCCCCTGTCTCGGAAGAAGTTAGGAGCCGGGTACTGGATGCAATAAAGACATTGGGTTATGTGCCCAATTTTCTGGCAAAAGGATTAAAGGGAAGTTCGACCAATACGATCGCCCTTCTGGTGCCGGAAATCAATAATCCTTATTACTCAGCAATTGTAAAGCGCCTGGAGGAGATTCTCCGAAAAGAAAACAAACTGCTTTTTTTGGCATGTACCAGTGGAGATTCACAAAGGGAACTGCAATATATCAAAGAGTTTATCAGTTATAACATTCAGGGAGCGATTATAACATATTCTTTATCAAACTCTCATGTTTTACAGCTTTTGCAGGACTATGGAATTCCCTGTGTAGTGCTGGATGATATACCCGGAAAATCAGAGGTGCCAGTAATAGAAATTTCCAATGAATATGGAGGATATCTTGCCACTAAGCATTTAATTCAAAGTGGATGCAGACATATTGCTGTGGTCAGTGAGCCGCTGGTCAAGCTGCCATTGGCAAAAAGAATCTGCGGGTATTCCAAAGCGCTGGCGGAAGCGGGAATTACATACAGTAAGATTCTTCTGGCTGATGCTCCTCAGGATGCTTTTGAAATTGGATACCGCAAAGCAGATCAGTTGATAGACGGGGAGGTAGACGGTGTTTTTGCGACATCAGATTACCTGGCCTATGGGGTACTGCGGCGCTTTTTGGAATGTGGTGTGAAGATACCGGAAGATATTGGCCTGATCGGTTACGATGATGTTGCTATGACGCAGGTTTCGAGACCAGCCCTATCAACTATTGCGCAGCCGATTCAGGAAATGTCGGAATTGGGAACCCGTATGCTATTGAATCAGATTAAGGGAAAAGAGGCAGAAAAACATTATTTGTTACAACCAGAGTTGAGAATTAGAGATACAACAGCCCAGGATACATAATTTTTTATGTAAAAGGGGATCGACGTATGTCAACACAGTTAATAATTAAAAACGCGCAGGCAAATGGAATTGTTGTACCTGCATTTAATATTCCGCATCTACCAATGCTGAAACCCATAGTTGAGGCAGTACGTGATGAAAACGCAGCGGCGCTGATTCAGGTGGCAAGGCTGGAATGGAAAAAAATGAAAGCAGAAAGTTTGGAGGCGGTAGCAGAGGAATATTTCAAATATATGGATGAAAAGCACACGCGCCTGCATCTGGATCACGTACCGGTGATTGATGAAGATTATGAAAGTGTAGATTATCTGGCGATTATAAAGCGGGCAATGAAAGCCGGGTATCAATCGGTTATGGTAGACGGCTCCCGCCTGGCCCTGAATGAGAATATCAAAGCAACACGCGAGGCGGCTGACTGCACCCACGAGGCGGGGATTGCATGTGAGGCTGAACTGGGCGCAGTGGTTGGTCATGAAAAGGATGGGATGAGTATTTCTTATGAAGAACTCTTTTCCACCAGAAAAGGCTTTACACGAATTGACGAGGCTACAAGGTTCGCAGAAGAGTCACATTGCGACTGGCTTTCCGTAGCGGTAGGCAATATTCATGGGGCTATTGCGGAAAAGACCCGAAATCAGAAAAAGCCGGAGGCCAGACTGGATGTAGAATATGTGAAAGAGCTTCGCAAAGCTACGAAGGACCTGCCTCTGGTGCTGCACGGCGGCTCCGGTGTGAGACAGGAATTTCTGCTCCCTGCAATCAAAGCAGGGATTGCGAAAATGAATATCGGAACAGAGGTGCGCCAGGCTTATGAGTTTGCAATGCTGGAGAAGCAGGATATCGAATTCGGGCGGGATGCAGTATATCAGAAGGTAAGGTGGATGCTTAAAGAATATTTGCGGTTATCCGGAGCACGGGAACAAATTATGACAGTGTAAGCAAGAAATGATAGGTTTTACCTATGTTATTCATAAAATAATATCATTTTAATTATAAATCCCCAGGTGCTATAATAGACATAAATGAGGCACCTGGGTAAATTTGACACAAGATTGTTAAAAAAATCACGAAAAAGAAAGGGGATTCTACCGATGAAAGTATTAATTATCGGGGGCGTTGCGGCCGGAACGAAGGCGGCAGCGAAAATCAAACGGGAAGACCGCAGCTGTGAGGTGACCATACTCACAAAAGGAAAAGACATTTCCTATGCAGGCTGCGGGCTTCCCTATTATGTGGGAGGCGTGATCCCCACAAGGGAGCAGTTGATCGTGAACACACCGGAATCATTTTCCAAGCTCACAGGGGCGGAGGTTCTCACGGAGACTGAGGTTACAGCAGTAGACACGGCGGCAAAGACGGTTACGGCCGTACATAACGGGGAGAGCAGTACCTACGGCTATGACAAGCTGATCATTGCCTCCGGTGCATCACCCTTCCGTCCGCAGATTGAGGGCCTTGATCTGGAAAATGTATTCTTTATGCGCACTCCGGATGACGCCATTGCCTTAAGAGAAGCGGTTGAGGCCGGCAAGATTAAGCGAGCGGTCGTAGCAGGCGGCGGCTTTATCGGCCTTGAGGTTGCTGAGAATCTGGCAGAAAAAGGAGTCCGTGTCAATGTCATTGACTTTGCGCCCCATGTACTGCCCAATTTCCTGGACCCGGAGCTTTCCGAGTATGTGGAAAACAAGATGGCGGATGCCGGAATCAACCCCATGACGGGCGTTGCTCTGGAGGGCGTGATCGGCGACGGCAAGGTGGAGAAGGTGCAGACCAGCAAGCGCGCGGTGAAGGCCGATGCCCTTGTTCTGGCAATCGGAATCCGTCCCAACACCGCATTTCTGGAGGGAAGCGGCATTGAAATGTTTAAGGGAACCATTCTCACAGACAAGAACCTGCGCACCAATGTGGAGGATGTGTATGCCATCGGCGACTGCGCAATGGTAACCAACCGCGAAACCGGCGAGCCGACCTGGTCCCCAATGGGTTCTACGGCAAATATCGCAGGCCGTGTACTGGCGAAGAATCTCTGCGGCGGCGAGATCGAATATGCTGGCGTATTAGGGACCGGAGTAGCCAAGCTCCCGGGCGGCATTAACACCGGACGTACCGGACTTACGGAGACGGCGGCAAAGGCGGCGGGCCATGACGTGATTTCCGTACTCTGCGTGGTGGACGACAAGGCTCATTATTATCCGGGAGCAGGTTCCTTCATTATTAAGATGGTAGCGGACAAGACGACCCGGAAGTTCTTAGGCCTGCAGGTACTTGGAACCGGCGCGGTTGACAAGGTGACGGATATTGCCGTGACGGCGATTTCCCTGGGAGCAACCGTGGATCAACTGGAGAATCTGGACTTTGCCTACGCGCCGCCCTTCTCCACGGCTATTCACCCCTTCGCCCATGCGCTTAACATTCTGCTGAACAAGATGAGTGGCGCTTTTGAGACCTTTACCCCGGTGGAATTTGTGGAAGGGAAGGCGGAAGGCTACCGCATGGTGGACGCTTCCATTCAGCCGTCCATTCACTCCGCGCCCTATCTTGATCTGACCAAGATCGATGGCGAGGTAGAGGGCTTCGGCAAGGAGGAGAAGCTTCTCATTGTCTGCGCCAAGGGAAAACGTGCCTACATGGTGCAGAACCGCCTGAAATATTACGGGTACACAAACACAAGAGTATTGGAGGGCGGTACGACCTTTAATACGGTGGAGGAAGAGGATTAAAAATATTACGGAACTAAAAACAGTAAGATTCTTCACAGTGCACAAATTGATTACATAAAGGTGTACTGGGAGGAATCTTACGGGACTATGAATAGGAGGATACATATTATGGCAACATTAACCATCAGCCCAGAGGACGAGAAGAAGGTAAAAGCAAGAGGATTTTTAAGCAACAAGGGAACGGACAATTTTTCCGGACGTATTATCACCATCAATGGAAAGATCACCGCAGAGCAGCAAAAGGTCATCGGCGAGGCTGCCGAGAAATTCGGTAACGGAATCGTAACCTTTACCACGCGTCTGACCATCGAGGTACAGGGCATTCCTTACGACAAGATTGACGATTTCTGCGCGTACATCGCAAAGGCCGGCCTGGTAACAGGCGGAACCGGCTCCAAGGTGCGTCCGGTGGTGGCATGTAAGGGAACTACCTGCCAGTATGGCCTATTGGACTCCTTCGAGCTTTCCGAGGAGATTCATCACAGATTCTACGAGGGCTACCGTCAGGTACTGCTTCCCCACAAGTTTAAAATTGCCGTAGGCGGATGTCCCAACAACTGCGTAAAGCCGGATCTGAATGACCTTGGAATTATCGGACAGCGGATTCCGAACTATGACGAGGACGACTGCAACGGCTGCAAGAAGTGCGCGGTTGAGAAGGCATGTCCCGTAAACGCTGCTAAAATGGTGGACGGCGTGATGGAGATTGACAAGGATATCTGCAACAACTGCGGACGCTGCGTGGGAACCTGTCCTTTCGACTGCATCGAGGACGGAACCTACGGCTACAAGATCTACATCGGCGGACGTTGGGGCAAGAAGGTGGCCCAGGGCCAGGCTCTTTCCAAAGTATTTACCGATAAGGAGGAGGCTCTTTCCGTAATTGAGAAGGCAATCCTTTTGTTCCGCGAGCAGGGACAGACCGGCGAGCGTTTTGCAAGGACCATCGAGCGTATTGGCTTTGAGAATGTGGAGAAGCAGCTTCTCTCCGACGACATTCTGGCAAGAAAGCAGGAGATCCTGGATGCGAAGCTGCATCTGACAGGCGGAGCTACCTGCTAAGCGTCCGGAACAGAGATTTGCAACAGCCCGGGCGGGACCGGTTTTTCCGCTCCCGCCCGAACGGCTGCGGTGATTTGACACAAAAGAAATCTGAGGGGAGTTAAAAAATATGAATACGAAAAAAACAGGCGCCATCATCCTTTGTCTTATCATCGGATGGCTGGCCACTCTTTCAACGGACTGGCAGTCCGCCCTGTTTGACCGTACGGTTATGGGCGGTCCAATGGTAGCGCTTTTGGTATCTATGATTGCCTGCAACCTGCTTCCAAGCCTCAATAAAGATTTTAAGGCCGGAACCACATTTGCAAGCAAGAAGTTTCTGAACTGGGGAATTATTCTGACCGGCGCGACCTTAAGCTTTGCGGATATTCTGGGAACCGGTGTCAAGGCATTGCCGCTGATTCTGTTCAACATCTGCCTTTCCTTTACCATTGCCCTGCTGGTGGGAAAGAAAATCGGCGTGAGCAGGAATACCTCTGTTCTGGTAGGCGGCGGAACCTGTATCTGCGGGGGAACGGCCATTGCCACCCTGTCACGGATCATCAAGGCCCTGGAGGAGGAGATTGCATTTGCCATGGCAGCAATTTTCCTGTTCGATACCCTGGCGGCCTTTACCTATCCCTATCTGAGCGGCGCCCTGGGATTGACGGACAATCAGTTTGCGTTTCTGGCGGGAACTGCCATCAATGACACCTCATCCGTGGCCGGAGCACAGGCGACCTATGTGGCCATGAACGGCCTGGGAGATTGGAGCGGCGCCCTGAATGTGAAGCTTGTGCGGACTACCATGCTGATTTTCGTGGCTCTGGTATGGACGGTGATTATGGCAAAGGACGCCAAGAAGAACGGCGAGGGCGGACAGAACGATTCTCTGTTCAACGTTGTGAAGAAAACCTTCCCCATGTTCATCCTCTGGTTTGTGGTTATGGCGGGACTGAATACCTTCGGCGTATTCAACTTTGATGTGCCGGGAATCGGCATGTCCGCAACAAAGCTTTTAGGAAAGCTTGCGAAGTTCCTGTTTGCCTCGGCTCTGGCCGGCGTGGGCTTTAAGATCAAGTTCAAGGACGTATTTTCCAAGGGCGTCAAGCCCATCGCCTTAGGCGGCATTACCTGGGCGTGCGTGGCAGCTTGTTCCCTGGCGTTTGTTTTTCTGTTTTCGGGGTACATTGGATAAACGGCGGTAAAGAAGAAACGATTTTTCCAATCATTCCTATGGAAATATAACAAGAAATCTTTCGGTTCCTGTAAAAAACAAAATTCAGGAGCCGGAGGATTTTTTGCTGTCTCTGGTGGTAAGTTATAATTGTAAAAGCCGGAAAGATTCGTTATACTGAAAGTAGCCAGTAGAAACCAGAAAGAAAAGAGGTGGCGGGACTGTGGCTAGAACCATAAGCATTGGATGTCAAAATTATGAGACGATCCGAAGAGAGGGGTACTTTTATATAGATAAAACATCATTTATCCGGGAATGGTGGGAGAGCGGGGACAGTGTAACCCTGATTACACGGCCAAGAAGATTTGGGAAAACCCTTGCCATGAGCATGACAGAGCAGTTTTTTTCCATAAAGTATGCAAGGAGAGGCGAGCTGTTCGAGGGGCTTTCCATTTGGGAGGATGAAAAGTTTAAAAGGCTCCAGGGGACTTATCCGGTTATCAGCCTGTCTTTTGCCAGCGTGAAAGAAAAGGGATACAGGGCTGCCATTCAGAGAATCTATCAGATTCTGACGGATCTGTATAATCAGAATGCCTTTCTCCTGGAAAGCGATCTGCTCACAGAGGAGGAAAAAGCCTATTTTCGCAGTGTGAATTGTCGTATGGAGGAGGTGACAGCTACCTGGGCTGTCCATAAAATGTCAGATTTTCTGTCTCGTTACTATGGGCAGAGGGTGATCATTTTATTGGATGAATATGACACTCCCATGCAGGAGGCGTATGTGGACGGATTCTGGGAGGAGCTGACGGCATTTACCAGAAGCCTTTTTAATGCGAGCTTTAAGACGAATCCATATCTGGAACGTGCTGTTATGACAGGAATTACCAGGGTGAGCAGGGAGTCGATCTTTTCTGATCTGAATAACCTGCAGATAGTAACAACCACTTCTGATAAATATGCTGACAGCTTTGGGTTTACAGAGGAAGAGGTTTTTGCGGCATTGGAGGAATTTGAGATGCCGGAACGCAAGCAGGAGGTAAAACGATGGTATGACGGATTTATCTTTGGAAGCCGTACTGACATTTACAATCCCTGGTCAATTTTAAATTATCTGGATAAGAAAAAGCTGGGCGTATACTGGGCCAACTCCAGTTCCAACAGCTTAGTAGGAAAGCTCATCCGTGAGGGAAGCAGGGAGATCAAGCAGGAATTTGAGAATCTGCTAAAGGGCGGGACACTCCAGGTAGAGATTGACGAGCAGATTGTGTACGGGGAGCTGAGCAGTAAGAGGAATTCCATCTGGAGCCTGCTTCTTGCCAGCGGCTATCTGAAAACCCTCGGGGTTGACTTTACAGAGGAGAGCGGAACTTGGAACTACAGCCTGGTGCTGACCAATAAGGAAGTGGGGATCATGTTTGCCAATATGATCCGTGGGTGGTTTTCCGATTCCGACGGCAGCTACAATGAATTTATAAAAGCTTTGCTGAAAAATGATTTGAAAGCCATGAACGCTTATATGAACCGGGTGGCACTCACAACCTTTAGCTATTTTGACACGGGAAAGCGCCCCTCTGGGGCAGAGCCGGAGCGGTTTTACCACGGCTTTGTGCTGGGGCTGATGGTGGAGCTTTCCGGCCGTTATGTGCTGACCTCCAACCGGGAGAGCGGCTTTGGCAGGTATGATGTGATGCTGGAGCCGAAAAATGCTCAGGATGACGCTATGATTCTGGAATTCAAGGTTCAGGATGAGGATGAGGAGCGTGAGCTTTCCGACACGGTGCAGACAGCCTTGAAGCAGATTGAGGAGCAGAATTATGAGGCATTGTTTATGGAAAAGGGGATTGCAAGAGAGAGGATTCGAAAGCTTGGCTTTGCGTGTTGCGGGAAAAGGGTGCTGATTGGGACAGAATAGAGGAAGATAAGCAGCAATTCCTTGAGGCAAGGCTTGTTAGGAGAAGCTTATGGATCGTGTGGACAGAAAGATACTGAAATGCTTGAAAGAGAATTCCCGTCAGACGGCTTCCAGGATTAGTGGGACCATTCATCTGTCCGTATCGGCGGTGATTGAACGGATACGGAAGCTTGAGAGAACGGGGCTGATACAGAAATACACGGTGATTCTGGACGAGAAACAGCTTGGGAATACCCTGACGGTCTTTGTGACCCTGCGTTTGTCACACTCCAAATATCATGAAGCATTTGCAAGGGAGGTTCTGGTCTACGAGGGCATCTGTGAGTGCCATGCCATTGCGGGAGACATGGACTATCTGCTTAAGATTGTAACAGGCTCCACTGCAGACCTGGAGCTGATCCACAGGGACATTCAAAAAATGCCGGGTGTCTGTGGGCTTAAAACCCTGTATGTGCTTTCTACCGTTAAAAATGAGTATTCGGTTCTGCCCTTAGACGAATAGTACGCCGCTGTGATGAGTAAGAATAAGGTATTGTTTTATACATAACCATGATATATTGTTTAGCAGACAGCAATGGTGTGTGTGGTTTATGAGCCAATGCCATTAAGCTGCCTTTTTTCTTAAAAATATATGAAATATATTCAGGCGCTTGACAGAAATGGCCTGCGGGCTTATGCTCCTTTATAAAGGCTTTCCCTTGGAAAAGACAGGAACAGAAAAAAGGAGAGAATACATGAATCTGAATCGGGAGACCATGAAGAAGCTGATGCTTCTGATTGCATTTACCATATTACTGCTGGTGGGGGTCCAGAGGCTGGATGCCGTTTTCGGAGCCCTGGGATTTCTATGGGGAATTGGCTTTCCTTTTGTGCTTGGGGGAGCCATTGCCTTTATTCTGAATGTGCCCATGACGGCTTTGGAGGGCTGGCTGTTTCCCCAAAAGAAAACGGCAAAGAGCAAGCTTGGCAGGAAGCTGGCCCGCCCCTTGAGCCTGGTCCTTGCGATAGTTCTGGTGCTGGGTGTGATTTCACTGGTGATTTTCGTGGTGGTTCCGGAGCTTGGCGCCACCGTGGTGAGCCTAGGCGCTACCGTGGAGGCATTTCTTCCTAAGGCCCAGGAATGGCTGGAGGATATTTTCAGCTACAATGAGCAGATTGTAGCCTGGATTGACAGTCTGGAAATGAACTGGGAGAAGATTATGGAGACAGCCTGGAACTTCTTCCGCAGCGGTGCAGGCAGTGTCCTGTCCTCAACCATGACGGTGGCCAGGACCATTATCAGCGCCGTGACGAATTTCTTTATCGGCTTTGTATTTGCCTGCTATGTGCTGCTTCAAAAGGAGAAGCTTGGGGAGCAGTCCAGAAAGCTTTTGCGGGCGGTATTTCCCAAGAAGCAGGTGGATTACATTCTTCATGTGTGCTCCTTAAGCCACCGGACCTTTTCCAGCTTTATTACCGGCCAGTGCATGGAGGCGGTGATCCTGGGGGCTATGTTCTTTGTGGCTATGAGTCTTCTGCGCTTCCCCTACGCCCTGCTGGTGGGCGTTCTGGTGGCGTTTACGGCATTGATTCCCATTTTTGGGGCATTTATCGGCTGTGTGGTGGGAGCCTTTTTGATCCTGATGGTAAGTCCTGCCCAGGCACTGGGCTTTATTGTGCTGTTTCAGGTGCTTCAGCAGATTGAGGGCAACCTCATTTATCCCCGAGTGGTGGGAAATTCCGTGGGTCTGCCGGCCATCTGGGTGCTGGTGGCCGTGACTGTGGGCGGCAATCTGATGGGGATTGTGGGAATGTTGATTTTTATTCCCATGGTGTCGGTGCTCTATACCCTTTTGCGGGAGTGGATGTATGGGCGGCTGGAGAAGAAAAAGCTGGCAAAGAAGCTTTGAGGCTGCTTAAAAAGAGCTGTGATGAAGAAGAAATAAGGGCTGTTGAGGCTGCAGAAAGATTGAATCAAGCTATCTGCAGCTTCAACAGCCATTGGTTTAGGGGTTTCCTTTTTTATATAAATGTGCTACACTAGCAGTTATCAAATAAAGCAGGAAAAAACGAAAGCGAAGCAGACGAACATAGAGAAAGAGGGAATTTTGTGAGAGAGGTTAAGATTGGTGCCTATTACCGGCATTTTAAGGAGGGACTGTACCAGGTGATGGCCGTTGCTACCCACTCGGAGACGGGGGAGCAGATGGTGGTGTACCAGGACCAGTACAGGGAGGAGAAGACCTGGGTCCGGCCCTATGAGATGTTTGTAAGCGAGGTGGATCACGAAAAGTATCCGGAGGTGACGCAGAAGTACCGCTTTGAGGAGGTGGAGGAGCCCACAGAGGTGAATCCCATGCTGGTGCGTTTTCTGGATACGGAGACCTACCGGGATAAGCTGGAGCTCTTTCAGTCCTGGGCCGGCTATGAGGATGACAACCTCTTTGAGAGCATTGCCGCCTCCCTGGATATCGGTCTTGCGGCCGGCAGCACCCAGGATAAATACCGGCAGATATTGAACTGCCTGAAAACCATGGAGCATTTTGAGACAGATCGGTTTCGTTAAAAACAGCAATATATAAAAACAGCAACACTCAGCCCATGCACAGAAGAATTTACAGATGCATGCATTTGTGGATGGAAATTCTTTTAGATGAGGGTGTATGGGCTGAGACTTGCGTGACTTGAAATGGAGACTACCAATGAATATCGTAATAATTGGAGACGGAAAGGTGGGGCATAAATTAGCCACACAGCTTACGGCCGAGCGCTACGATGTAACTCTCATTGACGTGCGGGAGGGCCGTTTAAAGGATTCCATCAATGAACTGGAGGTATCCTGCGTGGTAGGAGACGGAGCCAGTGCGGAGGTTCAGATGGAGGCGGATGTACAGGGAGCGGATCTGGTGATTGCCTGTGCCTCTACGGACGAGCTGAACATGCTCTGCTGTCTTTTGGCCAAGCGTCTGGGGGCAAAGCAGACCATTGCCCGTGTGCGTAATCCCGTGTATTATCAGCAGATTCATTTATTCAAGGATGACTTAAAGCTTAGTATGGCCGTCAATCCGGAGCTTGTACTGGCAGGGGAGATTTCCAGGGTGCTTATCTTCCCGTCGGCGGCCAAGGTGGAGACCTTTGCCAAGGGCCGTGTGGAGCTTGTGGAGGCATCCATCAACGAGAACAATCCCATGGCGGGGCTGTCCTTTCGGCAATTTTATGAGAAATACCAGATTAAGATGCTGGTCTGTGCGGTTCAGAGAGGAAGCGAGGTCTTCATTCCTGACGGAAGCTTTGTGCCGAAGCAGGGCGACAAGATCAACATTGCCGCCTCCCATAAGGAGCTGGAACGGTTTTTCAAATTCGTGGGAGCTCTGCGGGGGCGCCTGAAAAATGTTATGATCTGCGGCGGGGGAAAGACTGCCTATTACCTGTCTTTAAAGCTTTTGTCTCTGGGAATGAACGTAAAAATCATTGAGCGGGATGCGGAGCGCTGCGGACAGCTCTGTGAGCTTCTTCCAAAAGCCACCATTATCTGCGGCAATGCTACGGATCACGAGCTTTTAGAGGAGGAGGGCATCGGAAGCGCAGACGGCTTTGTAGCCCTTACAGGCATGGACGAGGAAAATATCATTATGTCCATGTACGCTAAGACCAAAAAGGTCTCCAAGATCATCACCAAGGTCAATGATGAGGCCCTGCAGCATATGGTGGATGAGCTGGGCATGGAGAGCGTGGTTTCTGCCAAAAATGTCACCGCCAATCTGATTATGAGCTATGTGCGGGCTATGAAAAATTCCATGGGCAGCGCCAATATTGAGACGGTGTATCAGCTCATCAACGGCAGGGTGGAGGCTCTGGAATTCCAGATCCGGGAGGCGGCCAAGTACACAGGCATCCCCCTGAAGGATCTGACCTTAAGAGAAAATCATCTGGTGGCCTGTATTGTACGGAAGCGGCAGATTATTATTCCGGGTGGAAATGATACCCTGGAGGTGGGTGACAGTGTGGTTGTAGTAACCATGAGCCAGGGCCTGGAGGATCTGGAGGAGATTCTGAAGCGATGAATTACAGTATGATTCGATTTATTTTGGGAAGAATGCTGCGGATTGAGGGGCTTGTGCTTTTGATTCCCGCCTTTGTGTCCCTGATTTACCAGGAGCACAGCGGACTGACCTTTGTGCTGACGGCAGCCCTCTTGATGGCCCTCTCCCTTTTGCTGGGAAAGAGGCCGAAAAATATGGTATTTTACGCAAAGGAGGGCTTTGTGATCGTGGCCCTGGCCTGGATTCTCTGGTCAGCCTTTGGCGCCCTGCCCTTTGTGCTGTCCGGCTCCATTCCTCATTTTGTGGATGCCTTTTTTGAGACGGTTTCAGGATTTACCACTACGGGATCTACTATTTTGCAGGATATCGAGGCCCTGCCCAAGGGGATTAACTTCTGGCGGTGCCTGACCCACTGGATCGGCGGCATGGGCGTGCTGGTCTTTGTGATGGCTGTGATCCCCCTGGGAAATAAGGGGGCTATGTTTTTGATGCGTGCGGAGATGCCGGGTCCCACCTGTGATAAGCTGGTGCCAAAGAGCCGGGGAACGGCTAAGATTCTCTACGGCATGTATATTTTCCTCTCCTGTGTGGAGGTGATTCTTCTGCTGGCGGGGGGCATGAATCTGTACAATGCGGTGATTCACACGTTCAGTACGGCGGGCACCGGCGGTTTTTCCAGCATGAATGCCAGTATAGCGGCCTTTGACAGCGCTTACATTGACGGGGTGATTACGGTATTTATGCTGCTGTTCGGCGTGAATTTTAACCTGTATTATCTGCTTCTTTTGAAAAATGTCCGGGCTGTGTTCAAAAGCGAGGAGCTTCGGGCCTACTTAGGCGTGGTGGTGGGAGCTGTTACGCTGATTACCATTAACATTCTGCATTTGTATGAGACGCCTCTTCGGGCGCTTCGCTATGCGGCCTTTCAGGTTGCTTCGGTGATTACCACCACCGGCTTTGTGACGGCAAACTTTGATTTGTGGCCGGAATTTTCCAAGACGGTGATTCTGCTGCTGATGATCATTGGCGCCTGCGCCGGGTCTACGGGAGGCGGTATGAAGGTGTCCCGAATCCTGATTCTGGCAAAAACCATCGGTAAAGAGATCCGGCAGATTCTCCATCCCAAGTCCGTGAATGTGGTAAAAATGGATGGAAAACGGGTGCCGGGGGAGAGCATTCACGGGGTTTATGTGTATCTCATCTGTTACTTGGTGATTTTGGCGGGATCTGTGCTTTTAGTGGCTGTGGATAATCAGGATTTTACAACGAATTTTACGGCGGTGATGACCACTCTCAATAACGTGGGGCCGGGGCTTTCCAGGGTAGGGCCTGTTGAGAACTTTTCTCATTTTTCCTATTTTTCCAAGCTGATTTTAAGCATGGATATGCTGGTGGGCCGTTTGGAGATTCTGCCCATGCTGATGCTATTTGCGCCGCAGGTGTGGAGGAAGAAGTTTTAATATTGGGAAACAGTAATATCCTTTACAGTGCATAAATCAATTTACAGACGCATGTTTTTGCGGCTGGGAATTGACTTCATACCGGTGTACTGGAAGGGATATTACGGGACTGGAATGAGACTGGAATAAAAAGACTATGAACGAACATAATAGATTAACAGCAGAGGAAAACAGAGCCTTTTACCGGATGGCCGTTGCCCTTGTGATCCCTATGGCATTGCAGAATCTGATCAATGTAGGTGTGACCACCGCAGATGTGGTGATGCTTGGAAAGGTGGGGGAGACCGCCCTTTCCGGTGCGTCCCTGGCTGGTCAGGTTCAGTTTATTATGAATCTGATTTTTTTCGGGCTCACATCGGGAGCCTCGGTTTTGACTGCCCAGTATTGGGGAAAGCAGGATGTGCGCACCATTGAGAAGGTGTTTGGAATTTCCATGTGCATTTCTTTGGGAATCGGCATTGTGTTTCTGGCGGCGGCTCAGATATTTCCCCGCCAATTGATGTATGCCTTTTCTTCGGAGGAGCCGGTGATCCGGGAGGGAGCTTCCTATCTTCGGATTGTGTCCTGGTCTTACCTTCCGGTGGCATTTACTATGATTTATCTGAATCTGATGCGCAGTGTGGAGCGGGTGGTGGTGGCCACCTGGACGTATTTTGCATCTCTGATTATCAATATTATCGGAAATGCTATTTTGATTTTTGGCATGTTCGGTGTGCCCGCTATGGGAGTTCAAGGCGCGGCCTATGCCACCCTGTTTGCCCGGATTGTGGAGCTTGTGATTGTTGTGCTGTACATAAACTGGAAGGGGAATCCCATTTCGCTTCATCTGAGGGATTTTGTACGGTTTGACCGGGTGCTCCTCAAGGATTTTCTGGTATTTTCCTCTCCGGTTGTTGCCAATGAGCTCATGTGGGGCCTTGGCATGTCTGCCAATGCGGCCATTATCGGCCATCTGGGGAGTGCGGCGGTGGCGGCAAATTCCGTGGCCCAGGTGTCACGGCAGTTGATTATGGTGATTGGCTTCGGTCTGTCAGCAGCCACCTCTGTTATGATTGGCAAGGTCATCGGGGAGCAGAAGCTCCGGCTTGCGGAAATCTATGCAAAGAAGTTAGTGTGGCTCAGTGTGGGGATTACGTTGGTGGCGGCTACGGGGCTGTTTTTGTGCCGGGGCTTTATTGCGGGCAGTATGACCATTTCCGACCAGGCCAAGGATTATTTGAATTTTATGCTTTTTGTGGTCTGCTACTATGCCATTTTCCAGTCCTACAATACCACCCTGGTGGTGGGTGTGTTCCGGGCCGGAGGGGATACGCGGATCGGATTCTTTGTGGATGTGATTGGTATGTGGTGCTTCTCTATTTTCCTGGGCGCCGTGACCGCCTTCTGGCTCCACTGGGGGGTCAAGGCAGTGTTTGTGGTGCTGCTGTCGGATGAGATAGTGAAGGTGCCCATCACAACCTGGCGGTATCGGAAGAAGCTGTGGCTTCGGAATATAACGCGGGAGATAGAAAATTAAAACAGCAGAACGGTAAAGTCGAGACTTTACCCTTTAGTGCTGTCGCGCAGCGACTTTAAACAGCAATACCCTGACAGTGCCAGAACAATTTATGGACACATGTTTTGTGGCCATAAATTGTTCTAGATAAGTGGTGCTGGAAAGGGTATTGCGGAACTTAAAATTAGGAGGAATACAAAATGTCAGAGAGAGAATGTAACAACAGCAGCTGTGACAAGTCAAGCTGCGAGGGCTGCCCCAGCAGGCAGCAGCCCACCAGCTTTCAGGTGGATGCCAATGCGTATAGCTGTATCCGCCGGGTTATCGGCGTGGTCAGCGGCAAGGGCGGCGTGGGAAAGTCCATGGTGACGGCTTCCCTGGCCAATCAGCTTGCCCAAAAGGGCTATAAGGTGGGAATCCTGGACGCTGATATTACAGGGCCGTCGATCCCTAAGATGTACGGCGTTCACGGTCCGGCGGAAGCGACGGATGACGGGGCGATCACGCCCTGCTACACGGAAAATGGAATTGCCCTCATGTCCATCAATCTGCTGCTTCCGGATGAGGCGGCTCCGGTGATCTGGCGCGGGCCCATTATCGCCAATGTGGTAAAGCAGTTCTGGACAGATGTAATCTGGGGGGATCTGGATTATCTTCTGGTGGATATGCCTCCGGGAACCGGTGATGTGCCTCTGACGGTATTCCAGTCCCTTCCGGTAGATGAGATCGTTATGGTGACCTCACCCCAGGATCTGGTGCAGCTCATTGTAAAGAAGGCATTGGGTATGGCAGAGCAGATGAACATTCCGGTAAAGGGAATTATTGAAAATTATTCCTATTTTAAATGTCCGGACTGCGGCAAGGAGATCCAACTGTTCGGTAAAAGCCATATTGACGAGGAGGCGGCAAAGCTGGGTCTCAAGGTCCTGGGCAAGATGCCGGTAGATCCCACACTGGCGGAGGCTTCGGACAGGGGAGAATTCTATACGGTGAAGAATCCGTATTTGGAAGTGGAGTTTGAGTAATGAGAGTGTGTTGCAGCTTGGGGCGTAAATCTTTCATTTAAGTGTATCATAACTTACAATATGAATCATAAACGTTGGGGGTGTCGGGAAATAAGACACCCCTTTTTATATGGTGAGGGACAGCCGCGGATTTTTACTATCTAAATTGTCAAAGCAATGAGCACGAAGGATTTTTGTGTAATATTTTACAAAAAAAGATTTTTAAAAGAAAAAATTGGAAGGGACCTGCGATTTTTCATTGCCAAACCCTTGGAACTGTTGTATAGTTGAGAAGGAAAAACGGCAATATTTATTTCAGAGATTTTACAAGGGGGAACGTGTTATATGGAAAAAACCAATGGTCAAAAACTGATACTTGGAATTCAGCATGTTCTGGCGATGTTTGGGGCGACAGTGCTTGTACCGGCATTGACAGGGCTGAATACTTCGATCACACTTTTTTGTGCAGGGCTTGGAACTCTTTTATTCCATTGGATTACAAAGAGAAAAGTACCTGTTTTTTTAGGCTCCAGTTTTGCCTTTATCGGAGGAATCTGTGCCATTTTGGGTGATTCCCGCATGGGTGACGGAGATTATCTGGAAAAACTGGCGTCGGTGAAGGGCGCCTTGATTGTTGCCGGCCTGGTGTATGCGGTGTTTGCGGCGCTGATTAAGCTGGTGGGGTATGAGAAGGTGAATAAGCTGCTTCCGCCCATTGTGACGGGCCCCATTATTATTGTGATTGGCCTGAGGCTTTCCGGTTCGGCTATCAGCTCTGCATTTTACTGGAATGGGGAGTTTAGCATCAAGGCGGTTCTGGTAACCCTGGCGGTTCTGGCTACGGTCATCTGTATCTCCGTATTTGCAAAGGGGATTTATAATCTCATGCCTATTCTCTTTGCAATTATTGTGGGATACCTGGTGTGCATACCCATGGGCTTTATTGATATGACGCCTATGAGGGAGGCTCACGCCCTTTCTTTCCTGGATCAGAGCATTATGGCTCAGGTGCTGTGCCTGCCTACCTTTAAGGCAGATGCGATTTTGGCCATTGCGCCCATTGCTCTGGTGACATTGATTGAGCATGTGGGGGATATTACAACAAATAGTGCGGTGGTGGGAAAGAACTTTATGATTGATCCCGGTATCCACCGGACGATCCTGGGTGATGGAATTGCAACGGCTGTGGCAGGTCTTCTGGGAGGACCGGCAAATACGACTTATGGGGAAAATACAGGAGTGCTGGCTGTGACAAAGAATTACGACCCTGCCGTGATTCGGATTGCGGCAGTATTTGCCATTGTGTTGGGGTTGTTTGGCAAGATTGGCGGAATTATCACCAGTATTCCGGGGCCTGTGACAGGGGGGATCAGTATTGTGCTTTACGGAATGATTTCTTCTGTGGGTGTGCGGATTCTGATTAATTCCCGTCTGAATTTCGGCAACAGCCGGAATCTGATGATTGCGGCACTGATCTTTGTGCTGGGAATCGGCTGTGACAGCATTCCAGTAACGGGGACAGTGACCATCTCCGGCCTAGCTTTGGCGGCTGTGGTGGGAATGATTTTGGCGGCTATTCTTCCGGTGGGTGCAGATGATGTGATAGAGGAGTGAGAAATTCCGCTCACAGAGCCCATCGGTTCGCGCCTGTACAGGTGCATAATGGTTAGATGCAAATGAGATAGATTACATAGAAAAAGGGAACAGATGCGTAGGTCTGTTCCCTTTTTCTATGTATCTATTATACTACAAAAATTGGAAAAATTCAAGACTGGTAAGGAAATATGGGCGGTGCTATAATCATTTTTCGTAGTAGTTTGGAGAACGGTTAGAGCTGACATTATTTTTGAAGACGGTTGTTATTTTATAGAATGTAAGGGGGAGGCGATTTATTGGAAAAGGATTGGATGGTTTTATTACAGCAAAAAAATCAACTGGCAAAGGTGCTGGAAACCAACCAGATGACTGCCCGGTACGGGCTTGTGCTGACGGAGCAGGATGCAAGGCTGCTGGTGGAGGAGCGATCCCAGGTATTGAAGGAGGAGCGGCGTGTGGAGTTCGGCTCCGGGATTCTGCCAAGGCTCATTGAGCAGTTCTGCGATTCTGATTTTGTGGATCAGAATAACTATGTGGACACGCTGATTCGGCTTCAGGAGATTTTTTATCTCTATAAAAATGAAATGCATGATGAGATTACCGATGAAGAGCTGCTGCATTTTATGAGGGAGCAGTTTGAGGAGGTGTGCTTTGGAGACCTGGGATATCTGGAGGGGACCTGTCTACGCATTTTTGCAGAAGCCATCCGGGCGGGGTATCGGGGATATCAGGCTTCGGAGGGATATGGGGAGTATGCGAAGTTTGATGAAGTGAAGCGGTGGGATCGGGAATTGTATCTGGAGGCATTGGCTGACTTATTTTAAAGGATGGTACTTAAAATCAAAGGGGGATTAGGATGCATTTTGAAATGGAGGAGCTGCTTCCCATTGTGGGAAGATTAGTGGAACGATACACCGGGATGGACAGCACATCCGTTTCCTATGAAAAGGCGGAGCAGCTGATGGAGGCGGTGTTGTACTGCATCCGGGAGACGGAGCTTGAGACGCCCTGGGCGGTTGCGGATATCCAGGGAACATCAGCCAGACAGATCTATGAGGCAGGAAAGGGAGCCGTAGAGAAAAAGGTAAAGAAAGCCCTGAAGTTGTATCACGAGCTTTTGCCGGAATTTTCTTCCTATGGAAATCCGTACCTGTCCGAGACGATTCTTAAGGGCATGCCTGAATTTTTCCGGCGCTATGATGTGGAATTCAATCCTCAGGATACCATTTTAACGCTGGATTATCCTGTTTTAAAGGATTTGTCCGGGTATACGGGGATTGACCGGATCTATGAGTTTCTGGTGTGCATTGACCTGGAACAGCATTTCTTAAAGGCATTTCCGGAGGACTTTGTCAACCGGGTGCTGCGTTCTCGCTATGGGGAAGGGGTGGAAATGGTGGACAATCTCTGTGAAACCTTGCTGTCCTCCATGGCAGGAGCTCTTCTGCTTCAAAAGCCTTTAGAACAAGAAAGGCTTTCCCAGGAGGATGCCCTGCTTTTACGGCATTATTTGGCAGAAATGGAGCTTTCGGAGATCAAAAATCAGTTGGGGGACGTCTGGAAAAGCTTCGTGCAATTATATTGTGAAAATTCCGGGGAGGTGTTTGAGTATCTTAAGGTGGCCATTGACGGCATAGCGGCCCGGCTGAAAAATATGGTATAGGGTGGCTGCTTTTGTTATGATTTCATTATTTTAGTACTTGTAACTTTCCCTCTCCTGTGGTAGAATAAAACAAACGTTCGGGAACAAATGTTTGTTTAAAAGGAAGAGGAAGAGAAATGAAGGTCCGAGTACCAGAAAGTATGACCCTGATGGAAAAACTGAATATCCTGTCAGATGCTGCCAAGTATGATGTGGCCTGTACCTCCAGCGGTACGGAGCGGTCAAACACAGGAAAGGGCGTGGGAAATTGTGTAAATGCGGGGATCTGCCACAGCTTTTCCGCAGACGGGCGCTGTATTTCCCTGTTGAAGATTCTCTTTACCAATGAATGCATCTACAACTGCCGATACTGTCTCAACCGATCCTCCAATGATGTACCCAGGGCAGCATTTACGCCTCAGGAGGTTTGCGATCTGACTATGGGATTTTACAGGCGAAATTACATTGAGGGCTTGTTTTTGAGCTCCGGAATCCTGAAAAGTCCCAGCTATACCATGGAGCTGCTCTATCAGACCCTCTATAAGCTGCGGCATGAGTACGGCTTTGGGGGTTATATCCATGTGAAAGCTATTCCGGGAGCCGATCCCAGGCTGATTGAGCAGACCGGTTATCTGGCGGACCGGATGAGCGTGAATCTGGAGCTCCCTACGGCAGAGGGGCTAAAAAGGCTTGCCCCTAATAAAACACGGACACGGATTCTTACTCCCATGCGTCAGGTTCAGAACCGCATGGAGGAGAATCGAAACGAGCTGGCCCTTTACCGCAGTGCGCCCCGGTTTGTGCCGGCCGGACAGTCCACCCAGATGATTATCGGGGCGACGCCGGAGAATGATTATCAGATTGTATCTGTAGCAGAATCCCTTTACCAGAAGTTTGCGCTGAAGAGGGTATTCTATTCCGCCTTTGTGCGTGTCAATGAGGATAGCCTGCTTCCGGCTCTTCCCGGCGGTCCGCCTCTTTTGCGGGAACACCGTCTGTATCAGGCAGACTGGCTTCTGCGTTATTATGGCTTTCGGGCCTCGGAGCTGCTTTCCGAGGACAAGCCCAATTTTAATGTGCTTCTGGACCCCAAGTGCGATTGGGCGCTGCGCCATTTGGAGCAGTTTCCCGTGGAGATTAACCGGGCGGACTATATGACACTGCTGCGGGTTCCGGGAATCGGGGTGCGCTCCGCCCAGCGGATTGTCAAAGCCAGGAGGCTGGGGAGCCTGGATTTCCCGGATTTAAAAAGAATGGGCGTGGTGCTGAAGCGTGCTCTCTACTTTATTACCTGCCGGGGACGGACCATGTATCCCATTCGGATTGAGGAGGACTATATTACACGGAATCTTCTGAATGTGAAGGAGCGGCTGCCCTTTGGGGTGGGGGAGCAGGT
Source organism: bacterium 1XD21-13 (assembly GCA_009917555.1). GTDB lineage: Bacteria > Bacillota > Clostridia > Lachnospirales > Lachnospiraceae > Laedolimicola. The sequence continues at coordinate 71,316 of QZDX01000017.1, read as the reverse complement.
TACGTATCGTCAGCTATCCCTCTTTGACGATCAGAATTTTTCTCTGCCCCCTGGGGCGTGAGGATGCTGGGGAAGGGAATAAAATCTATGACTATATTTTGGTGTGAGGACAGCCTGGATGGAATTCTGACCGGGATTTATGATGCCTGGGACAGCCGCCTCGGGCACAATCAGGTAAAACTGAAAACAGATGCACAGGACACCCTGGAACTGTTCTGTGAGTACCGTCAGGTGGAGACGGACGGGGTTAAGGCGGAGAAGGTACTGCGTACTATCCGGCAGAGATTGGGAGAGGAAGCCTTTGAGGCGGTCTGCTATGCGGCGGCCTGCACGGACAGCGGCAGGGCGGATGCTATCTATAGGATGGTTGTCCTGGGGCTTCATATGAAGAACGGACATCAGGTGGTGAATTGTCTCCAGAATCCGGATGTTTCTCTGGTTATGAGGCTTCGGATCAAGGCGTGGCATGAGGCTCACCGCTATATGGGCTTTGTGCGCTTTGAAGAGCTGGAGAACGGCGTGCTTTACAGTGTTATTGAGCCGGCTTATGCGGTTTTGCCCCTCTTGGCTCCTCATTTTGCAGATCGTTTTCAGCAGGAGAATTGGGTGATTCATGATAAGCGGCGCGGTGTGATGGCAGTCCATCCAAAGGGCTCCCTGTGGGCTCTGGTGGATGCCGGGGAGCTGAACCTGGAATATCTGGATCACCGCTCCCAACAGGAGGCGGAATTTCAGGAGCTATGGAAGAGCTTCTGTAAAAGCATCGCCATTGAGGAGCGCAGGAATCCCAGATGTCAGCAGGGACTTCTTCCCCTGCGTTTTCGTGGATGCATGACAGAGTTTCAGCATGAACGGGATGAAGCACAGGAGGAATCAATGGGAAGGAGCATGACAAATGATTTCTTATGAAATAATACGCAGCAGGCGCCGGACCCTGGCCTTGCAGGTGACCAGGGAGGGAAGAATATTGGTGCGGGCGCCTCTTAGGTATCCCGCCGGCCGGATTGAGACCTTTGTGCAGCAGCATGAGCCGTGGATTCAAAGGAAGCTTTTGGAGCAGAGGAATCACCAAAGCGAATTTCCGGTTCCCACCCAGGAGGAGGAGATTGCCTACCGGGAGCAGGCCCGCCGGGTGCTGGGGGAAAAGACTGCCTACTATGCCGAGAGGATGGGAGTTACCTACGGACGGATTTCCATTCGGAGCCAAAAAACCCGGTGGGGAAGCTGCAGCGCCAAGGGGAATCTGAACTACAACTGGAAGCTTATGCTCTGTCCGGAGCGCGTCCAGGACTATGTGGTGGTCCATGAACTGGCCCACAGAAGGGAGATGAACCATTCCAGGGCATTTTATGCGATCGTGGAGGGAATATTGCCGGATTACCGGGAGTGTATGCGGTGGCTAAAGGAGCATTTTTGAAAAATCTGTAAAAGTTTTTTGACATGTCTGTCAAATCATAGTACACTAATAAGGTGGGATTACCCTCAGTGGATAAGGAACCGCAGGAGCCCTTGCCCTCTGAGGGTAAAAAAGTTGTTACTGATGAAAGAGAATGGCGGAAGAGAGCCTTAGACAGACAGGAGAAAGAAAATGGGAGAGATTCCGGTAATAAAGGCTGCGCTTTTGGGAGCAGGCACAGTGGGCGGAGGCGTTTATGAGATTCTGAAGCGCCAGAGAGAGGAGATGCCCAAAAAGCTTGGAGCTTATGTGGAGATTACAAGGATTCTGGTCCGTGATAAGGGAAGACAGAGGCCCGGTATGGATGCCGCTTTGTTTACAGAGGACTGGGAGGAGATCCTGGAGGATCAGGACATAGAGATTGTCATTGAATTGATGGGCGGGATTGAGCCGGCCCGCACCTATCTTTTGCAGGCCTTAAAAAGTGGAAAGCATGTGGTGACAGCCAATAAGGATCTGCTGGCGGATTATGGCCGGGAGCTTTTGGATACCGCAGAGGAGCACGGATGTGACTTGATGTTTGAGGCTGCGGTAGCTGGCGGAATTCCCATTATCCGACCCTTGAAGCAATGCCTGGCAGCCAACTATATCACAGAGGTCATGGGGATTGTAAACGGAACGACCAATTACATTTTAACCCGTATGACTCAAGATAAAATGGAGTTTTCCGATGCATTGGCACTGGCTACGGAGCTTGGATATGCGGAATCGGATCCCACAGCAGATGTGGAGGGGCATGATGCAGGCCGGAAGGTGGCAATTATGGCATCCATCGCTTTTAATTCCCGCGTCACCTTTGGGGATGTGTTTACGGAGGGAATTACAAAGATTACGGCAGCAGATATTGCTTATGCCGATGAATTGAATATGGTTATCAAGCTTTTGGGCGTAGCCAAGAATACCGGGGACGGCATAGAGGCAGGGGTGTACCCTATGCTGATACCTAAGGAACATCCTCTGGCCTCTGTCCAGGATGCTTTTAATGCAGTATTCATTCACGGGGACGCTGTGGATGATGCCATGTTTCTGGGGCGGGGCGCCGGAAGGTTCCCTACAGGCAGTGCCGTGGCAGGGGATATTTTTGAGATTGTCCGTAACATTCAGGCAGGAAGCACAGGGAAAATCGGCTGTACCTGCTACAAAAATCTTCTGGTGAAGCCCGCAGATGAGACAAGTCATCGTTACTTTTTGCGTATGCAGGTGGAGGATCGCCCTGGTGTTCTGGCAGGGATTGCCTCTGTGTTCGGTAATAATAATGTGAGCATTGCCCAGGTTATTCAGAAGAACAAGCGCGGTGAACTGGCCGAGCTTGCAGTTATAACCGAGCAGGTATTGGAGCGGCATTTTAAGGATGCCATTCTGGTGCTTGGGGAGATGTCTATGATCATGGAAATTTCCACGATTTTACGTGTATATGCATAAGAAAAATGTGCTGCCTGGTTCTGCTTATGGGGGAGCAGAGCCGGGGCTTTTTCCTAATGGTCCGGATAAGCCGGCTGTTAGGTTCCTATCCTATTGGAGGAAAAATATATGGAGAAGGTATTGACACTATTGGACACAGCAATTATTTTCGCTACAAAGGCTCATTCCGGCACCACCCGGAAGGGGACGAATGTTCCCTACATTGTCCATCCCATTGAGGCAGCGGCAATCGTATCTGCCATGACGGACGATGAGGAGGTCATTGCGGCAGCGGTACTTCATGATGTTTTGGAGGACACAGAGGCTACGGAGGATGATCTTCTGGCGCGCTTTGGGCGTAGAATTACAGAGCTTGTGATTGGGGAGACAGAGGACAAGCGAAGGAACTTTCCGGCGGCCCTTACCTGGAAGGTGCGCAAGGAGGAGACCATAGCCTTTCTAAAAACAAAGGCAGACCGGGATGCGAAGATGCTGGCTTTGGCAGACAAGCTTTCCAACCTGCGGGCCATTCATCGGGATGTGTGCGTGATCGGGGATGCGGTTTGGGAGCGCTTTAATGTAAAGGACAAGAATATGCATGCCTGGATGTACCGGTCCATAGCGGAGGCATTACAGGACCTGAAGGACCAGCCCACATGGCAGGAATATGCGCTGCTTGTGGAGAAGGTTTTTGGTGATCAGGGAAAAACGGCTTGACAAATCTGTGAAAAAGGGATAATCTGCTACAGGAAATACGTTGACAAAAGGGTATTACGGAACTGGAATAGGAGGAGCAGGATGAAACCATACCGGGAAATGAGCAGGGAAGAGCTTTTGCAGTTAAAGGCAGAGCTGGAGAGCAAATACAAGGAAGCGCAGGCAAAGGATCTGCACCTGGACATGTCCAGAGGAAAGCCCAGTGCAGAGCAGCTTGATATTTCTATGGAAATGATGGACGTGCTGAACAGCAGTGCGGATCTGAAGGATTCGGAGGGTGTGGACTGCCGGAATTACGGCGTGCTGGATGGCGTGAAGGAGGCAAAGGAGCTTTTGGCCCAGATGTCCGAGGTATCTCCGGATAAAATGATTATTTACGGCAATTCCAGCCTGAATGTTATGTATGATACGGTAGCTCGTGCTATGACCCATGGCATTATGGGACACACGCCCTGGTGCAAGCTAGATCGGGTAAAATTTCTATGTCCGGTTCCCGGCTATGACCGCCATTTTTCCATTACGGAATATTTCGGAATTGAGATGATCAATGTTCCCATGACGCCGGAGGGACCGGACATGGATATGGTAGAAGAGCTGGTGAGCAGTGATCCGGCAATCAAGGGAATCTGGTGTGTTCCCAAGTATTCCAATCCTCAGGGAATTACTTATTCGGACGAGACGGTACGGCGGTTTGCTCATTTAAAGCCTGCGGCAGAGGATTTCCGCATTTTCTGGGATAATGCCTACTGTGTCCATCATTTATACGACGATCAGCAGGATTTTCTGCTGGAGATCCTGGATGAGTGCGAGAAGGCGGGAAATCCGGACCTTGTTTATAAATTCTGCTCCACCTCCAAGATTAGCTTTCCGGGCTCAGGTGTGGCCTGCATTGCCACATCGCCGAATAATCTGAAGGATATTAAGAAGCAGCTTATGATTCAGACCATTGGCCATGACAAGGTGAATCAGCTCCGCCATGTACGCTTTTTCAAGGATATTGACGGCATCCATGCGCATATGCGCAAGCATGCGGCCATTATGCGGCCCAAGTTTGAGGCAGTTCTGGACACGTTAGAGCGCGAGCTTGGCGGTCTTGAGATTGGAAGCTGGATTCGCCCAAGAGGCGGCTACTTTATCTCCTTTGACGCCATGGAGGGCTGTGCAAAGGCTATTGTAGCCAAGTGCAAGGAGGCCGGCGTGGTAATGACCGGAGCGGGAGCAACCTACCCCTACGGAAAGGACCCCAAGGACAGCAATATCCGTATTGCACCATCCTTCCCCACCAAGGAGGAGCTGGCCGTTGCCACGGATTTGTTCGTATTGTGCATAAAGCTTGCAAGTGTGGAGAAGCTTTTGGAGGCATAAAAAAGAGGACATTAGCAGGATAGGAGCGATAGTTGTGCATCCATATCCATGCTGATGTCCTTTTCCAATACTATGGGTTATCCAAGAAGCAGAAAATAGGCAAGAACCAGAATACCAAGAATAATCCGGTAATATCCAAAGGCTTTGAAGTCATTCTTCCGAATATAGCTCATCAGGAAGCGAATGGCGAGAACAGATACCAGGAAGGCCGTAACCATGCCGACCACCAGAATTCCGATTTCCGTCCCTGTGAAATCAAAGCCGAATTTCACCAGCTTTAACAGGCTTGCCCCGAACATCACCGGGATTCCCAGAAAGAAGCTGAATTCCGCAGCCACCGGACGGGCAAGGCCAAGAAGCATGGCGCCAAGTATGGTTGCGCCGGAACGGGAGGTTCCGGGAATCAGGGCCAATACCTGGAAGGCTCCGATAAAAAAGGCCATAGAGAAGCTGAGCTGTCGGAAATTCCGCACAGTGGGCTTTCGGCCCCGATTTCGATTTTCAATCACAATAAAGAGAACACCATAGAGAATCAGCGTAATGGCCACTGTCTGGTAATTGTAAAACATGGCGTCAATCTTGTCATCAAAGGGGATTCCAATGATGGCGGCAGGAAGAATCGCAGCCAGGACCTTGAACCAGAGGGACCAGGTTTCCTTTTTGATCCAGCCGTTTTTGGGCGTGGTAAAGGGCCAGAGCTTTCCAAAGTAGAGCACTACCACAGCCAAGATGGCTCCCAGTTGGATTACCACCCGGAACATTTCCATAAATTCTGCACTTACATTAAGATGTACCAACTCTTCAATTAGAATCATATGTCCAGTGCTGCTGATGGGAAGCCATTCGGTAATACCCTCCACAACTCCCAGAAGAAGCACCTTCAGCCATTCCAAAATATTCATTCCGTAAACCTCATTTCTTTTTTTGATTTCTATGGACTAATGTACCGTATGCTTGATACTTAGGATAATTCTGTAGACAGTACACCAGGAGCCGAAAAGGTTACCGACAGTATAGAAACAGTAACTCGAAAAGGACTCTGCGTCTAAGCTGTTGACTGTCTGTACTAGTATAGCACAAACCACTGTAAAGTCAACGAATCCCTGATTTCCTCATAAAAATGCCATATCTGTACGTTTGAACAGAGCCCGGTTCTGTAAAATAAAACGAAAATTTATGCATGAAATCTTCAATTTTATTCATTTTTTCTCTTGTATTTTTCAAAAATAATGCTAAAATGTTGGATAGGCTGTAGTCAGTATGGTATATTTACGGCCTGAGCTGTGGAAGCGGATGCTTTCATAATAACTTATTATTAAGTTTGGGAGGAAAGAACATGAAAAAATTAATCGCATTGTTATTGGCAGGCGTTATGTGTGCATCACTGGCAGCCTGCGGATCGAAAGCAGAGGAGCCGGCAGAAGCACCGGCAGAGACAGAGGCGCCGTCTGAGGGTGCCGAGGACGCAGAAGCACCTGCTGAGGATGCAGAGGCAGGAGGTAGCGAGGCGGCCGGTGAGGTTACTACGGTCACTGAGGGTATCTTGACTATGGGAACCAATGCGGCATTCCCGCCCTATGAGTTCTACGACGGAGACGATATTGTGGGAATTGATGCAGAGATCGCAGAGCTTCTGGCAGAGAAGCTGGGACTGACCCTGGAAATTATGGATATGGATTTTTCCACTATTATAACCTCTGTACAGACTGGTGGAGTTGATATCGGACTTGCAGGAATGACCGTTACGGAGGAGCGTCTTGAGAATGTAAACTTTACCGATTCCTATGCAACCGGCGTTCAGGTTATCATCGTGAAAGAGGATTCCGATATCGCATCGGTAGACGATTTGGAAGGCAAGCTGATCGGTGTTCAGGAGGGAACGACAGGACATACGTATTGTTCGGATGATTATGGCGAGGAGAATGTGCTGGCTTATACCAACGGTGCTACGGCGGTACAGAACCTGGTGCAGGGAGCCGTAGATTGTGTAGTTATTGACAAGCAGCCGGCCATTAGCTTTGTAGAGGCCAATGAGGGACTGAAGATTCTGGATACGGAGTATGTGATTGAGGATTATGCCGCTGCCGTGTCCAAGGAGAACACCGCACTTCTGGATGCACTGAATGCAGCACTGAAGGAGCTGAAAGAGGACGGTTCCATTCAGGCAATTTTGGATAAATACATCAAAGCCGAATAAAAGGAGCATCAGAGGGATGTCTCAGAGAAGACATCCCTCTTTTTCCGTTGTTTTGCCAAAAGAAGAAAGGGGGCCAGGGGAGCCATGGAAGCATGGTGGGAAGGCGTACAGAAAGGGTTTTATCAAACCTTCATATTGAAAAATAACTACATATATTTTGTGAAAGGAATCCGGATCACCCTCCTGGTAACTGTGCTTGCCCTTGTTTTGGGCCTGATACTGGGAGTGCTGGTGGCGGTTGTCCGGTCCGCACACGATCAGCAGCCGGAGAACCGCAGGGGGATTCTGCTGCGGATTCTCAATGGAATCTGTAAGCTTTACCTGACTGTGGTTCGGGGAACGCCTATGATGGTGCAGCTTTTGATCATGTGGTTCGTTATCTGGCCAATTCTGTTTCCCGGATCTGCAAGGGCTACGGACGGGAACCTGATTCGCTGTGCAGTGCTGGCTTTCGGAATCAATTCCGGCGCTTATGTGGCGGAAATTGTCCGCTCCGGCATTATGTCCATTGACAAAGGCCAGATGGAGGCGGGGCGTTCTCTGGGGCTGAATTATGTGAGCACCATGCGCCATATCATTATTCCCCAGGCATTTAAAAATGTGCTTCCAGCTCTTGGAAATGAGCTGATCACACTGCTTAAGGAAACCTCCATTGTGACGGTAATCGGGTTAAAGGATTTGACCAAGGGGGCTATGATTATCCAGGCCAATACCTATCAGGCACTGGTACCTTTTATCGCTATTGCATTGATGTATCTGGCTATGGTTCTGGTTTTAAGCTGGCTTCTGGGCAAAATGGAGAGGAGGCTGAGAGCAAGTGATATACGTTAAGGATTTGACAAAGACCTTTGGAGACAATCAGGTAATCTCCCACATTGACGCTCATATTAAGCCGGGAGAAAAGGTAGTAATCGTAGGCCCCTCCGGCTCCGGAAAGTCCACCTTTCTTCGCTGTCTGAATTTGCTGGAGCAGCCTACCAGCGGAACGATCACCTTTGACGGGGAGGAGGTTACCTCTCCCCACGTGGATATCAATAAGGTGCGGCGCCATATGGGAATGGTGTTTCAGCATTTTAACCTGTTTGCCAATTTGACGGTGAAAAAGAATATTATGCTGGCGCCGGTGCAGCAGAAGCTGATGACAAAGGCAGAGGCGGAGGAAGAGGCTATGCGGCTTCTTCGGCTGGTGAACCTGGAGGATAAGGCAGATGTGTATCCCATCCAGCTCTCCGGCGGACAGAAGCAGAGAATTGCCATTGTGCGTTCCCTTGCCATGAAGCCCAAGGTAATGCTCTTTGACGAGCCAACTTCTGCGCTGGACCCGGAGATGGTAGGCGAGGTTTTAGAGCTGATGAAGCAGCTTGCCAGGGATGGCATGACTATGGTGGTTGTAACCCATGAGATGGGCTTTGCCAGAGAGGTGGGGACCAGGGTTATCTTTATGGATGAAGGTGTGATCAAGGAGGAGAACACGCCCAAGGAGTTCTTTGAGCATCCGAAAGATCCCAGGCTTCAGGACTTTTTATCAAAGGTTTTATAATTTTTAATAATTATGAGCGTCTGTGTGGACAGGCGCTCTTTTTTTTATTATACTGAAACTATAAATGCTCTGTTGTTTTCCTGTGAGGTCCGTTTGATTTCACAGGAAGCATAAAGGATATGTGAGCGGAAAATTTTAGGAGAGCGGGAGGTTTTTTAGATGAAAGATCAAGTGATAAAGAAATTTGCGGAGCTGTTCGGAGGTGAGGGCGATATCCGCACTTATTTTGCACCGGGCCGGGTGAATCTGATTGGTGAGCATACGGATTACAACGGCGGTCATGTATTTCCCTGTGCACTGACTATGGGAACCTATGCAGCGGCCAGAAAGCGTGAGGATCGTGTGCTCCGGTTTTACTCCATGAATTTTGAAGATGTAGGCGTGGTTGAGACGAGCCTGGACGATCTGGTGTGTCAGGATGAGGCTGGCTGGACCAATTATCCAAAGGGAGTGATTTGGGCCTTTGGAGTGAAGGGGTATAAGGTTCCCTCCGGCATGGATATTGTGATAGCAGGGGATATTCCCAATGGCTCCGGTCTTTCCTCCTCCGCCTCATTGGAGGTGCTCACAGGGGTTGTGCTGCGTGACCTTTTTGGGATTGAGGTGAGCCAGGTGGAGCTTGCTCTGATTGGCCAGTATTCGGAGAACAATTTTAATGGTATGAACTGCGGAATCATGGATCAGTTTGCCAGCGCTATGGGGAAAAAGGACTGTGCCATTTTCCTGAATACGGCGGATCTGTCCTATGAGTATGCCTCCGTAAAGCTGGAGCATGCCCGCATTGTGATTGCAAACAGCAATGTAAAGCACAGTCTGGTAGGCTCTGAGTACAATGTGCGCCGCCAGCAGTGTGAATCGGCTTTGAAGCAGCTTCAGAGCGTGGTTTCCATTGAGACACTGGGGGATCTGGATATTGAAGGCTTTGAGGCTCACAAGGGGGCCGTCACCGATCCGGTGGAGCAGAGACGGGCAAAGCATGCGGTGTATGAGAATCAGAGAACCCTGGATGCAGTGAAGGCTTTGAAGGAAAATGACATTGCGGCCTTCGGAAAGCTGATGAATGCTTCTCATGTGTCTCTGCGGGATGATTATGAGGTTTCCTGCCCGGAGATGGATATACTGGCAGAGGAGGCGTGGAAGCTTCCCGGCGTGCTGGGGTCCCGTATGACAGGCGGCGGCTTTGGGGGCTGTACGGTGAGCATCGTGGAGGCAGATCAGGTGAATGCCTTTATTGAGACGGTTGGTTCTGCTTATGAGAAACGAACGGGAATCAAGGCGGATTTCTATGTGGTGGATATCGGACAGGGGGCAGGCGTCCTGTAAGAAATGAAGGGCTCCAACCAGCGGATATGCCGTAAAATCAGGCTTTTGGGGCGGTTTTGACTTTCTTTCGGCTTTCGTAAGAATTTCTTAATTTACTTTATTCTTTTTTTAGAAGCTGGACATAGATTGGTCACAATTCTTTGTTATATTAAGAATGTAGCAAGAACACATATCAGTATTTCATTCATAACACTCGGGGGTACCCGAAAGGGTGCCCCCACTCCCTCGAAACTACAGGCTTTTGCGAAGTGCAGGAGCCTTTCTTTTTTGCGTTTTACCACAGATTTACGACAGTCCAGAGAAAATTGAATAAAAATCACAAAAAAATAAATCAGGTCATACATTTTGCGGTTGGAAATGTATGACCTGATTTTTTATTTTATCCTGTAAGAAATCTGATGCGTCTTATAAAACGGTATAACCATAGTATCTTTTGCTTCATCTTAGTTGTCTTTTTTATCTTCAGCGGCTTTTGCGTCTATGGCTTCCGGCTCGTTCTCTGCCTTTGTAACGGTGCGTGTCGTGCCGCCGGATACATATATCTTACCACATTCCGGGCAGATGCCGGTGTGCAGCATGACGCTCTGGCTTACCACCTTTCGATCCTCACGCTCTGCCTTGGCCTGCTCGTGGAATACGTGCTCCATCTCATGGCCCCGAACCGTAGCGGCGGCCGTATCCGGATCAATTCTGGTGGGGCTTTGGAAGGAGACGCTTGGATCATCGGAGCCGTCCTGGTATTTGCGTTTCTCGCAGGTTTCACAGTGGCCGTCCTCCGCCGTTTTCTGGGCGCCTTCAATCCCCATAGCCTCATTAGATGCTGAATTCTCTGGCTGTGTAGCAGGATCTATGTACTGAATCCGCATCCGTACAGCCATCTCCGCCGGATCATAGCTGATACCTGTAGGAAAGCCAAGAGATTCCGGAGTATGTGCAACGGTCTTACCGGAAATATGTTCGGAGGTTGTTTGCATTCCAGGGTCCGCATACTGGATTCGGAACCGCACGGCCTGCTCTGCGGCGTAGGTCTCTGCTCTTGAGGGGGCGGCAAATGATATGACGGGGGCGGCGGTGTCGGGATTCACCGGAACAACAGGTCGTATGGGCTGAACGGGAGTTTCCGGGTCCGCACCCCGGTGCAGCGTTAAAGTTGTATTTTTGGTCTGTTGTGTCCGGCCCGTCTGTTCTGCCGTCAAACCGGTGGCACGAGAGGGCCGGTAGATGTTGTAGTAGGAATTTATACCGGAAATTGCACTTACCATAAAAAGTACCTCTGCTTTGTTTTGTTGGAATAATTTTATTATAGCAGATTTTGGGAATTTCGGAAGTACGGATGTTTGAATTTTTTGAAGTTTTTCTTTAGGACTTTTGATGTTTGAAGGGGATAAAATATGCAGGTTTGATGCTTTGGCGTGATATATTTGATTTTAGATTCGGGCGGTTATGTTGGAAAAGAGGTACGGGCTGGGCGCGGGAATGATAAGCTATATGAGTTATGTGGGAAGTCTAAAAAATTATTTATCTTTTGGGATTCCTGAATTTGAAGGACTTTTTTCATTGGAGTAATTTTGAAAATTCTTTGGCAATTCAATCGAAGGAGGACATTAAAAATGATACTGGGAGACCCGTATAAATTTGCAATTATAGTGAAAACCATAAAAGAATGGAACATAGACGACGCATTTTGCAACGGCGTTTTGCTTTTCTGCATAAACGGAAACATTTTTCCAAAAGAAATCTTTACGGCGACGCTGAAAAGTGAAATACGGCCCCTGAAAGAAAAGTTGGAGGCTCTTACGGTAGAGAAAACCTTATTTCATATGGAAAAAGAGAAAGCTTTTAAAAAGATATATAATATCACATTTCTGGAGGACTGGGATAAGGAAAACGATTACCGTTTTGACATCACACCGCTTATCTTTGCCGATAAGGGCTGTTATGTTTTTGCAGTCAGCAATGGCAGGCAAGTAAGAATTTTAGCGGCGGAGCTAAGCTACATAATAGAAAAATCAAGACATGATTTAAACAAAATTCAAATAAGTGAGGCAATACTTACACATAAAGAATTAAGTGGGATTACCTCACATTTAAAAATTTATTAGTTGGTTTTGCGTATTATGTATATGTTTTATTAAAAATTAAAATCTTATAGAAGCAATGGAATAAAAGATAGCAAAGCAGCGAAAGCGAGGCTCAAACATAGGCAATAGAAGGAGCATGAAAAAGGGCGATAGCCCCATCTTCGTACAGCTGCAAAATTTCAAAAAATACTGGAAAGTGCCCTTGTAACATTATATAATTAAGGCAATCGGGAGGTAACAGATGATTACGGGGGAGCTGAAAAGCAAAATAGATAAGGTTTGGGATACCATATAAAAGTAAAGCTGCAGAACAAAAGAGGTTAGAAAAAAGTAAGTTATTGTTTGATAGCTTGATGCAGGAATATTTTTAATAGTGTATGTTTTAAGTAGGAAGGTATACCATCCAAAAATATGGAGGATAATCTTATGACAACAGAAATGATAAAAGATAGTGTATTATCAATTGTGAACGAATATCCGATAAAAAAAATTATTCTTTTTGGCTCCAGAGCGGAAGGAATTCATAGAGAAGATAGCGACGTGGATCTGATTATGGAATTTTCGATGCCCGTTTCGCTGCTTACATTGTCAATGATAAAATTGAAGCTTGAAAAGATTTTACATGTGGGTGTTGATGTAATACATGGACCAATCAAAGAAACAGATTTAATTGAAATTGGAAAGGTAGTGGAATTGTATGCAGCATAGGGATAAACAATTACTATTAAGGTGATATCTGAAATAGATATTGGATATAGCATGTTGGGAAAAGCTACCTTAGAAGAATTTTTGGAAGATGAAAAATTAAAACGGGCAGTCTGTATGACGGTCATAAATATAGGGGAACTAATAAAGAACATTACAGAATGCACTAGAAAAGAATATCCCTATATACCTTGGAAAGCAATAGCAGGTATGCGTGATATTGCAGCACATAAATATCAGACATTAAGAATGGAGGATGTTTACCAAACTGTGCGTGCTGATTTTCCGGCGTTAAAAGAGCAGTTAGGAAAGTTAGAGTGAATCGGATCAAGACGATTCATTCTTCTCTGGCGATTGAGCAATATACTCTGTCTCTGGAACAGGTCAGTGATGTCATTAACGGAAAGCGGGTGTTGGCAGCACCCAAAGAGATTCAGGAGGTAAAAAATGCCTATGAGGCATATGAAAAGCTTCGGAAGTTGGAGCCGTACTCGTTAGAAGATTTGTTGAAGGCACATAAGTATATGATGAGTAACCTGGTATCTGAAGCAGGAACATTTCGAAGCAGGGGAGTAGGCGTGTACGCAGGAGAACAACTGATTCACGCGGGGATGCCGGCACAATATGTACCGGAGATTATGGCATTCTCTGATCTAAGAGACAGATCGAGAGGGTTATAGCAGGTCTAAAAGCTGATGGAAAGCTTAAAAGGGTCGGAGCCAGTAAATCCGGGTATTGGGTTGTGAAGGAGAAGGATTTGCAGGAGATGAATCATGGACTATTTGAGGTTAGATGAGATATGCAATCTCGCAGAAGGTAAGTATTATGATTGAAATTATAGAAATATCGAAGAGGGCAGAGGATTATTATTCTTTTGATGAGTTCGATGAAAAATACAAACAGGCAATGGCGGAATCTTATGAGAAATATATCGAGTATGGTCATAGCTGGTGTTGGTGTCTTGTCGGAAATATAGTGCGGGAACATGAGTTTGGCGAAAAACGAGAACGAAAATATGGGACAAAGCACTTTTCTTCCGGAACAAAAGTATTTCTTGCGCCGGCTCAATGGGGTGACGGTTACGAAAATATTGTTGTAATTGGTCTGCCGCGACATGGAGGCAGACATATTGAAGTTATTACCCGCTCTGAATATATTGAAAATTATCGTTTAAAAAAAGTTTATAAGCCTGCAATATTAAAGCTTATGTGTTCATCGCAATACCATTGGTGGGGTGATACGGAAGATGACAGGGAAAAAATAATCGAGTGTCTTAAAACTCTGCTTCGGAAGAAGCAGAATGACAAGGGAGTAAAGAAAAAGTGAAAAGTCTCCATTTGACGCGTATGATATGATGTCTTTATTTGGACAGAATATTACGTTTATAACATATTTAGTAGATACCATACACGGCAGAATCATGGCTGCTTAGAGAGGAAGGAAAACACTATGACAAAAGAAGAATTGGCTCTGGAGCTGATAGCCAGATTAAAAAAGGAATACCCCGACGCAGGCTGTACCCTGGATTACAACCAGGCGTGGAAGCTTCTGGTAAGTGTGCGCCTGGCTGCTCAGTGTACGGACGCCCGGGTAAATGTAGTCGTAAAGGACCTCTACAAAAAGTACCCCGATGTGAAATCACTGGCAGAAGCCCCGGTGGAGGACATCGAGGCCATCGTAAAGCCCTGCGGCCTGGGGCACAGCAAAGCCAGGGACATCAGCGCCTGCATGAAGATCCTTATGGAACAGTACGGGGGAAATATCCCCGATACCTTTGAGGAGCTTTTAAAGCTTCCGGGCGTAGGCCGGAAAAGCGCCAATCTGATCATGGGCGACGTATTCGGAAAGCCCGCTATCGTGACAGATACCCACTGTATCCGCCTTACAAACCGCATGGGTCTGATAGACAACTGCAAGGACCCCAAGAAGGTAGAAATGGCTCTCTGGAAGCTGATTCCCCCGGAGGAGGGGAGTGATTTCTGTCATCGCTTGGTATATCATGGCCGTGATGTGTGTACGGCCCGGACAAAGCCCTACTGTGACAAGTGCTGCGTAAAGGATATCTGCGCCAAAAACGGCGTGGAAAATTAGGACATGCCAATATACCTGTCGGATTTTGAACAGACTCTGACCGGTTGGCATACGAATTACTTAGTAATTGGAAGAATGGAAAAGGAGACATAGATGGAACACGCAGTAGTCAATCTGAAAAAGGGAGAGGGTCGCTTTCTGAAGGCAGGCGGTCTGTGGATTTATGACAATGAAATTGCCTCCGTCATGGGAAGCTTTGAGGCAGGTGACCTGGTGCTGGTTCGCGACTTTGACGGCTACTGCCTGGGCAGAGGTTTTATCAACCCCCATTCCAAGATTCGAATCCGCATGATGACACGCAGGAAGGATCAGGAGATTGATGAAGACTTCCTCCGTGTGCGCCTTCAGAATGCCTGGGACTATCGGAAGCGTACCGTAGATACCAGGAGCTGCCGTCTGATCTTTGGGGAGGCAGACTTCCTGCCAGGGCTTGTGGTGGACAAGTTCGCGGACATTCTGGTGGTTCAGTCCCTGGCTCTTGGAATTGATAGGATGAAGGAGACCCTGCTAAGGCTTTTAAAGGAGATTTTGGCACAGGACGGGATTGAGATTCGCGGTGTCTATGAGCGGAGCGATGCAAAGGAGCGGGAAAAGGAGGGAATGGAGCGTCATAAGGGCTTTCTTGGGGAGCCCTTTGACACCAATGTAGAGATTGTGGAAAATGATGTCCGCTATCTGGTAGATGTGGAGGAAGGCCAAAAGACAGGTTTTTTTCTGGATCAAAAGTATAACCGCTTAGCCGTTCAGAGGCTTTGCAAGGATGCCAGGGTGCTGGACTGCTTTACCCATACGGGCTCCTTTGCCCTCAATGCGGGAATTGCCGGAGCCAGGGAGGTTCTGGGGGTGGATGCCTCAGAACTGGGTGTGGAGCAGGCCCGCAAGAATGCGGATCTAAACCATCTAGGGGATCGGGTGCATTTTCTCTGTGCCGATGTCTTTGACCTTTTGCCGGAGCTTGAGGAGAAGGGGGAACGCTTTGATGTGGTGATTCTGGACCCTCCTGCCTTTACAAAATCTCGGAATTCCGTTAAAAATGCGGTGAAGGGCTACCGGGAAATCAATATGCGCGGCATGAAGCTTGTGAAGGACGGAGGCTTTCTGGCTACCTGCTCCTGTTCTCATTTTATGACCTATGAGCTTTTTACTCAGACCATCCATCAGGCAGCAAAAAGTGTTCATAAGCGTCTGCGCCAGGTGGAGTACCGAACCCAGGCACCGGATCACCCGATTTTGTGGGCGGCGGAGGAATCCTATTATTTAAAGTTCTACATTTTCCAGGTGTGCGAGGAAAAGTAAGCGGTCAGAAGAAAAGGAGTAGAAGATGGGAACACTGCCACAGGAATTTAAAGAACGGATGGAGCATCTGCTGGGAGAGGAATATGAGGCTTTTTCAAAGAGCTGGGAAGGAGAGCCTGCCCAGGCTCTTCGGGTGAATACCCTCAAAATCCCATCGGAAGAATTTTTAAAACTGGCCCCCTTTTCACTGTGCCAGGTTCCCTGGGCAGAGGACGGATTTTATTATGGAAAGGAAGACAGGCCGGGGAAGCATCCCTACCATGAGGCTGGCCTGTATTATATGCAGGAACCAAGTGCTATGGCAGTTGGTTCTCTTGCAGATGCGAGACCTGGGGAGCGTGTGCTGGATCTCTGTGCAGCGCCAGGAGGAAAGACCACCCATCTGGCCGCATCCATGAAGGGAGAGGGGCTTCTGGTTTCCAATGAGATCCATCCGGTTCGGGCAAAGATTCTTGCTTCCAATGTAGAGCGCATGGGAATCCGAAATTGCGTGGTGATCAATGAGAGGCCAAAGAGCCTGGCAGATCGTTTCCCTGCATATTTTGATCGGATTGTGGTGGATGCACCCTGCTCCGGTGAGGGAATGTTTCGAAAGGAGGAGGAAGCGATCCGCCAGTGGAGCCCGGAGAATGTGCTGATGTGTGCCAGGCGCCAGCAGGAGATTTTGGAGGATGCCTGTGATATGCTGCGCCCAGGCGGGACTCTGGTGTACTCCACATGTACCTTTTCCCCGGAGGAAAATGAGGGAAGTATTCATACATTTTTGGAGGGGCATCCGGACTTTTCGGTAAAAGGGGTGCGCCAGAGAAATGAGGATTATGGAAAATTTTCCCAGGGAAGACCGGAGTGGGTGGGAGGCGGAGCAGAGATAGCGGATACCTGCCGGCTCTGGCCCCACAAGCTGGAGGGGGAAGGACATTATGTGGCAGTTCTTGAGAAGGCTGGAGAGACGGCCCCTGAAGAGAAAAAAACAGCCACGAGGGTCAGGATGCAGTCCGTGGATCGGGACCTGTGGAGGTTGTACAAGGAATTTGAGAGAGAATTTCTCCGCTGTGAGCTTCCGGGAGTTCCGGTACTGTTTGGAGACCAGTTGTATCTTTTGCCGGAGACATTTCCCTTAAAGGGCCTCAAGGTACTGCGTCCGGGGCTCCATCTTGGGACGATAAAAAAGAACCGGTTCGAGCCTGCCCATGCGCTGGCGTTGGCCCTGAAGCCTTTGGAGGCCGCTGCCTGCTGTTCTATGGGTGTACCGGAGGCTGAGGAATATTTAAAGGGCACCGTTTTTGAAGGAGAGGGGAAAAAGGGCTGGCAGCTTATGCTGGTGGACGGATATTCCATCGGCTGGGGCAAGCAGGCCGGGGGACTGGTGAAGAATCATTATCCCAAGGGACTGCGTAAGAATTGAAAAGACCAAAGGATGAACAGATTGGCTATCCATTACTGCTCCGCAAAACGTGAACAGTAATGGAATACCGGATGCTACAACAGTGTCACGCCATGCATCTTGGCATTTTTGCGCACCTCCTCGGGCCAGATGGATACCTGTACCTCTCCAATGTGGGCCTTGCGCAGATAAAACATACAGATGCGGGACTGTCCGATTCCGCCTCCTATGGTGTAGGGCAGCTTCTGATCCAGAATCGCCTTCTGGAAGGGCAGCTTAGCCCGCTCCTCACAGCCTGCCAGAGCCAGCTGGCGGGTCAGGGCTTCCTCATCCACGCGGATTCCCATGGAGGAGAGCTCCAGCGCGTGCCCGAGAACGGGATACCATACAATGATATCACCATTCAAATGCCAGTCATCATAGTCCGGGGCCCGGCCGTCGTGGGGCTTTCCGTCTGCCATCTTATCGCCAATCTCCATAAGAAAGACAGCGCCCTTCTCCTTGGCAATCAGATCCTCCCGCTCCTTTGGTGTTTTGTCCGGATAAAGATCCGCCAGCTCCTGGGTGGAGATAAAGAAAATATCTCTGGGCAGAATTTCCTCAATGTAATCATAACGGATGGACATATATTTTTCTGTTTTCTTCAATGCCTTATAAATCTTTCGCACCGTTTCCTTCAGATAATCCAGGTTTCGATCCTCTTTCAGAATAATTTTTTCCCAATCCCACTGATCCACATAGATGGAGTGGATATTGTCCGTGTCCTCATCCCGGCGGATGGCATTCATGTCCGTATACAGGCCCTCTCCAATATGAAAGCCGTATTGCTTTAAGGCGTTGCGCTTCCATTTTGCAAGGGAATGGACAATCTCTACGGGCCGCTCCGACTGCTCCTTAATGCCGAAGGTCACAGGGCGCTCCACACCGTTCAGATTGTCGTTCAATCCGGACTCCGGAATGACAAAGAGAGGTGCGGAAACACGCAGAAGGTACAATTGCTCTGCCAGGCTTTGCTGGAAAAAATCCTTTACCGTCTTGATGGCAACCTGGGTATCATACAGACTTAGCTCGGACTGATAGTCCTTTGGTATGTATAAATGCTCCATAATAATCTCCTCTTACATTTTATAAAATACGAAGTCTATTATAGCAGAATTCCTGGAAAAGAAAAGAATTTTTTGATTGACAGAGGATAGAAAAAGAGCCGTCCTGACAGATAACTGCCAAAACGACTCCTTTAATTCTGCTTTAACCAGTTGCTTTTATCTTTTTCATAATGCGATTTATTGAAATAAGACGCATGGATAATTAGGCTGATTAAACTCTGGTTACATTCGTAGCCTGCGGTCCCTTTGCACCGTCTACAACATCAAATTCAACAGCCTGCCCCTCTTCAAGAGACTTGAAACCATCCATGGTGATGCCGGAGTAATGTACAAATACATCGTTTCCCTGCTCGTCAGAAATGAAGCCGTAACCCTTTTGATTGTTGAACCACTTAACTGTACCTTGCATTGCGATACCTCCGAAAATATTAAAAAGTGTCTCGTTGCATAACAGCAACAGTAATAGATTATCATAAACGGGAAATGCTGTCAACAAAATTTGAGCTTTCCAGGGTCTTTTTTCCAGATTATTTGAATAAAATGAAATAATGAAAAAGAGCGCAATTTTTTATGAAAAATGAGAAAATTTTCAGAAGATTGATTCTTTTGGAGGCACTGCTTTTGGCAGGGCTGTCCGCTGTCTATGCTTATCAAAACAGAGAGGTGCACTGTCTGTCATCTACAGCAGCGGAGGCGGGAGAGCAGGCAGGAACATTTATCAAATGGGTGGATTTTCAGGTGTCTGCAGAAGCGCTGGGAAAAGCCTATGAATATGACAGGGATACCTTTGGTGAGGACGTACATATCAATTGGATTGAGCTTTTGGCCTACACAGCGGCCAGGACAGGAGGAGACTTTTCCAATGAAAAGCAGGCAAATGCTTATCTGGAGGAGGCGGCCATGCAGTTGACAGAGGGGAAAACCGTAGAGGAGCTGACAGAGGGCATGAAATTCTATGACTATTATCTGGAGGCATATACAGCGGTTCTGGGCGGTATGGTGGGAGAGTATGAGATTCAGGTTCCGTCCAAGGCCGCAGAGCCGAGGGAGGGAGAGGGAGCCGCCGAGGAGCCTTTGATTTGGGAAAAACGGTATGGCTTGAAGGCATTTCTTCCTATTGCAAAGGGATTTCCCTACAGTGACTATGATGATTTTGGGGTGTCGCGAAGCTATGGATACCGACGGAAGCATCTGGGACACGATATGATGGGGCAGGTAGGTACACCGATCATCGCAGTAGAGTCCGGCTATGTGGAGGCTCTTGGGTGGAATCAGTATGGAGGCTGGCGGATCGGCATCCGCAGCTTTGACAAAAAGCGCTATTATTACTATGCGCATCTGCGCCAGGGCTTTCCTTACGCATTGGATTTAGAGGAGGGAAGTGAGGTTCAGGCCGGGGACGTGATCGGCTATATGGGGCACACCGGCTACAGCACCAAGGAGGATGTGAATAATATCGATCAGACCCATCTGCATTTGGGGATCCAGCTGATTTTTGATGAATCACAGAAGGAGGGAGCCTCCGAGATCTGGATTGACTGCTATCAAATCATCAGATTCCTTTACCGAAATCGAAGTGAGTGTGTTCGGGATGATGCTACAAAGGAATGGCATCGTATTTATGATATGAGAGAATTATGATCCGAAAGAGGGAATCTTAATAAACCTTTAATATAGAGGGAAAGAGATTGCTTTTAAAAATGATTTGTATTAAACTACGGATAACGACACCATCCTGAAGGGGTATGCGTGAATGGAATACCTGTAAGGCATACGATACGGAGTATGCTGCTCAAGAGAAAGAGGATATAAGGGAAAAGGAATGCTTGGAGAATGTCATGCCCATATCATTATGAATGGGAAAAATTATAAGGAGGCAGTGAGCCTGCATAAAAATAAGGTGGATGAGACGGTTATCCATATGCATTTTCAGAGGTGGAGGGAGCTTGGAATCACCTTTGTTCGGGATGGAGGGGACGCCCTGGGCGTCTCCGGGAGGGCAAAGGAGCTTGCGCCGGAGTATGGAATTGATTACCGTACACCTATATTTGCCATTCATAAAAAAGGGCACTACGGGGGAATCGTGGGACATGCCTTTACCGACTGGGGAGAATATGAAGGGTTGATACAGAGGGCCAAAAGGGAAGGGGCAGACTTTATCAAGATTATGATCAGCGGAATCATGTCCTTTGATGCCTTTGGTGTGCTCTCGGAGGAGGGAGTGTCAGGGGAGGAGATTCGGGAGATGATTCACATTGTCCATGAGGAGGGTATGAAGGTCATGGCCCACGGAAATGGGGACAAGACGGTTCGGGCTGCTCTTACGGCAGGGGTGGATACCCTGGAGCATGGGAATTATCTGGAGCAGGATACCCTGATGCTTTTGGCAGATAGCAATACCATATGGGTGCCCACACTGGCTCCCACAGGTAATTTATTGGGCTGCGGACGCTTTCCGGACGAGCAGGTGAAGCAGATCCTGGACCGGCAGATGGAGGCGGTAGACTATGCCTTTGCCAAGGGCGCAAGGCTTGGCCTTGGCAGTGATTCGGGAGCCTATCTGGTACCTCATGGACAGGGGCTTCTGGACGAATATGAGTGGATGAAAAGGGCTGTGGGCCAGGAGCATGAGGCGGAGCTAAGGCAGCGGCTTAAAAAGTCGGAGGAATGGATCCGAAAAGAGATGAAGCGGTAAAGGGCTTCTTGGGAAGGGACTTTGATGAGGAATCTTTTACTTTTGATACAATATGACGGAACACGCTACAATGGCTGGCAGAGCCAGGTGAATACGGAGCAGACCATTCAGGGCAAGCTTACAAAGGTACTGGAGCGTATGCTGGGAGAGCCCATTGAGCTTCAGGGGTCAGGAAGAACAGATGCCGGCGTCCATGCGGCAGGGCAGAGGGCCAATTTTCACACAGAGAGCCTGATTTCCTGCGACGAGCTATTACGCAGGCTCAATCAATTCTTACCGGAGGATATTGCTGTTTTGGAGGTGAGGGAGGTAGAGCCCCGCTTTCATAGCCGGCTTCATGCTCTTCGGAAAACCTATGTTTATCGCGTCTGGAATAGTGACATACCCAATGTGTTTGAGAGAAAATATCTGTACCAGATGAGTGAGGTTCTGGATCTGGAGAGGATGCGGCAGGCGGCGCCTTTGCTCTGCGGCACCCATGATTTCCGCGGGTTCTGCGCAAATAAGCGGATGAAAAAATCTACGGTCCGCACCCTGGAACGTATTGAGATCGAGCAGCTTGGACAGGAGGTACGTTTTACCTTTACGGGAAATGGCTTTCTGTATCATATGGTTCGGATTCTGGTTGGAACACTTCTGGAGGTAGGGTTGGGAAAACGAGGGTGGGAGGAAATGCCGCAGCTTTTGGAGGCTCGGGAGCGGAGCTTGGCAGGACCTCTGGCGCCGGCCCAGGGGCTTTGCCTTTGGAGAGTAGAGTATTCAAAAAATGGAGTAAAAGATTGAAAATAGAATTTTCAATCTTGAGTTTATGGCTCAAATGAACATGCAAGCACGTTCGCTTGAGACATTAGGAGACAAGGATTATGAAAAAAAGGAAGAGAAGGAACAATGCAAGGGTGGTGTTTACATCACTGATTTTACTGGTGCTGGTGTTTTTGGGAGCATGGAAGCTGAAAAGCACCAATTCCAGGGAGCAGCCGCCAAAACAGGAAATAGCGGATGAACAGCCGCCAAAGGAGGAAATAAAAGATCCGGAGCCGGTGGAGGAACCGGAACCAACAGTAGAGCCGGAGGAACCAGAAGAGGAACCGGATGAGGCGACAAGGCTGGCAGAATTTTTGCCAGATTATACAAGCGCCCCTCTTTTGAGTACCACACCAATCAAATGCTTATCCATGGAGGTGGGGGCGACTGAGGACGAGGTGCTGCTCAATTGGTTTTCCCCCAGCGGAGCAAAGGGCAAGGCAGAGTGGAAGGATTCTGCCGGAAATGTGAAAAGCTTTGAGGCCCAGTTTGCGGCATCGGCAACCCTGCCTGGATATTATGTAAACAAAGCAAAGATCACCGGGCTGCTGCCAGGGGAGACCTATCACTATCGGGTAGGCAATGATGAGGCATGGTCTCCGGAATATACATATCAGGCGCCAAAGGACGCCGGAAGCCTTACCTTTTTGGTAACGGCGGATGCCCAGGTGGGACAGTCGGAGATGGAAGATCCTAAGCAGACAGCGGAGCGATGGGACAGTGTGCTCTCAAGGCTTACCAGCTATGTTCCGGAAGCAAGGTTTTTATTCCATTTGGGTGATCAGGTGGCGGATTTTGGAAATCCGGAGCATTATGATTTGTTTCTGGATCATTTGTCCCTGTATAAAATTCCTTTGGCACCGGTGGTGGGCAACCATGATGTTGCAAATGATTACAGCATTGAGGAAAACGGGCATCCAGGCGGCCCCTATTTTTCCGAGCATTTTTTTGTTCCCAATCGCTCCAATGTGGGACAAAGCCAGTATGACACCGACGGTGACTATTTCTTTATTCGGGATGAAGTGCTTTTCATTGTCCTAAACAGCAGCACCATTCAGCCTCCTGAGGTCCATGAGGCATATGTGGCCCAGGTTGTCTCAGAGCATCCTGAGGTAAAATGGCGGATTTTAGTCCAGCATTATCCGGCATATAAAGGGACGACTGGTTCCGGAAACGGCAGCATCAAGGAGTCCCTGGCCCGGATCACCATTGATAATGATATTGATCTAGTGCTGACAGCCCATGATCATGCATATTCCCGGACTGCTTTTGTAAATCGGGAGATGGAGACCTTAAATGATTATGATTATGCGCCGGGAGATACCATAACAAATCCGGAGGGAACGATGTATGTAACCTGCGGAACCTCCAGCGGATGTCTGTACCATGAGATCGAGGAGGAGATACGTATTGTATACCAGGGACAGCCGGGAGTGCCTTCTGCCATTCGGATTGACATTACGGATAACGAATTGCACCTGCGGACCTATTTGGTGGATTCCTGGACGGTGTATGATGAGTATACGATTCGGAAGGAATAGTGGTTTAAGATGATTGTACGGGTCTGAATTTACCACAGCAGGCGGGTAAGGGAATCAGACCGGAGAAGCAGATAAGCTAGAGAATGTCAGGACATTGGGATGTGGCATAAATTTGCCGTCTGGTGTCCTGACATCCTTTATGAATTGTTTTTTACTGTACAGCCTTTTTTGCGTAATCCGTAGTCACCAGATCCTCATAAGGAACCCTGGTTTCCAATTCCCCGGCTTCCTCCAGAATGTCCTGCAGGAGCGTGAAGCTGTCTTCCTCAAAGACCAGATTCTCTTTCCAGGTATCCTGCTCATAGTACCGGGTTACAATCGTCGTAAGAACCTCCAGATCAGTCTCCTTGAACTGGGGCGCAATCACCTTGGCGATTTCCTCCGGTGTGTGGTTCTGTACATAGTCCATTCCTTTTTGGAGCGCATTAGTGAAGCCCTGCACCAGATCTGGGTGGTCCTTCATAAAGCTCTGCTTGGCGCTGTAGGCTGTGTAGGGCACATAGCCGGAATCCACACCCAGGGAAGCCACTACATAGCCGGCACCCTCTGTCTCTAGGGTAGTGGCGCCAGGTTCAAACTCTACAGTAAAGTCACCACTTCCACCGGAAAATGCCGCTGCTGTGGCTCCAAAGTCAATGCTCTGATCGATATTCATGTCTGTTGCCGGGTCTAGATTGTTCTTCTTTAGAATATACTCGAAGACCATCTGGGGCATCCCGCCCTTACGACCGCCAAGAACTTCCTTTCCCTTCAGATCAGACCACTGGAAGTTCTCCATAGGCTCTCTGGCAACCAGAAAATTGCCGGCACGCTGAGTAAGCTGGGCGAAATTCACAATATAATCATCAGGATTCTGGCTGTACACATAGATGGATGCTTCCGAGCCCATGAAGCCAATGTCTGCCTCTCCGGAGAGAACGGCGGTCATTGTCTTGTCGGCTCCAAATCCGGTAACAAGCTCCAGGTCAATCCCTTCCTCAGCAAAATACCCTTCCTCAATTGCCACGTATTGAGGTGCATAGAAGATAGAGTGAGCCACTTCATTGAGGGTGACCTTTGTCAGATCGCCAGAGGCGGCAGGTGTGTCTTTGCCACCGCAGGCGGCAATGCCAATGGTAATAAGAGCCAGTGCTGTGGCAGCCAGCAGGGCAGGCAGTTTCTTTTTCATATGATATCCTCCTTCATTCCTAATGGTATACCATATGATGGGATTGGAAAAATGTGATAATCAGGAGGCATAAATCTTGAATTCCCCCGGCCCATTGCCTATAATGAATAGAGGAGCATACGGAAGAAAAATATCAGAGGAGATTATGAAATGATGAGAGACATTCTGGACACCCATACACATACCTTAGCCAGTGGTCACGCCTACAGCACCATTCGGGAAAATGCCCATGCTGCGGCCGAGAGGGGCCTTGAGCTTTTGGCCATCACTGAGCATGCCCCCAGACTGTGGGGAAGCTGCCAAACCATCTATTTTCAAAATCTGCGTGTGGTAGACCGCAGAGCCTATGAGGTAGAGCTTATGATGGGGGTGGAGCTGAACATTCTGGACGAGCAGGGGACCATAGACTTGGAGCTTCGTGCCTTAAAGCAAATGGATCTTACCATAGCAAGCCTCCATATTCCCTGTATCAATCCTGGAAGCAGGGAATTCAATACACAAGCCTGTGTAAATGCCATGAAAAATCCCTATGTCAATATTTTAGGCCATCCCGACGACCCTCGATATCCTGTAGATTACAGGGCTTTGGTTCAGGCGGCAAAGGAGTATGGCGTACTCTTAGAGCTTAATAACAGCTCCCTGCGTCCGGGAGGCTCCAGAAAGAATGCCAGGGGCCTTGATATGGAAATGCTGAAGCTCTGTATGGAATATAAAGCTCCTATCGTTATCGGAAGTGACGCCCATGTGGATACGGATGTGGGACGCCATGAGGAGGCACTGAGGCTTTTGGAGGAAATGAATTTCCCGGAGGAGCTGGTGGTGAACCGGTCTGTGGAGGAATTGAAAAAATATGTAAACTGCGGTGGAAAATAATAGGTAAAATGGTAGACTTCAAGATTTTACTGTGCTAAAATGTCCATATGGAATCATTGTAGCGAGTGATGCATGAGGCCGTTACTATTATTTTTTAGATAGAAGGAGAACGCCGTGAATAAGAAAATAAGGACCGAAGCCGTGGATTTTTTGTTTGAGGCCATATTAAGCCTGGAGAATAAGGAGGAGTGCTATACCTTTTTCGAGGATGTCTGCACCATCAATGAGCTATTATCCCTTTCTCAGCGCTTTGAGGTAGCTAAGATGCTCAGGGAGCAGAAAACCTACCTGGAGATTGCGGAAAAGACAGGAGCCTCCACAGCTACCATCAGCCGTGTGAACCGGTCCTTGAATTATGGAAATGACGGCTATGACCTGGTCTTTGATCGAATTGGCAAAAAGCCGGAATAGAGGCTGGGGCAGAAGAATCCCTTGCTGAGCATACTGAAAGGATTATATCAGAAAACCAGACAGACTTTGTCCTCCAAAGCTCTGCCTGGTTTTTTTAAATTCTTTTACAGAGTGCCCGAATATACTCCGGATCCGTTCCGCAGCAGCCGCCTAAGAGGGATGCTCCGGCCTTGTATAGCACCGCCATATGAGCAGCAAATTCCTCCGGACCCATGCTGTAGACAGCGTCACCAGTCTCCGTAATCTTTGGCATTCCGGCATTGGGCTTAGCTATCACAGGAATGGAGACACGCTTTTTGATCCCGGCAATCACAGCTTCAAGCTGATCCGGCCCCACGGAGCAGTTACAGCCTACGGCCGCTGCGCCCACAGCCTCCAGGGTCTCTACCGCATCATAGATATTCCCACCAAAAAATAGGCTTCCGTCAGATTCTATTGTGAGACTGCAAAGGACAGGAAGGTCGCAGACCTCTCTAGCGGCCTCTAGGATCACCATGGTTTCGTCGGCAGCCATCATTGTTTCCGCCACAAGGAGATCTACACCGGCTTCGGCCAGATAAGTGATCTGTTCCTTATAGGCATTAAAAAGTGTCTGGTAGGGCATCTCCCCCATAGGCTCCATGAGCTTTCCGGTGGTGCTGATATCGCCGGCTACCAAAACCTTTCCTGCCGCTGCTTCCTTAGAAATGCGTACTAGCTCATGGTTTAAACGCTGTGTCTCATGGGCAAGACCGTGGCTTTTAAGGCTGATGGGATTGGCCAGGAAGGTAGGGGCGTACACAACGTGGGAGCCGGCCTCAATGTAAGCCTTCTGTAACTGAATCAGAGGCTTTGGATGCTCCGCAATCCACTGCTCAGAGCAGATTCCACGGGGCATACCCATTTTTAGGAGATTGGAGCCAGTAGCCCCGTCCAGAATCAGAGGGCCTTGAGCTATCCGCTGTTGAAACTCTTGCTTTGTCATAGGAATTCCTTTCTTTGTATGGTTTGGTGCTTATTAGCTTTCTTTTCCTATTCAGTATAATACAGGAGGAAGGATAGATGCAAGATGGAAAAACTTAAGCAATAGGTATTGCCAGAAAAACAGGATTGTGCTAGAATGAATAACCGTAAGTAAGGCAAATGTTCGCGGCTGACAAGGCCAAAAGGCGTCAGGTGAGGAAAGTCCGGGCTCCATAGGGCAGGATGCCGGATAACGTCCGGTGGAGGCAACTCCAAGGAAAGTGCAACAGAAATGTACCGCCAGGCAACTGGTAAGGGTGGAAGGGCAGTGTAAGAGACTACCGCCCGTCTGGTAACAGACGGGGCACATGTAAACCCCATCCGGAGCAAGACCGAAACGAAACGTAAGCCGGCCCGGCTGTTTCAGGTGGGTCGCTTGATTCTGCTGGCGACGGCAGAGCTAGATAGATGAACATTCACGACATAACCCGGCTTATCGCCTTGCTTACAAACCTTACTTAGCGGTTAATGGGACTTATCATTTATTGCTCAGACTGAAAGATTTCATTTATGATTATAAAGAAATCATCAAAATGCTCCGCATGTAGGAGTTTTTCGATGTTAGCTGGGTTGTCAAACATATAAATGATTTGATCAAAGAATTTGGAAAAGATTCGTCGGGAATGATCGTTAATGCCTATCATCATGACTACATGAACGATTTTATTCTCTGCCCAAACAATTCCGTCTTTAAAAAGTTCAATGGAAATAAAGCTTTTATGTATATATTTTGATGTCAATGCGTGGGGAACTGCCACATCATGAAATGAGGTAGATGATAAAGCTTCACGGTTGTTCACATCATCATAAAACCCCTGTTTGGTATACCCCAACTGGTATAAATCATCAGTCATCTCTTTTAGAAGATCTGATTTTTTCTGCGGAATAGTTTTCTTATAAAATAGCGGTTCGCTAAAGAAGTTCAGGATATATCCTTTTAATTCCTCCCTCTGTTTTAAAAACGAGATCTCATCTACTGCTTTTTCAAGCTGGTTCAAATCCTGCTCATCGAGAAAAGGCTTGATGGAAACAGATTTGATTTTGCATGATACATAACCGCCAATAGGCAGAATCAATAAATCTATATCCTGATTAAGCCGATCGTGGCAGGCACTGACAGGCATGACATTGGTGATGGCGATTTTGTCTTCAAATTTTTGAATGATCTTATTTAAGACAGACTTATAAAAATCGTAATAATCTGTATAGATAAATGCGCAGTTGACCATTGTCATTTTAGAAAAAGAATTGTCTTCAAAATAAGATCCAATATGGAATGAAATGAATGCAATTTCATCTTCATTTAAACAGACATCGTATTTCTGTTCCAGCTCTTGGGCAATAAAGACGGCCATGTCGTAAATGAGGGGATAGGTCGTTTTAATGATATCCGTCAATGGATTCTTTGCGCTAAAGTGATGCTGTGAACGGAAAAATAGATTTTGAATATGAAGAGTAAACTTGGATATGAAATTCTCTTTAAACGGAAATAAAAAATAATTCTCCTCTACCTTTTGAATGATATCTTTTGTGATGTCGATATACTTTTGTTCAACATAATTGTGAATGTTGTACATATTAAGATAGTCATAGTTGATGTTGCCGGAACGGTTTGTATTGTTGTCAATAATGAAAGAAAGGTTGATCAGTTCAGAACGGTTTAAACAAATATCGAATTCCTTTTGTACATAATTTTTGAAAGAAAGGGCAGCCTGGTAACTAACTGAATCATTCAATTCGCTGTTTTCCAAGCTATCTTCCAGCATACAGCCATTTTCAACGCGGTCTAAAATGATCATGAGATGGATGGTGAGGTTGTTTAATGCGAAATCATTGCATGTAAGGGCATAGCCTTCAAGAATTTTTTTCATTTCTCCTTGAATGGAATGAAAATCATCAGCACTTTGAAACAAATAAAAGCAATCCTGAAGGAAAAGGTCATGAAAAGAATAATCTGAAATAAAGGAATACATTAGTTTTCGCATCGCTTCTTCATTGCCAATTAAACGAAGAATCGATTTGCTGCGTATAAGGTTTAGTCTATAGCGGTGGATCAAAGGACGAATGGCATGAATATCCTTTTTGATTGTCGCTTCACTGACGAAGAGCTCATCGGCAAAGTCAAAGAGGTCATAGCCTTCTGTATGCATGAGTAGCTTTTGGAGAATATAGCGGCGTCGGTTTTCCTGCTCTGTCAGAGGACCATCCTGGTTAGAAAGATATTGACTATATTCATTTTTATCCACCTGATATCCTTTTATGCTTGATAGGATAAGGGGTGCGTCCTGATTGATTGAAGCAATATACTTGCGGATCTGTCTTTCCGAAACAGAAAAATGGACTGCCAGATCCTTCGCTTTTACCCAATGCTTTTGTTGTGATAAATAATGTAGAATCTTTTGTTTATTATCCATATATGCTTTACTCCAATGATTTGTTTATCTATGCTACAGGATAATGTCATTATAGAGTATTGCTTTAAGTTCAAACAAATATACAGGAGTTCCGGATTAGGAACTCCTGTATATTTGTTTACGAAATCTTATCTTGTTATGATGAGATCAGGAAAGGAGGAAACAAAATGAAAAAAATATTATTATGCTGTGGGTCAGGAGCTTCCAGTGGATTTATGGCTAAAAATGCGAACGTTGCTGCCAAAGCGCGCGGGCTTGATTTCAGCATCAAAGCACGGAGTGAATCTGAAGTTGAGGATTATCTAGAGGAAATTGACTTGATTATGGTAGGTCCTCATTTCAAGCATCGGCTTAATGCGATCAAAGAGATGGCAAGCGAATACCATGTTCCTGCTGAATTAATAGACGGAACAGTATATGGTTCCTTAAACGGGGATGGCCTCATTGACCAAATTATAAATATTTTAAAATAATAAAATAGAAAGGAGAAGATGTGACTAACCTCTACAGTCACAAAAAAGACATATGAAAAAATTTATGAGTTTTGTTGAAGAACGTATTGCCCCGCTCATTCAGAAAATTGGACAAAATGTCTGGATCAGTGCGACACAGGAAGCGATTTTGGCTGCTGTACCAGCAACCTTGGTAGGCTCGATTGCAACTCTGATCAGTGTATTTAAAGGATTTGGCTTGACCTTTTTGCCGGATCTTTCCATGTTGAGCAATTTTTCGTTCGGTTTGTTTGGTTTATTCCTTGCTTATCAGCTGCCATGTACCATCATAGAGAAAAAAAGATTTAAAAAAGTGTCTCGCCAGGCAGGTCTTGCAGGATTGGGTCTGTTTCTGTTGCTTGTCTATCCGTATTTTGATGAGGCAGGAAATCTTGTGTTGACAACAGCGAATTTGGGTGCAGGTGGTATGTTGAATGCCTTGGTTGCTGGATATATCGTAGCAGCTGTCTTTAATATTTTTGCCAAGCATTCTCTCTTTAAGGAAGATTCTGCGTTGCCTTCTTTTATCATCACCTGGTTTGACTCCATTATCCCTTGGACACTTTGTCTTTTATTTGGTATTATAGTTACTTTTACCATGCAGTTTGACTTGATTGAAAGCATTCGTGCGATTCTGATGCCGATTTCAACATTCTCGCAGTCCTTCGGAGGATTTTTGCTGGTTGTTGTTTTGATTCTATTCATGTATTCATTTGGTATTTCCGCATGGATTATCTATCCGCTGCTTTCTTTGATTTGGATGGAAGGCCATAATGCCAACTTAGCGCTTGTAGCTCAGGGGCTTACGCCTACCAATATTCATACTTATGAAGTATTTCAAATGTGTTTTATCGGCGGACAGGGAGCAACCTTGGCTTTGTGCATTTTCATGTCCTTCTTGGCGAAATCAAAACGCCTGAAAACAGTTGGACGGGCAGCTTTGGTTCCTTCTGTTTTCAATATCAATGAACCGATTGTATATGGTGCTCCGGTTGCTTTCAACCCGACTTTGATGATTCCATTCTGGTTCGGAGGATTAGCTAACTGCGTACTTGTCTGGTTTGCTTTTGCGTCCGGATTCTGTACAGTGCCGATTGAACCTTTCCGCATGACAATGCCATCTCTTTTCTATGCGCCAATGGCATTGAAATCCATCAACGGTCTCATTCTTCATCTTGTCTGCTTTGCGGCAACAGCCATCATTTATTATCCGTTCTTTAAAATCTATGACAAGCAGTGCTGTATAGAAGAAGAGAAAAAATCTTAATCAAAAAGAGAGGCTATTATGAGTAAATATAGTGCGGAAGATTTAAACCAGCTGGCAATGGAAATTATCCTGCATGCTGGTGATGCAAGAACTCTTATCAGTGATGCCTTTGCGGCAGCAGAAAAGGGAGAAGATATTGAAACAGTTCAAGGACTTTTAAATGATGCGAGAAAAGAAATCACAACGGCGCATAAGATTCAGACGGATGTAATTCAGAGTACCGATTTGGATGATAATCAAAAGATGACGCTGTTATTTATTCATGCCCAAGACACATTGATGACCATCAATTCGGAACTGTTTATGTCAGAAAATGTGCTTCATCTTCATTACAAAAAGAAGGAAGCAAAGTAGGAAGGAGACGATACAATGAAATTCCCTGAAAATTTCTTTTGGGGCGGAGCGACATCTGCGATACAGATCGAAGGCGCTTATCTGGAAGACGGAAAAGGGTTGACAACGGAGGATTGCAAAACGGCTGGGTCATTTTCAAAGAGAAGGGAATATACCTATTTGGATAAAGATAAGAAGCCAGGTTCACAGCCTTCGAGTATGGGAAAAGGACTTCCAGAAGGTGCCACTCTTGCTGTGCTGGAACATCATTTCTATCCGAGCCACGACGCTATTGATTTTTATCACCATTACAAAGAGGATATTGCCAGTTTTGCGGAAATGGGGTTTAAGATGTTCCGCATGAGCATTTCCTGGGCGAGAATCTATCCAACTGGTTTGGAAGAGACGCCGAATCAGAAAGGAATTGATTTTTACAAGGATGTTTTTAAGGAACTGCGCAAATATCATATTGAGCCTTTGGTTACCATTTCACATGGAGATCTGCCTTTGGTACTGGAAAATCAATATGGCGGATGGAAAAATAGAGAGCTCATTGAGCTTTATATGAAGCTTGCGAAGACCTGCCTGTCTGAATTTAAAGGACTTGTCCATTATTGGCTGCCTTTCAATGAAATGAATGACTACCTGTTAATGCTGGATATGTTTGGAAATGTTTCAACGAAAGAGACTCACCAGAAGAGCTTCCAGATGATTCACAATATGCTGGTTGCTAATGCAAGAACCGTTCGCCTGGCGCATGAGATCGATCCGGAAAATAAGGTTGGTTCCATGATCTGTGGAATTCCGAATTATCCGGGAAGCTGTGATCCAAATGATATACTGGAAACGCGATATCGCTGGGAAAAGGGTATTTATTATACAGGAGATGTTCAATGCTTTGGAGAATACCCGTCTTTTTCCAAGCGCTTGTGGGAAGAGTATGAAGTCAATATGGAGACAGAGCAGTCGGATTTCCTCGATTTTAGACAGGGAACCGTTGATTTTTATACCTTCTCTTATTACATGACAAATATCGTGACGACACATGAAACCAAGGTTATTGTGCAGGGCAATTTTGCTAATGGGGCACGCAATCCTTACTTGAACTATTCCGAATGGGGATGGTCCTATGATCCAAAAGGACTGCGTTATTACCTGGAGGTTATTTATGACCGCTATCATCTGCCTATTATCATTACCGAAAATGGGTTGGGTGCCGTCGATAAGCTAGAAGAAGACGGAACCATTCATGATCCATACCGTATTCAATATCTGCATGATCATCTACATGAATGTAAGGTTGCCATTTCGCATGGGGTTGATTTGATTGGATATACAATGTGGGGATGCATTGACCTGGTCAGCGCCAGTACTGGACAGATGTCTAAACGCTACGGGTTTATCTATGTAGATCGGGATGATGAAGGAAAAGGAACCAATGCCCGAATTCGCAAGGATTCCTTTGAATGGTATCAGAAGGTCATCAAAACAAATGGTGAAGAGCTATAGACAAATGCAGAGTCATGGTAGAATATGACAATAGAAAAAATCCCCTTCCGTAGAAAGATTTTGTATCTTTTATAATGGAAGGGGATTTTTGAAGCTTACGCTTGATCATCGTCTCCGTCTTCAAATTCCGGCATGGCTCCAATATTCTGGGTGTTCAGTGTCCGGCGCTTTAAGCGCTGTTCCTCTGACTGCTCCAGAATAAAGTCCTTGATTGTCCGGGCGTTTTTAATATGCTGAAGCTCCAGCCTTGGGTGAGTGATATCGCCGGTGTTGCAGACTACGGTTCCCAGGCCGAAGATGCGTTCAAACAGGCTGGAATTGAGGGTGACATCCTGGATTTTGTACATGTAGCAGTCGTTCTCCCTGTGATTCAGAAAGCCCTCGTTAATGGTTAAGACTTCCGGCTTGACTGTATAGGTGGTAAAGGTCAGGGGTAGTCCGAAGAAAACCCATCTTTTTTTCTCTTTAAATTCCATATATGATTCTCCTTTCTGATTTCGGTTCCGCAGTACCTAAACAGTACACATTTATTTTAGAAGAATATCTGGTCACAAAAGCATGTGACGTAATTCTTTCTGTATATAGAAATATACTACTATAACTATAGCTGAAAAAGTTGTTTTTTGCAAAATAATTTTATTGAAATCCAATTCGGTTTGATGTAACATAGTACAAGAATCTTTAACAACATATAGATTTCATTAAAACAGAGGAGGTAATATGAGACATTTGATGAGCCCCTTGGATTTTTCCGTGGAGGAGCTGGGAAAGCTTCTTGACCTGGCAAGTGACATTGAGAAAAATCCGGTAAAATATGCACATGCTTGTGATGGAAAGGTTCTAGCGACATTATTCTATGAACCGAGTACCAGAACGAGGCTGAGCTTTGAATCGGCCATGATTCATTTGGGCGGCCAGGTACTTGGCTTCTCCAGTGCGGCGTCCAGCTCTGCTGCAAAAGGAGAAAGTGTTTCCGACACAATTCGTATGATTTCCTGTTACGCTGATATTTGTGCCATGCGGCATCCCAAGGAAGGAGCTCCCATGGTGGCGACAGCGGTTTCTTCTATTCCTGTGATCAATGCCGGTGACGGCGGACATCAGCACCCCACCCAGACACTTACTGATTTGATGACGATTCGATCCCTCAAGGGCCGTTTGGACCACTTGACCATTGGACTGTGCGGTGATCTGAAATTCGGCCGGACCGTGCATTCTCTCATCAATGCACTGGTGCGGTACGAGGATATCTCCTTTGTGTTTATTTCACCGGAGGAGCTTCGGATTCCGGGGTATATCCGGGAGGATGTGCTGGATGAGAAGGGCGTGCCCTATCAGGAGGTGGAGCGTCTGGAGGATGTGATTGGCGGATTGGATCTGCTTTATATGACCAGGGTTCAGAGGGAGCGGTTCTTTAATGAAGAGGATTATGTACGGTTGAAGGATTTCTATATACTGGATAAGGCAAAGATGGCTCTGGCCGGGCCGGATATGCTGGTGTTACATCCTCTGCCCAGGGTAAATGAGATCTCTGTGGAGGTGGACAGCGATCCCAGGGCAGCTTATTTTAAACAGGTGCAATATGGTGTCTATGTGCGGATGGCGTTGATTCTCACTTTGCTGGAGGTGAATGTATAATGGCAAGCATTTTGAATGTTGGACGGATCGCGGAAGGGTTTGTGCTGGATCATATTCAGGCCGGGAAGAGTATGGAGATCTATAAGTATTTGAATCTGGATAAGCTGGATTGTACGGTGGCGATTATTAAGAATGCCCGGAGCGCGAAGATGGGGAAGAAGGACATAATGAAGATTGAGTGTCCGATTGATTACATAGATTTGGAGGTTTTGGGGTTTATTGATCATAATATTACGGTGAATATTGTGAAGGATGAGGAGATTGTGGAGAAGATGGCGCTGACGCTGCCGAAGGAGATTCGGAATATTGTGCGGTGCAGGAATCCCAGGTGTATTACTTCGATTGAGCAGGAACTGGACCATGTGTTTCTTTTGACGAATGAGGAGAAGGAGATTTATCGGTGTAAGTATTGTGAGGAGAAGTATAAGAAGAAGTAAGGATAAATAAGGATAAACAAGAATAGGTAAGAAGGAATATGGGGATCTAAGAAAAAGTAAGGAAATATAAGAAAAAATAAGAGAAAGTAAGGAAGACTGTTGGGGGCGGACGAGGAACTGCCGGAAGGCTTTTCGGCAGTTCCTCTGGTTTTTGGGCAGTGGGTTATTCTTCTCTAAGGTTTAAGCGGCAGAGTAGTTCGTTGGTGATGGTTCCGGCAGCTTCGGCTAAGTCCTCGGTGTGGAGGGTGTGGGGGCCGTCGGTTCCCAGGATGGTGACGATATCGCCGGGGCGGGCGTCGGGGATCTGGGTGACGTCTACGACCATCTGGTCCATGCAGATATTGCCGATGATGTGGGCTTTTTGTCCTCGGATGAGGACGGGGATCTGCTGGTTGGAGAGGCTTCGCGGCAGGCCGTCGGCGTAGCCTATGGTGACGGTGGCGATGCGCATGGGGGTCTCGGCACGGAAGTTTCGTCCGTAGCTGACGGTTTCGCCGGGACGAAGTTCTTTGATGACGGCGATTCGGGCGTGGAGGGAGAGGACCGGACGCAGGGGCAGTTCCATGAGCCTGGCATCTGGGCTGCTGTAGCAGCCGTACATGGCGATGCCGAAACGGGCGTAGTTGAGGGGCAGATCCGGGTAGTTTAGGACGCCGTAGCTGCTTTGGAGATGGAGCTTGCCGGGATTTAGACCCTGTTCCTTTAACTGCTCTACGGTCTGGAAGAAGGCGGAAATCTGGAGCTTGGTGAACAGGATGTCCTCCATTTTCTGACTGTCTGCTACGCAGAGGTGGGAGTACATGCCCAAGATTTGCAGGTTTTGGCAGGAAAAGAGGGAGGCAAGCTCCTGGATGTGATCGGAGCGCTCTCCTAAGCGGTGCATGCCGGTGTCCAGCTTGATGTGGATTTTTACGGGGTAGTAGGCAGCCTCATTGAGTGCGTGGGCGTGAGCGCAGTCGGCGGCTGTCTGAATCAGATCGTAGGTGGTGAGCAGGTGGACCTGGTGAGGGGAGGTGTAGCCCAATACCAGAATATCCCCCTGGATTCCGTGAAGGCGCAGGTCAACGCCCTCCTGGACGGTGGCCACTGCGAAGGCTTGGATGCCCAGGTGGTTTAGATAAGAGGCGATTGACACGGCTCCGTGGCCGTAGGCGTTTGCCTTTACTACGGCCATAAATTCACAGCCTCTTGGGAGCAGGCTCTTTAAGATGTCTACGTTGTATTTTAGATTTTCATAGTGAATTTCCTTCCAGGCTCTTCGCTCAGGAAGCAGACGGACGATCATGGCGTCCTGGTTGATTTTTGTGATCATAATAGTATTCCCCCTCTTTAGATGATTTCTTTTTCCTGCTCCTGTTAGGAAGCAGTGCAAGGAGCTTTGTCAAAATCAATGCCCCTCCAAAGGTTGAAACGGCTACTGCGAGAAAATGAACCGGGCTGTTATCTACAAAGACAGCCAGTCCTGTTACCTTTGCCCCGCCCCTCACCAGAATGATGAAGAGGGGATGAAGCAGGTAAATGCATAAGGGCAGATCCTTGGGAAAGGTTTTCTGTCGTTCCTCCCACCCATCCTCCAGCAGAGCGGAAAACAGAAAATACATTACCGGAAGCAGAAATAGGTACATGCTGTCGTGGCGCTGGGTTTCCAGAAGCTTTAAGAGAATCCCCTCCCCCAGAAGAAGCCCGAAGGAGCCTCCCAGGGCCCCAAGGGACAGGGCAAGGGATGGCCGGCGCTCTGACAGGACATAGCCCAGGAGAAGAAAGATGGGGGCGTAGAAAAGTCCGTTCCGGGTGTATTCAAATACATGGAACAATCCCTCATAAATGGTATACACAAAGGAGCTTTCCCCAATCATTCCATAATAGCTGTCCCCGAATAAGCCCACCGTGTAGAGCAGCCCGCAGACTGCTCCCACAGTCGGTAACGGAAGAAAGCGCAGCAGCAGGAGCATCACGGCAAAGCCCAGGATCAGAGCCGGAAGATACCACAGGTGGTAAAAGGTTCCATCCAGAAAAACCATTTTCAAAAGAGAGATCACGCCTGTACCCTTGAAATGTCCGGCATAAATTCCCACAGGAAGATAGAGCACCATGGAAATCAGATAAATCAGGCCAATGCGCTTCAAATAGGACCAGCCATATGCTCCGTCCTCCAGGGCCTTTGGCAGAACAAAATAACCTGTCACCATGAAAAAGAAGGGTACGGCTGTGCGGGCCAGGACTCTTGCCAGGATATAGTCGGCCTCCGGGCTTATGGAGGTCAGGGGCGAGGTGTGAATGACAATGACCAGAAAGGAAGCCAGAAGCTTGAAGCGGTCAATGGCAGGGTAAAAGTATTTTTGTGTCATATCTTACCTCCAAAGGGTGAAAATGAAGCCTTCCCGGTTATCGCCGGATACCTGAAAGGGCAGGTAGCCGGGGAGGGTAAGCCGGGTCTCTTCCTCCTCCGCCTTTTTATAAAAGAGCTCAAAGCTCTTATTTTCCACATGAACCTGCAGGTGACGGCCCTCATAGGGAAATTCTCTCAGGTAGTCCAGATATTCCTCCAGGCAGAAGCCATGAGTATTCATAATGGAGGCATGGGGCAGTCCCACATACCGAAAATGCCAGGGCTCCGGCGCAATTCCCGTAAAGACCTCCTTTCCCTCCTGATACCGCTCCACAAAGCCGTAGGAGGCGGCTTTGCTGCGAAACCGCCCGCAGATGCCGTCCCTTGGAAGGTAGGGTCGAAGAAAGTCAATAGGCTCCTGGTTGAGAGCCAGGTCAATGGCCAGCCCCGTTTCGTGCTCGCTGTGACCGGGAGAGGCTACATAGCTTTCCGTAAAATCCTTTCCGTGTTCCTTTAGGGAGGAGGCGTAGATTTCCTCCTGCTCCTCCCGGGTACGGAAGCCGCTGACGGGAACCAGGGAGGAACCGCTTCCAATGGAAGCAAGGAGCGTTTCCAGAACCAGGGCTGTCTTGCGTTCCAGGCAGACCTGGAAATGCTCCGATTCTCTCTGAGTATCCAGGTATACTGCAGGATGCTTCGATGTTGTTTTATATTCCAGTGGCCGAATCTGCTCCGGTGTGATGGTCTGCCGTAAGGGATGCCGGGCATTCACCAGAACCAGGCTCCCCGAATAGACCTGATCCCGGTGAAGGGTTACCGCTTTCATGGCTCTACCGCCAGGCGGATAAGGGCATCCACAATTTCCTCAAAGGTCATACCGATACCCTTCAGCATATTGGGATAACGACTGTGGGAGGTGAAGCCGGGGATTGTGTTCACCTCGTTGAACACCAGCCGTCCGTCCGGTGTGAGAAAGAGGTCCACCCTTGCAAAGCCCTTACAGGACAGGATGCGGTAAATGCGTCCGGCCGTTTCCCGGATACGCTCTGCCATTTCCCGGCTGATGCGGGCGGGCATGTGAATCTGGGAGGTTTTCAGGGTGTATTTTTCCGTATAATCGAAGAAGCCATGAGAGAGCTCGATTTCATCCGGTTCTCCCAGAATGAGCTCATGATTGCCCAGAACGGCACAGCCCACCTCAAAGCCGGGGATGGCTTCCTCTACAATCACGCAGTCATCATGGGAGAAAGCCAGAGTGATGGCTTCTTCCAGATTTCCGGGAGTCTCAATCCTGGTAATGCCGAAGGAGGAGCCGGCCTTTACAGGCTTTACAAAGAGGGGATAGGTCAGGTGCTCTGTCATGGCAAACTGCTCCGCCTCTGTGGGCATCCGCCGAAAGAGTACGGACTTTGGAACCTCGATACCATCCAGGTTTACCAGGGTGTGTGCCAGATGCTTGTCCATGCCCAGGACGGAGCTCTTCATGCCGCAGCCTACAATGGGAATGCCTGCCAGCTCGCACAGGCCCTGAACGGTGCCATCCTCTCCGTTTTTCCCGTGTAGAACCGGGAAGACGGCATCAAGGCGGATCAGCTCAATCTCGCCGCCACGTATAAGGTAGAGGCCGTGATCTGTCCGGTTGGGGGAGATCATGGCAGGAAAGCAGTCAGCGGAGGCCCAGGTGTCTGCCGGAATCCGATCCAAATCTCCCTGATAGTAGAGCCAGGTGCCCTCACGGGTGATGCCGATCAGGTGAACCTGATATTTTTCCTGGTTAATATGTGAAATAACGGAATAAGCGGACTGGAGGGAAACCTCATACTCCGTGGAGCAGCCGCCGAACAAAATTGCAATTACTGTTTTATTTTCCATAGTTCAAACATCCTTTCTCTGTATGTAAGGCCTATTTTAAGCATAGGGCTTACGGGTGACAGGACCATGACTTTTCAGTGACAGTATTGTCATAAAAAAGCAGGTCCATACCTATAGGGTATCAGACCTGGGGGTGAAAAACCTGTATATTCTCTGTTGGGAAGCTTAAGAATCATGGAATAAAATATTAATTTTTAATGGGAGAGGAAGAACCCCCAAAAGTATTGCTGTACTTTTGGGGGTTCGTTAGGCGCAGGCATTTTCCAATGCAGGCAAGGAGATGGAAAATACGGTTCCCTCCTCACTGCTGGCAGCGGAAATGGTGCCCTGGTGGGCTGTGACAATCTCTTTGGCTATGGCAAGTCCCAAACCGGCTCCTCCGGTGCTGGTGGAACGGGCGCTGTCCAGGCGGAAGAATTTTTCAAAAATGGAGCGAAGATTCTCCGGCGGGATCACGGGTCCCTGGTTGGTAAAGGTGATGTGGACTTGGGTTCCCTCCTGCCATGCCCGGATCTCGATGACCGTGTCCGGGTAGCTGTAGGCGGCAGCATTTTTCAGAATGTTGTTAAAGACACGGGCAAGCTTGTCTGGGTCCCCGGGGAGGATGAGATCCTCCGGCACATGGACGTGTGCTGTTTTTCCGGCTGGAGACAGGATGGGATAGAATTCCTCTACCATCTGCTGAAGCATATAGGAAAGGTGCAGATTTTCCCGGTTCAGAGGGATGGACTGGAGATTAAAACGTGTGATTTCAAAAAATTCGTTGATGAGCTGCTCTAAGCGGTAAGCCTTATTGAGAGTGATGGACAGATACTTGGCACGCTGCTCTATGGGGAGATCCGGCGCCTCTTTCATGAGATCCAGATAGCCGATTACGGAGGTTAAGGGCGTGCGGATGTCGTGGGCCAGGTAGACCACCAGATCATTTTTTCTCTGCTCGGCCTGGCGTGCGTCACGCTCCCGTTTTTCCAGAACGTTTTTGCATTCGTTGAGGCGAAGCTCCAGAAAGCCCATTTCCGGTGAGAGGGTGATAAGCTCCTTGGATTCATCCAGGAGGGCATCGCAGCCGGCAGAGATTTCATCAAAGTATCCGGTGACCCAGCGGATGGAATAGCGGAATACGACGATAAGTGCAATGATAATGGTGACGCAGATGATCATGTCCAGATGCTCCCGGAAGGTGGTTGCATAAATGTACAGAGCGTCCTCATACTCCAAATGAAATTTGCTGGCAAGGAAGGTTACTACGGCTTCCCCGAACCGTCCCCGAATCAGCTCTCGAAGCAGGAAAACCATTCCGATAGAAATAAGAATCAGAGAAAACATTTTCCGCATCATTTTCCGCTCAAATTGATAGTAATTACTCTTTCGTACGCTTTTTCTACTCAATTTTGTATCCCACTCCCCATACGGTCTTAATATACTTTGGTTTTTCGCTGGAATCGTTCATTTTTTCCCGCAGATGCCGGATGTGCACCATGATGGTGTTGTTATTGCTGCTGTAGTATTTTTCCCCCCACACGTCAAAGAAGAGACGGTCGGAGCTTACCACCTCGCCCCGGTTCTTGCACAGGCTCCAGAGGATGGAGAACTCCGTGGGGGTGAGGGCCAGGGGTTTTTCGTTCAGGGTGCAGGTGTGGTCACGCTTGTTGATGGTCAGGCCGGAGATGGCGATGGTGTCCGGGTCCTCCTCCTGGGCGGGAAGATTGTTGTATTTGGTGAAGCGGCGAAGCTGGGCCTTGACACGGGCGATGAGCTCCAGGGGGCGGAAGGGCTTGGTAATGTAGTCGTCCGCTCCCAGGGTGAGGCCGGTGATCTTGTCGATCTCCTCGTCCTTTGCGGTCAGCATAATGATGGGAAAGTTCCGGGTTTCCCGTATTTTCTGGCAGATGGAGAAGCCGCTCATATCCGGCAGCATCACATCCAGGATGGCAAGATCCGGGGTGTCGTGCTCCAGGTAGGAGAGGACCTCCTTGCCGTTGTAGAATTTGTGAACCTCATAGGATTCGTTGGACAGGTAGAGCTCTATGAGATCGGCGATTTCCTTTTCATCATCTACGACTAAGATCTTGGCTTCCATAATATGTAAATTCTCCTTTGCTGATATTATTAAAGACACAATGACAGTGTAACACATTTTCTTAAATATATCAGAAAAAGCTCTAAAAGTCCTTTAAATTTTGGGGAGAAAATCTTAAGAAGATATAAAGAGTTATTTTCTATATAAAAAAACGGGCGGAAGCTTTTCTATTCCACCCGCATCATTCGATAGCCCACGCCAATGTGTGTCTGTATATATTGGGGAGAATCCGGCTCTGCCTCCAGCTTTTTCCGCAGGGTTGCCATAAAAACCCGCAGGGAAGCCACATTGTTATCCCAGTTATTTCC
Organism: bacterium 1XD21-13; assembly: GCA_009917555.1. GTDB lineage: Bacteria > Bacillota > Clostridia > Lachnospirales > Lachnospiraceae > Laedolimicola. The sequence goes on along the minus strand of QZDX01000017.1, from coordinate 29,482 downwards.
CCAGATGTTCTGTGTGATATAAGTGTGGGTCAGAACCCGCCCTACATTTTTTGCCATAAGGCAGAGAATTTTGTATTCAATGGGGGTTAAATGAAGCTCCTTTCCCCCCAGGTAGGCACAGCCTGCCGCATAATCCACTTTCAGCTTTCCGTTGGTGAAAACGGAACTTCCGGAGGCGCCCTCGGGCTGCATCATGGCAAGGCGGCGCTGGGTCACACGAAGTCTTGCCAGCAGCTCCTCCACGGAGAAAGGCTTGGTCAGATAATCGTCAGCCCCGCAGTCCAGGGCTTCTATCTTGTCTGTGTCCTCGCTTCTGGCACTGATCACAATGATGGGCGTATTGGTCCAGCTGCGGATTTGCTTTATAACCTCTATGCCGTCCATATCCGGCAAGCCCAGGTCCAGAAGTATAATATCCGGATTGTGGGAGGAAGCCTCGATAATGGCGGCCTCTCCCTTTGCGGCGGTCAAATAATGATAATCATGCGTTTTCAGGGTTGTGGTGATGAGGTTTCGGATGGGAGCATCGTCCTCCACCACAAGAATCAAAGCTTTATTCATGTAGATCCACCTCTCCTAAGGGTAAAGTAAAGGTAAAGATGCAGCCATGGGGGATGTTGTCTTCAAGAGTAAGCTCACCGCCGTGGACACTCACAATGGATTTGCACAGAGACAAACCAAGTCCCAGGCTGCGCCTGCTGTCTATGATTTTATGCTCGCCGGTGAAAAACATTTCAAATACCTTGGATTTCCAATCGTCGGGAATACCGGGACCGTTATCCGAAACACTGACAGCGGCCATTCCCGCCCGCTTTTGGGCACGAATTTGAATTGTGGAGCCGGCTGGCGTGTATTTGACAGCATTGTCCACCAGATTGATAATGACTTGGAGAATTAATTTTGCATCCATTTTAGCCAACAGAAATTCCTCCTGATATTCAACCATAATCCGGTGCTCTGTTTTTTTTCGGCTCACATGGCGCATAGCCTCATCGATAACCTCCTCCACAAGCTCCGTAGTCTGATGGAAATTCAGCCGTCCCTCCTCAATTCTCGTGACTGAAAGAAGGTTTTCCACAAGGCTGATGAGCCACTGGGAATCATCGTAAATATCGGTAAACATCTGAAAGATGGTTTCCCGCTCCAATTGATCATAATGAGAGAGAAGTGTACTTGCATTGCCGGATATGGAGGTCAGTGGAGTCCGCAGATCGTGGGAGATAGCCCGCAGCAGATTGGCCCGCAGCTGCTCTTTTTGGGCAAGCATGGCGGCATCCTCTTTTTCCTTGGCATTTCGATTGTTCTCAATAGCAAGGGCACATTCCCCAAGAATGGACAGCAGCACACTGTTCTCAAAAGAATCAAGGGGCTTTCCCTCCATGGAAATCCCTACCACACCGTAGGCTTTCTGATTGATGCGGATAGCCAAATACAGATTTTCGGCATGACTTAAGGTGTTGGTGGAGGCGCCTGCCCTCTGCTTATGCTCAAATACCCACTGAGCCGCATTTTTTTCCCTATCGGGTAAATGAATTTCATTCTGCCTGCCGGAATCGGCGTGAAACAGGCAGGCATCCGACAGAGCCCCCGCTCGTTCCGAAAATACAAGGATATTGCGGGCCAGGAGCTTCATAAGCTGACGGGCAGTGATGGTGATCATATCATCCTCTGTCTCTGCTTTTTGAAGCTGCTGGTTGGTATCAAATAGGATTTTTGTCCGAAAAGCAGACTGTGCTGACTGCTTTGCGTGATTTTTCAGCTTATTTGCCAGGGTTCCGGTGATCAGAGCGGCTGTCAGCATAATGGCAAAGGTAAACGGGTATCCCTGTTCATATGCATGAAAGGTCAGCCTTGGTTCCGTGAACAGAAAGTTAAACAGCAGTACGCTCACCAGTGCGCTGATGACGCTGCACATATGGCGTTTTGTAAAAAGGGAGGTCAGCAAAACACCCAGGATGTAAACGGTTATAATGTTAGCCTCCGTAAAGCCCAGGCTCCAGAAGAGGGTTCCGATTCCGGTTGCCCCGGCAAGAACCAGCAGTGTGATAAGCAGATCCTTGCCGGAGGGCTGGATGTGAAGGAGAAAGCCTTTTTTCAGCTCATAATATTTGTGAGCTGCGGAGGAATCCGGGATAATGTGAATATCCAGATTTGGTGCGTTTTTGATCAGCTCCTCCGTAAGAGATGTGCGGCTCCAGAAATGGTTCCGGTTAATGTTGCTGCGGCCGATGACAATTTTTGTCACATTGGAGATACGGGCATATTCTGCGATTTGGTAGGAGACATCGTCTCCATAAACCGTGGAAATGGCAGCCCCCAGCTGTTCGGCAAGGCGGATATTGCTCTGTATCCGGTTTTTATCGGCCTCGCTCATTTTATCGGAATTGGGAGTTTCCACATAAAGAGCGGTAAAGGCTCCCTGAAAGGCATTGGCCATTCGTGCCGCTGTGCGGATGATCTTGGCATTGGAGGGAGAGGCAGATAAGCAGACGAGAATATGCTCTTCCACAGCTTCTGCTTCCTCCGGTCCTTTTGGAAAATCCATGTATATCACCACCTGTTATGCCTTATGCAAAATATCGTACCACAATGAAACAAAGCTGGCAACCTTATCGTATGTCTGCGAGGATGGTGTATGGGAGCAGCTTCCTGCTCCGGTTCCTCCCACTGCCGCCTGTAGTTTTCCTGTAAAAAGCAGTCTACACGATCCATGCTGTAAAATCCCAGGAGAACCAGTGCAAGGAGAGCAAGGATGAAGATAACTTCTTTCATTAGAATCACCTCCCTGTAAAAAGTGAAAAGATTATTTAGCTATGTCTATGTTTATCCGATTGCAATCTGTTCCTTGGGAAGCCTTGAGAAGCTTTTGTTTGTTCTGGAAAAGGTGGCATAAATGAGGGTTAATCCTCCCACCCGTCCAAAGAACATGAGCAGAATCAGCATTCCCTGTGACAAAATTCCAAGGCTGGGGGTAATGCCCAGCGTAAGCCCTACAGTGCCGATTGCGGAGGCCGTCTCAAAGAGGCAGGCTTCCAAAGGCAGCTTTTCGATCATACTCATGATTAGTCCACCGCCTAAGAACAAGGTGAGATACATCATGAGAATGGTGGAAGCATTTCTGGCAGCATCCTCATCTGTCCGGCGTCCGAAGAAATGGGAATCCCCCTTTCTGCGGAATACGGCGATGGAATTGGCAAAGAGAACAGCGATTGTGGTGGTTTTCATGCCTCCAGCCGTGGAGCCTGGGGAGCCGCCGATAAGCATCAGGATCATCATAATGCATTTTCCGGCCCCGGAGAGCCTTGTCAGATCCGCAGTGTTAAAGCCCGCCGTTCTCGGGGCAATGGTCTGGAACAGAGAATCCAGGATTCGCTCCTTTAGAGGACCCTGGGTATATTCAAAGCAGTAAAAGAAGAAAAAGGGCACCAGGATCAGAAACAGGGTAGTGACGAGGATTACCTTGCTCTGCATACGGTAGCGCTTAAAATGCCACCGGTTCCTGTGGACATCATCCCAGGTAAAGAAGCCGATGCCGCCGATTACAATCAACAGAGGGATGGTAATGTTAATCAGCAGATTTTCCCGGTAGGCGGTGAGAGACACAAAGGGAGCCTCGGCAGTCCCCAAAAGATCAAAGCCGGCATTGCAGAAAGCGGAAATGGCGTGAAACAGCGCCATCCAGATTCCCTTAGGGCCAAAATCCTGACAAAATACGGGCATCAGGAGCAGTGCGCCCGTAAACTCTATGAGAAGGGTTCCTTTTATGAAAAAGCTGGTAAATTTTACAATGCCGCCCACCTTGGGAGCGCCGATGGCTTCCTGCATGGTGCTTCTGTGTATCAGGGAGATTTTCCGCCTGGATATGAGTGCAAAGGCAATGGCTACGGTTACAACCCCCATTCCTCCGATTTGGATGAGCAGTAAGATTACGGTCTGGCCAAACAGGGACCAGTAGCTTGCCGTGTCCCGCACCACCAGCCCGGTTACGCATACGGCTGAGGTGGAGGTGAACAGGGCTTCATGAAAAGGCGTAGCCGCACCACTTTTGGAGGATATGGGAAGCATTAAAAGCAGGGCTCCCAGCAGTATGATAAAGGCGAAGCCTGCAATGATAATCTGAAAGGTTGTAAAATGGATTTTTTTGTGTAAAAATACCATATTGTTACTCCTTTTGTGCTTTGATTGCTTTTTCTTAATTATAGCTCATGAGGGATTAAGGGGAGGTTAAAGTGTTGGGGGAGGGTGTTAAGATTGTATAAAGAATCCTGAGAATGGCACAGAGGTTAGAAGAGATTCTTTTCTGCAAATGGAGATACCGCAAAGTAAGCTGCCATCCCAGATACAGGAAAAGCTGTGATTTTACTTTGCGGTATCTCATTTTGCAGACTTTAGCTTGAATACATACCGGATAAACTACAGCTGCCGGAACAGCTTCTCATACAGCAGTCCGGTCAAAAACCACACCGGTGCATAGTCAAGCCGTATGACACCGTCTATGTTCCACCGTGCCTTGCTGTAGTCCCAGGGGCACATATTACGTTTTTTCAGCAGACTTCCGGTGATGAATTCTCCAAGAAAAATGGCACAGGCATAGACGCTCCCCCGAAAAAGCGTCCCTTTCTTTCGAATCCAGCGGGAGACAGGAGCCAGAAAAGCCGCCATCCCATAGATGGGAAACATCCAGATTGAGGAGTGGCCAACCAGCTTCATCTGCCTCCTCTGAAGGGATTGAAGGCCCGTCCAGAAGATTTCCAGACACCAGCCGATGAGTCCGCAGAGGATAAATTTATTTTTCATAAGGACAGTATGTGCCAAAAAGCCGGAAGAAATTCTATTGAAATAACAGGAAGGATGTAATATACTTGGGATACAGTAAAATAGATAAAATTGAAAATATTTTGTGATATAGGATAAACTGTAGGTGATAGAGATTGGAATTTTGTGGAGACGGAGGTTAATAGCGGACAGCTATTGGTAAGAAAGGTAAGGGAAAATATATGAATCGATGGTCTGTGCATGTGAAACATTTTGGAAAGATAAAAGAAGCGGCTGTTGAGGTGTCTCCAATGACCTTGTTTCTTGGTGACAATAACAGTGGAAAAAGCTATTTGATGACATTGCTGTATGGTTTGCTCAATATCCGTCTGTTTTTTTCGGAATATGATTTTGCTCAAAATACCCAGGCTTATCGGAAGTGCGTCAAGGTGTTGGAGTGCAATCTGAACTGGGAAGAAAAGAATTCGATCCGGTCTTTTAAGCTTACTTCTGAAGAACGTGCTTGTTTTGTGAAATTGTTGAATGCCATTTTGGAGAGGAATAAGGAAAGATTTCTTCGGGACTTGTTTAACAAAGAAATGGAGATAGAGCAGATAAAGGTGAGCTTTCCAAAGAAAGCGGACTATGGCTTTGAAATAAAGCGGAGCTATAATGCCAGTGAAAATGAAGATTATATATTAATATTTGGAAATGATGGTGGAAAAACTGTTTTTTCTGGCTATGGCATGCCGGTAAGCCAATTTGAGAAAGAAAATGGGGTTCAGTTTTTTCTTGCTTATATAATGGAATTTATGTTGAAATGTGGCTTTGCAGAATTTGGTCGTGGAAAGGCTGTCTATTTCCCAATGGCTCGAACAGGATTTCTCCTTACCTACAAAACTCTGGTTGGCAGTGCCATGCAGGATAAATTCAATTTGCAGGAAACCAACAAAAATCTTCTTACAAAGCCTAACAGCGATTTTTTGACAGCGCTTAGTCAATTGGATAGCAGGGAGCCGGAGGAAGAACATCTGGATATCGTGGAATTTATAGAACAGCAGGTAATACATGGCCATGTGAAGAGAACGGAGCTTCCCTCCCATGAGATTTTTTATACACCGGAAAGGGAGGAGAAGCAGCTACCCATGTTTGTGGTATCGGGGGTTGTTACGGAGATGACCCCATTACTCCTATTTTTACAGTATACAAATTTGGGAACAATACTGATGGAGGAACCGGAGATATCACTTCATCCGGAGCTTCAGTGGACCATGGCCCGTGTGCTGATTCGGTTACAAAATAAAGGGATTCCGGTATTTGTTACCACCCACAGCGATATTATTCTTCAACATGTGAATAATATGCTGAAGCTGGAGGATGCGGGAGAGAAAGAAGCCGTATTGCAGGAATTAGGATATGACATTCAGGACCTTTTACGAAAAGAAGATGTGGCAGTTTATCAATTTGACGTGGACGAAGAAAATTGGACAACGGTTACAAAGCTTCCCTGCGGGGATTATGGCTTTGAAGCTATGACATTTTATAATACGCTCAAGAAGATGAATAATCAGATTGATTGTATTGAGAAAGTGGAGAGCGAGGAAGAGTAATGTTTTCTACGGAACTACAGGAGAGGCTTAAGCTTTTGGATGATCATCTTGTGGCTTTTGATGAAAATCAATTTGTGTTGAAGGAAAAGAGGACAGAGGGAAAGGCTGAACTCACTCTGAAGCTCTGTGCTCCATGTATTTTGTTCTGTAAGCTGGAAGATAAAAAACTGAAGTATTTTAAAAATCAGAAGTGTGCGGATTATCTCTTATATGAATATAAAGAAAATCATTGGGAAATGCACATTTTTGAGCTAAAGCGTTCCATAGGTTTGTCTCAGTGGGAGCAAATCAAAGAACAGGCAAAGGGAGCCATACAGAATGGCATGGCAATCGCAGGTTTTTTAGGAATTGAAGTAAGTCTTGACAAAGTACATATGTATTCCGCATATCGGAATGATAAGATTAATGACTATGCAAATCCTGGAAAGCAGAGATATCAGATGCATAAAAGGGTCTCTTTGGAACATTCGCAAAAGAGATGCGATTGGAATGCTCCAATGATAGAACTGGATTTTCTTGGAAAAAGGGAATTCCATCATCACAAAGTCCAATTGAATCCGGAAGATGGAAAGGGAAGCTATGCAGTTGCATAAAATTATTTTTAAATAAGGTGCGAGGAAAACATGACATACAAGGAAGCAAGAGCATTTATAGATGACACATCAAAATACGGCTACATCCTGGGTCTTGACACGGTGACGGAGCTTCTTTCCCGCCTTGGTAACCCCCAGGATGCCCTGAAATTCGTCCATATCGCCGGAACCAACGGCAAGGGTTCCATTCTGGCCTATGTATCTACCATATTAAAGGAGGCCGGGTACAGGGTGGGGCGCTACATCTCTCCCACAATTTTTGAATACCGGGAGCGAATCCAGGTAAATGAAGCCTACATACCGGAGGAAGCAGTTGCAAGGCTGGCAGAGCAGATCGCAAAGGCAGGACAGGACATGCTCTCGGAGGGTCTGGCCCATCCCACCGCCTTTGAGGTGGAGACCGCTCTGGCATTTCTCTATTTTAAGGAAATGAATTGCGATATCGTGGTACTGGAAACCGGCATGGGCGGTCTGACGGATGCCACCAACGTGGTAAAAACCACCCTGGTATCTGCATTTGCCTCCATCAGCATGGATCACATGGGATTTTTGGGAGATACCCTGGAGGAAATTGCCAAAATGAAGGCTGGAATTATCAAGCCTGATACGGTAGTGGTAAGCACCATCCAAAAGCCACAGGCCCGCAGGGTTCTTCAGGAGACCTGCCGGGAAAAGGGGGCTTCCTACCGGGAGGTGCAGGCGGCAGAGATTCGGGACAAGAAAATAAGCTTTGCGGATCAGAGCTTTACCTATAAAGACAGGGCGAACTTAAGACCAGGAATCCTGGGAAGCTGCCAGCTTGAAAATGTCGCCACGGCGGTGGAGGTCATAGAAGCCCTGGGAGAGCTGGGCTATCCTGTTTCAGAGGAGGCTTTGCGAAAAGGGCTTAAGGAAACCAGGTGGATTGGCCGCTTTACCGTAGTGGATGAGAAGCCCTTGTTTATGGTGGACGGCGCCCACAATCGGGATGCGGCAGACAGGCTTTTGGAGACCTTGAACCTCTATGTGCCGGAAAAGCGGAAAATATTTATCATCGGCGTCCTGGGGGACAAGGAGTATGATTATATGATGAGCCGCCTGGCGCCGGAGGCGGAGCGGATTGTGACGGTGATGACGCCGGACAACCAAAGAGCTCTGCCTGCGGAGGCACTTGCGGAGACGGTGCGCCGGTATAATCCCCATGTGGAAGCAGCGCAGAGCATACCGGAGGCGGTGGAGAAAGCAAGGAGCTACGCAGGAGAGGACGGAATGGTACTGGCTTTCGGCTCCCTGTCTTATCTTGGCGATCTCATTCGGGCGGTTAAGAAAGACGCTGGCTGATAGATTCGTATGCTTCGGGATAAATATCATTTTTTCACAAAGGCATAAAGAATGCATGCTCTTGTCAAGAGATGACAAGGCAGGATTTTGGAGAGAAAGGAACATGGTATGAGGGATCTGACAGAGCTGAGAAAAGAAATTGACGAAATTGATGAGCAGATGGTAAAGCTCTTTGAACAGCGGATGGCTGTCTCAGAGGAGGTTGCGGAATATAAGGTGGCTGTGGGAAAGAAGATCCTGGACAAAGAGCGTGAGAAGCTGAAAATCCAGGCGGTACAGGCCATGACCCACAATGAATTTAACAGCCACGGCGTGGAGGAGCTGTACAACCAGATTATGGCTATGAGCCGGAAGCTGCAATACCAGCGGATGGAGCAGCAGGCCATTGGACGCCTGCTCTTTGTGATGGTGGACGAGCTTGAGAAAGAAAATGTGCGGGTGGTTTACCAGGGAGTAGAGGGAGCCTATGCACAGCAGGCCATGTTTGAATTTTTCGGGGAGGATGTGAACCATTTCCATGTGGAGCGGTGGCGTGACGCCATGGAAGCCATTGCCGAGGGCATGGCAGACTATGCGGTGCTTCCCATTGAGAATTCTTCCGCAGGCATTGTAAATGACAACTATGATCTGCTCCAGGAGTTTGACAATTACATTGTGGGGGAGCAGGTGATGACCATTCGTCATGCGCTTCTTGGAACACTGGATGCAGAGCTTTCCGATGTCCGCACCGTGTATTCTCATCCCCAGGGTCTCATGCAGTGTGCAAAGTATCTGGATGAGAACCGCCAGTGGCAGCAGATCAGCCTCCTCAATACGGCGGTGGCAGCCCAGAAGGTGGCGGAGGATGGGGATAAAACCCAGGCTGCCATAGCAAGCACCCTGGCAGGAAAGCAGCATGGGCTGAAAGTCCTGAAGGAAAATATCAATTTCAGCGGACAGAATTCCACCCGCTTCCTCATAGTGACCAATCAGCGCATTTTCTGCAAAAGTGCAGGGAAGGTAAGCATCTGCTTTGAGGTCAGCCATGAGAGCGGCTGCCTTTACAATGTGCTGTCGCACTTTATTTTTAACAATCTGAATATGTGCCGGATTGAATCCCGGCCCATTGCAGATAAAAACTGGGAGTACCATTTCTTTGTGGACTTTGAGGGAAATTTAAATGACAGTGCTGTGAAAAATGCCCTCCGGGGAATCAAGGAAGAGGCACTGAATATGAAGATATTGGGGAATTATTAGTGTTGCGGGCGCATATTTTTGTGACCAGAAGTTTTTCTGGATCGGTAGTGTTGTAAAAGATGATACGAGATGATACGGGACTTTAATAGGAGGCATGTATAATGAATACCTATGTAATTATGACAGACAATATGGCAGACCTGCCGGAGGACTACATCCGGGAGCATAACCTGGAGGTCTTATCCCTAAGCTATATTCTGGACGGTGAGACCTATGACAGAGATCACCCCCTGGAGGTGGGAGAATTCTATCACCGGATGCGTGAGGGCTCCATGCCTACCACCTCCCAGGTCAATCCCGAACAGGCAAAGGAAGCATTTACCGCCTGCCTGGAGCAGGGAAAGGATGTACTCTACATTGCATTTTCCTCCGGCCTAAGCGGAACCTATAACAGCGGAAAGATCGCAGCGGAGGAGATTCGGGAGGAGGGCCGCTTCCCGGATCGGAAGCTTATGGTTCTGGATTCCCTAAGTGCCTCTCTGGGCGAGGGGCTGCTGGTACACAAGGCCGTACAGCTTAAAGAAGCCGGAAAATCTATGGAGGAGGCGGCAGCCTGGGTGGAGGAGCACAGGCTGAACCTGTGCCACAACTTTACGGTAGACGATCTGTTCCACCTTCACCGGGGAGGACGTGTGTCCAAGGCAACAGCCATTCTGGGAACCATGATCAACATTAAGCCCATCCTCCATGTGGACAATGAGGGGCATCTCATTGCCATCGGAAAGGTCAGGGGAAGAAAGAAATCCCTGTCCACTCTGGTAGACCGCATGGGTGAGCAGATCAAGGGCTTTGAGAACCCGGAGGTATTCATCAGCCACGGCGACTGTATTGAGGACGCCCGGTATGTGGAAAAGCTGGTGCGTGAGCGTTTTGGTGTGGAGAGCTTCATCATCAACTATGTAGGCCCCACCATCGGAGCTCATTCAGGCCCTGGAACCATTGCTTTATTCTTCATGGGGAATCCTAGGTAGAGAGGTCTGAAAGACTTGGCTTTCGGTCTCACCCTTGCGGTATTCCAGAGGCGAAGCTTTGTATTTCTCCCGAAAAAGCTTTCCAAAATAGCTTGAACTGCCAAAGCCACAGGAGGCGCCGATTTCAGAAACCGTGAGACTCGTTCCCTTTAGCAGCCCGGCAGCCTGGCGCAAACGGTACTCATTGATGTATTCCACAGGCTTCTTTCCCGTATAGCGGTGGAAGGAGCGGAAGCATTCGCTCCGGCTTATATGGGCGTATTCTGTCAGATCCTGGATTGTAATGGGATCTGCAAAATGCTCCTGTATATAGGAAATCATCTGCTTCACAATGGCACCATGACGGGGCAGCGCTTCCTGCCTCACAAGGGAAATGCTCTTTTCGGAAATGCAGGCAAGGGTTTCCAGCCAGAGCTGGCTCAAAAGGCTCAGGGACCAAAGTTCGCTGCCATAGGTCTCATCCTGCAGCTGGCAGAGCTCCCCGATTATTTCGGCAAACCTCTTGCCACGTACATCAGTACTTTTCAGACGAAAGCCTTGGAAGGGTGCTTTTATTACGGGTTCAAAATATTTTTCAAGGATGCATCCCTCCGGAAAGATGGACGGGGGAAAACCTGTTCCGATCATGATGACAGGCTCCTGAGCACTGGTCTGCTTTGCCATATGAAGCACATTGGAATTGATAAAAATGGTGTCTCCCTTTTGCAGCTTTACACAGACCTCATCCATATAAAAATCCAGGCTTCCCGTTATCACGGTTCCAAATTCAAAGGCGTCATGCCAGTGGCAGTTCAGAGTGTAATCGGGAAAGGTGCTGTAATCATCCCTCCACGTTTCCAACGGAAAGGAAATATCCTTATAGTCAATCAATTCTCTTAAATGCTCATCTGTTTTAACCGGAATTTCCACCATATTCCCTCCATGATTTGAAACGATTGTTATAAAATCAGAGATTATTCTTATATACAAATTCAAATTTCGATATTATTATTATATCCGTTGGCTATGAAAATGTAAAGAAAGGAACCGGCCGGACCCAGTGGCGGAAAAAATAAAGGAGTGGAAAGAAATATGAGCTTTTTACATATCAAAAAGGGTGACAGACGCGAAAAGACGGACAGAGTAAAGGATATGACAAAGGGAAATCCCACAAGGCTGATTTTTTTCTTTGCTCTGCCGCTGATTCTGGGAAATCTGGGCCAGCAGCTCTATATGATTACCGATACGGTGATCGTAGGACAGGGCGTGGGACTGGAGGCTTTGGCTGCCTTAGGAGCCACGGACTGGATCTATTGGCTGGTGCTCTGGCCGGTACAGCTTCTGACCCAGGGCTTTGCCGTCCTGATCACCCAGAATATTGGGGAGGGAAATGAGAAGAGTATAAAAAAATCCATTGCTATGTCGGCAATTTTATGCATGGTAATTGGCAGTGTAGTGTCGCTTTTGTTTCCCCTGCTTGCAAGGCCGCTTCTTGGACTTCTCAAAACGCCGGGCGACATTTTTAACGGCGCTCACGCCTATGTGACAGTGATGTATGCGGGAACCCTGATTGTTATGGCCTACAATATGGCCTCTGCGGTGCTGCGCGCTTTTGGTGATGGGAAGACGCCCCTGATCGCCATGATCATTGCCGCAGTTTTGAATATTAGTCTGGACCTGCTTTTGGTGATGGGCTTTCAATGGGGAATTGTGGGCGCCGCTGCGGCTACCATCTTTTCACAGCTTGTGGCCTTTCTCTACTGCCTGCTTATGATTAGCAAAATTCCGGCAGTCAATATGAAGCGCGAGGATTGGAAACCGGACGGGCTGGTGATAAAACGGCTTCTGAAGCTTGGAACGCCGCTGGCTTTTTCCCATGTGGCTATTGTAATTGGGGGGATCATCCTCCAGTTTGTGATCAATGGCTTTGGCTCGCTGTTTATTGCGGCCTTTACAGCTACAAATAAGTTGTATGGCCTTCTGGAGAGCTCAGCTACCTCCTTCGGTTTTGCGACTTCAACCTATATGGGACAGAATTGGGGTGCCCGGAATCCGGAGCGGATTCGGATGGGAATGAGAAGCGCAGTGAAGCTTGCAACTGTATTTTCCATTGCGATCTCGGTCCTGATGCTGCTGTTTGGAAGGTATTTGCTGATGATGTTTATTTCCTCCGAGGATGCCAATGCGCCTGCTGTGCTGGAGCTGGCCTATCAGTATCTTACGATAATGAGTGTGACTCTGCTGATTCTCTATGCCCTGCATGTTTACCGGGCCGCCATCCAGGGAATGGGAAATACCATCATTCCCATGCTGGCGGGACTTCTGGAATGCGTGGGGCGTGTATCCGTAGCTCTGCTTCTCCCTAAGATAATGGGAGAGTATGGCCTGTTTTTTGCGGAATCCACGGCCTGGCTCTTTAGCGCGGTCTGTGTTACCACGGCCTACTATGCTTTTGTGAGAAAAATGCCTGTTTCCGGCATAAAAACAAAGGCATGCACCTGTCTACGGTAATGTCTGTGCTTTCTGCAGATTCTCCCATATTTCATAGGGGATTTTTAAGCTTCCCTTGCCGCTGCCCATCTGGATCAGCGGCTTATTTTTTCCATGAAAATCAGATCCGCCGGAAATGCCCAGGTTCATTTCTCCAGCCATCTGACGGAGACGCAGCTCATCATTTCCTTTGTTAGAGGAGTGAATGGCCTCGATTCCCTTAAGCCCCAGCTCTTTTAAGGATACGAGAAGTGCTTTAAGCTCTGTCTCGGTCATGTGGTATAAAAAGGGGTGAGCCAGGATGGGAATACCGCTTGCGGCCAGAATTCCCCGAATGGCTTGCTCAGGTGTAGTGAGATTTTTGGGAACAAAGCAGGCACAGTCGTCCCCGATATACCGGGAAAAGGCTTCGGATATGGATGGCACATAGTGCTGCTCAAAGAGCCACCGGCCAAAATGGGCACGGGTGATGACAGCGCTGTGATAGGCTTCCCGGAGCTTGGAAAGAGTAATGTCAAAGCCATGGAGATGACGCAGCCGCCGGGCCATTTCCTCGTTCCGGGCTTCCCGGCTCTCTTGAAGAGACTTTAGAAGCCGGGAAAAGGCTTCCTCCCCCGGGCGGATGCCAAGTCCCAGAATGTGGATATCATGGCCCTGGTATTCCGTGGAAAGCTCAATGCCGGGAATCAGCTCCAGATGAAAGTGCCTGGCAGCCTGGGACGCTTCAGGAATCCCCTCGGTGGTGTCATGATCCGTCAAGGCAAAGGCAGCCAGACCCTTTCCGGCGGCGCAAGCCGCAAGCTCCGTGGGGGTCAGCGTGCCGTCGGAGAAGGTGGAGTGGACATGGAGATCAATGTATTTCATGGGAAAATACCTGCCTTTCTGCTTAGGAAGATAATGGAATGTGCCAATGAAGCTTTTCCATTTCTATGCTTTGCTCACTGAGGGTATTATATCCCCAAATATCGGATTTGTCACATGGTAAGGTATTACACCGGCACAAAAAGAGCTACGGATCGCGGAATGAACAGCGGCCAAAAGGAAAAGGATGTGTCCTTCGGATTTTCAGAAACTCTTGTGTCCATGGAAGGAAAATGCTAGAATAGTGATGGATCATTGAAAAGGAGATGATCCAAGCTATGAGATGTGAAATGGAAGGATTTACTACAAAGGAGAGACTTATGAAACGCTTAATAACAGCAGCGGCTTTGGCGCTTGGTTTAACCCTTCTTGGCGGCTGTAAGGAAAAGAAGCCGGAGCCAGAGGAATTGCTCGCAGAATATATGACCCTTTTAAATGAAGAAAAATATGATGAAATGTACGATTATCTCACGGAGGAGGCCAAAACTGCCATCCAGCGGGAGACCTACGTGGAGCGCTATGAGAATATTTACGGCGGAATCGAGGCGGTGAATATTCAGGCGGATATTGAGGAGCGCAAGGAAGGGCACAAGGACAAGAAGGCGGTGACCCAGAGGGTAAAGTACCGCCTTACCATGGATACCTTAGCTGGGGAGCTGTCCTTTGATACGGTAGCCATTTTTACCAAGGATGAGAAAGGGCTCTATAAAATGAGCTGGGACAGCCAGGATATTTTACCGGGCCTTTATGCGGGGGATAAGGTAAGGGTAAAGACGATTCCGGCCAAGCGGGGAGATATCTACGATCGGAATCAGATTGCCCTGGCGCGGGAGGGAATTGCTTCCTCCGTGGGCGTGGTTCCCGGTAAGCTGGGAGAGAACCGGGAGGAGACACTGGATCAGCTTTCCCAATTGTTGGAGGTAAGCCTGGAAAAGATAGAAAAGGAGCTGAACGCAGGCTGGGTTCGGGACGACACCTTTGTGCCTCTGCGCACGGTGTCCAAGGAGGCCTATGAGTTCAAGGAGAAGCTTTTGGAGCTTCCGGGAGTTATGATTTCGGATACTACGGTCAGGTACTATCCCTTTGGGGAAAAGACAGCTCAACTCACAGGCTATGTGCAGAATATTACGGCGGAGGAGCTGGAGGAGCGAAGGGGCCAGGGCTACAATCGGAACAGCGTCATCGGAAAGGCAGGGGCGGAGCGTATATATGAGGAGACCCTGCGCCCTAAGGACGGCTACACCATTCAGATTGTAAATGAGCTTGGTGATGTGAAAAGCACGGTGCTGGAAAAACCGGCGGAGGATGGACAAGATGTGTCCCTGACCATTGACATCGTACTGCAGCAGCACTTGTATCAGGAGCTTCAGGGGGATGAGGGCTGTGCGGTTGCCATGGACCCCAGGAGTGGAGCTATACTGGCGATGGCCAGCGCGCCGTCCTATGATCCCAATGATTTTGTTATGGGCTACACCTCGGCGGCCTGGGAGGAGATCAACAATGACGAGGCACAGCCCCTCTACAACCGCTATCTGGCCACCTGGGTGCCGGGCTCTGTGTTTAAGCCGGTTACGGCGGCCCTGGGACTTACGGAGGGAAGCCTTGACCCGGACGAGGATGTGAAAAATGAAGGCTTAAGCTGGCAGAAGGATTCCGGCTGGGGCAGCTATCAGGTGACAACCCTGGTGGATTATCCGGTGAAGAATCTGGAAAATGCCCTGGTACATTCCGACAATATTTACTTTGCCAAGGCAGCGGTCCGGATGGGCGAGGAAGCCTTTGCCAAGGGGCTGGATCAGTTAGGCTTTGGGGAGGATCTGGTATTTGATTTTACATTTAAGGCATCCACCTACGGCCAGGAGGGAAAGCTGAGCTCAGAGACTGAGCTTGCGGACAGCGGCTACGGGCAGGGGAAGCTTCTCATAAATCCTCTTCATCTTGCTATGATCTATTCTGCCTTTGTGAATGAGGGAAACATGGTGAAGCCTTATCTGGCCGGGGAAGCACAAGGAAGCTTCTGGAAGGAGGGGGTGTTTACTCCTGAGGCGGCTGGGAAGGTTCTGGACGGGCTCTATCAGGTGGTTGATCACCCGGAGGGGACGGCTCACGAGGCTTACCGCAGCGAATACCGCCTGGCGGGAAAGACAGGAACGGCGGAGATTAAGGATTCCAAGGAGGATACAAGCGGCACGGAGCTGGGATGGTTTGTGGGTATCAGCGGACCTGACACACAAAAGCCTCTTTTGATGGTGATGATGATTGAGGATGTGAAGGGACGAGGCGGCAGCCATTATGTGATACCTAAGGCTATGGTGGGCTTTGATGTCTACAATAAGGGGGAGGAGGAGATAGAAAATGAAGGATGATTCATTTCACAAATATCTGTTTATTAGTCTGGCCGGAGCGGTTGGGATTATCCTGTGCATTGTATTTTTCTTCACCCTGTTTCGCTTTAAACAGGTAATGGAGGGGCTTGGGACTCTGAGGGATATACTTATGCCCTTTATTTACGGAGCCGTGATCGCCTATCTTTTGACGCCGGTGTGCAATTTTGTGGAGGTTCGCCTGAATGGGCTGCTGACAGGCCGGCTCAAGGTAAAGGAGGAGCGTGCCGCGCGCTTCTCAGCCGCTATGGGGATTGGGCTTAGTTTGCTGTTTGGGTTTTTCATTGTCTATCTGCTGTTGGCCATGGTATTGCCCCAGGTATTCGTAAGCGTGCGGGGGATCGTGGAGGTGCTGCCCGGCAATGTAGTAAAATGGAGCGATTGGATTCAACAGAAGCTGGCGGACGATGAGGTTCTGGCCAATTATGCGGAGCAATTTATCAATACGGCTTATAAAAATATGCAGACATGGCTGAATACAAAGCTTCTGCCAAATATGCAGGTGATTGTAAGCGGTGTGTCCGCAGGTCTTATCAGCGCCCTGGTTGCGGTGAAAAATATTGTCATTGGCATTTTTGCAGCAGCCTATATGATGGGAAACCGAAGGAAGTTTGCCGCACAGGGGAAAAAGCTGATTTACAGCTTTGCCAAGGTTCCGGTGGCCAATGGAATTCTGGATGAAATCAATTATATTAACCGGGTGTTTGGGGGCTTTATTGATGGAAAGCTTTTGGATTCCCTCATTATTGGAATTCTCTGCTTTGTGGTTATGAATCTACTCAATATGCCATATACCATGCTGATCAGTGTGATTGTAGGGGTGACCAACATTATACCCTTCTTTGGGCCGTTCATCGGAGCGATTCCCTGCGCCCTTATAATGCTCACGGCCAGTCCTATCAAGTGTGTGTACTTTTTGATCTTGATTCTGGTGCTGCAGCAGGTTGACGGGAATTTTTTGGGGCCGAAGATTTTGGGGGATTCTACGGGACTGTCCAGCTTCTGGGTACTGTTTTCCATTTTGCTGTTCGGCGGCTTGATGGGCTTTGTGGGAATGGTAATCGGCGTGCCTACCTTTGCTGTCATCTACGATTTGATCAAGAAGTATTCTAATTGGATGCTGCGCAAAAAGAAGCTTTCCACGGACACCTCTGTCTATGAGGAGCTTTCCTCGGTGGAGCCGGAGGGAGAGGGCTTCCGTTATGTTCATAATGGAGAACAACAGGAATAGTATTTTGGGAAAAATGATGTAGCTACAGGAAGGACAGTGCTCCAAATCAGAATGGAGGAATCAAAGCATATGATTCTGGCAATTGATATTGGAAATACCAATGTTGTGATTGGCTGTATTCAGGAAAATGAGATCCTGTTTGTTGAGCGTCTGTATACGGATGTGAAGAAATCGGAGCTGGAATACGCCATCAGCATGAAGCAGGTATTGGAAATATATGGAGTGAAGCGGGAGGAAATCCAGGGCGGGATTATTTCCTCGGTGGTGCCGCCGATGACGGGCACCATCCAAAGGGCGGCGGCCAAAGTGACCGGGAAGAACATGCTTGTGGTAGGACCTGGCGTGAAAACCGGTCTGGATATACGGATTGACAATCCGGCTCAGCTGGGACCAGGTCTGGTGGTAGGTGCGGTGGCGGGCATTGAGGAATATGGTTGCCCTCTGGTTATCATTGATATGGGGACGGCCACGGCATTTACGGTGGTGAATGAAAAGCGCCAGGTGATCGGCGGTATGATTCTGCCGGGGGTAGGCGTGTCTCTGGACGCTCTGATCAACCGGACCTCACAGCTGCCGAAGATTAGCTTTGATCCGCCCAAAAAATTCATCGGAAGCAATACCGTTGACTGCATGAAGAGCGGCGTGCTCTATGGAAACGCCTGCTGCATTGACGGCATGATTGGAAGAATCTGGGAAGAACTTGGTATGGAGCTTAAGGTGGTAGCCACCGGAGGAATGGCCAAGCACATCATTCCCTATTGCAGAGAGAAAATTCAGGTGGATGACGCTCTTTTGTTGAAGGGCTTAAAGCTTATTTACAAACGAAATGCTTAGAGAAAGCGTCCCCGCTTCACAGCATCACTGCCATACTTTTGACGAATATGGTCCAGAGCGCTATCCAGCTTTTTCAGCTTTTCCGGGGAGGGAGACTTTGAGGCAGGCATGCCTTCCTTTTCCTTTGATGTTCCAGGCGCTACCGGGGGCAGATCGAAGATAGAGAGCTGAACGGGCTCGTCCTCGGAGATGAGCCGGGAGCTGCGTACTCCAAGAAGACGGAAGGGCCTTCCGTCCCAAAGGCTGTCAAAGAGCGAGCAGGCCAGCTGGTAGAGCTCATTGGTGGTATTGCAGGGAGACAGGGTTCCGGCCTGGTGGGAGGCTTTTGTAAAGTCATAGTACTTGATCTCTACGGTAACGGTTCCGGCCAGCTGTCTGGCTTTTCGCAGACGGCCTGAGACGCTTTCGCAGAGAGAGAGGAGCACCTTCCTGGCCTCCTCGGGGTCCGTTACATCCCTGCTGAGGGTGGTGGAGTTGCCAATGCCCTTGGCCTCCTGCTTCTGAGAGAGCACAGGAGTGGGATCGATGCCATTGGCGAATTCCCACATGAGGCGTCCATGGCTTTTAAAATGGGCGGTGAGAAAGGCAGGATCTGTGCGGGCCAGATCTCCGATGGTACGAATACCGAAGCCGGAGAGCTTTTCGGCGCTGCGCCGTCCTACCATAAATAAATCGGACACGGGAAGAGGCCACATTTTTTCGGAAATCTCCTCAGGATAAAGGGTGTGGATTTTTCCGGGCTTCTCAAAGTCGCTGGCCATCTTAGCTAATACCTTGGTATGGGCAATGCCGATGTTGACCGTAAAGCCAAGCTCCTCGAGGAGCCGATCGCGAATGAGTACGGCGGCTTCCTCCGGGGAGGAATATAGGTGGGCAATCGGTGAAAAGTCCAGATAACATTCATCTATGGACACCTGTTCTAAATCGGGGGTGAAGGAGAACAAGAGCTCCATCATGGCCTGGCTGTAGCGGTGGTACAGCTTGTGATCCGGCGGCTCCATTACCAGAGTGGGACATTTGCGCAGGGCGGAGGCCACCGGCTCAGCCGTGTGAATTCCGTACTTTTTGGCAGGAATGGATTTGGCCAGTACAATACCATGTCGGCTTTTCTCGTCACCGCCGATGATCGAGGGAATGGTGCGCAGATCTACATTGCTTCCGTTATTCAGTTTTTCCAGAGCGGTCCAACTTAAGTAAGCGGAATTTACATCGATATGGAAAATAATCGGGGGCATAAGGGTCTCCTTGCCAGGAATCATTAAAATGTATGGAAGCAGTATAGCATAAAAGAACATTTGTTTGCAAGATTGTTTCCCATAAAAATGGAATTCAATTATTGCATGGAAGGAAGGAATCGACTATGTACAATCTGGCCTCCAAACAGGCGGAAGAATTTATCAACCACGAAGAAATTCTGGCATCTATTCAGTATGCACAGGAGAATAAGAATAACCGGGAGCTGATACGGACCCTGCTTACCAGGGCAGAGGACTTAAAGGGGCTTTCCCATCGGGAGGCGTTGGTGCTTTTGGAATGTGAGGAGCCGGATTTGGTGGAGGAGATGTTTCATCTGGCCCGAAAAATTAAGCAGAGGTTTTACGGCAATCGCATTGTCATGTTTGCCCCCTTATACTTGTCCAATTACTGCATAAACGGGTGTACCTACTGTCCTTATCACAGTAAGAATCGGCACATAGCTCGGAAAAAGCTGACCCAGGAGGAGATTCGGCGAGAGGTGATAGCCCTCCAGGATATGGGGCATAAGCGACTGGCTCTGGAGACCGGGGAGGACCCGGTACATAATCCCATTGAGTATGTGCTGGAAAGCATTGAGACGATCTATGGGATCCACCATAAAAACGGAGCTATCCGCCGGGTGAATGTAAATATTGCTGCCACGACGGTGGAGAATTATAGTAGGCTTAAGGAGGCAGGAATCGGAACTTATATTTTGTTTCAGGAGACCTACCACAAGGAGAACTATGAGAAGCTGCACCCTACCGGACCAAAGCATGACTATGCCTGGCACACGGAGGCCATGGATCGGGCCATGGAAGCAGGCATTGATGACGTGGGTATTGGAGTGCTCTTTGGTCTGAACCATTACCGCTATGATTTTACAGGTCTTTTGATGCACGGGGAGCATTTGGAGGCGAGATTTGGAGTGGGACCTCATACCATCAGTGTGCCTCGGATTCGCAATGCGGATGATATTGACGCCTCGGCCTTTGAGGATGCCATTTCCGATGAGCTTTTTGCCCGGATCGTGGCGGTGATTCGGATCGCCGTTCCCTATACGGGGATGATCATTTCCACCCGTGAATCAAAGGCTACCAGGGAAAAGGTGCTGGAGCTGGGTGTGTCTCAGATTAGCGGCGGTTCCCGCACCAGTGTGGGAGGCTATGCGCAGGAGGAGCCGGAGGAGGAAAATTCCGCGCAATTTGACGTGAGTGATATCCGGACACTGGATCAGGTGGTAAGCTGGCTGTTGGATCTGGGAATGATTCCCAGCTTCTGCACGGCCTGCTACCGGGAAGGGCGGACCGGGGACCGATTTATGAAGCTGGTGAAGTCGGGGCAGATTGCCAACTGCTGTCAGCCCAACGCGCTAATGACCTTGAAGGAGTATCTGATGGATTACGCGTCGGAGGATACCAGGCGAAAGGGGGAGGCTCTCATTCAGGAGGAGCTAGGGCGTGTGGCCAGTGACAGGATTCGCAAGAGAGCGGAAGAACATTTAAAGGAGATTGAGCATGGAACGAGAGATTTCAGGTTTTGATCAGGAGCTTCGGGCATCCCGTAAGTATCGCTGGAAGGAAGGAAAAGAGGGAGAACAGCCGGAGGAGGATCGGGCTTATACCCAGCGGTTTGAGACCATCTGTCCCATAGATTCCTCCAAGGTGGTGCATACGGTGCGGTTTCTCAAAAGCACCTGTACCCGGGTGGATGATATTGTGGATGATTTTCATTGTAACCGCAATGGAAGCTGTGCCAGGTGTACGGAGAATTATCGGTGAGAATGGCAAAGGAATTTTGTCTGGTTTTGTCGAATGATGATTATATTTGTCGGTTACCGGCAGTATTGCGCTTTTGAACGGAAGCATTTATAATGATGAAATGAGGTACAGGTTTATGGATAGAAAAAAAGTAGTAGTAGCTTTGGGACATAAGGCTCTCGGCACCACACTTCCGGAGCAGATGAAGGCTGTGAAGGAAGCGGCTAAGGCAATTGCCGATTTGGTAGAGGAAGGGTGCCAGGTGGTCATTTCCCATAGCAATGCCCCTCAGGTGGGTATGATTCATACGGCTTTAAATGAATTTGGCAAGGTGCATGAGGATTATACCTTTGCTCCCATGTCTGTGTGTTCCGCTATGAGCCAGGGTTATATTGGGTACGATTTGCAGAATGCCATACGGGAGGAGCTGATTTCCAGGGGAATCCACAAAACAGTCAGTACCATTATAACGCAGGTGGTAGTGGACCCCTATGATGAGGCATTTGCGGAGCCCATCAAGGTCATTGGTCGTTATATGACAGAGGAGGAGGCAATCGCAGAGGAAGAAAAGGGAAATTTTGTAAGAAAAGAAGAAAAAGGATATCGGCGGGTAGTTGCGGCTCCCAAGCCGGTGGACATTGTAGAGATTGATGCAATTCGTGTGCTTTCCCAGGCGGATCAGGTAGTCATTGCCTGCGGCGGAGGGGGGATTCCCGTACTGAAGCAGCAAAACCGTCTTAAGGGCGCCAGTGGCGTCATCGAAAAAGATTATGCCAGTGGAAAGCTGGCAGAGCTGCTGGATGCGGATGTTCTCATGATCCTTACGGGTCAGGAGCGGATGTCTATCAACTATGGGACGGAGCGCATGAAGCAGCTGGATGTGGTGACACCAGAGGAGGTGGAGACCTACGCGGCGGCAGGACAGTTCCCGCGGGCATCTATTTTGCCGAAGATGGCGGCAGGCGCGTCCTTTGTGTCCGGACGGGAAGGGCGTGTTGCTGTGATTGCGGAGCTTTCCAGGGCGAGAGAGGCCCTGTATGAGAGAGCAGGAACCGTGATTAAGCAGTGAACAGGGCCAAAGCAATATGACATCTTCTCTTGGGATCGTGTTAAGAAAAAATGTTCTGCTCAAATTTTCGGGCAAAGAGATGAGGCAGGGATTTGAGAAAGGCGGCATCCTCTTTTTGAAAGGTATAAGGGCTGTTGTTGCCACCCCGTTTCCAATCCACATAACGCAGGTTGCCCAGGGAGTGTTCATCTCCAAAGGGATCGAAGATGTGCTCCATAAAGGGGGAGTTGAGAGCCAATGTCTGCAAAAGCAGCTCATCTGCGCAGACGGAATGGCGGAAATGCTTTTCAATCCAGTCCTCCCGGCTTAAGGTATATTCTGCGAACTCATGGGTAATACTGAACCAGTTTGCGCCCTTTTGCAGGGCAATGGATTCCTTTTTCAGCCGATCCACATGGAAAAGTCTTTGCAGGCGGGAAAGGAGCATATCTGCAGGTTCCGCCAGGGGACAGGAGCTTTCCCGGAAAAAATGATAGAGAGAAATGCGCTCCCGAAGGCCTGGAGCAAATTCTTCGGAATCAAAATGAAGAAACTCCCATCCGGCATGAGCTTCAAAAAAGGCATGGATTTCCTCCTGGGTTTTTAAGGGAAAATCAGACCCGGAGAGGAGATGGTAATAAGCATAGTGACCGGGAAGGGCGGCTCTTAGCAGGGTCAGCTCGCAGGCAATCTGGCTGTAGCCTCCCCAGTGAACATTTAAGCGTTCCGTAAAATACAGGTTTGACTTATGAACAGCTTGTGAAAGGTCTGAAAAATCAAAGTGAGAAGCCTTTTGATCGATGTGAAGATAAATATCGTTGCGCTCATCATCCAGTGCATGGATGAGTTCCTTGAGAAAATGAAATTGGTGATGGGCCATGATCAGGTATGCATGTCGGTTCATGGGGATTGCTCCTTTGCCGTTGTGCTGGGACAGGTATGATTGTACTTGTATTTTAGTATACCATAGATAAAAGAGGAAGCGCCATCCTTTGTGGTAGATTTTTAGATAAATCCTGTTGCAAGGCGGCGCTTTTTGGATGGATTTAATTGTCTTTGGAGCCTTCGTCATTCTGGGACAGATAATTCAAATAGGAGATCAGATGCTCTCTTGCATGAGGGGACAGATGGGTGTAGGTTTCCAGCAGATATTCCTGCTCTGATGTCAAATCTTTGGAAGAGCGTTCAAAAAACTGTGCCACAGAAATTCCGCAGGCAGAGCAGATCTTTTCAAGAGTCTGCACACGAGGGTCCGTATTTTTGTCGAACATGGAGGTCAGTGTGGAAAGGGAGATACCGGCCTTGCTGGCAAGACGGTATGCATTGAAATGATTCTTTTCCATAAGTTCTCTTATACGTCTGATACAAAAATTTTCTTCGTACATGAAACTTGCTCCGTTACGATTATTATACGTTCTATTTTAGTATAATATACGGTCCATATAAAAGAGTTATAAACCGATGAAAGAGATGGAATATACGTTGCAAATGTGATATAATGAAGACATGATATGTCATCGAACGATGACAAAAAGGAGGAATTAATCATTGAACAGAAGAATCCGAAAGAAAAAAGGGCTTTTGGAGGACAGAGGCTATCGTGAGCTGAAAAAGAAGTTGTTTCAGGATATGGAAAAAAAGGCTTCCGCTCTTGAGCAGCGCTCCAAGGATGTGGACTGCTCCTGACAGGAATTACAAGGGGTGATTTAGGGCGGACTTGGGTAATAAAGGACAGTTAGTGTCAGAATGCGGCTATATCGTTGGATATCAAGTGAGCTTCCAGGGATACAGCCGTATTTTTGTTGTCGTTTGCTTCCGGGGGAGGTTACAATTTTGCTTGCAAAAGGGCAGTAGATATTATACAATAGACAGCAGCATTTAAGAGCAGGGAGAGATAAAAGGAACCATGGGAAAAGAAATGGTTCAGGCTCAGGGCCTGGTATACGAATATAAAAAGTATGATGAAGAGGGCAGAGAGACAGAGGTGACACGGGCGGTGGACCAGGTTACCTTTGGGATACAAAAAGGCGATTTTGTGGCCATCCTGGGTCACAACGGCTCCGGAAAGTCTACACTGGCCAAGCATATGAACGCGATTTTAACGCCTACAGGGGGAACCATGTGGGTGGACGGAAGGGATACCAGGGAGGAGGACAAGCTTTGGGAGATCCGCCAAAGGGCGGGGATGGTTTTTCAGAACCCGGATAATCAGATTATCGGTACCATTGTAGAGGAGGATGTGGGCTTTGGACCGGAGAATATGGGTGTTCCCACAAAGGAGATCTGGGAGCGTGTGGAGGAGAGTTTAAAAGCAGTGAATATGTTAAAGTATCGCCACCATTCTCCAAACAAGCTGTCAGGCGGCCAAAAGCAGAGAGTGGCCATAGCCGGTGTGGTAGCCATGCATCCCCAATGTATTGTTCTGGATGAGCCTACGGCTATGCTGGACCCCAATGGCCGAAAGGAAGTCATTCGGGCGGTGCGGGCGCTGAATCAGGTGGAAGAGATTACAGTAATTCTCATTACCCATTATATGGAAGAGGTTATTTATGCCGATAAGGTTCTTGTGATGGATCAGGGCAGAGTGGTCATGGAGGGAACCCCAAGAGAGATTTTTTCCCAGGTGGAGAAGCTGAAGTCCTACCGCCTGGATGTACCCCAGGCGACCCTGCTGGCATATGAGTTGAAAAGGGCAGGGATAGATCTGCCGGATGGAATTCTGACCAGGGAAGAGTTGGTGGAAGCATTATGTCAATCAAATTAGAGCACGTGAACTATATATACAGTCCGGGAACAGCATACGAGATACACGCCCTGAAGGATATTTGCCTGGAATTGAAGGATGGGGAGTTTGTGGGTCTGATTGGACATACAGGCTCCGGAAAGTCTACTCTGGTACAGCATCTGAATGGGCTTGTGAAGGCTACGGAGGGCCGCATTTATTTTCATGGAGAGGATATCTATGGAGCAGACTATGATATGCGCCGTCTTAGAAGTAAGGTGGGACTGGTATTTCAATATCCGGAGCATCAGCTTTTTGAGGTGGATGTATTAAGTGATGTCTGCTTTGGACCAAAGAATCAGGGACTTTCTGCGGAGGAAGCCCAGGAGAGGGCAAAGGCGGCCCTGGCAATGGTAGGGCTGGGAGAGGAATTCTATTACCAATCGCCCTTTGAGCTGTCCGGAGGTCAGAAGCGAAGGGCGGCCATTGCCGGAGTGTTGGCTATGGAGCCGGAGATTTTGGTGCTGGATGAGCCTACGGCGGGCCTGGACCCAAAAGGAAGAGATGAGATTCTGAATCAGATCCAAAAGCTTCATCAGGAAAAGGGAATCAGCATTGTGTTGGTTTCCCATAGCATGGAGGATGTGGCCAGGTACGTGCAGCGGATCATTGTGATGAATCAGGGTGAGGTTCTCTTTGATGATGTGCCAAGAGAGGTGTTTTGCCATTACAAGGAGCTGGAGCAGGTAGGTCTGGCCGCACCGCAGGTAACCTATATCCTGCATGCCTTGAGGGAAAAGGGATTTTTCGTGGATGAGAATGCTACGACCATAGAGGAAGCCCGGGACACCATTTTGGACGCCCTGAGATCCGGAAGGCAGGCTTGATGGAAGTGTATACCTTGTGGGTATGGATTGGAGACAAAACATGATTAGAGATATTACGTTGGGGCAGTATTATCCGGCAAATTCCATTCTTCATAAATTGGATCCAAGGGTAAAGCTTTTGGCAACCCTTACTTTTATTGCGGCATTGTTTGTTGCCAAGGGCTGGCCGGGATATTTGGCGGCAACCATATTTTTGGTCGTGATCATTCGGCTGTCAAGGGTTCCCTTCTCCTTTATGGTGCGGGGATTGAAGGCCATTGTGATGATCCTGATGATCACGGTTGTTTTTAACCTCTTTTTGACACCGGGAGATAAGATTTTGGTGCAGGTATGGAAGCTGAAGATTACGGATGTGGGTCTTCGGACCGCGATTTTTATGGCCATTCGGCTGACCTACCTGATTGTAGGTTCCTCGGTTATGACATTGACCACAACGCCCAACGATTTGACCGATGGCCTGGAGCGGCTGATGGGACCATTGAAGAAGCTCCATGTTCCGGTTCATGAGGTGTCTATGATGATGTCCATTGCTTTGCGGTTTATCCCCATCCTTCTGGAGGAAACGGATAAGATTATGAAGGCTCAGATTGCCAGAGGCGCGGACTTTGAAAATGGGAATCTGATCCAAAAGGCAAAAAACCTGGTGCCGCTTTTGGTCCCTCTGTTTATCTCCGCTTTTCGCCGGGCAAATGATCTGGCCATGGCCATGGAGGCCCGCTGCTATCACGGCGGCGAGGGCCGGACAAAAATGAAGCCTCTGATCTATGCCAGACGGGATTATGCTGCTTATGGCGTTGTGATCTGCTTTTTGGCTGTGATTATTGCCTTGAGAGTTGTCCTATGAAGCGTATTTTATTGGTAGTGGCCTACGATGGAACTAATTATTGTGGGTGGCAGGTGCAGAAAAATGGAGAAACCATAGAGGGGGTTCTGAACCGGGAGCTTTCCGCCCTTTTTGGGGAAGAGATTCAGGTGATTGGAGCTAGCCGTACGGATTCGGGAGTCCATGCCCTGGGAAATGTGGCGGTTTTTGATACATGTGCGCGGATGCCGGCAGAGAAGCTTTCCTATGCCTTGAACAGCCGACTTCCGGAGGATATTCGAATTCAGAGATCCCTGGAGGTGGAGGCGGACTTTCATCCAAGAAAATGTGCCTGTACCAAGTATTATGAATATCGGATTCTAAACAGGGAATTTGAACTGCCGTCCCAGCGGCTGAATACGTACTTTTACCGCAGGCCCTTGGATGTGGAGCGGATGAGGACGGCCTGCCCCTATTTTCTGGGGGAGCATGATTTTAAAAGCTTCTGCAGTATCCACACCCAGGCCGAGACTACGGTCCGTACCATCTACCGCCTGGAGGTAAAGCAGGAGGGAGATCTGATTCGTATTTCGGTGTTGGGAAATGGCTTTCTTTATAATATGGTAAGAATTATTGCGGGGACGCTGATTCAAATAGGAGGAGGCCTCAGGGAGCCGGAGGAGGTTCCGGCCATGCTTGAGGCATTAGACCGCCAGGCGGCAGGCCCTACGGCTCCTGCAAAGGGACTGACCCTGGTGGGGATGGAGTATGGATTCCCTGATACTGTTCACTCCGTGACCAGTATCACGCTACACGATGCACAGAAATCGTAAAAAGATGCGATTTCGCGCTGAAAAACTCGGGATTTCCGCATAAAATATGCGGAAACACCTCGCGGAATAGTGGCGTATGAACAGTAACGATTCCATCAAAAAGGATCAAACATTTGAAAAAATGGGTTGACACACAAGGGTGAGTGTACTATAATATCTTGGTGCGACGAAGTGCAAAAATGCTGGATCCAAGCCCCGGTAAAGGCATTTTTCCATAGAATGTTGAATATTTTTTCAGGAGGAGAACCAATGAAGAGTTTCATGGCCAGTCCGGCAACAATTGAGAGAAAATGGTATGTAGTTGACGCTTCAGGATATACATTAGGACGCTTAGCTTCAGAGGTGGCTAAGATTTTGAGAGGCAAGAACAAGCCGATCTTTACACCTCACATGGATACAGGTGATTATGTAATCATCGTAAATGCAGAGAAGGTAAAGGTAACCGGCAGAAAGCTGGATCAGAAGATTTACTACCATCATTCCGAGTACGTAGGCGGTATGAAGGAGACTACCCTGCGTGAGATGATGGCGAAGAAACCGGAGAAGGTTGTAGAGCTTGCCGTGAAGGGCATGCTTCCGAAGGGACCACTGGGAAGACAGATGTACACCAAGCTTCATGTATACGCCGGCCCAGAGCACAATCATCAGGCTCAGAAGCCGGAAGTATTAACATTTTAAGTGAGAAAGCGGAAGGAGGAAATCTACAGTGGCTAATTCAAGATTTTACGGAACAGGCAGAAGAAAGAAATCAATCGCTAGAGTATATTTAGTACCTGGCACTGGAAATATTACTATCAACAAGAGAAGCATTGACGAGTATCTTGGTCTGGAGACCTTAAAGGTTATCGTTCGTCAGCCTCTGACAGCAACCGAGACCACCGACAAGTTTGATGTGCTGGTGAACGTACACGGCGGCGGATACACCGGACAGGCAGGAGCTATTCGTCATGGTATCGCCAGAGCACTGCTTCAAGCAGATCCGGAGTATCGTCCGATTCTGAAGAAGGCCGGATATCTGACGCGTGATCCGAGAATGAAAGAGCGTAAGAAATACGGTCTCAAGGCAGCACGCCGGGCACCGCAGTTCTCCAAGAGATAATGTGGAGGAGAGTATCAGAGGCAGCTTGCCGTTTTGGTGCCATATGATATGGGAATTATTCGCTGATTGTATAATGAATGATATGAAGAATCGCCGCAGGCTTTCATTCTTGCGGCGATTTTTTAAATGAATTTGAAAACAGCAAAAAGGCTATGGAGCATGGTAACAAGCCTTCCATAGCCTTTATAGAGCAGATAACGGGAATCGCATACGCACTTTTTACTGGAAATTTTGGCTGTTTTCTATGTATTTTACGGGAAATATAGGCTGTTTTTGCAGTGCGTTTTTATTCTGCCTGTTTTTTGTGTCCCGTTTGTGTCCCGATTAATAGTCGTTTTCAGCACAGATTAGCTCCAGGCGTTCGGCCACCTCGGACTGCTTAGAGGGGAAGAGGTGGGAATAGATATCCAGGGTGGTTGATACGTTTTCATGGCCGAGCCGTTCCGAAACCAGAAGTGCAGAGAAGCCAAGCTCTATGAGTAGTGAGGCGTGAGAATGTCTTAGGTCATGGAGCCGTATACGCTTGATTCCGGCCGCTTTTGTGTGCTCCTCTAGCTGTCTGGCATAAGAGGAATGAGAGGCCGTAAACAGCCTTGTAGAGCTATCGGGGCGGTATAAATGGGGCAGGTGTGTGTGTATCCGGCTGACTAGAAAAGGCGGCATTATAATAGTTCTATTGGCCTTGGCTGTCTTAGGCGGAGTGACAACACTTTCCCCATTGATTAAATGGTATGTTTTGTTTATGGTAAGCGTAGCACTGCCTGCGTCAATATCACCTGCTGTGAGGGCTTCCAGTTCTCCTATACGGATGCCGCAATAATATAGAACCAG
>QZDX01000016.1 GCA_009917555.1 bacterium 1XD21-13 | reverse complement strand
TCTTATCAAAGCTTTGCAAAGGCTATGTCTAAGAGAAACAGCTTAGCTTAAAAGTTGTAAAGTAGTGTTAATATTTCTGCTTCATTTCCCGAAGTTTTAAACCGCAATGAATAAATAAGTAAAGATATATGACCAGCAGGATGGAAAAGATAATGGTAATGATATCCGGAAAAGGTCCGTCCTGCTCCACGCTGTTGATAAAATTAGGGAGCAGACAGCAAAAAAAGATGCATATCAGCGGCAGCATACGGGTCTTTATAACGTGATTGACCATATCCATACGAGAACTGTTATCAGAGAAAATCTCTTCATCCTGCCTGGTATCTGTCTCGGACACGGGCCTGCGGAAGTAGAGCCATCCCATGCAGCGTGCGAAATATTCCCAGCCATAGTCCTGAAAGATCTGAAAATAATCCCTGTTTTCCGTATTATTTTTATAATCAAGCCGGTAAACCACATCCTGCGGGGTACAGCTCTCGAAAATATAGAAGCAGGGCACAATCATTTTCACCAGCTTCCAGCCCTGCTGATGCTGACTGCGAAGCCAGATTTCTTCGTCTTCATAATCGGAAATGGTAAAAAAGCGTATAAGGGTCTTTTGATCATTCATTTACATTCTCTCCTTTGCTGTTTTTATACAGGCGTTCAATACGGTGAAGTTCAAGGTTTAAGATCTCCCGGCCAAGCTCGGTGATCTGATACAGTTTTCGTTTTTCTTCCTCCCTCACAAAAGCAATCAGCCCGTCCTTTTCCATTTTCGCCAGGGTCCCGTACATGGTGCCCGCACTGATGGTCAGGGCACCTCCTGTCATTTTCCGGACCTGCTGGTTGATTCCATAGCCATGCTGCGACTGCTTAAGACAAAATAAAATATAAAATCCGCTTTCTGTCATGGGGACGTAGATTCGCCTAATTCTGCTGTCCATAAGTACTCCTTACCAGTAGTCTGTATCGGAAAATGTTGTGTATATTTCCGATACGGATTAATATCCTACTTCGATATATCGAAGTTCGAACTATATTATATCGAATCTCGATATAGTTGTCAATGATTTTTTGCGGAGGTTCAGGCAGGCGGCAGAGTGGGCAGGCGGGGGCGGCGAAAACGGTTCTTTGACTTTTCCGATATCCAGTGTCCGGCTATTCACGAACATGCTGTCTGCTCTGTGCGGACATTACTTTAAAATAAGATACCTTTTTCAAAATATCAAGGAAATGTCCGAACAGAGCAGACGGCGTGTACGTGAATCGTCCGAACACAGGATATGGAAATGGCAAAGGGCCGTTTTCGCCGCACCCCGTCTGCCCACTCTGCCGCCTGTCTGAACCGCCGCAGTTTTCCTCTGGCAAGCCCTATCGGCAAGTAATCATTGTAAAGTGCTTGAAAGTCCGCTATACTTAAGGAAAAAAGAAGCAGGAAAAGAGAATGGACCTTTCGAAAGTTACAATAAGACCCATGAGGGACGGCGAGCAAAAAGAGATACAGCGAATCGGAAAGAGGGCGTTTCAATTTGTGGAAGCTCTCTTTGTCGGCAGGCCAAAGAGGGCAATGGCAGCGGAATATGAGGGAAAGCTTGTGGGCGGCATCCTGTATAAAGAGTTCAATGCCCATAAAAAGCGGATAGCCTATATAGATGAAGCCTTTGTGGATCCGGACTATCAGGGACTGGGGATCGGGAAAAAGCTCTATACAAAAACCTTTGAAGCCTTATGGGAGCAGAACTATCAAGTGCTGACCGCACTTGTTAAGGATGACAATGCAGGTTCCTGGAAGCCCTTTTGGGACAACGGCTTTCGGAGAGTCAGCGTGTACCGCATCATAAAGGAGATTGGAGTCACGGGATTTTTGAAGCATTACCTGTTCACGCCCTATTTGATTGCCGTTGGCATGGATTTTTATATGTGCAATCGGGAAAATACGGTGGAAGAGAAAGTAAATGCCCCTTTACAGCTCTTTTTCTACTTTTTTCTGAATCTTTTGCTGCTTTTTCCCCTGTGGAGCAGATGGCATCACAGAGATGCCGGGGGTTTTTTATGGAATTTTCTGGCCTACGGCAGCCTATTGGCCCTGTTTATCGGAAGCCGTTATCTGGGAAAGCTTATCAGTGGAAATGGAGGGAAATTCCGCTTTAATCAGGGCGGAAGCTTCCTTTTGCCTGTCCTTGGCTTCTTTGGCAATGTCTTTTTCATGAATGCAAACTGGTATCCGGAACATTACGAAAATACCGATGATTTTCGAAAAAGACTGGCCATACCGGAGATCATCAAGTGGTTCCTGTTCGCACTTCTGCCATGGACAGCCCTGCTGCCGGGTCCCTACTGCCAGGCCCTGGGACGGCTGGCATCTCCCTTTTTGATTTTTATGATGATCCCGTTTTATCCCTTTGAGATATTTGGCGGGGGAAGAATCTACCGTTATAAGAAATGGCTGTGGCTTATTATGTTTATCATTGCAATTGCGGAATGCTTTGTGATTTCTTAGGGAGAATGGATTGTAAAACAGGTGAAAACTCGTTATACTTTAGGCAGGTCATGTAAAGACGTATTGGAAAGGGTAACTGTAAAAGTACGGATCAGTTACAAAAAAGATAGGGGGAGGGCTGTACATGGCAAGAACCATAAGCATCGGATGCCAGAATTATGAAACCATTCGAAGAGAAAAATACTTTTATATAGATAAAACATCGTCTGCCAGATATTTTCAAATCTTTATTCCCAGCAAGATTATTTGTTGGAGGGAAATTTGCTGAATGAGAAAGAAAAAAGATTTTTTGATTCGGTGTCTGTGGATATGGATGATGTGACAGCTACATTGTCCTTGTATCAGTTATCCCTGTATCTGTCCCGTTATTATGGTAAAAATGTAATCATTTTATTGGATGAATACGACACTCCTATGCAGGAGGCTTATGTGGACGGATACTGGGAAGAACTCACGGCATTTACAAGAAGTCTTTTTAATGCCACCTTTAAAACGAATCCTTATCTGGAACGGGCTTTTATGACAGGTATAGCACACCCCGCTTTATCGGGTGTCACCAGAGTGAGCAGAGAGTCCATTTTTTCGGATTTGAATAATCTAAAAGTGGTAACTACAACTTCCGAAGATTACAGTGACAGCTTTGGCTTTACAGAGGAAGAAGTCTTTGCAGCACTGGAAGAGTTTGAGATGCCGGATCGAAAGCAGGAGGTAAAGAGATGGTATGACGGATTTACTTTTGGAAACCGTACGGATATCTACAATCCCTGGTCGATACTAAACTATCTTGATACAAAGAGATTAGGCGTCTATTGGGCGAACTCCAGTTCCAACAGCTTAATAGGAAAGCCGATCCGAGAGCTATGAATGCCTATATGAACCAGGTAACACTTGCAACTTTCAGCTATTTTGATACAGGAAAGCACCCCTCCGGGGCGGAGCCGGAACGTTTTTATCATGGCTTTGCATTCTGCGGAAAAAAAGTATTGATTGGGGCAGGATAAAAGAATATATTTAAAACACTTTGGATGTAAAAGGGGGAAATAACAGAATCAAATATTCACGGAATCTTGGAAAAGATGAGGGAATAGAGCTTGTGCAAGTCAAGTAAAAATGGGCTGCCAGGAGATAAGACACCGGCTATTGCTGTCTTATTTCCCGGCAGCTCCGTTCTTTTATATGGAAAGTATTTCAATCCGTTTCCCAATTTCCCTGTATTTTATGCTATACTGTGTTATGTGATTTTGTTTTCTTACTCTTGCACACGGAGAGTAAAAATCATTGAATTACAACTGGAATTATAAGAGAGGTGTATAACTTGATTGTTCAAAGCATAATTGGCGTTTTTTTGATTTTTTATGGCCTGTTTAGCTTGATAAAGGGCCGGATTCCTTTTAAAAAGGAATATCATGGGGTTAAAAAGATAGGATTGCATTGTCGAATTGAGGGCGGCGGAGTCTTATTAATTGGGGCATTAATGCTGCTTCGGAACTTTGTATCAATCGAAACGTCCTCTTTCATGATCATATTTTTAGTAATTTGCATTATAACAGTTTTCTTTGAGATCGTATTTAAAGCAATTTGATGATTGAATTTGCAATGGTTTTCGAACTACAGGAGAGAATAAATGCAGGAAAAAACATACGCAACACCGTCAGGAACCATCCATTATTGGGTACATATGGCCACCGCTGATATTGCAACTCTGGCTTTTCTGCCAGGATTGACGGCGGACCACAGATTATTTGAGAAACAAATAGAATATTTTAAAAACCGGTATAATGTTCTTGTGTGGGATCCGCCCGGTCACGGAGCTTCATGGCCTTTTCAATTTGATTTCGATCTGATGGATAAGGCAAAATGGCTGAACGGGATCTTCGAACAGGAAAAGATAACAAAGCCCGTGATCGCAGGGCAGTCCATGGGCGGCTATGTGGGGCAGGCCTATGCCGAATTATACCCGGAGAGCCTGAAAGGTTTTGTTTCCATTGATTCGGCTCCGTTACAGAGAAAGTATGTAACAGGGATGGAACTCTGGCTGCTAAAAAGGATGGAACCCGTTTACCTGCATTACCCCTGGAAATCCCTGCTGAAGTCCGGCACAAAGGGAGTTGCGGTATCGGAATACGGAAGAAAGCTCATGTATGAGATGATGATGGGATACGATGGAGATAAAAAGCGGTATTCCAGGATAGCCGGTCACGGTTTCCGGATTCTTGCAAATGCAATGGAAATGGATCTGTCCTATGAGATCAAATGTCCGGCACTGCTGATCTGCGGCGAGAAAGATCATGCCGGCTCCTGCATCCGCTACAATAAGGCATGGCACAAAAGCACCGGGATACCCCTGGAATGGATAAAAGATGCAGGACATAATTCCAATACCGATAAGCCGGAGACGGTGAATCGGCTGATCGAAGAACTGGTTGAAGAAGTTTCTCTCATTACATGCGTGTCAAAGTGACTTTACCCTTTAGTACTGTTGCGTAGCAGCTTTGGAATAGGAGGAGTGAACATATGATTGATATACAGGAGAAAGGGTATTGCCCCACATTAGAGGAGATTGGAGCATACGTCAGCAATTTCGTGTTTGTACAGTTTTGCAAAGAAATGAAAACAAAGTACAATTGTAACGAAAAAATAGAGTTTAGTTCCTGCAGTTGGGAATATGGCTGGAATGTGAAGTTTAAAAAGTCCGGAAAAACCCTTTGCACCATATATCCCCGGGAAAATTATTTTACCGTATTGGTTGTTGTTGGACAAAAAGAAAAAGAAGCCGTTGAAGCCCTTTTGCAGGAATGCACGCCGGAATTAAGAGATATATACAGTCAGACAAAAACAGGAAACGGGCAAAAGTGGCTGATGATCGATTTGGAAGATAACGACGAAATGTATTCGGATGTATTTCGCCTTATTGATATTCGCAGAAGAGCATAAATGATAATTTACTTTGAAGTAAAGGAGCACTATGAAAGATATTGAAAGAAATGCAATATGTTTGATTGTTGACATAATCCGGAATAAGTGAGTATAAAAGGAGGATGAACCGTGAAACAGATTCTTCTTGTGGAGGATGATGATCTTTTAAATAAAACACTGACCTACAACCTGCTTTCTGAGGGATATGAGACCATATCCGCATTCAATGCCGAAACTGCCGCCAGTCTGCTGGCCCAGAGGGAATACGACATGGCATTGCTGGACATCAATCTTCCGGACGGCAGCGGCTATGACCTGTGCAGGCTTATAAAACATAAGCATCCCCACACGTTGGTTATCTTTTTGACGGCCAATGATCAGGAGAGCGACGAGATAAGGGGCTACGAAGCGGGGGCGGTGGACTACATCACCAAGCCCTTTTCCATCGGGGCACTGCTGCGGAAGATCCGTGCCATGTTCGCCATGCTGGAGCACGATAGACCGGCAAAGGATATTTACGATGACGGCAGATTGTTTCTGAATTTTTCGGAGTACGGGGCTGCTCTGAACGGGAAGCCGCTGACACTTTCCCCCATGGAATTTCGCATGCTGCATCTGTTCTGCAAGAATTCCAGGCAGGTTCTGACAAGGCAGCGGCTTTTGGAAAAGCTGTGGGATGCGGAGGAGAATTTTGTGGATGAACATACCCTGACCACCTCCGTCAGCCGCATAAGAAGCAAAATTGAAGCAGAGGGGGATACGTACATTAAGACGATTTACGGAATCGGGTATCAGTGGACAGGGGGAGAGAAAAAATGAGGTTGGAGGGTATTTCCGTTAAAAGGCTGTTTCTACTGCTTGGAGCAGGCACCGCAGGATCCATGCTGACGCTCTCTTGCATCCTCTTTGCATTCACCGGAGAAATGTGGGTATTTCTGGGCGGCATTCTGCTGACCATTTGTGCCTTAGCCTGGCTGTACCTTTTGACACGGCTCTTTGGCAGACGCTTATCTTTGTTTACCGAAGAACTGTGCCGAACCATGGACCACATGATAAGCGGCAATGAGGAACCGGTGCAGACCCAGGACAGGGAAACGCTCTTTGCCCGCATCAATTACCGTCTTTTGCGGCTGTACGGCATTATGCAGGAGAACAGATGCAGGGTGGACGCAGAACGGCAGGAACTTCAGATGCTGGTATCAGACATTTCCCATCAGGTAAAAACGCCTGTGAGCAATCTGAAAATGGTGACGGACACGCTGCTTAAAAAGCCGGTCACGGAGCAGGAACGCCAGGATTTCCTGGAGGGTATCCGAAGCCAGACGGACAAGCTGGAGTTCCTCTTTCAGGCTATGGTGAAAACCTCCCGGCTGGAAACCGGAGCCATCCGGCTGGAGAAAAAAGAGGGCCTGCTGATCGATACGGTGGCTTTGGCGTTAAGCGGCATTGTCTACAGGGCGGAGAAAAAGGATATTTCCGTGACTGTTGCGTGTCCGGACGATCTGCGGCTGTGCCATGACAGCAAATGGACGGCGGAAGCCCTGTTCAATCTGCTGGATAATGGGGTGAAGTATACACCGGCAGGCGGAAAAATATCCGTGTTTGTGACCCAGTGGGAAATGTATGTGGAAATCAAAGTGTCCGATACGGGAAAGGGTATTACCGAAAGCAACCAGGCATCCATTTTCCGGCGTTTTTACCGGGAGGAGGAAGTACATGAGCAGCCGGGCGTAGGCATAGGCCTTTACCTGGCCCGTGAGATTGTCATGTGGCAGGGCGGCTACATCAAAGTAGTTTCAAAGCCCGGAGAGGGTTCCTCTTTTTCTGTTATGCTCCCCCTGCGGTAAGGTGCGGCGGAGGAATCTTACAGGGCTTTCTTACATCCATTTTTTGGAAATGTCCCGGATTTGTAACATTTCCCCGGGATTTTTAAATCAATTTTTCGGAATTCCGGATATTTCTGTGACATTTGAGCGTTACAATGATGATGAGGGTGTCGCAAGATAAGACATCAGCCATTTCCATATCCTATGTTCGGACGGTTCACGTACATTCTGTCTGCTATGAACGTACATTGTTTTTTGTCTTTTAAAACGATTGTTTTTTGAACAATGTTCGCTCATATCAGACAAAATGTTCGTGAACAGCCGGACACTGGATATCGGAAAAGTCTTCTGTCTTATCTTGCGACACCCTCACAGAAAGGAGTATCCGGCGATGAAAGTATTGGAAACCATTGATCTCAAAAAATATTACGGCACGGAACCCAACATCACCCGTGCCCTGGACGGTGTCAGCTTCTCTGTGGAGCAGGGAGAATTCGTGGCTGTGGTGGGAACCTCCGGCAGCGGTAAGTCCACGCTTCTGAATATGATGGGCGGACTGGATACGCCCACCTTTGGCCATGTCATTGTCCGTGGAGAGGAGCTGGCAAAAAAGAATGATGAGGAACTGACCATATTCCGCCGCCGCAACATCGGCTTTATCTTCCAGAATTATAACCTGGTTCCCATTCTCAATGTCTACGAAAATATTGTTCTGCCTGTGGAATTGGACGGCGACCGTGTGGATGAGAAGTTCCTTAATGAGGTGGTGCATCTTTTGGCCCTGGAAGGCAAACTGCAAAATATGTCAGGCAATCTCTCCGGCGGACAGCAGCAGCGTGTGGCCATTGCCCGGGCACTGATTACCAAACCGGCCATTGTTCTGGCGGACGAACCTACCGGCAATCTGGACAGCAGGACCAGCGGGGATGTTCTGGGTTTGCTTCGGCGTACCAGTACGGAGTTTCATCAGACCATTGTCATGATTACCCATAACAACGATATTGCCCAGCTTGCGGATCGCATTGTGCGGATCGAGGACGGCAGAATTCAGGGAGGAGCATTATGACGTGGCCGTTTGAAAATGACACCGATGCCATTATAAAGAAACTGGCAGTCAGGAGTCTGAAAGCTGACAGGCGGCGGAGTGTGTTCGTGATTTTCACGATTGCCCTGGCAGTCTGTCTCATAGGTACCCTTTGCTTTCTCTACTCCGGACAGAGGTTAGAGACCCTGGAGCAAATACAGGGGCATTATCAGGCAGGCTGCACAGATATTTCCCGTGAAGAGATGGAAGAACTTGCAGATGCCGGAAGATTTGAAAAATGGGGCTGTACCATAGACAGAGGTACTGCCCGTTTTCAGGACAGTGTCTTAAACATCAGCTTTGTTGACTCGGGGATGATGGAACTGATGGACTACGGTGACATCACCGGTGCCTATCCCCAGGCAGAAAATGAGATCTGTGTGGAACGGTCTTTTTTGGAATATTTCGGATTCCCCACTGACACAGGCCAGACAATCGCACTTGATCTGGGCAGCGGTGAAACCGCCTATACCGTAACCGGCATTTTGGAAAATGAGAACAACAGCCGGATATTTACCGTCTGGATAGCGGAAGCGGCGGCGTGCACGGAGGGCGATC
This sequence comes from bacterium 1XD21-13, assembly GCA_009917555.1. Lineage (GTDB taxonomy): Bacteria > Bacillota > Clostridia > Lachnospirales > Lachnospiraceae > Laedolimicola. Next base: position 104,612 of record QZDX01000016.1, on the reverse strand, counting down.
AGGCCTTGTATGAGCTGCGGTTTCGATTTGCCGGGAGCCAGGTGACAGATACGGAACAATTGAAAGGGGATATTCAGGCGTTTTTTGAAGAAATGAACATTCCGGAAGACAGGACATTTTACAGTTCCAACTATTTTGATATGTCTGAGATTTATCTTGGAAACGGGATGGAGATCTATGCCCTGGCGGTCCTGATTGCAATCATCTGTGCGATTGTAATTTATAACATATTTTATATCTCTGTCATGGGAAAGCTGCGGGAATATGGCCGCTTAAAGGTCCTTGGAACTACGCCTGGACAGTTAAAGCGGATTGTAAAGAGAGAACGGCGTTTTTTGACTGCCATAGCCATCCCTGTTGGGCTGATTGCTGCGGCAGCCGTGGCAGGGATACTCATGCCCGGTTACTGGGCCTGGTCTGACAACATCCGGTATGGGATTGTTATTTCCGTCCTGACCTATGGAGCTGTTCTGATTGCCACCAGGAAACCCCTTGAACTGGCGGGAAAAGTGTCTGCAATTGAAGCGGTCAGAGCCACAGTCTCTGCGGAACATCAGAGCCGGAGAGTATCCGGAGGGCGTCACCGTCCCCTTACCATGTCCCGCCTTGCTCTGATGAACTTCTCCCGCAACCGCAAAAAGACGGTTGTAACAGCCCTCTCTTTGAGCGTGACGGGAATTCTGCTTCTTTGTATTTCTGCATATGCAAACTCGGTGGATGTAAAAGAAATGGCCCAGTCCCAGTTTGGAGACAGAAGCCAGTATCTTCTGCAATATGAGGATTATGCGGGGCAGGAGTTTATAAAGATACAGGAAGAGAATCCTCTTGGCACAGAGCTTAAGGAGAAGCTTGCCGCAATTTCTGGTGTGGATTTTGTCACGGCTTACAGTCTGGCCTGTGTTGAGATTCCGGCAATCTGGGAAGAGGAACCTTTTATTGTCAGGGGAATTTCAGAGGAGCAGATGTCAGACATGTATACAGGGGATGCGGTAGTGGACGGAACTGCGGATTATGGGCAGCTTGCGGAGGAGGACGGCATTCTGATCTGCCCTGCGGGGGATACCTTGGAGATGGTGTATAAAACCAGCTATAAGATTGGCGATCAGATTACCCTTTCCTGCTACAATGGGCGGACAAAGACTTATACGGTGATGGGGATTGTAGAGGATGTGCCCATTGGCAATACGGCCCACTTCTTTATTCTGCCGGAGGAAGAACTGTCATTCCTTTACCCTGAGATCACCGATTTTACCGGCTATCTGAATATTCATACGGAGGAGGACAGCCAACAGCTTAGGCAGGCGGTATTTCGTGCCGTATCGGATGAAAGGGTTGATGTTTCCGGTGTGGAGGATTTGATCGACGGACTAAAGGACAGCTTACGGCAGGAACTGACAAGGGATTACGGCATCCTGATTTTTGTCTTTGTGTTTTCCCTGATCAATCTGATCAATACGCTGATTACCAACCTTTTATCCCGCCAGCAGGAGTTTGGTATCTTTCAGTCGGTGGGGATGAGCGACCGGCAGATGTCCAAAATGCTGTCTTTTGAATGCCTGTATTATATTGGAATCACCTTGCTTGTGACACTGACCATTGGGACGGCATGCAGCCTGATTGTGTGCAGCATTTTTGATAGCGTCGGCATGTTTGGAAAGATTACCTATCACTTTCCGTTTATTGAGGTACTGTTGTTTGCAGCTGCACTGCTTCTGGTTCAGGGGGTATTTTCCGGCTGTGCCGTTCGCTATTCCAAAAGATTCTCTCTTGTGGAGAGGATTAAGGCGGTGGACTGAACACAGGATATTTTACAGGCAGTTGGACCGCCTGTTTCCAGGATTAGTCCATAATAATGAACGGATATTTGAGCATCTGAGTACCTTTGAGGAAAAGGACTTTTCAACACAGCTAAGTCTTTGGGATCTGTAGATGAGATTCTTATGAAGCCGATTTTGCCTGCCGATATATAATTATAGAGAATTTTATTTATTTTTGCCAGGGAAAAAGGAAAAGGGGGATTTTACATGCCAAGAATTATAGATTACAGCTATTTGTTTCAGAATATGCTTGGAACGTCAAAGAGGAGCACGAATTTTACCGGCAGCTTTCAGCTGTCTCAGATCAACAGCGGCTCCGTACAGGCTCAGTTAAGGGCAGCGGGAATTGACACCAACAGCAAGCAGTTCAAAGCGGTCATGAAAGAGATGATGAGTGCCAGCAAGGGAAACGGTGCCATGTATACAAACATTCAATGCATCAAGAATTCCATGAAAAGCTACGATCAGGACGGGGATTACATTGATCCAACCACCGGACTTTCCGGACTTCTTCTGACGGAGGAAAATGCAGGCAGCCGGAAGCGTATCATTCCCATTCCGGAAAGCAGCAAAGAGGAGATGTTTGAGCAGACCAAACGGGAATTTTTAAGAGAAAACGGCGTGCTCAATGGCGATACCACAAGGAGATCGGATGTATACACAAATATGTACCGAAAGGTAACGAAAAAGGATCGCCTGGCGGCAGGGTATACCATGCAGCAGTACGAGCGTTCCTACCGGCAGGCGTTTTTGGATGCGGCAAGAAAAGCGGATCCAAGTTGGGAGATTGGACACCCCATTCCGGCCGGAGCACTGGATGGTATTACAAGGGAGTCTGTTGAACATGGGTCTGGGATGGTGGATGTGAGAATATAGGGAAAAGTTTATTTTGCAGTAAATACTCATATTAATTATATAATTAGTATTGAACTTCTTCGGAAAAAGTAGTATATTTAATTAGCCAGAAAATTTTACAGTTTGAAATACGAAGGAGGAATGGTTATGAGGACAGTGCAGGAGAGAAATATTGCCCTTTGCATTATTTTTTCAATGATTACCTGCGGAATTTACAGCCTTTATTGGTTTGTATGTATGACAGATGATACCAATGCGGTGGCAAATGAGGAAGGAACATCCGGTGTGTTAGCCCTTGTACTTACTATTGTTACCTGCGGAATTTATGGTTTATACTGGGCATATAAGCGGGGTGAACTGCTGGATAAGGCAAAGATGAACAGAGGGCTTCCTGCTTCCAACGGAGGTGTTCTTTATCTGATACTTTATATATTTGGCGGAGTTATTGCCTATGCATTGATTCAGAATGAACTGAACAAGCTGGCAGACTAAGATGATAGATCGTAGACGGCTGGGAAAAGTGGGACTGGCAGCTTTGCTTTTTGCTGGATACTATGAATTTGTTAGACACACCGGAGCGGGCATTCCCTGTCTGTTTCGGTGTGTTTTTCGCCTGCGTTGTCCAGGGTGCGGCATCACCCATATGCTGATGGCAATGGGGAGGGGAGATTTTCGGGGAGCCTTTCACAGTCATCCGGTGATCTTTTGCTTTGGCCCCTTTCTGGGATGGATTTTGATAAAATGTCTTGGGAATTATTTGTGTTCCAGAAAAACGATTTGGAAAAAATGGGAATCTTCTGGGATGCTGGTGTTTTTAATTGCTTTGATTCTTTTTGGAATTTTACGCAATATTTTGTAGAATAGTATTCTGTGTAGAACAAAAAATACTTGCATAAGAATGGAAATTGTGGTATGCTTTGGATAAAGGTTAGCGAAAACTAACCTATTTACAGAAGTAATAGTTAGTTTTTACTAATTGAAAAGGAGGTGCAGACCATGAGTGTTGTAATAATCGGAGGACATGATCGAATGGTTCGACAATATCAGAATATCTGTAAAGCCTATCGCTGTAAGGCGAAGGTGTTTACCCAAATGACAGGAGACCTAAAGAAACAGGTTGGCAAACCGGATCTTTTCGTACTGTTCACCAATACGGTTTCCCATAAGATGGTAAAATGTGCTATGGAGGAGGCAAAACGAAACAACATTGAAGTAGTGAGATGTCATACAAGCAGTAAAGCGGCCCTGGAAGAGATTCTTGGAAGCTATTGTTAATGATAATTATTATCAATAAAAGTATTGACAAACCTATGCAGAGTGGTATAATACATAAAGAAAATGATAGCTATTCTCAATTGGAAAGGAGTAATTCAAATGGCACTGGCTATGATGGAAGTTGGAGAAACAAGAGAAATTAAAGAATTTCATGGAAAAGAAGAAGTAAAACGACATCTTCAGGATCTGGGCTTCGTAAAAGGCGAGAGAGTTCAGGTGATTGGAGAAAACCCAAGCGGCATGATTCTCTTAGTCAAAGGTGTAAGGATTGCTCTGAACAGGGGACTTGCGTCCCGGATTATGGTTGTTTAAGTCAATAGAAAGTGAGGAGAAAACATGACATTGAAAGAAATGAAGCCGGGACAGTCCGGAAAGGTAGTGTCCATCGGTGAGAGTGGTCCTTTAAAAAGGAGAATCATGGACATGGGAATCACTCCGGGCGTAGACGTAAAAGTCATCAAGGTTGCCCCCTTGGGAGATCCGGTGGAGATCAACGTGCGTGGCTATGAGTTAAGCTTAAGAAAAGAAGAAGCCGCACGAATCGAAGTTCAGGCTTAAAGCCCGGGCAAATTGAATCTTTTTTTTGACAAGGAGTTAGCTGATTGTAACTCCTTAAAATAAGAAAAATGGTTAGCAGATCCTAACAAAAACTGCCGACAACAGAAACGAGTGGAGGAGTAAGAAATGTCATACACCATTGCGCTTGCAGGCAATCCGAACTGCGGCAAAACAACCTTATTCAACGACCTGACCGGTTCCAGGCAGCGGGTAGGAAACTGGCCGGGAGTAACCGTAGACAAGAAAGAGGGAACCTACAAAAAGGACAAAGGGATTAACATCATGGATCTTCCGGGAACCTACTCCCTGTCCCCTTATTCCGCAGAGGAAATCATTGCACGAGATTACATCGTAAAGGAAAAACCTGATGCGGTCATTGATATTGTAGATGGAACCAGCATTGAGCGTAACTTGTACCTGACCCTGCAGATCCTGGAAACAGGGGTTCCTACTGTCATTGCCCTGAACATGATGGATGAGGTAGAAGCCAGAGGCGACAAGATAGGGGCAGAGAAGCTTTCGGAGATTTTCGGTGTGCCGGTAGTTCCTATCGTAGCCCGTAATGGTAAAGGGATTCTGGAACTGATGGCTGAAGCCGTAGAAGTGGCAAAAGGAAAGAAAACACCCAAAAAGTTGCCTGTTTTCGATGAAAAGCTTCAGGGAACCATAGATGATGCAAAGAAGCTTTTGGATGATGCAGGTGAGACTGACAGTCAGTGGAAAGCCATCAAGCTTTTGGAAAATGATGAAAATATTGCAGGACAGGTAACAGAGGAACTGAAGAAACGGGTAGGTGAGGTTGCGGAAAAGGCCTACGGATCGGGAGCGGATCTGGAAGCAGCCGTGGCGGATCAGCGTTATCAGTACATAGCAAAGGTCGTAAAGGATGCGGTAAAGAAAGGAACCACGGGCCATGTGGAGACAAAATCTGACAAGCTGGATAAGATTCTCACCAACCGAATACTGGCCTTACCCATCTTTGCGGTCGTCATGTATCTGCTGTTTGCCTGCACCAACAGTGAGAACTTCCTGTTTCTCGGAATCAACAGCCCGGGAATCTGGCTGGCTGGTATCGTAGAATCCATCTGGGGGTGGCTTACCGATCTGGTAGCCGGTCTTGTAGGAGGAGCCTCCCCCTGGGTATACTCTTTGGTAGTTGACGGTATTATGGAAGGACTTGGGGCAATCCTTGGTTTTATTCCCCTGGTATTGGTGCTGTACATCCTGATTTCTTTCCTGGAGGACTGCGGTTACATGGCAAGAATTGCATTTGTACTGGATCGAATCTTCCGCCGCTTCGGACTGTCCGGACGTTCCTTTATCCCGCTGCTTCAGGGCTTCGGCTGCAGCGTTCCGGCTGTTATGGCAACCCGTACACTGGAATCCGAGAAGGATAGAAAGATAACTACCATTTTGGCAGGCTTTATGCCCTGCGGTGCAAAGCTTCCCATTTTTGCCCTGTTTGTATCCACTCTGTTTGTAGACAGCAACCAGACATTAGTAACCTATTCCTTATATATATTCAGTATCGTAGTAGCGATAATTGTATCATTGCTGTTAAATAAATTTGTATACAAGGATGGAGCCTCCAACTTTATTATGGAGTTGCCTCAGTATCGTATTCCGACCCTTAAGAGCATCCTTATCCATGGATGGGAAAAGGTAAAGGGCTTTGCGGTAAAGGCCGGAACCGTTATTTTCGTATCCACCATTCTTATATGGTTCCTGTCCGGCTTCAATTTCGATTCTTTCAATGGAACTAATGCGGCCGAGAGTGAAGACGGAAGTGTTATGTGCGAGATGAACGACAGCTTTATGGCATCCATCGGAAATGTGATTGCTCCCATTTTCAAGCCTCTGGGATTTGGCGAGTGGCGTCCGGCGGTGGGTGTGGTAACCGGCTGGATTGCCAAGGAAAATGTAGTCGTAACCTTTGCCCAGCTCTATGACGAGGACGTGACGGATGAATATCTGGAGGAATATTTCGCCCAGTATAGTTCGGAGGAGCTGGAAGAGCTTGGCTTTGAAGACGGTGAGTACGATGCGGAAGCCGCAGGAGACATTTACTCTGAGGGTGTTCTTTTTGAGGGCGGTGATGAAAATGCCCTGCCTCATATGAAAGATGACATTAAGACAAAAGCAGCAGCCTATGCTTATATGGTATTTAACCTGCTGTGTATGCCCTGTTTTGCAGCCGTAGGTGCCATGAAGCGGGAACTGAAGACATGGAAAGAGACCGGCAAGGCCGTAGCTGTACAGATGGTCACAGCTTATGTAGTAGCACTTCTGGTAAATGTAGTAGGCGGATTGTTTTTGTAGGAATGATGTAGTAGAATAGGATTGGAAATGGGGAAAACAAATGGCTTGGAAGGAGGCATTTGTTTTTCCTGTGCAGGAAGTGTAAGAACCGGAGTGTTTTTGGAAACAGTTTATTATAGAGACTTTAGAGATGTTTTTTGTGAATGATGAATTAAAATGATGAATCAGAAAGAGAGGCAGTAGAAAATGGCAGATATGATCGTAATTGTTATTTTAGGCTTGTGCCTTGCGGGAAGTATTGGTTATATGATACGGAATAAGAAACGAGGGGGATCATCCTGTGGGTGCGGCTGCTCCGGGTGCAGCGGAAGCTCATGCTGTGGTAAAAAAGAGAGTGATTAAGTTCTATGCTGTGAGGGGATGCCGCAAAATAAGCCCGCAGACCTTTGGAAGGTGTTATATTTGTATGATTTTATATGCCATAAAGGGGCCATCATAGATGCTTTATAAATATTCTTTTTAGAGATAATTTCCAGATTCGTCCATTATAATCACATTTGTATCACATAAAGTTCACTAGTCCTAAGGGCAGAGGCATGTGTGTGATGCTTATATGCTTCTATAGGGCAGAGAGAACTGGAAATGGAGGAAAGAATTTTGAAAAGCAACAAGAAAAATGGAGTAAAAGGTACGGCCCTTCTGATGAGCCTGGTATGTATCTTATGTCTGGCATTAACCGGCTGCGTGGGAAAGTCGGCCTGGACGGTCCTGGATGCGGAGACAGCTGAGGCTATTGACGCGGATTTTCGGGGAAAGGTATGGAAGCTGGAGGAGGGGGAGCTGTATGTGGCGAAATGCAAGGTCAAGGTTCAGGAGGATGGCTCCTTAAGCAGCAGCAGTCCCTCATCCAATGCAAAGCTTAAGGATTCGGATCTCATACCGGTTATTTATACGGAGGATACAAAGTTCTATGTGAAAACCATTTCCGGCGACGGAGGGGAAAGTCAGGAGAGAGAAGGAAGCTTTGAGGATCTGGAGCTTCATATGACCCTGGATATGAAGGGAGAGTTTGGAAATGACGGCTTTCATCCCTCACAGATTCGTATGCTGAGCATTTCCTGAGGAAAACATTTTACTGTTTTTCAATGAAATAATGTACATGCAGACACAATTTGACATTTATGAGAAAACTCCTAAAAAGCTTGCGTTCATCCCCTGGCTCCGATACAATAGAATGACACGGTGTTATCTTTTTGACAGAGAAATAAAAAGGTACGGATGAATATAAGTAAGAAATACAAGGAGGACAAAAATGAGAGAAGGTGGAAACACAGGAGCGTTGCTGCATGTGGGCAGATCCCGCAGCAGCTTTTCAGGAAAGATGGGCTACGTGCTGGCAGTTGCCGGGTCGGCCGTAGGTCTTGGCAATATCTGGCGCTTTCCCTATCTGGCGGCAAAGTATGGGGGAGGCATCTTTCTTCTGGTGTATCTGATTCTGATGCTCACCTTTGGCTATGCGTTAATTGTATCGGAGACGGCTCTTGGGCGTATGACGAAAAAAAGTCCGGTGGGAGCCTTTGGAGCCTTTGGCAAGGGTCTGGCTTTTCGGTTTGGAGGCTGGGTAAATGCGGTGATCCCCATGCTGATTGTGCCCTACTACAGCGTTATCGGCGGCTGGGTAGTAAAATATCTCTTTGAATATCTTAAGGGCAATACGGCCGGTCTTGCGGAGCAGGACTATTTTACCGCCTTTATTGGAAATGGATTCTCGGCGGAGCTTTGGTTCCTTCTCTTTAGCCTAGCGGTTCTGGCAGTTCTCTTCGCAGGCGTGAAGCAGGGGGTGGAGCGTGTCTCCAAGGTCATGATGCCGCTTCTGATTGTGCTGGCCGTCTTTGTGGCAATCTATTCCATGACCCGTCCGGGAGCCCTTGAGGGCGTCAAGTATTTTCTGGTTCCCAAGCTGGAGGACTTCTCCTGGATGACCGTGGTGGCAGCCATGGGGCAGATGTTCTACTCTCTATCCATTGCCATGGGAATTTTGTATACCTATGGTTCCTATATTAAGGAAGATGTTGATATTGAAAGGTCCACCAACCAGGTGGAGATTTTTGATACGGCCATTGCCATGCTTGCAGGTCTGATGATCATTCCGGCGGTGTTTGCGTTCTCCGGCGGAGACCCGGATACCTTGCAGGCTGGTCCGTCGCTGATGTTTATTACCATTCCCAAGGTATTTGCCAGCATGGGCTTTGGCACCGGGGCGGGGATCATGTTCTTTCTTTTGGTCCTGCTTGCAGCCCTTACCAGCGCTATTTCCCTGGCGGAGTCCGGCGTGTCCACCTTTGAGGATCAGCTGGGATGGAGCCGACACAAGTCCACTTTACTGATGGGAGCCATTATACTTGTCTTTGGATCGGCCTCGGCCCTTGGCTTTGGGGTGCTGGATTTTGTGAAGATTCTCGGAATGTCAGTCCTTGACTTTTTTGATTTCCTGACCAATTCTTTGATGATGCCTGTGGCGGCACTGGCAACCTGCTTTCTGGTTACCCGGGTGGTGGGCCTTGACCGGATTGCAAAGGAGGTGGAGCAGTCCTCCCGTTTTCGGCGTAAGGGTATGTACAACCTGTTTATGCGGTATCTGGCTCCCGTTTGTATTGCGGTCATCCTTTTGAGCTCCATTGCAAGCGTTCTTGGATGGATTTCCATGTAGGGGGCTATGCCATGTCACGAGAGAAGAAATGGAAGGGCGCCTTGAAGGCCGCATTTCCCCATACGATTCCCATTTTTGCCGGCTTCTGGTTTCTGGGGATGACCTACGGGATCTATATGAATGTGTCGGGCTTTCCCTTTTGGTATCCCATGCTTATGAGCTTGACGATTTTTGCCGGATCTGTGGAGTTTGTGGCGGTAAATCTGCTCCTTGGGGCATTCCATCCCCTGCAGGCTCTGGCTGTGACGCTGATGATCAATGCCAGGCATTTGTTTTACGGGCTGTCTATGCTGGAGAAGTACCGGGGAAATGGGTGGAAGGACTTTTATCTGATTTTCGGCATGTGCGATGAGAGCTTTTCCATCAATTATACGGCCAGGATTCCCGATGGGGTTGACAGGGGTTGGTTTATGTTTTTTGTGACCCTTTTGAATCATTTTTACTGGTTTCTCGGGGCGACCCTCGGGGGAATTTTCGGCTCTCTGATTCATTTTAATACGGAGGGCCTGGACTTTGTTATTGCGGCTATGTTTGTTGTGATTTTTATGGAGCAGTGGAGGAAGGATAAGGAGCACTTAAGCTCCCTTGTGGGCCTTGGAGCTACATTGCTGTGCCTTATTGCCTTTGGAGCGGACCGCTTTCTGATTCCTGGGATGCTCATGATTCTTGCGGTACTGACAGCTCTTCGCAGGCCACTTGAGAAACGGGGGGAGGAGCTATGACATTTACGGAGCAGATGATAACCATCGGAATGATCGTACTGGGAACCATGCTCACAAGGTTTCTGCCATTTCTGATTTTCCCTGCGGGAAAGCCCGCGCCAAGGTACATTCAGTATCTTGGAAGGGTCCTCCCCTCAGCAGTGTTCGGGCTTCTGGTGATTTACTGTCTTAAGAATGTGAGCTTATTTACGGGAAGTCATGGGATACCGGAGCTTTTTAGCATCGCAGCTGTAGTCGGGCTCCATCTTTGGAAACGGCAGATGCTGATTTCCATCGCAGGGGGTACCGTCTGCTATATGCTTTTGGTGCAGTTCGTGTTTTAAGGAAAAGGGGGGAATTGCGAAGTACCATTTTGAGCTGGGAGCAGACAGATCGGGGTGGCAGTGGGAGGAGTAAGCAGTCATTCTTTCGTGCCCGAAAAGTGGTCGTTTCGTTCCATTCGTTCCAAAAACGAGAAATTCCTGTCGATATAGTAAGTAAGAGCATACAGGAAAGGTGAATTTTCTTGTAAAGCAAAGAGAGTGTGTGCAAATCGAGGAAAGGAGAAGTAATCATGGAGATTGGAGCGGCAATGGGTAAATTGGGAGAGCACTATTTGACAGAACAGGGCAGGAATCAAACGTCAGCTAAGATAAAAGGCACAAGCTTTGCGGAGCTTGCGTCTGTGAGAACGGCAGAGAGGGCGGCAAGAGAAGCGGCAGAATGGCCGGATGCATCAATACTTGGTGATAAAGAGCAAAACAAAAGCAAAACAGGGCTCTTTATGGGAGAAACATATGAGGAACGCCTGAGTAAAATAACAGACAGAAACGCAGCAAACGCCTTTCAGGTAGCTTACAGAAAGAAGATGGCAGGCTCCACAGATTATATCTCAGAGATCAGCAAGGCGTACAGCGTTGGGGCAGCAGGAGCCGCAAGCTTTGCAGAGGCATTTTTACCATACAATGTCATAACCCATGTGGGAAACGCCAATATTTCCTCCGCCAACTGGCAGAGAAATGACTTTCCCTTCTGGAAGTATTTTCAGGCAGACACAAGGGCAGATGCTTTGAATGACTGGCGGCCTGTGGGGGCAAATCCACCGCAGACACGCCCGGATCTACAGAAAAATTACAGAAGCATCGGTTCCGGACGCATTGCAATCCTCATGCCGGAGAGTCTGCAGCGGAAGATGGAAGCAGACCCTGATTATGCCAGACAGATCATAGGGAAGCTGCAGGAATGGAAAGAGGATTACGACCTCTGGGACAATACGGTGGCAGCCTCCTATGGTTATGATGTGGCACGGCAACAGGCGGGGAAAAGCTATGTGTTTAACCTGGACGAAAATGGAGATATACGCAATTGTACCGTTACCGGCAGCGGCGGGGGACTGACTGGTCCCACCAGGGAGGAACAGGAGCAGTTCAAGGCAGAGCAGGAAAGAAAGCGCAGGCTTCGAGTGAAATATATTCAGATTATGGAGGAAAGCGCCGAAAAGAGAAGAATACAGGAAAAGGAGGCATTGCTCTATTTTCAGAGCCAGCTTTTAAAGCAGGATTTATTCCGGTGACAGCCAGATAATGACTCTCTTTGAGAAAATATGCGGCTAACTGGCACAAACTGGGTTAGCAAACAGGGGATATCTGCCGATATACCTATAAAGGGAGGTGCGGCTTTTGGATTTTTCGGCAATTCAATCAATAGGAACCTATACAAAAAATATGGAAATGCAGTTGAAGTGGCAGAAGAAGAAAAAGGATAATGACTTCACTGCAGACGGAAGCATGAAGCTTACCGATCCCACGGCTAGGCAGGCGGAGGAGATCCGAAGGGCCCAGGCGGACGGCTCAGCCAAGCTCTCCTCCCAGATTCGGACCAAGCTGGCAGCGGGCAAGAAGCTGACCCAGGAGGAGATGGACTATCTGGAGAAGCATGATCCCCAGACCTATCAGCAGGTGAAAGCCATCGAAGCGGAGCAGAAGAGCTATGAAAAGAAGTTGAAAAACTGTAAGGCTAAGGAAGAAGTACAACAGGTAAGAACAGAGCGTGTGGCAGCTTCCTTAAGCGTAGTGAACAATGTGAAGAACAATCCTGCAATACCGGAGGGAGCCAAGCTGGGCATAGCCTGGCAGGAGCTTCAGAAAAATATGGCTATGGAAGAAGCCGTGAGAAAATTTGTGGAGAGCGGCAGATACGCCCAGCTTCCCACAGAGGCGGAGAAGCAGGAGGTGGAAAAGGAGCTTAAGGAGCTCAAGGAAGCCGAGCTTGGAATCAAAGAGCCTGTGGAAAATGCAGAAGAAAAAGAGACAGTGGAGAAGGAGACTGGCTCAGATGAGGAGAAGGAGACAGCTTTGACGGAACAGGCAGAGGAGAAGCCGGAACAGGAGGCTGTGGAGAGAAGCCGGGCGCTTCTGCTGGAACGGAGGATGACACGGGCAGAGCTGGAAGCGACGCCGGAGGCCCTGAAGGTCAAGCGGGCCAAGGCGCAGGCGGCATACAGGGGCAATCAGGTTGAGATTCCTGATGCGGTTATGGATGTAAAGGTAGAATAAGGGACTGAAAATATTTTAAGGCTGTGCTTAGGTACAGCCTTATTCTAATACGGAAATAGCTGACACCGCAAAAATATCTCATGGAATAATCAAGCATAATAATGCAGATTCTAACAAAAAAGGAAGGAGGCGATAAGCTTGAGCAATCGATTACAATATGAGACAAGCCCCTATCTGCTTCAGCACAAGGATAATCCTGTGGACTGGTATCCTTGGTGTAAAGAAGCCTTTGAAAAGGCAAGGATCGAGGACAAGCCCATCTTTTTGAGCATCGGCTACAGTGCATGTCACTGGTGTCATGTGCTTGCCCATGAAAGCTTTGAGGACAGGGAGATATCCCAGCTGCTGAACCAATATTATATTTCTATTAAGGTGGATAAGGAGGAACGGCCGGATATTGACAGTGTGTATATGTCCGTATGCCAGGCATTTACGGGAAGCGGTGGATGGCCCACCAGCATTTTTATGACATGGGATCAAAAGCCCTTTTTTGCAGGGACCTATTTTCCGAAAACCACCAGGGGAGGCAGGGTTGGAATGAGGGAGCTTCTCTTGAAAATCCATGAAATTTGGGAGCATGATCGGGAAACGCTTCTTTGGCAGTCAAAAGAAATTGTGGAGCATTTAAGAGGAGAGAATTTAGGAGGAGGCTCAATGGATCAAGAGCTTGTTCATTTGGCGGTGGAGAATTATGAGCATAGCTATGATCCCCAATATGGCGGTTTTGGTCGGGAACCCAAGTTTCCAACTCCTCATAACCTGTTATTCCTGCTTAGCTATTATGAGCGCTATAAAAAAGCCTCCTGCCTTGAAATGGCGGAGCACACGCTTCTGCAAATGTATCGCGGCGGAATGTTTGACCATATCGGCTTTGGCTTCTGCCGTTATTCCACGGACAGAATGTTTCTGGTTCCACATTTTGAAAAAATGCTGTATGACAATGCGCTTTTGATTCTTGCCTACTGTAAGGCATATACGGTGACAAAAAATGTGTTATACCTTAAAATAGCTGAAAAAACCGCGGATTACGTCTTGAGGGAAATGACAGATTCTGAAGGGGGCTTCTACAGCGCACAGGATGCGGACAGTGAGGGTGAGGAGGGGAAATATTATCTTTTTACACAGGATGAAGTGATCCAGGTACTTGGGAAAAAAGACGGGGAAACCTTTAACAGGTATTATGGGATAACGAAAAGGGGAAACTTTGAGGGAAAAAATATTCCGAATCTGCTTAACAGTGCTTCTTGTGAGGCGGACTTGGAAGCTTTTTTGTCCAAGCTGAGGCAGTATCGGAAAAAGCGGTGTACTCTGCATTTGGACGATAAAGTCCTCACAGCCTGGAATGGTCTTATGATTGGAGCCATGTGCGAGCTGTATCTTGTCAGCAGAGAGAAACGATACCTTCATGGGGCGGAGCAGGCGGACGCCTTTCTTCAAAAATATTTGCTGGAAAAGGACAGTCTATATGTAAGCTTCTGCAAGGGAAAGCGTGGTGTCAGGGGATTTTTGGATGACTATGCAGGATATATTTTTGCTCAGCTTGCACTTTACAGGGCGACCTTGAAGCAGACATATCTTGACCGGGCAGACAGCCTGTGCCATAAGGTTATGCTTGAATTTAGCGACCCTGCCGGCGGGTTTTATTTGTATGGCAATGGCAATGAGGAGCTTATTCTGCGTCCGAAGGAAACCTACGACGGTGCGATTCCCAGCGGCAATTCTCTGATGGCCTGGAATTTTGTCAGAATGTCTATCATCACAAGCAGCGAAAAATATCAGCAGGCGGCGGAGGAACAACTGAAGTTTCTTGCTGCGGCCGCAGAGCAGTATCCTGCAGGATATGGGATGTTTTTAACAGCATTTTTAGAGTATATGGAGCCGCCGATGAAGGTGACGATTGTACCGGACGAAGGGGCAGATAAAGAACTTTTTCCACTTTTGGTCCCTTCTGAGTCCATAGCCATCCTACAGCACTCAGAGGAGGAATATCCATTGAAAGACGGCAGAACCACTTACTATGTGTGTCATAAGCATACCTGTATGCCGCCGGTTCATAGCCTGTAGGCGGGAGATAAAATGATTTTTTAGAAAGCTTTGCCTTGTGTTTTTTATAGCCGTTTTTGCATAGAAAAAACAAAGCTCCTGTGATAAAATAAGATAATGGTATTTTGATTTTTAGGAGCTTTCATATATGCAAAGGAGAGGCTATGAACGGGAAAAAGCATAAAAGATATAAGAAGCACAAGAGGCAGGGAGCAGACAGTCGCCTCATTCTGGGAATTTTATTGATTACACTGTGGGTTCTGGCATTTTCCCTTGCAATCTATTTCCTGTTTTTTTCAGGAAAAGACAGCGGAAGGGATGAGGAGGACACCAAGTCTGTTTCAGAGGAAGAATATCCCCAGGAGGACCAGGACGAAAGCTTGTCCCCGGAAGAACAGGAGGAAAAGGAAGATCCCCAAAGCGAGGCAAACCAGGTGGAGGAAGAGATGGGAGTGAAAGCCGAGATTACAAGGCTTTTGATTTCTGAGAATGCGGCAGAGACTGAAGAAATGACCCTGGGAATTGATGTCTCCAAATTTCAGGGAACCATAGACTGGAAAGCTGTGGCAGATGCGGGGATTGATTTTGCTATGATAAGGGTGGGCTATCGAACCCAGGCAGGGGGCGAGATTCGTGAGGATACCAATGCCAGGTATAACATGCAGGAGGCAACAGCCAATGGAATTCAGATCGGCGCCTATTTCTTCTCCACGGCAGTGACGGAGCAAGAGGCAGTCGAGGAGGCTCGCTGGACGGCAAATTATATCTCCCAGTACGCAGTAACCTATCCGGTGGCATATAATTGCGAGGGCTTTGAGAATCCAGAGAATCGGCAGTATGAGCTTACTGTGTCCCAGCGTACAAGCTGTGCGGCCGCATTTTTGAAAGAGATTTACGGACAGGGGTACACCCCCATGTTCTATGCGTCAAAAAGTGAATTGGAGCAGGAAGCCAAGTGGGAGACCTCCCGCCTGGAGGGACAGTTTAAAATCTGGGTGTCCCAGTATCCGGCAGAGCCCTATCCGCAGACATCGTCCTCCAGCTACAGCGGAACCCACGCCATGTGGCAGTATACAAATAACGGAATCATAGCCGGTATTTCAAGACCGGTGGATGTGAATGTGGCATACTTTGGATATGAGGCAAGTGCGAATGCACAAAATCCGGATGCGCCAGAGGAGGCAGAAGCCGATGTGGAGGCTCTTATGAACTTCCAGGAGGTGGACGAAACAGTAACAGCCAAGGAGACAGTAAATCTGCGGGACATTCCAAGCCAGGGATCGGACAGTACGGTTGTAAAGCAGCTCAATAACCAGGAGACGGCCCAGAGAACCGGCATCAGCGACAGCGGCTGGTCCAGACTGATTATTGACGGAGAACGCTATTATGCGGTGTCCAATTACCTGACCACGGATCTGTCCTACCGGCCCCCTGTGAAGGAGTCGGACGACGGCTTAAAGACGAAATTCCAAAAGGTTTCGGAAAATGTGACGCCAAAGATCGAAATCAACCTGCGGAAGCTTCCCAGTGTTACCAACCCGGATGCCGTAGTGGTAGCCACCGTCAAGGCAGGGGAAGTCTTTGTGCGGACGGGGATCAATACGGATTACGGCTGGTCACGGGTAGAGTATAACGGGCAGACCCTTTACTGCGTGAGCAGCTACCTGACGCTCGTGGAGTGAGCGGTTCTTTTGAAGATGGCGTGATGATTGAAAAATGAACGTGCAAGTATATCCGCTTGGCTCGTTGCTTGTTAAAAATAGGAATAGTAATAAAAATGGGACTGTCACAAACACCTGTTGTCTTGGCTTGTGACAGTCCTGCTTTTTATGTAAGTATTGTATTTTTCAAGAAGCTATAAAAACATATCTTTCTTTTAGCCTTGTCCCCGGCTGTTTACAGCTTGTAAATTCCTATGGTCAAGGTCCCCTGGTTCGCAGTGGCCTGAATCTGAATGGGATGTGAGAAGATATTGGTAAATTTCAGATCCAGGGCAGTGCCGGAAATGGTTGCATCCATTCCCACAGGAATATACCCTACATTCAGAGAATGGGAGTGTCGTTCCGTAGCAGGCAGACCGGCACTCAGCATGGCGGCATACAGTGTGGAGGACACCTGGCAGATTCCTCCTCCGGTTCCAGGGACATATTTTTTGTTTACAATGACATTGGCTGTTACATAGCCGTTGGCAGGCGTTCTGGGCAGAATCGTCTGGCTGAAAGAGAAGCTCTCTCCCGGCTGAACCACAACACCGTTGATTCTTGAGGCTGCCAGAGCAATATTGGTTGCCCGTGAAATGTTAGGATTGTAGGCCGTAGCGTAGCTGCCAAGAAGCGTGCTGGCAGGGACTTGTTCAGAAGTGGTGGCAGAGGCAGGAGCAGCTCCGGCAAGAGCTCTGCCGTCTCCGGCCGCGCTTCGGCCCTCGGCCTTTCCGTAATTCTCATAGTGAGCACAATAAGCACTGTAATTATTTCCAAAGGCAGCCTGTAGATCCGGATAATTGTTCCGGTATACCAGGCAGTTAAATTCCGCACTTCCCGACCGTCCTTCCGCAAGACCGAAATTCAGGTAATGCTGGTATAGGCTATTATAATTATAACTGAGAGCCGCCTGCAGATCCGGATACGTATTGTAATAATAGTCCACATCAAAGGTCAGGCTGGTAAGGGGCATCTGAGCCGCCTCGGCAGGTTTTATGCTTCCCCACAGGAGACAGAAGCACAAGAGCATTGTGATCAAAATACTTGCTTTCCGTTTCATATTGTTCCCTCCAAATGATAAAAATAGTAGAGAGACATGAGGTTGGTGTGTCTCTTTCTGAATTGGATTATATCACAGTGCGGGGGATAACGGAAGTGGTTTTCTTATCTTTGCAGCACCTAGTCTCTGTGCGCCCGGCGTCCCTCTGCCTGCTTCCGCTTAAGCCAGGTCTCGTCATCCTCATAAAAGGGCACCTGTTCCGGAAAGGACTTGGAGATCTGCTCTTCAATATGGAAAATCTCATTGAGGGTGTCATAGAGCAAAAAGCCTGTCCCGTGAAGAATGAACCAGATACCAACAAAGGAAATGAGGATCATAGACCAGGGCAGGAACAGGGCCAGGGCGATCCAGTACAAAAGCTCTAGCACAGAACAGCCAAGGATCTTCCAGAAGAAGCAGCGAGAAGGACGGAAAGGCGGTTTTGGAGGTTGGATCTAACCAGATTGAGCTGCCAAAAGAAAAGGGCAAGGCTCTCCTTGACGGTGGTTATAAGGGCAAGAGGGTTGTTATGGGTATCCGTCCTGAGGATGTAACGGAAGCGGGCACAGGAGATGCAGGCAATGTAATTGAAGCACCGGTTAAGGTGTATGAGCTGCTGGGTGCAGAGGTGTATCTGTATGCGGATGTGGAGGGTGCCAACCTCACCGCCCGGGTATCCTCGGAGACGAAAGCAAAGGTGGGAGACAAGGTGCGGTTCTCTCTGGATGTGAATAAGATTCATGTGTTTGATAAAGAAAGTGAGAGAGTGATTACCAACTAGTCGTTTATAGTAAAAAGGCTGTGAAAAAATGCTTTTACATAGCATTTTCCTACAGCCTTTTTATGCTTGGTTACATTGCCAACTCTGGATTTTTAGCCAGCCTATTCATAGAATACCGATACACCTACCGAACCGGCGGCCGAAGCCCCTGGAGGAGCACCATGGGCTTTGCCTCCTCCATCAGATCCTCAAAGGAAGGGATCTCCCCCTCCACATTGTCAAGGAGCCAGTCCATGGTAATAATCTCCTCGGGAGACAGGGTGCTTCCGGCAGAATTTTTCACGGTCCCGTCCTGGGCGGTAAGAGAGCTGGAAAATGGATTGTACCCGGCCTCTGCAACCTCCCTCTTGATTAGCTCCAGAAGCCATCGGGACCCTGCCGGCAGGCTCTTGGAGCAGATCAAATCAATCATCCCGGAGGAAATCCCCCACCAGTAATGAACCGCCTTGGTCTGGGCCTCCTTTTTCTTCCAGGCCCCGTTTAAAATATCCCGGACAATCCGCTCATAAAACTTTCCCCAATGCCAGATAGGAGAGGCCACATTTACCATATGACCGTCACGGATATCATAGAGCCCAAACTTCCGGGAGGCATACTGGGGCGTGATCAAATCCTGTCCTGAAATATAAGAGATCCCCTTGGAGCGGAAAATTTCATCGGGATTTCGATCCTTCACCGTTGCCCATTCCAGATGTACCCTTGCTTCGGGATTCGTCATTTTCACTCCCAGAGCAAAGGCATTGATATTGGCCGTCATGCCGTAGATGGGATAGTCTGCTAAGTACCCCACAAGGGGCGTATCGGTCAAAATCCCGGCCAGGGCTCCGGTGAGAAATTTCGCCTCATAAAGCCGGCCGTAGTAGGTACGAAGATGCCCGCTGTAGGTGTGCAGGGAGCAGTTTAAAAGCTTCACCTCCGGGCAGTGGATAGCAGCCTTAATGCTTGCCCCCAAAAGCTTTGGGGTAGTGGTGAAAATCACCCGGCAGCCTTTTTGGACAGCCTCCTCAATGGTTTTCAGCCCCAGCTCCTCCATGTTGATATTGTCAAAGCAGAGGGTTTCCACCTGCCCGCCGAAAACCTGGTTTAGATGCTGCCTGCCAAGCTCGTGACCATAGGTCCAGCTTGAGGTTTCCATGGTCTTATCGTGAAGAAAGGCAATCCGCAAAGGAATGGGTGTGGTGGGAAGGAGACGGCTGATCACCGGCTTTTGGGTTTCGGCGCCAGGCTGCATACTGAGCTCCAAGGGCACCTTTCCGGGATAGAGCTGGAAATCCTTCCAGAGCTTCGTCATTTCACTTCGGATCTGACTGTGAGACTTTTCCCACAGATGTTCATATCCATAAGCCTCCAGATAGATAAGGAAGGCATCGCCGGAGGTGAGAGAAAGCTTTCGCCCGCCTTTTTCCTCAAATACATCCGTAAAATGAATGTAGGCAGAGTGAAAATCCAGCTTCTCATCATCGCTCCACTCATGGTCCGGCTGTGCGCCCACCAGCTTCAGAAGCTTTGGAAAGCTGCCTTCCTGGCTGAACCATAGGTAATTGATGGCGGTCAGCTTATAGAAATCCAGGAACTCATAGTAGATGCGAACCTCCCTGGAATCGCTTTTGGCAGGCAGAATCCGGGTTACCTGTCCGGTAATACTGACAGCGCCGGAATATTTCAGAACACTTACCCGCTTATTGCCCTCAATCACATAGAAGCGGTTCATAAACTCGCAGGCCTTAATGGGGTCCCGGATGCCCTCGTCCAGATGGGCATGGTAAAGGGAGACCCATTTGGAGGCAAATTCCGTATCCTCGGGAAGCAGGGGCATAAAATTGCCGGCAAAGGCAGTGGTACGTCCGGCAGTCTTGGTTCCCACAATCTGATCCAGGGGAATTTCCACCAAGCCTAAGTCCACCTCCGAGGAGGTTTTCGTAAAGGAGAGGATCTCATCCAATACCTGCAGGTAGGGATAGCTGCCCTTTAAGAGAGCAGTGCGGTAGGCTTTCTGTGCCAGCTTTCTTGCTTTTGCGTATTCTTCCATAGGATTTGCAATCTCCTTTCTTATTCCAGTTCTGCATCCTTTGTTCAATCCCCCCATTACCTAGATGAATTTCCGGCCACTAAAAAATGTGTCCGTAAATCCATCTGGGCATTGTACAAAGGATGCTGTGCATCAAGGTAATTTTATTTCAAAGGTGGTCCGCTCGTAGGCATTGATCACGGTGGTATTTTGATAGGTACAGATTCTTGGAGCCTTATAATTATAGGACAGATGCACATGTCCGTGGACAAAATAGGAGGGCTCATACTGCTCCATCAGTCCGAGAAAGCCCTGGAAGCCCCGGTGAGGCAGATTTTCCTCATCATTGAGATGATATGCAGGCGCATGGGTCAGCAGAATATCAAATCCCTTGTGGCGCTTCAGCGAATACCAAAGACGACGAATGCGGGCATTCATCTGCCGGTCCGTATATTGGTGGGGACCATCCTTATAACGCATGGAGCCTCCCAGCCCCAAAATGCGGATGCCCTCATGGACGTAAATCTGATCCTCCACGCAGATACAGCCACAGGGGGGAGAGACCTCATACACGGCGTCGTGATTTCCATGGACGTAGAGCACAGGGCCCTGAAAAAAGGTGGCCAGAAAGGAGAGGTAGAGAGGGCTTAAGTCTCCACAGGAGAGAATGAGATCAATCTCCGAAAGCTTCTCCTTGCTGAAATCATCCCAAAGATACCGGGATTCCTGGTCTGCGATTGCTAAAATTTTCATAGGCTGCTTCCTTAAAAAAGACTGTCCTACCATAAGCCATCAGATTTTCCATATCCCGCCATAAGAATCGTTCCCTTTTGGAAGCCTCTTCTTATGACAGGGCTTGTATCGTTCATGTATACTGGAAAAGTCTGCTGTCTTATTTTGTGACAGCCCTGTTTTGTAATGTCTGTTATCGTTCTCTGAAATCGCTTCGTACATAAGAAGCTGTGCAAGCCGGCGCCGGTGTAGATGGAACCCTGCGGTAGCGGATTTTGTATTACCGTGACTGCTTGGCAATCAGCTTGCGGATTCTCTCCGTAGGCGTATTGATGCTGTCCGCGGAAAAATCATGGTTTAAGGTGTCGATGATTCTTGCCAGGAACTTCGTCATGTCCGCCTCTGTATAGTAGGGCTTGGACAAAAGCTCCGGGGAGCGGTAATTGAGATTCGTCGTGACAATCCGGGTGATGTAGCCCTGCTCATAGTATTCGTCAAATTTATCAAATCCATCCGTAAACAGGCCGAAGGTGCAGCACACATACACATGCCTTGCCCCCCGCTCCTTCATCTGCTTGGCCACATCCAGCATGCTTCCGCCGGAGGAAATCATGTCGTCAATGATGATGACGTCCTTGCCCACCAGGGAATCTCCCAGAAATTCATGGGCCACAATGGGATTTTTGCCATTGATCACGGTAGAGTAGTCCCGGCGCTTGTAGAACATACCCAGATCAATGCCCAGCACATTGGAAAAATATACGGCCCTCTCCATGGCTCCCTCGTCAGGGGCAATGATCATAAGGTGATCGTTGTCCACCTTCAGATCCGGCTCTGTGCGTAAAAGAGCCTTGATAAACTGATAGGGAGGCTGAAAATTGTCAAAGCCGTTTAAGGGGATGGCATTCTGTACTCTGGGATCGTGGGCGTCAAAGGTGATAATATTGTTGACTCCCATATTCCGCAGCTCCTGGAGAGCAATGGCGCAGTCTAAGGATTCCCGGCTGTTGCGCTTGTGCTGGCGGCCTTCGTAGAGGAAGGGGATCACCACATTGATCCGGTGAGCCTTGCCGGTAGCGGCGGAAATCATGCGCTTTAGGTCCTGATAATGGTCATCCGGGGACATGTGGTTTTCATGGCCGCAGACGGTGTAGGTAATGCTGTAGTTGCACACATCCACCATAATGAAAAGGTCGCTTCCACGGACAGATTCCTCATAGCGCCCCTTGGCCTCCCCGGTTCCAAAGCGGGGACAGGAGCATTTTACAAGGTAGGAATCCTGGGCATAATCCTGAAAATAAATATTATCCCGGTGCTGCTTATTGGCGGTTTTACGGAATTTTACCAGATGCTTGTCCACCTTTTTTGCAAAATCCGTACAGCTGTCCAGGGCTGCGATTTTCAAGGGGGCTACTGGTAAAATATTATCGAACTGGTTGGTTTCCGACATACTGATCCTCCGAACAGGCGGGTACCCGAATGCACGATATCCCGAATGTATAATTGTATAAAATATTCTAATAATTTTATAACATTATCTGGGGGGAAACGTCAAGATGATCTGAAAAATTTTGGTGGGAAATCTACTTCCAAATAGCGTTGATTCAGATAGTAGAAAATGGTATACTTCTCAGTAAAGAAAACGGAGGTGAGCCTGTGGGATTTTGGGTTTTTATGTTGTTCATGAATCTGCTCATTCCTTTTACCATGATCGGCTTTGGGAAGCTGTTTTTGAACCATGCGCCGGATGAGATCAATATGGTGTTCGGCTATCGTACAAGGATGTCCACCAAGAATAGGGATACCTGGGAGTTTGCCCACCATTACTGCGGAAGGCTGTGGTTTATCTGTGGGGCGGTGCTGCTGCCCTTATCTGTAATTCCCATGCTTTTTGTGATAGGGCACAGCGAGGAGGTTGTAGGGAACTTAAGCGGGGTGATCTGTGTGATTCAGTGTGTATTTTTAGTGGGCTCCATTTTTCCTACGGAGCGGGCCTTGCGGAAAAACTTTGATCAAAATGGAATAAGGCGGTAGGCGAATACTTCCCGAGAGAAAGAAATTATTTTACAAAATAAATGACAGAGGAAACCTATGAAGCGTGCAATGACAGAGGAAGAAAAATATAAGATGATGATGGACATGCCCATCAACAGGCTGATTCCGCGCCTGGCGGTGCCGACGATTATCAGTATGCTGATCACGTCCATCTACAATATGGCCGACACCTTTTTTGTGAGCCAGCTCAGCACCAGTGCATCCGGGGCTGTGGGCGTGAATTTTTCACTGATGGCCATGATCCAGGCCATTGGCTTCACCCTGGGCATGGGCAGCGGCAATTATATGTCCCGTATGCTGGGAGCCAGGGAATTGGAGAAGGCGAAGAGAGCCTGTTCCACCTCAGTCTATACCGCTTTGGTGTTCGGCCTCCTGCTGGCAGTGTTCGGGATTTGGAACATAGATGATCTGGTTGTAGCTTTGGGGGCCACAAAGACCATTGCGCCCTATGCAAAGGATTATGGAAAATATATTCTGCTTGCCGCGCCCTATATGACCGTGTCCTTTGTCCTGAACAATCACCTGCGCTCCCAGGGAAATGCCATGCTTTCCATGATCGGCATTACCACTGGCGGCATCCTCAATGTGATACTGGACCCGATTCTGATTTTTACATTGCAAATGGGAATCTCCGGGGCAGCCATTGCCACGATTTTCAGCCAGTTTATCAGCTTCGTCATTTTGCTGGTGCTGGTGATCCGCTCGGAAAATGTGCTGAAGCCTCGTCTGCGGTTTTTTACGGTCAGAGCCTGGGTTTACAAGGAAATATTGACCGCAGGTCTGCCCACCCTGGGACGCCAGGGTCTGGCAAGCGCAGCCTCTGTGCTCTTAAATGTGGCGGCCTCCGGATTTGGAGATCCGGCGGTGGCGGCCATGTCCATTGTGACCCGGATTATGATGTTTATCAATTCCGCGCTGATTGGCTTTGGACAGGGCTTTCAGCCGGTCTGCGGGTTTACCTTTGGGGCGAAGCGGTATGATCGGGTGCTGGAGGCTTACTATTTCTGCCAGAGAGTGGCCTTTGTGTTTCTGCTGGTAATGGCAGTGGTGATGTTCTCCATTTCCACACCGATTATGAGGCTTTTCCGCAGGGAGGATGCGGAGGTGATTCGAATCGGTGCTTTGGCGCTCCGGCTTCAGTGTGCTTTGCTGCCGCTCCAGGCATTTACCATTATTGGAAATATGCTGACCCAGTCCATTGGCTACAGCTTTCGGGCCACATTGACAGCTATTGGAAGGCAGGGCCTGTTCTTTATTCCGGCTATTTTGATTCTGCCAAGGGTCCTTGGACTGCTTGGTCTGCAGCTCGCCCAGCCGGTGGCGGATTTTCTGACCTTTGCTCTCACCCAGGTGATTGTGGTCTTTGTGCTGAGAGAGCTAAAGCAGATGTGGAAGGAGCAGGAGATCTTTGTGAGTTAATGGGTGATAAGGAGGCATTTTGCCTTCTGTGGATGGAGATAACAGGGCCAAGAAGAGTGAAACGCTATGAAAAAAAGAAGGGTTTTTGTATCCGTTATTTTTCTATTTATGCTCTATATTATAGAAAATATTATAGGCATCTGTGCCTACAGTGTCAGGAATGAAAGCTGTGAGGCGGATGTGATCATTGTCCTGGGAGCGGCGGCCTATGACGGAGGCGTCTCGCCGGTGTATCGGGAACGACTCAATCATGGTATTGATCTGTACCGTCAGGGCTTGGCGGAAAAGATGATTGTCACAGGCGGAGTGGCGAAGGGAAATCAGCATTCCGATGCATACGCGGCTAGGGAATATGTGTTGAGCCAGGGGATTCCAAAGGAGGATATTCTGATGGAAGAGGAATCGGTGATCACCCAGGAAAATCTGGAGAATTCCAAGGTGTTGATGGAGGAAAACGGCTATGAGAGGGCAATTGTGGTTAGCGATCCCCTTCACATGAGACGTGCTATGCTGCTGGCAGAGGATGCAGGCATAGAAGCCTTCAGCTCTCCTACGCCAACCACGATGTACCGCAGTCTGAAAACAAAAATTCCCTTTTTGTTTCGAGAGCTGTTTTACTGTGTGGGGTATCAATGGTATCGGATCTTCCATTAGATAAAGGGTCTGGCAGAATGAGCTTTTGCCCTATGAAAAATAGAACAAAAAGGCGGGGAGAATCAATATTATGAACAAACAAGAAATATACGAATTTTTGAACAACAGGAACATTTGCTATGAGGTTACAGAGCACAAAGCTGTCTACAATATGGAAGAGCTGTCCCAGGTGGAGGTGCCCTATCCAGAGGCAGATGCAAAGAATCTCTTTGTGCGTGACGATAAGAAGCGCAATTATTACCTTATTACCGTACAGGGAGACAAGCGGGTGAATCTAAAGGAATTTCGGAGGAACAACGGTACACGCCCCCTGAGCTTTGCCTCGGAGGAGGAGCTTAAGGAGCGCATGGATCTTCTGCCCGGAGCGGTAACGCCTCTTGGCATCTTAAATGACGAAGCTCGCAGCGTACAGTTTTTTCTGGATAAAGCATTTCTGGGGAAGCCGGGATTGGTAGGCGTTCATCCAAATGAGAATACGGCTACTATCTGGATGAAGACCAGGGATCTGGTGCAGCTCATAGAGGAGCATGGGAATCAAGTACATCTGGTGGATCTTGAATAAAATTTGAAAATGAGACATTTTAATAGGAGCCTTTTGCTTAAGCAGAATATGTGGAGGGTATTATGTCCGAATTGACAGCTATGAAAAAAAATAAAGAACATATCATTCATCAGATAGAGCCGGGCAGCATTGCAGAGGAGCTGGAGCTGACCCCCGGCGACGTGCTGGTGTCCATAAACGGCCAGGATGTGGAGGATATTTTTGACTACCACTACCTGATCAATGAGGAATATTTGGAGATCCTTATCCGCAAGCCAGGCGGGGAGGAGTGGGAGCTTGAGATTGAAAAGGAGTATGAGGACGACTTGGGGATCGTGTTTGAGACCGGCCTTATGGACGAGTATCGCTCCTGCCGGAATAAATGCATGTTCTGCTTCATTGATCAGCTTCCAAAGGGAATGCGTGATACCCTCTATTTTAAGGATGACGATTCCCGCCTGTCCTTTTTGCAGGGGAATTATGTAACCTTAACCAATATGAGTGATAAGGATATAGAGCGGATCATCCGCTATCATCTGTCCCCCATCAACATTTCCTTCCACACTATGAACCGGGAGCTGCGCTGCAGGATGCTCAATAACCGCTTCGCAGGAGCAGCCCTGGATAAGGTGGAGCAGTTCTACAGGGCCGGCATCACCATGAACGGCCAGATTGTGCTTTGCAAGGGGATCAATGATGGGGAGGAGCTGGATCATAGTATTGAGCAGTTGACGAAATATCTCCCCCAGCTCCAAAGCCTTTCCGTAGTTCCTGTGGGACTGACGGATCACAGGGAGGGCCTGTACCCCTTGGAGCCATTTACCAGGGAGGATGCCATAGAGGTATTGAGACAGCTTCACGCTTGGCAGAAACGCCTTTATGAGAAGCATGGGACGCACTTTGTCCATGCCGGTGATGAGTGGTATCTGCTGGCGGAACAGGACATACCCGAGGAGGAGAGCTATGACGGCTATCTTCAGTTGGAAAATGGCGTGGGCATGGTGCGCCTTCTCCATGAGGAGCTTAAAAATGAGCTGGCCCGTCACGCCGGCGATACAAGACGTCGGAGGGTAACCATAGCGACCGGAGCCCTGGCTGCTCCTATTTTGGAGAAGGAGGCAGAGCAGATCCGCAAGAAGTATCCCAATGTGGAACTTCAGATCCTTTCTATAAAAAATGATTTCTTCGGCCATCGCATCACCGTGGCCGGTCTGCTCACCGGAGGGGATCTGAAAAACCAGCTTGCAGGACAGGAGCTGGGAGAGGCATTGCTGCTCACCGAACACATGATGAAGAGTGGTGAACGCATTTTTTTGGACGATATGACGGTGGAAGAGCTTTCCAGGGCTTTACAAGTGCCCATAATTATTGTAGAATCAGACGGAAAAGCTTTGCTAGAAGCAGTTGTTGGAGACATTTGAAATCAGCAGTTCAATAATAATACCCCAGATGGATTTCCGGACATAGTTTTTTGAGGCTGGAAATTCATCTCTGAGAGGGGCAGGGTCATTGGACTGTGGAACTGGAATAAGAGGAGATAGTATGAGCAAACCAATCGTAGCCATTGTAGGGCGTCCCAACGTGGGAAAATCAACCCTGTTCAACGCCCTGGCAGGCGAGGAGATTTCTATTGTAAAGGATACGCCGGGCGTAACCAGGGACCGCATCTATGCGGATGTGACTTGGCTTGACCGGGCCTTTACTCTGATAGACACAGGCGGTATAGAGCCGGACAGCCGGGATGTGATTTTGTCCCAGATGCGGGAGCAGGCCCAGATTGCCATTGACACAGCGGATGTGATCGTATTTCTCACCGATGTGCGCCAGGGACTGGTGGATGCAGATTCCAAGGTGGCTGATATGCTCCGACGTTCGGGAAAGCCGGTGGTCCTGGTAGTCAATAAGGTAGACAGCTTCCAGAAGCTGATGCCCGATGTCTATGAGTTTTACAACCTTGGTTTGGGAGATCCCATTCCCATTTCCTCCGCTTCCCGCTTGGGCTTGGGCGATATGCTTGACGAGGTGGCGGGCCATTTTGCGGCTGATTCGGAGGACGAGGATGAGGACGATCGCCCCAAGATTGCCATTGTAGGCAAGCCCAACGTGGGAAAATCCTCCATTATCAATAAGCTCACCGGCGAAAACCGCGTCATTGTCTCGGACATTGCAGGAACCACCCGGGACGCCATTGACACAAACGTCATGCATAACGGCCAGGAGTACGTATTTATCGACACGGCCGGACTGCGGCGTAAAAGCAAGGTAAAGGAAGAGCTGGAGCGTTACAGCATCATCCGCACCGTAACGGCGGTGGAGCGGGCCGACGTAGTGGTATTGGTGATTGATGCGGTGGAGGGCGTTACCGAGCAGGACGCCAAGATTGCCGGCATCGCCCATGACCGGGGCAAAGGCGTGATCATTGCGGTGAACAAGTGGGACGCCATTGAGAAAAATGACAAGACCATCTACGAGTACACCAACCAGATACGCAATACCCTGTCCTACATGCCCTATGCGGAGATGCTTTTTCTCTCAGCCTTGACCGGACAGCGGCTTAATAAGCTCTTTGATCTCATAGACATGGTCATTCAGAACCAGAATCTGCGGATAGCTACCGGCGTCCTCAATGAGATTGTGACCGAGGCAGTGGCCTTGCAGCAGCCACCCTCAGACAAGGGAAAACGGCTGAAGATTTTCTATGTTACCCAGGTGGCCGTGAAGCCGCCCACTTTTGTGATTTTTGTCAACGACAAGGAGCTGATGCATTTTTCCTACACTCGATATCTGGAAAATAAAATTCGGGAGGCATTCGGCTTCAAGGGCACTGCGCTTAAATTTTTCATTCGGGAAAGAAAGGGGTAATAGCGATGGAACGCCTTGTTTGCGTACTTTTAGGATATGTGTTCGGTCTGTTTCAGACCAGTTACTTATACGGAAGAATGAAGGGAATCGATATCCGGGAGCATGGAAGCGGCAATGCGGGAGCAACCAACGCCCTGCGGACTCTGGGGAAAAAGGCCGGCGCCATTACTTTTTTCGGAGACTGCTTCAAATGTGTCTTTGCGGTGATTGCGGTAAGGCTGCTCTTTCAGAATTACGGCGATCCTTCAGAGAATACAGGCGTCCTTCTTGGCATGTATGCCTCAATGGGCGTGATTCTGGGACACAATTTTCCCTTCTATCTGGGTTTTAAGGGCGGCAAGGGCATTGCGGCTACAGCCGGTCTGTTTGTGAGCCTGGACCCGGTGCTGATGGTAATAGCGGCGTTAAGCTTTGTGCTTTCCGTAGCCGTGACAAAGTATGTGTCCGTGGGATCGATTCTGGTGGTAATTGAATTGCTGGCCGGCGTATTGATTTACGGTTTTCTTGGAAAATGGGGACTTACGCAGCCCCATTTGTATGAGCTGTACGCAATTACGGCCTTTCTGACGGGACTTGCCCTTTACCGGCATAAAAAGAACATCAAAGGGCTTTTGAAGGGAACGGAGCGCAAGCTTGGTCAGAAGGCGGATTAAAATGGATGGAATACGGATTCACAGAGCTGTAGATGTTGTATTGTAAATAGGGAATGAAAAAAGGAGATGGATGCAATGGCAAAGGTAAGTGTAATCGGAGCAGGAAGCTGGGGAACGGCTCTGTCCATATTGCTTCACAGCAACGGACATGAAGTAACTCTCTGGTCTATTATGGAGGCGGAGGTGGCCATGCTGAACGAACAGCATGAGCACAAGGATAAGCTTCCCGGTGTAAAGCTGCCGGAGGATATGCATATTACGACGGACCTGGAGAGCAGCATCAAAGGTGCGGAGCTGATGGTACTGGCAGTTCCTTCCCCCTTCACCAGAAGTACGGCTCACAGTATGGCGCCCTTTGTGGAGGACGGACAGATTATTGTCAATGTTGCCAAGGGGATTGAGGAATCCACCCTTATGACCCTGTCGGACATTGTGGAGCAGGAGATTCCTAACTGCCGGGCGGCCGTACTTTCCGGTCCGAGCCATGCCGAGGAGGTAGGGCGGGGGCTTCCAACGACCGTTGTAGCAGGAGCACATGACCGAGAGACTGCCGAGTTTATTCAGAATATTTTTATGAATCAGGTATTTCGCGTGTATACCAGTCCGGATATGCTTGGCATTGAGCTGGGAGGCGCTCTGAAGAATGTAATTGCTCTGGCTGCCGGTATCGCTGACGGCCTTGGATACGGGGATAATACGAAGGCGGCTCTGATTACCAGGGGAATTGCGGAGATGAGCCGGATTGGGCTTGCTATGGGGGGAAGGATTGAGTCCTTCAGCGGGCTTTCCGGTATTGGCGATCTCATTGTGACCTGTGCCTCCGTACACAGCCGGAACCGGAAGGCCGGATACCTTATGGGCCAGGGAAAGACCATGAAGGAGGCCATGGATGAGGTAAAAATGGTGGTGGAGGGCGTTTACTCTGCCAAGGCGGCTATGGCGCTGGCAAGAAAGTATCAGGTAGAGATTCCCATTATTGAGCAGGTGAATGCGGTGCTCTTTGAGGATAAGCCCGCCAGGGAAGCGGTAAATGAGCTGATGCTTCGGGACAAGAAGATTGAGAATTCCCTTTTGCCCTGGGATTAGGAGAGAAAGAAGGTAATGATGAATGTATATTCCGATACCAATGATATCCAGACATGCAAATCCGGCTTTTTTGAGGGCACTTAATGAAAAGGCTGTACCGGAAGAGCATGTCCGGGATTATCGGAGGGAGTATAGCGAAAAACGGCAGACTTTTGGAAGAATTACAATGTGTTTTTGGATTGCGTATGCAGTTATATTTTTATTACTAATGATTTTTCCGGGTCCGTCAACGGCTATTCTGTTCTTTTTGATATCATTTTTGGGTGTCGTAGTTATGTATCCGATTATAACCTCTTTGATTTCGTACAAGGAAATATTATCTGCCATTGAGAGAAATTATCCTGGGGTATAGGTTTGTGGGATAGTATTATCTCTTAGCAAGGGCAGCAGCATAGTGGGTAGACATGATATTGGAAAATCTTGTCTACCCACTATGCTGCTGCCCGTCTAAGCTATTCGCAAAGAGGAATTTTTGGCAGCCGGGCTTTTACATTTTCTTGAAATAAGAAGAGAAAGTAGAGAATTCAAAAAATATAGTTGACTATTTACAAAATATTCCATATGATTGGTATCATCCCTCTACTATATAGTTGTACTATTTACTCAAGAAATAGCACTTTCAGTGTACAATGATGCAGTAGTCATATGGAGGGAGCTTCTCATTCATAGCCGATTCGGCTAATTTTTCAAATGAAACAACAGGAATACAGGCAAAGGAGGTAAAAGAAAAAGCAGTTCTGCGATTGCAAAAGATAAGAAATTTAACTATAATAGAAAGGAAATCATATATGACAGAAACAAAACAACTGAATAAGCAGATGCCGGAGGAGGAAAATGCCTATAAGCCCTTAAAGGAGCTGAATTTACTGGACGACTTCCTCTTTGACGTAACCACAATGGATCTGGAAGCCTGCAAGATCATCATTGAGCTTTCCCTCGGGATGAACTTAAAAAGCATTCGATGGAAAGAGCGCCAGAAAGTAGTCCACAATCTGCCGCCTTGCTACATGGTTATTATCTGTGGCTTTGACTTGTACCATAAGGGAAAATACCGCTATACCTTTGAACATTGCTGCAAGGAGGTTCCGGGGCTCCCTTTGGGGGATGAATGTCAAAAGATCATTTTGAATACCAAGGGCAGGAATGATGATGAGGTAGATAGAACTCTGGTAGAGATAGTGGATTTTCTGGGTAAAGATCCGGCAGAGGTTCAGGAAATCTGCCGAATAGCAGAGACATTTGCTCCGGAATATGATATAGAAAAGATATACAAGGAATTAAAAAGTACTCAGATAGCGGAAAAGCTGTAAATGAGTTGCAATTCCCATGATAACAATTTTTAAAGCAGATGATTTCCGTGATTGGACAGTCACAGAAATCATCTGTTTTTATGTGTTACGGAATGGATATACTTGTGTATTCCATTAACCTATTGTTTTAACTATGTTAAAAATACCTCTTGACATATCAGACTACTTGTAGTAGTCTGATATCATAGACTACAATGAGTAGTACGAAGGGAAGAAGAACAATGGCAGAGCTACAGCTAGGAGTAATTGAAGCCCGATTTGCAGATATGATTTGGGAGCGTGAGCCGGTTACCTCTTCGGAGCTTGTGAAGCTGGCGGCGGAGGCCTTTACCTGGAAGCGTACTACCACGCACACGGTTTTGAAACGGCTGTGCGATAAGGGTTTGTTTGAAAATAATAAGGGAACGGTTACCAGTCTCATTTCCCGGCCCAAGTTTTATTCCATGCAGAGCAGGAAATTTGTGGAGGATGCCTTTGACGGGTCTCTTCCGGCATTTATTGCCGCATTTACAAATAACAGGAGGCTGACGCCAGAGGAAGCGGACCGGATACGGAAGATGATTGATGAAGCGGAGGATGAGGAACGAGGAGAGTCCAGCTAAGAAAGGTCAAGTGTTTCTCTCATTAGATGTGTGCCGGAGTGACTTTACCCTTTCGTACTGTTGCGTAGCAACTTCAACCAGGAGGTAAGAGATGGAGAAGATTTTCTTGAAGCTGCTGAATATGAGTATCACCGCAGGGTGGCTGATTTTGGTAGTGATTCTGCTTCGGATGGTATTGAAAAGAGCCCCCAGATGGCTGTCATGCATCCTTTGGGGGATTGTGGCTGTGCGCCTGGTATGTCCCACATCCCTTGAGAGCTCCTTCAGCCTTATTCCCAGTGCCGAGACCATTCATCTGCCAGCCTCCGGCGAGATAGAGGAGCCGCTGGTAAGCAGCGGGATTCCTGCACTGAACAGCACCGTAAATCCCGTTCTTAAGGAAGCGATTGACTCGGCCTCCTCTGTGTCCGGCATGACCTCTTTGCGTACGGGGATGTACTTTGCAGAGATTCTGTGGGCGGCAGGCTTAATTATCCTCCTGCTGTACGGATTTGCCAGCTTTGCACGCCTTCATATACGTCTTCGTGAGGCGGCTCCCCTGAGGGAAAATATCTGGCTTTGTGATGCCATAAGTTCCCCCTTTGTACTGGGCATTGCGCATCCTCGAATTTATCTTCCTTCCAGTCTCGGAAAAGAGGAGCTTCCGTATGTCCTTGCCCATGAGCAGGCACATATCAGGCGCAGGGATCACTGGTGGAAGCTTCTGGCTTATCTACTGTTGTCAGTCTATTGGTTCCATCCTCTTGTATGGGCGGCTTATGTGCTCTTTGGCCGGGACATAGAGCTCGCCTGTGATGAGAGGGTAATCGGCAAAATGGATGCGGAGGGGAAAAAAGCCTATTCCAATGCCCTTGTTACCTGCAGTATGGAAAAACGGCTGATACCGGCCTGTCCTCTTGCTTTTGGGGAAATAGGAGTAAAGACCAGGGTCAAGGCCGTTTTGAATTACCGAAGACCTGCTTTCTGGGTGATTCTGGCGGCAGTTCTTACCTGCCTTCTGGCGGCTGTCTGCTTTTTGACCAATCCCAGGCAGGACACCTATAAGGTTGAGATAAGGATTCCGGCAGGCAGTGAGGGTGGAATTTATTACTCGGATGAGGAGATTTCTCCTTATGGAAAGACGATTACCCTGTGGGCTGAGGAGGGGCTGGGTGATACGGAGGTTGTTCTGCTGCCCTCTGAGATGGAAAATGAACAAGAGCAGCTTGTAGCTCCTGAATATATGACGCCGGGGATGCCGGTAAAAATGGAAGCAGAAAAGGATGTGTGGTATCGGATTGGCATAAATGTGAGCAACCCTGGAAAAGAGGATAAGAAAGTATATGTAAAGGCAGAGGGGGTTCAGATAAGAATTGCTTCTGCTGCAGAGGAGAATGTAAAATATGACATCATCCCCATGATTATGGTAAATGATAAATATTATTATGATACCGGCAGAGTGAGTAGCAGGACAGAGCGCAGCAGGGAAATGGATGGAGAGATCATTTCCTCCGTAGATGGCTCCGAAAAGCCGGTGGAAAATAATCAATCCAATTTTGGCGCAGGCTACGGCTATCAATTTGGTGAGAATGACACCATTGAAGTCCATATGAACGGAAAATGGGAGATTTTTGAATACCGCAGCGGGGACGGAAGCTTGATCCGCTATGGAGATAAGTGGTACAGCCAGGGGGATTTGTCCGAGGAAACCATAGAATGGCTTCATTGGTACAATGGCCTGTCTGAGGAAGAACAGGCGGCTGTTAGCTCTATACCATCCGATCTGTATGATTTGATTTACACCGGGGATGAGACAGAGATGCCAGCAGAGACAGAGGATGCTGCAGATGCCTCTATAGATGCGGCCATTCAAAGGGCGATTCTGGAGAAAAATGTTTCTGTTTATAGTGATGCATATGGTTTTGCATGCTGTGATTTCTTTCTATTGGCGACGGAGAAAACTGCAGACAATGCAGGAAATGATATGGTTTCCTGTTATGGATGGGCATTGTATGAGAAATATGAGATTTCTGATGAGGGAATTAAGGATGTGGAGGGCAGCCATATTCCGGTTGTATTGACCTTTGTAAAAAAGGATGGCAATTATGAATTAAAGGAATACTGGGAGCCCCGGGAAGGAAGCTATTTTGTCTCTGACATCCGCAGCAAATTCCCGGCGGAAATTGCGGAGGACGCCATTGACAGCCAGAAGTTTGGCATGCTGCAGATACAAAGCTGCTACAGACAGGCAGTAGAGTTTTCCGGCCTTGACACGGAGCAGGTGATTGAAGGCTTACTGGAAACCATTTGCTCGAAGCCAAAGGCTTCCTCCAATCCCCAGGACTACGTGGAGGCTCATTCTATAGAATATCGGGAGCTTTTATTTTACGGAGAGTATACCCTCCACTATTGCCTGAACCGTTTCCGCCAGGGAAAGGAAACTGGCCTGGAGGGGAGAATCATGGCCCTTGTATGTGAGGAGCTTTTGCAGACAAGGGAAGCCATTCCGGTGGATGCGGCTACGGCAGAGACGGGGCAGTTCTGGTATGATACCCTCTATGCTCATGGAAGTAATCGGGTGGAACCCTATCTGGAATGAGGGAAAAGTTCTATTTGTAATGCATACTGTTTATGACTATTTCCCAGGAATAATCTCGATCCAGTAGCCGTCGGGATCTTCGATAAAATAGATTCCCATATCCGGGTTCTCATAGCAGATGCAGTTCATTTTCTGATGCTTTTTATGGGCGGCATCCATATCGTCTGTGGTGAAAGCCAGGTGGATTTCGTTGTCGCCCAGATTGTAGTGATCCGCCTCCCAGTCCCGAAGCCAGGTGAGCTCCAGCTGAAAGCCGGTTTTACCATCCGTAAGGTAGGAGAGGATGAAGCTTCCATCCGCCGCCTCCTTCCTGCGGGCTTCTTTAAGGCCCAGGGCCTCCTCGTAGAAGCGTAAGGATTTCTCCAGATTGATAACATTGTAGTTGTAGTGCGCAAACTGAAAATTCATAGTGATTTCTCCTTTCCTTGATCTGCACATGCTTTTTGTGCATAAAGGTATGCTTCATTGATTAAAACTTTCTCCACGCCCTGTAATCCGCACAATTCGTTCCCGCCCAGGGTGTTCGGAATGTTCTCTAAGCCATCGGTCAATAATGACGTAATCCTCCCAGCAATGCATAGGATAGATCCGCTCAGACGGGCTTCCACCAGCAGTCAGAGACAAAAAGTAGTCAAGCCCCAGACAGTAATAGTCCTCCTGCCTGGGGTCCAGGGGCACAAAAGCGGCATCAAGATGCATATTTCGAAGAGGTTCTATATAAGCATCAAAATGCTCCTTCATCTGACGGTTCCAGCTCTTTGGCTCCCCTGGCCAGCGCCAGTCATTCAAATCTCCTGCGTGATAGACAGTATTTCCCTCCGCCCAAATCACAAAGGCTACCCCTTCATCTGTTGATTTTAGCGTCCTTACAGACAACTGTTCCAAATCGCAGCTGTCCTTTGGCTTCAGGCGTATGGTTCGGGAGCGAAGCTCCTTGGGAACCCTGGATTCCCAGATATCTGAGGACAGGAAAAAGAATGCATTCCCATATTTTTCTGCCAGACCAAATATTTCCGGATTAAAATGATCCGGATGCCTGTGACTGGCAAAGACATAGAGCTGCTTTTCATGAGAAAGTGCCGGCAGAGCTCCTTCATAATAATCGAATAGAAGCAGAGATTTTTTAAGCTCCACAAGAAAGCCGCTGTGTCCAATGTATGTGATCCGCATGCCCGGTATCCTCCTCCTTCTTCTGTACTTAACTATAACCTTTTCCGGACCTGTGTGCAAGCCTAATTGTCACTGCTCTAAGAATGTTATTTAGAAATCCGAACAAACTTATGTTATAAATCCCGCCTCCGAAGAATACAATAAAAGGAAATAGCGTACAGGTTGGTTTGCCCGTGAAAAAACTATATTCTATTCTGCTTTTTCTTGCTCTGACGCTCTGCTTTTCAATCAATACCTATGGTCAGGAGCAGGAACCCCAAGAGGGACAAACAGAGATTCCTTCCGAACTAAGACAATTATACGCCCAGTCGGCCGTATTGATGGATGCCGACTCCGGGCGTGTTTTGTTTGAAAAAAACGGCTATGAGCAGAGGCCCATGGCAAGCACGACCAAGATTATGACCCTGATTGTCACCCTGGAAAATGCCAACCTGGACGAAATTGTCACTGTATCCCAATATGCCGCCGGCATGCCGGACGTTCAACTGGGCATCCGAAAGGGAGAGCAGTACCGCCTGGGAGATCTTCTCTACTCCCTTATGCTGGAATCCCACAACGATTCTGCCGTGGCCATTGCGGAGCATGTGGGAGGCTCTGTGGAGGGCTTTGCCGAAATGATGAACGCCAAGGCCAGGGACATTGGCTGTTACAATACCTATTACATAACCCCAAACGGCCTGGATGCCACAGATGAAGGGGGCACCCATTCCACCACAGCCGCCGACCTGGCACGGACTATGCGCTACTGCATCACCCAGTCTCCCAAAAGGGAAGAGTTTCTCACCATTACCCGGGCTTCCTCCTACAGCTTCGGGGATACGGAAGGCTTAAGAAGCTTTACCGTTGGCAACAAAAATGCCTTTCTCACCATGATGGAGGGCGCTCTTTCTGGAAAAACCGGCTTCACCAACAATGCCGGCTACTGCTATGTGGGAGCCTTAAAGAGGGAGGACCGTACCTTCATCGTGGCTCTTTTGGCCTGCGGCTGGCCAAATAACCGCAGTTATAAGTGGAGCGACACCAGAAGGCTTATGAGCTACGGACTGGAGCATTATGAATATCAGGACATCTGGGAGGAGCCTTCTCTGGGAGTTCTCCCTGTAAGGGGAGGAATTCCCCAAAGCGGGAATCTGGAGGATGTTGCCTGTACCCACATGGAGCTTGCTGCCGGAGCTGAGGCTCAGCATAAAAAAATGCTGCTTTCAGAGGGAGAACAGATAACGGTGGAGGCCAACCTTCCGGATGAGCTTGCGGCCCCCGTAGAGCCCGGAACCATTGTGGGAAGTGTCCGTTACTACCTGAATGGAGATATCGTACAAATCTATCCAATTATAGCCGTGGATAGGGTGAAGCCTGTGACACTCCTGTGGTGCGTAAGAAAAGCGGTGACTACATACCTGCTGTAAAATAGCCGTCTTGTGCGATATGCTATCATTTTTCCTAAAACCCATTGACTTCTACAGGAATTTGCACTATAATCAAAACCAGTTTAAAACCATTGAAAAGGAGAGCGCCATGAGAGAGACCAGCATTCGTACCATGTGTTCTATGGTGATGTACATGTGCCCCATGTGCATGCTTTGTGATGCTGATTTTCAACGTGCTTTCTGTCCGTAAAGGAGCGGCCATGTTCAGCAGAGGCCGCACTCAAGATTGATTGAGAAGGGAAGCTTTGTTGGAGGCTTCCCTTTTTAATATGATTTAAAATAAATTCCAAAAGGAGAACACATTATGAAAAAGCTTGTTAAAACACTTGTAACCACAGCCCTTGTGCTCACCCTTGCAGTATCCTTAACAGCCTGCAAAAAGAGCGGAGGCTTAACCATCGCAGTGCCCAATGATACCACCAACGAGGCCAGAGCCTTACTGCTTTTACAGGAGCAGGGTTATATTACCTTAAAGGATGGAGCAGGCATCACCGCAACCATCCAGGATATTCAGGACAACCCCTATGACATTACCTTCAAGGAGGTAGAGGCTGCCCAGCTGCCCAACGTTCTTCAGGATGTGGACTATGCAGTTATCAACTCCAACTATGCTATTGAGGCAAACTTAAATCCCATGTCAGATGCCTTGGCCATTGAGGGATCATCCTCTGCATACAGCAATATTCTGGCTATAAAAGAGGGAAATGAGACCTCCGATGCAATCAAAGCGCTGGTGGCCGCACTGGAGAGTCAGAAGGTAGCGGACTTTATTACGGAAAAATATGAGGGTGCCGTAGTGAGCACTGTAGATGCGCCCACGGATGGCTTTGATGCTTCCTTGGATTATGCAGGACTGGCCGGAACGACTATTTCCGTAGCTGCTTCCCCCACACCCCATGCGGAGATCCTCAAGGTTGCTCAGGAAATTTTGGCGGAGAAGGATATTACTCTGGAGATCGTGGAGTATACCGATTATGTACAGCCCAATAACGTGGTAGAGAGCGGAGAGCTGGATGCCAACTACTTCCAGCACACCCCCTATCTGGATGACTTTAACGCAGAGAATGGAACGCACCTGGTATCTGCATCTGCGATTCATGTAGAGCCCATCGGTCTTTACGGTGGCAAGCAGACCAGTCTGGATGCCATTACAAAATAGAAAGTACATATTACAGGGACGAGCTGCCGGTGTATAGTTACGCTGGCCGCTCCCCTTGTCCGGAGGTTTTATGATTGAAATAAAAAATCTTACCAAAGAATTTGAGACTGCAGACGGAAAAGTGGAGGCATTAAAGAACGTAAATCTTACCATCCATGATGGAGACATTTACGGCATTATCGGTATGAGCGGAGCGGGAAAAAGTACACTGGTCCGCTGCATTAATATGCTGGAGCGCCCCACGGAGGGCACTGTGTCCATTGACGGATGCGATATGGGAAGTCTTTCCAAAGCAGAGCTTCGAAGGGTGCGCCGGGAGGTAACTATGATTTTCCAGGGCTTTAACCTGCTTATGCAGAGGACCTGTCTGAAAAACATCTGCTTCCCCCTGGAGCTGGCAGGAGTAGACAGGGCGGAGGCAAAAAAGCGCGCGCTGGAGCTTTTGGAGATTGTGGGCCTGCCGGACAAGGCAAATGCTTACCCGGCACAGCTTTCCGGCGGTCAGCAGCAGCGCATAGCCATTGCCCGTGCACTGGCTACGGAGCCTAAGGTACTGCTCTGCGATGAGGCTACCAGCGCTTTAGACCCCAAGACCACCCATTCCATTTTGGAACTGATCCGGGATATCAATGCCCGGCTTGGCATAACGGTGATTATCATTACCCACCAGATGAGTGTGGTGGAGGAAATTTGCAGTCATGTAGCCATTTTGGATGACGGACAAGTGGTGGAGGAGGGTGTAGTCAGCACCGTATTTTCCAGTCCCAAGTCAGCGGCGGCCAGGCGTTTGGTATTCCCCGACGGGGCGGACGAGATTATGACTGAAACGCCGGGAGAGCGGCGGATTCGCGTGGTGTTCAGCGGAGCCCTTGCGGCAAAGACACCTTTGATAGCACAGATGGCTATGGAGGAACAGGTTGTGGCAAGCATCTTGGGCGCTTCCACCCGAAGCATCGGGGACAAAGCCTATGGAAATATGCTCCTTGGTATTACGGGGGGCGATGACATGGTGCGCAGGGCCATGGAGTACTTAAGCGGCATTGAGGATGTACTGCTAGAGGAGGTGACGGATCATGTTTGATAAGCTGTTTTCCGCGGAGGTTCTGGAGGAAACCCTCTGGATTCTGCAAAATGAAATCCCTTTAGCAGTGTGGGAGACCATCTATGTGACCGTACTGGCGACGGCCTTTGCCATTTTACTGGGTCTGCCCTTGGGTGTCCTTTTGGTAGTGGGAGAGAAGGATGGTGTGCTTCCCCTTCCAAAAGGAGTTATGCATGTGCTGAATGTTTTTATTAATTTGCTGCGGTCCGTGCCCTTTTTGATTCTGATGATTATGGTATTTCCTCTTACAAGATTGATTGTAGGCACGGCAGTGGGGACCACCGCGTCTATCGTTCCCCTGGTGATTGCGTCCTTTCCCTTTGTGGCTCGTCTGGTGGAGACCAGCCTTCGGGAGGTGAATCCCAATATCATTGAGATGGCCCAGAGTATGGGGGCGTCTCCCTTCCAGACCATAGTCAAGGTGCTGATTCCGGAGAGCATACCGTCCCTCATGTCCAATTTTACGGTGGCGATCACTACAATTCTGGGCTATTCGGCCATGAGCGGTATTATTGGAGGAGGAGGTCTTGGAAAAATCGCGATTAATTACGGCTATTACCGTTATAAATATTTGGTGATGCTGATTGCGGTTATTCTGCTGATTATTCTGGTCCAGATCTTCCAGAGCGTGGGAACACGTATTTCTGTGAAGTCTGATAAGCGGTTGAAGTAAATATCCGTTTATTCGGATCTATATTTTTAGATCTATATTTGTCGAACGAATAAAGTTGACATAAAATGGAGAGGCTGTTATAGTATGATATAACAGCTTTTCCTTTTTTATGCACACAGGTATCCGTAGGGAGATCATTGTTTTTCAACTGCACAATTCCGTGCAAGAAATTCCAAAGAACAAGACAAAAAGGATAAGGAGGAGGGAACATGAACGGCCTGGAGGCCATCAGACACAGCCTGGTATTTCTTCTGTTGATCGCGGCATCAGGGACAGATATCAGACAAAGGCGCATTCCAAACTGGCTCACCGGAATTGGGTGGGTCTTAGGGATTTTATTCTTTATGGCGGAATGGAGCTTACGGGGGAAGGAGGCCGGGATTTCGCAATGCATGCATCTGGTCGGAGTGGCGGCGATGGTATTAGGACTGGCCCTTTTTGCCGCAATCAGTCATCATGGCTTTGGATTTGGAGATGTGAAGCTGCTGGGGGCGGTGGCAGTGTGTCTTGGAACCGACCGGACTCTTGCCTGCAGCTTTTACGGCCTTCTTATGGCGGTGAACATGAGCCTGGTTTTCCTTTGGACTGGGAGGAGGAAGCCGGTGCAGAGGATTCCGCTGGCCCCCTTTTTTCTGCTTGGATATGGGGTTACCTTTCTGGTATAGCCTTTCCCATGTCACAGGCAGACAAAGGCTGCTGTACCAGTCTGTTATGGAGGAAAAGCTGTCAGGGGAAGGTGTTCACCGTATGGATGAATGAAAGGAGGCGGTTCATACTGCTGGAAACAGGAACGGTTATAGACGGAAAATACAGGATACTTTATCAGATTGGTCAAGGTGGTATGAGCGTGGTTTACCTTGCCATCAATGAAAGGGCCAACAAGACATGGGCGGTGAAGGAGGTGCGCCGAGAGACCGGCCTTGGAACTCAGGTGGTCCGCGAACGCCTGATGGCGGAGACTGAGCTTTTAAAGCGCCTGCGCCACCCAAGACTGCCAGCCATTGTGGATGTGATCGACGAAGGAGAAAGCCTTCTGATCGTAATGGATTACATAGAGGGAAGATCCCTTAAGGAGGTTCTGGCCCAAGAGGGAGCACAGTCCCAGGAGCAGGTTCTTCTCTGGGGAAAACAGCTCTGTGAGGTGCTGTCCTATCTTCATGAACAGAAGCCGTCCATCATTTACCGGGATATGAAGCCCTCTAATATCATGGTTCAGCCCGATGGAAGTCTCAAGCTTATTGATTTCGGCACGGCACGGGAAATACGGGATTCCTGCACCGGAGATGATACCGTCTGCCTGGGTACGCCAGGGTATGCGGCGCCGGAGCAGTGGGGAGGCAGCGGGCAGACCGACCAGCGAACGGATATCTACTGTCTGGGTGCTGTTCTGTATGAAGCGGTGACAGGACAGGAACCGGGAAGGGAGCCCTTTCACGTGGCTCCGGTTGGGCGTTGGAAGCAGGGATTGTCCGCTGGCCTGGAGGAAATTCTGAAAAGATGTACCAGGCAGGATCCAAAAGACCGATTCCAAAGCTGCAGGGAGCTTGCCTATGCCTTGGATCACTATGAGGAAATGGACCTTCTCTGGCGGAGAAAGCAGAAGGGACGGCTGGGAAGCTTCCTTGTGACTGCATTCTTATCCCTTCTGTGCTTTTTGGGCGCATTTTATGCAAGGCTTACGGAAGTAGGACTGGAAAGAGATACCTATCAGGCATGGATGGAACGGATTTTCTTGTCGGATATTCGTGAGGAAAAAATAGAAGCCTGTGAGGGGGCGATCCGTTTGAATCCGAGTCGGGAGGAGGGATATCTGGAGCTGCTGAACCAGGTATTTCTCACAGTGGAAGAGGATGGAATGATTTCCTTTACCAGAGAGGAGGACGAGCATCTTCGGGGGATTCTGAATCGGAGCACGTCGGGCGGAAAAACCTACGAAATGTGCCTCAAGGAAAACCGGGAGGGATATGAGCGTGTGGCCTATGAGCTTGGTCTGGCCTATTACTATGATTATGAGGGTGAGGGGAATAAGAGCTATGGGGTGAAATGGCTGAACATTGCCGCCGAAGGTGATACACTTCCCAAAGCTTGCAGGGAACGGGCTCTGCGTCTTGGCACCATTGGAGCTTATTACAGTCAGATTGGACAGGTAAACCGGGCAGGGGATGCGAAGGTTTCCTATCAGGATTATTGGAGGGATTTGACAAGTCTAGCCTCTGGCAACCTGGTTCAACTTGACAACGCAGTGACGGCTCTTCGTATGTATCAGGAGCTAGCTTCCCAGATCCATGGACGTGCCCTGGAATTTCGCTATGCGGGGATACCCAAAGAGGAGATGGAGGAGGAGCTTAAGAAGCTTCAGAAGCATCTCGAGGAGGATTTTACAGATGTAGATTGGAGAGAGCCGGGATTGGAGGAAATGAAGAGCAGACTTATATATCTTCTTGGAGAGACCAAAAGACAGCTGGACGCGGTTTATGAGGGAGAACGTATGGAAGAGAGGAAATCCTATGATTAAAAATAGAAGAAAGGACAAAATGGCAGGAAGAGGAAGAAAAGAAAGGAGAGAGCTATGGAGTATACGGAACAATTGTTGGAGGTATATCATAAACTATGGATTTTTTTCGGAACAGTGGCAGTGGTACTGTTGGCGGCGTCTGTGGTGATGTTTATTGGATTTCGCATTCCCAAAATAGTGCGGAAATGGCGGTGGATTCGGGTTCTGGTCTTTGTGCTTGCCCTGGGAGGCGCTGCGGGAGCTTGTGATATGAAGCTTCGGGCAGAGGCAGGGGTAATGCAGGCGACAGAGGAAAAGGAGAAGGTAGAAGGAGCACAGGAGACGGAGAAAGCGGAAGAAGTGGAGGGTTCAGAAGAAATGGAAGGACCGGAGGAATCAGAAGAAACGAAGGCGCCAGAGGAACCAGAAGAGCCGGAGGAACCAGTAGAGCCAGAGAAGCCAGAGGAGCCAACAGATATTATGCCTCCTGAGTTTTCAGTCATATGGAGAGACGAGCAGGGAAGAGTATTGGAGCTGGAAGCATATTATCAGACAGGAAAGGAATTGTTTTTGGAGCTGACGATTCTGGAAGAGCATCTGGATATGGAAGAAACCAGGATTTATCTGGAGGCCCGCAATGCCTCCAGAAAGCTTTCAGATATTCCGGAGATCCGGGAGCTTCACGGCAAAACCTGGGCTTCTTTAAGAAAAGAGGCAGGATTAGATGAAACAGAAGAGGATACGGAAAAGGATGAGACAGAGTCGGAAGAGACAGAACAGGAGGAAACAGGAAATGAAAAATGCTTTCAGCTGAAAGAAGAGCCTGGAAGCTATCACTTAACCATCCATCTGAAAACAGAAGCCATTTACCAGATATCCGCCCGGATACAGGACGAGGCCGGAAATACCCCGGTGGAGAGCAGTGAAGGCTATGTAAGCCTTGGAAGCTTTTGTCTGGACCGGACTAAGCCTGTGATTTCTGAGGAGCAAGGAATTACCTTGGAGGCCGAGCATCAGACCTTATTGGAAAAGCTCATCCATCAGGTAACCTTCGGATATTTTTGCCAGCCGGATTTGACCGTGAGAATTCAGGCGGAGGACGCGATCAGCGGTATTGGAGAAATCACTTATATCTGTGAGGGAACAGGAGGAGAGGAGGAGCCGGGGCCTGTAACCATAAGCGGTACGGTCCGGCCGGGAGACAGCCTTGTCTATGAGGAGAACGGTGCAAGGGCATATGGAGTCTTTTCTCTGCCCCATTCCTTTCAGGGCATCATTCAGGCACAGGCCAGGGATCGGGCCGGAATCTTTATGGAGGGTTGGAGAAAAAAAACAGGAATTCTCATTGAATCCGAAGAAATGCATAAAAAGACCTCCAGTGCAAGGGTCACTGTGGAGGGAGCACCGGCAGGAAGAGATCATTTTTACCGTGAGGATGTATCTCTAAGGTATGTGATGGAGGATCACTTTTCCGGAATCCGTTCCGTCTGGCTTCAGGCCGGAAGCCAGAGGGAGGAACTTTTCTTTGAGGAGGAGGGGCAGGAGATCAGGAGGGAAGCAGATCTGATCCTCACGATTCCGGCCGGGGAAAATAATCAGAATGAAATTTCTATTTCCGGAGGATTTACGGACTTTGCAGGGCATACCACGGAGGTTATAGAGCCTCCGGTGATCCACATTGACACCAGCCCTCCAAAGATTGAGGTGGAGTGGCTGAATCAGGACGTGCGAAATGAAAAGTATTACCAGGCGGACCAGACAGCCCGGATTACAATATGGGAGAGGAATTTTCTTCCAGACCAGGTACAGCTTGCCCTTACAGGGATGGAAGATTCGGTTCTGTCCTGGATTCATCAGCCAGGAGAAGGGTGCGGCGGCTCCTCTGACCCTGGAGACTGGGGCCACAGCGATGACTGCGCCTGGATGGCAGATCTGGTTTTTGACAAGGACGGGGGGTATTCATTTGGAATTTCCTGCCAGGATGCGGCCGGAAACAGGGGGAGCTAT
The DNA here is from genome assembly GCA_009917555.1 of bacterium 1XD21-13. Classification (GTDB taxonomy): domain Bacteria; phylum Bacillota; class Clostridia; order Lachnospirales; family Lachnospiraceae; genus Laedolimicola. Next base: position 59,787 of record QZDX01000016.1, on the reverse strand, counting down.
GAGAAGACAGAGACCTTTGTGATTGATAAAACGCCTCCGGTCCTTCTGGTACATTGGGACGATGCCGAACCCTTAAACGGTCATTATTATGCAAGGGAGCGCAGTGCGGTTGTGGAGATACGGGAGCGGAATCTCTATACCGGCGATTTGGAGGCTTTGATAGAGGCGCATGAGAAAGGGGAGGAGATTGCTGCTCCAAAGCTTGGACCATTGCGTCAGTGGGAGGAGGACAGCTTTCGGTGCGGGATTACCTTTTCGGAGGATGGCAGATACAGCTTGAGACTTCGGTGTACAGATTTGGCAGGAAATGAGGCCGAGGCTTACGATTCGGAGGAATTTGTGATTGATAGGACTCCTCCCGAGCTGACCTTTGAAAATGTGGCAGACTGCTCCGCCAACCGGGGAATGGTTGCCCCAAGACTGCGTGTCCTGGATACCAACTTTGATCCGGAGCAGACCCAAGTGAGCCTTCAAGGCAGCAATGGGACCGGACAGCTTCCGGTCTGGACCAAGAGCAGTGAGGAGCAAGGCTTTACCATGCTCTGGGGTGATTTTGAGCAGGTGCCGGAAAATGACGATCTCTACCGAATTAAGGCAAGGGCCGGAGATTTGGCCGGAAATGTGTCAGAGGCGGAGCTCACCTTTTCCGTAAATCGTTTTGGCTCTGTCTACGAGCTGGAGGAGGCCACAGCGCTCCTGGCAGGTCCGGGAGGAAGCCGCTATGCCTCCCAGGAGCCGGATCTGGTGATTACGGAGTACAATCCTGATTTTTTGAACTATTACCAGGTGACCAGCAGCCGGGAGGGGGAGACCGTAGAGCTTAAGGAGGGCAGGGATTACCAGGTGGAAAGGACAGGAACAAGGGACACCTGGAAGACCTATCGCTATCGGATTGACAAGGAAAATTTTGAAAAAGAGGGTATTTACCTGGTGACACTGTACTCAGAGGATCAGGCAAGAAATGCTTCCAATAACCGGATGAAGGAAAAAAGCCTGGAATTTATTGTGGACAAGACCGGGCCCAGTGTGGTGGTGACAGGAGTGAAGGACTGGGAGCGCGTGAAGGGAAAAAGCCTGGAGCTCTTAGCGGATGTGAGGGATGCCTATGCCCTTGCAGGGGCAGAAGTTTATGTGAATGGCCAATGTACGGCGACTTATGACCGGGATATGCTTCGTGAGATGGACGGCATGCTGGTCTGTCCTGTTTCAGGAGCAAAGGTATGGCAGACCTTTTCCATAAGGGCATGGGATGAGGCTGGTAATGAGACGGAGACCGAGCCGGTTCATTTTCTGGTAACGGAGCAGATCCGCTTCCGGTTTCCTGGGGACGATGAGCCGAAGGTGGTGTGGGCTGTCTGCCTTGGAGGAATTTTGCTTTTGGCAGGGGGATGCCTGGTATTGGCCGAGAGAATCCGCAGGAGACTTAAGTCAAAAGCGCTGTAGTAAAATCATATACTGACCACCTGGGTGATTTGCAGATAGAGCGACTTAAAAATTTGGGACGGAGATTGACATGCCTTGAGGGCTTACATATAATAAGAGCTGTCATAAAAAGGCTATAGTAAAAGCTCTAAAGGAGATGCTGGGAAATAAGTCATTAGAAAAGTCATCTGCTTTATTTCCCGGCACCCCTCTGTGTATAGCGGAAAATATGGAAAGGGGAATCCTCCATGAAAACGAAAAACCTATCTAAGAGATATTTCATCTTTTTTTTGTCCTTTCTCCTTCTTCTGTGCGGCTGTGTCAGGACGAAAGAGAGCTCCGAAGAGGGGCAGGGACTGAAAATTACTTTTTTTGATGTGGGAAAGGGTGACGCCATCCTCATCGAAACGGAAAACACCTCCATGCTCATCGACGCAGGTTATGAGGATACCTCAGAGGTGATTCTGGACTATTTAAGTCAGAAGGATAAGGAGCCGTTGGATTATCTGGTAATCACGCATTTTGACAAGGATCATGTCGGCGGAGCTGACCGGATTTTGGAAGAAGCAGGAGCAGAGCATATTTTTCAGCCGGACTATGAAGGGGACGGAGGTCAATATCAGGAATACCGGGAGGTTCTGGAGGCGTCAGGACAGCAGCCGGAGCTTGTGACAGATACCCGGTATCTTTCCTTTGACGGCGTGGAATGTCTCATCTATCCGCCCCAGAAGCCGGAATATAAGGAAGAGGACAATGATTTTTCCCTTGTGATCAGTATGACCTATGGGGAACAGAGGTTTCTCTTTGCAGGGGACTGTGAGAAGGAGCGTCTGGAAGAGCTTCTTGTTCAGGAAGAATTTGATTTGAAGCACGATTTGTTAAAGGTTCCCCATCACGGCAGAAAGGAGAAGAACTCCGAGGAATTTCTAGAAGCCGTTTCTCCAAAGATCGCTGTGATCACCTGCTCCCAGGAGGAGCCCGGAGACGAAAAGGTTCGCAGAATTCTCCACCAGACAGGAGCCCAGACATACCTCACATCAGAGGGAACGATTACCTGCTTGTGTGATGGGGAAAATTCTATGAGGATAGTACAGAATTAAAAGATTGATAGATATGGAAGTCCATTCCTTCGCAGCTTGCCAGGACTGCCTATTTCAGCCTATGATGATTTGCCTGCATTTAAAATATATCTGGTGGATGTGGGTATTCCTTTGTTTTTGGCGGATGAGGCAATACGGTTAATGGGGATTGCAATGAAAAAGTAACGATCGGGCTGGCCGGTAATAGCAGATTACCAGCCAGCCCAATCGTTGTATTCGCTGTACATCTGTGAAAGGGAAGCACAGCAGCGCAGCGGTCAGCCTTCCCCAAACACCTGCTTTTTCAGCCGAATCCCCGTAGGTGTGGACGCAAGCCCTGCCTGGGAGGTCTCCTTTAAGGAGCAGGGAAGCATATCCCCCACCTGGCGCATGGCAAGGACGCACTCATCCACCGGAATCTTACTCTCCACACCGGCAAGAGCCATCTCCGCAGAGGTAAAGGCAATGGCAATTCCCGACACGTTTCGTTTAATGCAGGGAATCTCCACAAGCCCGGCTACTGGATCGCACACCAGGCCAAGCTGGTTCTTAATGGCCATGGCACAGGCATGAGCAGCCTGTCCCGGCGTTCCTCCGGCCAGATCCACCAGAGCGGCGGCCGCCATAGCGGAGGCGGAGCCGCATTCCGCCTGGCATCCCCCTTGTGCTCCGGCTATGGAGGCATTGCGGGCAATCACCATTCCAATCGCTCCGGCTGTAAAAAGGGCCATCACGGCGGCGTGTTCATCACAGCGCCCTTCCTCCAGCATGGAAACCACAGTGCCTGGCAGGATACCGCAGGACCCAGCAGTGGGAGAGGCCACAATCTTTCCCATAGCCGCGTTATATTCTGACACTGCAAGGGCTCGGGCCATTGCATGATTCAAAAAGGTTCCCGTAATTCCTCCCGTACCGGCATAAGCCTCCACCATTGCCGCGTCGCCCCCGGTGAGACCGGAGGTGGAACGAAGCTTGGGATTCTTCCCCTCCTTCACTGCCTCCTGCATCACATGGAGGCTTTCCCTCATATGCTCATAGAGTTCATCCTCTGAGATCTCCATCTGCTCCGCCTGGTCGGAGAGCACCAGGGCAGAGATGGATAGCTGTTTTTCTTCTGCGGCCTCGCAGATTGCCGCAATGGAATCATAATCCAACATACATCTACTCCTCGACTTTACTGTCCGGCAAAAAAATCTTCCTTAATAAGTACTTGACATTTTTTAGCTGGACTATTAAAAACGTTAAATTGCCCGAATCAAAACCACATTGATAATGTTGGGAAGGATGCGCAGGCTCTGAATCAGCGTTTCCTCCACGTCCCCGTCCACTTCAATGGTCATAACCGCTTCGCCGCCCTTTTTCGGCCGGGTCAGACGGAAATTGCCGATATTGGTTCCCGAATAAGCCATGAAATTCGTCACGGCTGCGATAGTGCCAGGCCTGTCATAGTGGAGCACCATCAACGTGTTATACTGACCGGTAAAGGAAACCTCCATTCCATTGATCTGCGTCACCAGAATATTGCCGCCCCCGATACTGGCTCCCTGCACCACACATTCAGCCCCTTGCTCACCCTTCAGATGAATCCGCGCCGTGTTGGGATGGGCGCCGGGAATATCCTCTGCCGTGAAGGAATATGCAAGCCCTTCCTCATCTGCAAGGCTCAGGGAACGGCGGATGCGTTCATCATAAGAATGCATCCCCATAATCCCGGCAATCAATGCCTTGTCCGTACCGTGGCCGCGGTAGGTCTGTGCAAAGGAGCCGGACAGCCGGATATCTGCCCAGACCGCTTTTTCCTCCAGGATTTTCCACGCCACGCGTCCAAGGCGCACAGCTCCGGCCGTATGGGAACTGGATGGCCCAATCATCACAGGGCCTATTATATCAAATACGTTCATATCATTTTCCTCTTTATTTTTTGATCCATTTTTCATAAATGGTATTTACGATTACGCCGATGGCATTGTCCCCGGATACATTACAGGCAGTTCCAAAGGAATCCTGGGTAATATAGAGGGCCACCATAATCGCGCAGATAGGCCCATCCGGATTGCCTGCCTCCGCGCCGAAAATCATATAGAGAAACGGCAGAGCCGTCATAATCGATCCGCCCGGAGCGCCGGGAGAAGCTACCATAGCAATTCCCAGAGTCATAATAAAGGGAATCACCGTTCCAAGACTAATGGGAAGCTGGTTCATCAGGCATACGGCCGTAGCGCAGGCCGTGATGGTGATCATAGAGCCTGCCATATGGATATTGGCGCACAGAGGAACCACGAAATTGCGGATCTGTTCGGATACGCCGTCATTTTTGGCGCATTCCAGGTTGACCGGAATCGTAGCCGCTGAGGACTGGGTGCCAAGGGCGGTTGTATACCCTGGTATCTGGTTTTTAATAAGGGTAACCGGGTTCTTCTTGCTGATGGTTCCGGCGATGATAAACTGAATGGTGATACAAATCAGGTGCATAAGAATCACCACCAGAAACACCTTCCATAAAATACTTAAGATTGCAAAGGTTTTCCCCGACTTGGTCATATCCGTAAAAGTTCCGCAGATATAAAGGGGCAGCAGCGGGATAATAACCGTATGTAAGACCTTGTCGATGACACTGGAAAAATCCTTCATGCCGTTGTAGAGGCTGTTTCCCATTTCCTTCCCCTTCATGGTGGACAGGCACAGGCCCAGGACAAAGGCAAGCGCAACTGCTGACAGGGTGTCCAAAAGAGGCTGAAGCTGAATGCTGAAATAGGAGCTTAAGGAGTTGTCTGCCGTCGCCGCAATCTGTTCCATAGCCTCCGGGCTCATAAAGCTCGGGAACAATCCGCTTGCCACCAGATAAGAGCAGGTTCCGGCAATGAGTGTGGAGCTGTAGGCGAGGCAGACGGTAATCACAAGCAGTTTTCCGGCTCCCTGGCTGAGATCTGCAATTCCCATTGTTACGTAGGCTACAATCATCAGTGGAATAATAAATTTCAAAAAGGTACTGAACAGGCCGGAGGCAGTTACTACCACACGACAGATGCTCTCGGGCAGAAACTGTCCGAACAGAATACCAAGAATAATGGCAATGATCAGTTTTGGTACAAGACCCAGTTTTTTCTTCTCCATGATACATCCCTCCATAAGAAAAATCTTTTGTGCGTCCCTTTTCCCGGCAGCGCATGACCTGTAGAAAGTACGGGGGCAAAAGTCCGCCAGGGGGAAAGGGTGTCTTTTTGATAAAGACAAAATACAGTAAAGTGTATTTGTACGGAATACAATTACAGCATACCTTTTTATTTCAAAAAAAGCAAGGGGTTGCGGTAAATTTGCGTCAAAACCTTGAAATCTTTTAAAAAAGTGATTAAAATAGAAAGAGTTCGTCAGAACGAGAGGAGATAACCGGAACTATTAATAGTCTGGCTAAGATATGTCAAGTATTTCCTTGAAATATTTTCTGCTGGACAGTAAAGACGCAAGGCGCACGAGCGAAATTTTCATGAGTGTCCTTTCGAATGAAACTTCCTCTCATAACAAGTGTGTCGAAGCGACTTTACCCTTTAGCGCCATCGCGCAGCGATTTAGAATAGGAGAAAAATATGAGCAAAATCGACGAAATCCGCGCAGAAATGATGAAAGCCATGAAGAATAAGGAAAAGGACCGGAAGGAAACGCTGTCTATGCTTCTGGCGGCCCTGAAAAACAAAGCCATTGACAAGCGCGCAGACCTCACCTCCGAAGAGGAGTATGAGGTTATCAAAAAAGAGATGAAACAGACAAAGGAAACGATTGCTCTGGCCCCGGCCGACCGCACCGATATTATCGAACAGTGTCAGGCGCGTCTGGCGGTGCTTTCTGAGTTCGCTCCGGAGGAAATGAGCGAGGAAGCCATCCGCGTCGTTATAAAAGAGGTGATCGAAGCCCTGGGCATTGCGGAACCCACCGGTAAAGACAAGGGGAAAATCATGAAGGAGCTGATGCCTAAGGTAAAGGGCAAAGCGGACGGCTCACTGGTAAATAAGTTAGTGGGAGAGATCCTTGCGTAGCCGGATGCTCCTGCCCTGTCTGATTTTGTCTGCCGTATTGTACGGCTGCGGCGGGGAAGGAGACAAAACGGGAGAGGTGTCTGTTCCTGAGGTACAGCAGGCGGATCAGACGGAACAGGCGGTAGAAAATGAAGGAGAAAGCGGTCAGGCAGAAGCGCAGCCGATCCCGGTGGAAGTGGGTACGGAACCCGGAACCGTACTGGGTGAGGAGGAAGTGATTCTGATGCAGGAGGGGGAGTCTGTCAGCGTTCCCTATAACAGAATCCAGGGAATGGATGGATTTACCATAGCGTATGACCCGGAGACCTTTTCATTGGAGGCGTCGGAGCAGGAATTGGATTTTTATGCCTATTCCTATGATGCGGATTCGGAAACGCCGGTGTTTGTAAAGATATCGGAGACGGAAGGAGCTTCTGCGGAAAGCCTGGCGGATCAGTATGTGGTTGACAGTAATGAGGAATGTCTGGTGGAAGAGGTAACCATAGGAGAGGGGGAGTATCCGGCTATCTGGGTCAGCTATGCAGAAGGGACGGACAGTAACAGCAGGACTTGTGATCTTTATATATTCCGGTATAATGAGAGGTTGTATACGGTGCAGATGGACTGCTTTGTGGAGGCTTATGAAGGAATGGGGGCGGCGCAGGAGAGTATTTTGTCTACCTTGCGGTTTGATGAAGGGTAAGGGCGGCCCTCAACCCCTCCGCCGGAACGTTTGCGGATATTGACGGGACGCAGGACTCTCGGAAAAACATTCTGTGCAATTGGTCCGGTTATTTTCCAGACGCTAGTACAACATTGTTATTTGTGCAAGGTTGTACTAGATTAGGAATAAAGATGATATAGGAAAGAATAAAAAATTTTGTAAGGAATCAGTTGACATGAATGTACGACAGATAAGACAATCTTTTATATTGTTATTGACGGCTGTTATATGGGGAGTGGCTTTTGTAGCCCAGAGCGTAGGTATGGATTATGTGGGGCCCTTTACGTTTATCTGTGTCCGCTCCCTTATTGGAGGTCTGGTACTGCTTCCGTGTATTACTTTGTTGGACCGCTTAAATGGATGGCGGGAAGGAATTGTTTCTGAAAGTGATGGAGGCAATAGGGGTAATACGGACGGTAACAACGGGACAGGTTGGAAAGGGAATAGAAACGACAAAAACAGTCGTGTCGGAGAGCGGCAGTCTGTGCAGAAATATGCGGATGTGAAAACATTGCTCCAGGGCGGCGTCTGCTGCGGTCTGGCTCTCTGCGCCGCAAGCTGCTTTCAGCAGTTTGGTATTCTCTACACCAGTGTGGGGAAGGCCGGGTTTCTTACGGCTTTTTATATTATTATTGTTCCTGTTTTGGGATTGTTTTTTGGTAAGAAATGCGGGCCGTTTGTATGGATAGGCGTGCTTCTGGCACTGGCAGGGCTTTATTTTCTCTGTATGACGGAAAGTCTGCGCCTTGGGATCGGCGATATTCTGGTATTTATCTGTGCCTGCCTTTTTTCCGTACATATCCTGGTGATTGATTATTTTACCCGGTATGTAGATGGGGTAAAGATGTCCTGTATCCAGTTTTTTGTCTGCGGAGCCATGTCGGGGATTGCGATGCTTATTTTTGAGAGGCCGGAGCTGACGCAGCTTCTTGCGGCCTGGAAGCCTGTTCTGTATGCGGGCGTGCTCTCAAGCGGAGCCGGCTATACCCTGCAGATTGTTGGACAGAAAGATATGAATCCTACGGTGGCCTCTCTTATTCTGAGTCTGGAATCTGTGGTGTCCGTTCTGGCGGGTATGCTGTTTTTAAATCAGCATCTGACGGGCCGTGAGCTGTTTGGATGCATCCTTATGTTTTCCGCTATTATTCTGGCTCAGCTTCCGCAGAAGGAGAAAAAGGAAAGTCCGGTACGGGTTGGATGACAGGGAAGGCAGGCTAAGACAGAGGAAATGAATGATGAAAATGCCAGTGGAAGCCATAGGGACGGAGCTGTTTGCTCCATGCGGAATGAATTGTCTGGTGTGTTATAAGCATTGTTATCACAAGAAACCGTGAGCCGGATGTCTGAACGGCGACGGAGAAAAGCCGGAGCATTGCCGCGTATGCAAAGTCAAAGACTGTGTAAAAAGCAGGGATTTGACATACTGTTATGAATGTTCGGATTTTCCGTGTAAGTGGATGAAGAATCTTGAAAAAAGTTATAGAAAGCGTTACGGGGTAAGTCTTGTAGAAAACAGTGGATATGTTCAAAAACATGGCCTCGAGCAGTTTATGGAAGTGCAGAAAGAATGGTATACCTGTCCAAAATGCGGCGGTATTATTTCGCTACATGACAGAGAGTGCAGCGAATGCCGGGAAAAGTAGGTATATAAATTTTGTAATTATAAAGGTTTATCTACAAAATAATTTCCTGTAAACAAAAAATACATTCTATTCTTTGGTTTATTCTGTAACAGAAGGATTTTTCTTTAAAACGTTGCTTGTTATACAAAAAAATAAAAAAATAGAAAAAAATGTAAAAATATTGCAACAGAAATGATTATCTGCTATATTAAGTCTATCCAATCATTTCAATCTTGGATCTCGGTGGATTCCCGCCAAACTTTCCGGATTTGATTAAAAATATTTATTATGGAGGAAAATGCCTATGAATTTGAAGGAAGAAAACCAGAGTACCATTTTATGGCCGAAGCGTCCGGAAACGGAAGCAGAGGTGGTGGAGCAGTATGTCAGAGTAAAGGGGAGCAAGGGAAAGACATATACCTACCACGATATTAAAAAGATGTATGTAATCGTAATCTTTGAGCAGAGTATGGGAATATTCCACAAGATGGGAGAACGCTACATCCATCACGGAGAAACCAGATTTGACACGGGACTGACCCTGAAACTCTTGCAGGAATTTTACCTGGTAGCTCTTGACGTATTCCGGAAAACCCCATATCCTAGAGACAGAAGCGAACGTACCGCATGGCTGTATACACAGTTGACAATGAGAAGGAGAAACAAAACATGAAAAAAACATACATAGCCCTGTTAATGACCGTTACATTATGCCTGACCGCCTGCGGCTCGGCGAAAGACAACACCCCTAGGGAAAGCAGCAATACATCTTCCGAAACTACAACAGATACAAACCAAAGCCAGAAAGAGACTCCACCAGAAGAAAAAACACCCGCCCCCGGGAACAATGAATCACAGCCGGAAGCCTTCGAGCTCACCGGCCAGGGACAGGAATTTCTGGAAAAAATGTGCAGAACCTTAAACGATTTCACCCCCGAAACCGAAAAAGACCAAGCCTTCTGGAGCGACTTCCTCTTTTACTCCTACACCAGCGGTTCAGAAGGTGCAGAAACAGAACTGATACAGCAAGAAACTTCCGGAGTAGAAGAAACACGAATCAAAGTGCCCGAACAGGAAGCAGAAGCCTATGCAAAGCTCGTATTCGGCACAGATCTGCCGAGACCATCCCAAGAAGAACCGGAAGAGGGGGATTTATCCTGCTATTATCAGGACGGCTATTACTATATTAGCGCATCAGACTTCCCCGACACCCACTACACATTCGCAGACTGTGAGGAATCCGGCGACACCATCACTGCAGCATACACCATCAGCTTTGAAGATGAAAGCGACGCCGGCACCGTAAGCTTCACCCTGGAGCCTGCAGCAAACGAAAACGGCTTCATCATCACCTCCAAAACCACAGAATTTCAAAATTAAAGCAAACCAAAAGATAACCGCCGCGAACAAAGACCTCCTTACCCGCTCCAAAGACGAAGATTCAACAGTCAAAAACAGAACAAAAAGTCAGAGAGAGCAAAACAACAAAGCGTTCTATCAAAAGAGACAGAAAAACAACGGCAAAAACCGAAAAGGAGCAGACATGATACTGGAAACCAAAAGACTTTACCTCCGCGAAATCACCCAGTCCGCCTACGAGGACTTAAGCAAAATCCTGCAGGACGAAGAAACCATGTACGCCTACGAGGGAGCCTTCAGCGACCAGGAAGTACAGGAATGGTTAGACAGGCAAATCGAGCGCTACAAAAAATGGGGTTTCGGCCTATGGGCCGTCATCCAAAAAGAAACCGACGAGTTCATCGGCCAATGCGGCCTCACCATGCAGCCCTGGAAAGACCAGGAAGTCCTGGAAATAGGCTACCTGTTCCGCCGCACCCACTGGCACAAAGGCTACGCCGCCGAAGCCGCAAAAGCCTGCAAAAAATACGCCTTCGAAACACTGAAAGCCCCCGGAGTCTGCTCCATTATCCGCAGCACAAATATACCCTCCCAAAAAGTAGCCCTCCGAAACGGAATGCACCCCGCCGACCATTGGATCAAACATTACAAAGGTATATCCATGCCCCACGACCGCTACATAGCCACCCGCAAATAACCCCCTTTTCAGAAAAGAGTTCCCAGTGCATCCCCGTCCGTCCTAATCAACAAAAAATCCCCCCACATATTGAATTTCCCACCTCAATCCACTATAATAGAACCAGAAAAACCCAAAAGGACAACCCAACATGAAACTACTATTCATATCCCTCGGCTGCGACAAAAACCTCGTAGACTCCGAGCAAATGCTTGGCCTCCTGGAAAAAGAAGGCCACACCTTCACCGACGACGAAACCGAAGCCGAGGCCATCATCATCAACACCTGCTGCTTCATCAATGACGCCAAAGAAGAAAGCATCAACACCATCCTGGAAATGGCCGAATACCGCAGAACCGGCCCCTGCCGGGCACTCATCGTCACCGGCTGCCTGGCACAGCGCTACTGCCGGGAGATCCAAAAAGAGATCCCCGAGGTAGACGCCATCCTCGGCACCACCGCTTACGACGCCCTCCCGGAGATCCTGAAAAAAGCCCTAAACGGTCAAAAAGAACAAAAACTGGAATCCCTGGACCGCCTGATAAGACCCCAGGCCCCCCGTCAGATCACCACCGGCGGCCACTACGCCCACCTAAAGATCGCCGAAGGCTGCGACAAACACTGTACCTACTGCATCATCCCCAAGGTACGCGGACCCTACCGAAGCATCCCGATGGAAGATCTGCTAAGAGAAGCCTCTGCGCTTGCAGACCAGGGCGTCAAAGAGCTCATCCTGGTAGCCCAGGAAACCACCCTCTACGGCCTGGATCTCTACGGAGAAAAACGCCTCCCCGCCTTACTAAAAGAACTGTGTGGAATCAAAGGCTTACGCTGGATACGCCTCCAATACTGCTACCCGGAGGAAATCACAAAAGAACTCATCCAGGTATTTAAGGAAGAGCCAAAGCTCTGTCACTACCTGGATCTCCCCATCCAACACGCCTCTGATCCCATCCTCAGGCGCATGGGACGAAAAACAACAAGAGCCGACTTAGAGCAGATCATCGCCGATCTAAGAAAAGCCATCCCCGATATCTGCTTAAGAACCACCTTAATCACCGGCTTCCCGGGCGAGACAGAGGCGGACCACGAAGAACTCCTGTCCTTCATAGACGCCTGTGAATTTGACCGCCTCGGCGTATTCACCTACTCCCAGGAGGAGGATACCCCGGCCGCTCGGATGCCGGATCAGATCCCCGAGGACGTCAAAAAAGACCGTCAGGCAGAGCTTATGGAGCTTCAGCAGAAGATCGCCTTTGACAAGGCAGAGGCGATGACAGGCCGGGAGCTGGAGGTCATGATTGAAGGTCAGGTGGCGGGAGAAAGGGCTTATGTAGGCCGTACCTACCGGGATGCTCCCGACGTGGACGGCTACATTTTCATCAACACTGAGGAGACACTGGTGAGCGGAGACTTCGCAAGAGTCCGCGTCACCGGAGCCTACGAATACGATTTGATAGGAGAGCTGATATGAATCTGCCAAACAAACTAACCATCCTGCGCGTCCTGCTCATCCCCTTTTTCGTCCTTTTTCTGCTGACGGATCTGGGCGGCGATTATGGAAAATATTATGCCTTAGCCATTTTCATCATTGCAAGCCTCACGGACCTTCTGGATGGAAAAATCGCCCGAAAGTACAACCTGGTTACCAACTTCGGAAAATTCATGGACCCCCTTGCCGACAAGCTGCTCGTCTGCTCCGCCATGATCTGCCTGGTAGAGATGAAACGCCTTGCCGCCTGGATCGTCATCATCATCATCGCCCGGGAATTTATCATCAGCGGATTTCGTCTGGTAGCCTCGGATAATGGAGTGGTAATTGCGGCAAGCTATTGGGGGAAGTTTAAAACCACCTTCCAGATGTTGATGATCATTCTGCTGATCCTTGACCTGGGAGAAAGTTTTGCCATTGTAGAAACCGTAGTCGTCTGGATTGCCCTCATTTTGACCGTGGTATCCTTGGTGGATTACCTGTTAAAAAATAAGGGTGTATTACTGGAAGGAGATATCTGACATGATAGTAGAACTGATTTCCGTAGGAACCGAGATCCTGCTGGGAAATATCGTAAACACCAACGCAGCTTACCTCTCGGAGAAATGCGCCCAGCTGGGCCTTTCCCTCTATTATCAGACCGTGGTGGGGGACAATCCCGACCGCCTGGAGGAAACCTTAAGGCTGGCCCTTAACCGCTCCGACGTGGTGATCTTAGGAGGCGGCTTAGGCCCCACCCAGGATGATCTCACAAAGGAGGTCACCGCCAAGGTCTTTGGGAAAAATCTGGTGGAGAACGCCCACAGCCGGGAGCTGATTCAGAGATTCTTTGACACCAGGGGTATTGGGGAGATCACAGAAAACAACTGGAAGCAGGCCCTGATCCCGGAGGGGGCAATTGTCGTGGACAATGACAACGGGACCGCCCCCGGCCTCATTATGGAGGAGGGAGAAAAGATTGTCATTCTTCTACCCGGACCACCCGGAGAGATGAAGCCTATGTTTGAAAAGGACATCTTCCCCTATCTCAATAAGAAGCAGCCAGAGATCATTGCATCGGAAATGATCAAGATCTGCGGAATGGGCGAGAGCAAGGTAGAGACCATGATAGCCGATCTCATTGAAAATCAGACCAATCCTACCATAGCCACCTACGCCAAGATTGGAGAGGTCCATCTGAGGCTTACCGCCAAGGCGGCGGACGAGGCGGTGGCAAAGAAGTTGATGAAGCCCGTGATTCGGGAGCTTAAGGTGCGCTTCGGCGGCCATATTTACACCACCGATGAAATGATGACCTTAGAGGAATCTGTGGTTCAACTTTTGAAGGAGCAGGAGCTTACCCTGACCACCGTAGAATCCTGCACCGGCGGCCTGTTTACCGGGCGCCTGGTGAATGTTCAGGGAGCCTCTGAGGTGTTAAAGCAAGGCTTTATCACCTACTCCAACAAGGCTAAGCGCAAGCTTATCGGTGTGAAAAAGCTGACTTTGAAGGAGTTCGGCGCTGTCAGCGACAAGACTGCAAAGGAAATGGCAAAGGGAGCGATTCTTACCACTGGATCCGATGTGGCCGTATCCATCACTGGAATCGCAGGTCCAGACGGAGGCACCAAAGAAAAGCCGGTAGGCTTAGTCTACATTGCCGTATCCGTCAAGGGAGCTATGCGGGTGAAGGAATACCATTTTACAGGAAATCGTATGAAGATTCGGGAGAGCGCTGTAGTGGCGGCCCTGACCCTTCTTCGCACCAGCATTTTAGAGACCATCAAATTTTAAGGAGCACACAGACATGCCGGAACAAAAGAAAACCATACGGATAAAATATTTTACGGACAAAATAGAGCGCCTGGCTTACATTGGAGGAAAATCCGACTGGATCGATCTTCGGGCCGCAGAGGAGGTCACCATGAAGGCGGGAGAATTCCGCCTGATTCCTCTGGGTATCGCTATGGAGCTTCCCAAGGGCTACGAGGCCCATGTAGTTCCCAGGAGCAGCACCTTTAAGAACTTTGGCATCATTCAGACAAACAGTATGGGAATCATAGACGAAACCTACTGCGGCGACAGCGATCAGTGGTTTCTGCCGGCCTATGCCCTTCGGGACACTCAGATCCATGTGAACGACCGGATCTGCCAGTTCCGCATTATGGAGCATCAGCCGGAGCTATCCTTTGAGGAAACCGACGCCCTGTTAAATGGAGACCGGGGCGGATTCGGCAGTACCGGAAAGGCGTGAAAATATGCAGATAATAACCTTCGCAGCAATTGATATTGGTTCCTACGAGGTGGGAATGAAGATTTTTGAGCTGGTTCCCAAGACCGGCATCCGGGAGATCGATTATGTCCGCCATGGCATTGAACTTGGCCGGGACGCCTACAGCAAGGGAAAGATCGGCAATGAAATGCTGGAAGAGCTCTGTCGGGTTCTGGAGGATTTTACCCGGATTATGAAGGAGTACCAAGTGGACGACTACCGGGCCTGCGCCACAAGCGCTATCCGGGAGACCAGCAACTGCCTTTTGATTCTGGACAAGATACGGGTGCGTACCGGCCTCAATGTGGAGGTCCTAAGCAACTCCGAGCAGCGTTTTCTTGGCTACAAATCCATTGCCTCCAACGAGGAATCCTTTCAAAAAATCATCCAGAAGGGTACTGCAATTGTGGATGTGGGAGGGGGGAGCATCCAGATTTCCCTCTTTGACAAGGATGCCCTGGTTTCCACCCAGAACATGCGCCTGGGCACCATGCGCATCCGGGAGCGTCTGGCGGAGGTGGAGAGCCGCACCAATCATTTCGGCGATATCATAGAGGAAATGATCAACAATGAGCTGAAAAGCTACAAGCGGCTGTACTTAAAGGACCATGAGATTAAAAACATGATTTTGGTGGGAGACTATATTACCCAGTTTATGCAGCGCAACGCCATGGAGCACAGTCTGATGCTGAGCCGGGAGGAATATGTGCAGCTCTATCAGGAGATTATGACCAGAACTCCCCAGGCTATGGTACAGCGTCTGGGACTGGTTTCAGAAAATGTGTCCCTCATTATGCCGGCTCTGATTATTTACAAGCGTCTCATCGAGGAGACAGGAGCAGAGACCATCTGGATTCCGGGCCTCAACCTAAGTGACGGCCTGGCCTACGACTATGCGGAGCGCAAGAAGATCTTCAAGTCCTCCCACAATTTTGAAAATGACATCGTAGAGGCAGCCAAGAACATTGCCAAGCGCTACCAGAGCAACAAAACCCATTTGGCCGGCACAGAATACCTGGCCCTCACCATTTTTGATAAAATGAAGCGGATTCACGGCATGGGAAAGCGGGAGAGGCTTCTTTTGCAGATTGCGGTGCTCCTTCATGACTGCGGAAAGTACATCAGCATGAACCGGACGCCGGAGTGCTCCTATCAGATTGTCATGTCCACAGAGATTATCGGCCTGTCCCACCGGGAGCGGGAGATTATCGCCAGCGCCATCCGTTTTAACACGGAGGAATTTGCCTCCTTTGAGGAATTTTCCATGGGATCCAGTCTGGATAGGCAGGATTATCTTCTGACTGCCAAGCTGAGTGCCATTCTTCGGGTGGCAAACTCCATGGATCGCAGCCACAATCAGAAGTTTAAGAATGTGAAGGTGACCCTGAAGGAGCGGGAGCTCATTGTAGTGGTAGACACGGTGGAGGATATTACCCTGGAGCAGGGGCTTTTCTCCCACAAAGCGGAATTTTTCGAGACAATTTTCAGTATCCGGCCCGTAATCCGGCAGAAAAGGCAGGTGTAGGAAATGGAAAAGAAGGATTTTACCAAAAGCGAGTATTATCGGAATCGGGAGCTGTCCTGGCTGGCATTCAATGAGCGTGTCTTAAGCGAGGCCAGGGACAAGAGCATCCCCCTCTTTGAGCGGTTGAAGTTTTTGAGTATCACAGCCTCCAACCTGGATGAATTTTTTATGATCCGTGTGGCCTCCTTAAAGGACATGGTTCACGCAAAATATACCAAGAAGGACATTGCAGGCTTAACGCCCCAGGAGCAGCTTGACGAGATCATCAAGGCGACCCGGGAAATGGTGAGCACCCAGTATTCCACCTACTCCCGATCCCTTCTGCCCCTTCTGCGCCAGCATGGACTGACGGTGATTCAGGAGCACGAGGATCTGGATGAGGAGCAGGCCCGGTATGCGGACCGGTACTTTCGGGAGAATGTCTACCCGGTGCTGACTCCCATGGCCGTGGATTCCTCCCGGCCCTTTCCGCTGATCCGCAATAAGTCCCTGAATATCGGGGCGCTGCTGTCTAAGAAAAATGAAAAGACAGAGGAGCTGGAATTTGCCACCGTACAGGTGCCCTCGGTGCTTCCCCGGATTGTGCGCCTTCCCGATGCCAAGGACGGCACCAAGGTTGTGATTCTTTTGGAGGAAATCATTGAGCGCAACATGCAGCAGCTATTCCTAAGCTACAACATTGTCTGTGCCCACCCCTACCGTCTGATGCGCAATGCGGACCTGACCATTGATGAGGACGACGCCTCCGATCTCTTAAAGGAGATTCAAAAGCAGCTCAAAAAGCGCCAGTGGGGGGAGGCCATCCGCCTGGAGGTGGAGGACAAGATGGATAAGCGCCTCCTAAAGCTTCTACGCAAGGAGCTGAATATTAAGGAGGATTCCATTTACAAGATCGTAGGTCCCTTAGATCTGACCTTCCTTATGAAAATGTATGGCATGGACGGCTTTGACGATCTTCGGTATCCCAAGCATGTGCCTGCAGCTGTAAAGGAGCTTCCGGCAGACTGCGATATCTTTGAGGAGATCCGAAAAGGGGATGTGCTGCTTCACCATCCCTACCAGACCTTTGATCCGGTGGTGAAGCTTGTGCGGGATGCCTCCGTGGATCCAAAGGTGCTGGCTATCAAGCAGACCCTCTACCGGGTCAGCGGCAATTCGCCCATTATTGCGGCACTGGCCCAGGCTGCGGAGAACGGGAAGCAGGTGTCAGTTCTGGTGGAGCTAAAGGCCCGGTTTGACGAGGAGAACAATATTCTCTGGGCCAAGATGCTTGAGAAGGCGGGCTGTCACGTGATTTACGGCCTGGTGGGCCTTAAGACCCACAGCAAGATTACCCTGGTGGTGCGCCGGGAGGATGACGGAATTCGCCGGTACGTGCATCTGGGCACTGGCAATTATAACGATTCCACGGCCAAGCTTTACACCGACTTGGGGCTTATGACCTGTTCGGCGCCCATTGGAGAGGATGCCACGGCCGTGTTCAATATGCTGTCGGGCTATTCGGAGCCGGTGGGCTGGAACAAGCTTTCCCTTGCTCCTATCTGGCTGAAGGAGCGGTTTTTAACCTTGATCCGTCGAGAGCAGGAGCATGCGGAAAATGGCGGCGAGGGACACATTATGGCCAAGATGAATTCCCTCTGCGATCCCGATGTGATTGCGGCACTCTATGAAGCCTCCGCCGCAGGTGTGACAATCGAGCTATTGATTCGGGGAATCTGCTGCCTGAAGGTGGGTATTCCCGGCGTTAGCGAGCATATTTCTGTGCGTTCCATTGTGGGGAACTTCCTGGAGCACAGCCGGATCTTCTACTTCCACAATGGAGGACAGGAGGAGGTTTACTGTGCCAGCTCAGACTGGATGCCCAGAAATCTTGAGAAGCGTGTGGAAATTCTCTTCCCCATTGAGCAGGAGAATCTTAAGAGGGAAGTGATTCACATTCTGGATGTGGAGTTCCAGGATAATGTGAAGGCCCATTTGCTCCAGCCGGACGATACGTATGTGAAGGCGGACCGGAGAGGAAAGGCTTCCGTGAGCTCCCAGGATTATTTTGTGGAGGAGGCAAAAGAGAAGGTAAGAGTGGAATCCTCCGCCTACACGGGACGGGTGTTCATTCCGGAGGAGCCGGCGGAGTAGGATTCTTGTATGAATTTGTTGAAAACTGTCAGGCGATATGGTAACATATTGTCTGGCAGTTTTTTCCTGAAAAATTGTCCGGGGGAATATAGAATTGAGGCGCAGGGGGAGAGAATGAAACGCATCTATTCAGTGTTAATGGGAATTGTGAGTATCCTATTGCTTACAGCATTTATGGGATATTCAAAAAGGAATACCTATTATGAAAAAGAAGAGGAACATTCAGAAGGTAAGTTTTTCATTTCTTATGATAAAGTTAACATCTATCCATGGGAAAAGGATGGAGTTCTGTATTTCTTTTTACCCGCTTCTTTTAACTGGGAGCAGGCGGAATTAATCGTTCATAACGGATATCTTCAGATTGATGGTAAAAATGTGGATTTTACCTCTGAGGAGGGGTATCAAAATTATGAAATGAATACGGATTATACATATCATTTTTCATGGGGAGATGTGGAGGAAGAAGGGACTTTATTGTTTATGAAGTCCGCAAATATAGGGACTGTTTATATTGAAACGGATAGCGGTTCTATGGAATGGATTGATCAGGATAAAGAATACCAGGAAGGTGGCTGGATTTTGATAACGGATTGTGCCGGAAACGTTTGTCATGCCGGTCTTTTGGATTCTATGAAAAGCAGGGGAAATACAACCTGGCAATCCGAAAAGAAATCTTATAAAATAAAACTTTCAAGGGAAGCGGATCTGTTTCAAATGGAAGAGGGCAAAAACTGGATACTTTTGTCCAATGTCTATGATGGAAATAAGCTTCAAAATAAGATAAGTCTGGAAATGGCTTCTGATTGGGGATTGTCCTATACATCAGAGGGGGAATGGGTGGATCTGTATTTAAACGGACAATATCGGGGGAACTATTTGCTCTGTGAAAAGATAGAGAACCATGAAAACCGGGTGGGGATTATGGACCTGGAACAACAGACACGAATACTGAATGGGGATTTGAAAAATCTGGAAACCTTTGATACGGGAACGAGAAAGGGAATCCTGGCCGAACGTAACCCGGAGGATATCAGCGGAGGTTATATTTTGGAAAAGGACCTTAATTATGACAGCGTCAGCGGTTTTTTGACAAAAGAGAATAATCCCTTTTCCATTCAGGCACCCCAATATGCAACAAAGGAGCAGGTGGATTATATTGCGGATTATATTCAGCAGATCGAGGATATGATTGCCACTGGGGATGAAAGGCTTTTCGACTATGTTGATTTGGATTCCTTCGTGTTAAGATACCTGTTGGAGGAAGTGATTTTAAACCGTGATTTTGGGATAAATAGTATGTATTTTTATAAAGAACAGGGAGATCAAAAGCTGTATGCCGGACCCATTTGGGACTACGACGGTGCTTATGGGCAGGGATTGTCCAACTCGAAGATTCTTGCGGCTCTGGAGATTCAGAATTATCTGCGGGAAAGAACGATTACATGGTATCCCGGTCTTTATGAAAACGATATCTTTTATGATCAAATCGTGGAGGTCTATGTAGAAACAGTAAGGCCCTATATATTGGAATTGATTCAAGAGAATGGGAAAATTGATAATTATGCAAACCTCCTTCGCAGCTCTGTGGAAATGGATATGACACGTTGGCCTTATTCTGACTATCGTGCGGGATATTATGAAAATTTTGAAAGCAATGTACGATATATGAAGTATTTTCTTGCCCGGAGACTGCGATTTTTGGATCAGGAATGGCTGGGAGAAGATAATCATTATGAAGCGGAAGGAAATGGAGAGTGGTATACGGCAACTTTTATAGGAAAAACAAAGACAGAAAGCTTCGAAGTGCAGGATGCAGAAGAGATTCTGGCAACGCCGGAGTACCTATTGGGAGAGCATGAATGGTGGTATAACATAAGAGACGATAGACCCTTTGTTGCGGAGCTGCCTGTTTATGAAGATGTCACTTATTATGCTCATAATGGGGAGTAATCAAAAGGGATTTGTTTCTTTAAAGATGGCAAAGTTAAGAAAAATTTAATAAAGAGAAGAGAAAAACTATCTGGACAGAGAGAAAAAATAGGAGTATAATTTCTTATTGGTACGTGACAGCAATTGTCACACCATATTATTACCTAATAGAGGGGAGAAAAGGAAAAATGAAAAAGATTGTAAGTGTAGTAATGGTTCTCTGCATGACTCTGGCACTGGCAGCATGCGGCGGCAAGGAGCAGACAGTATCCTATCAGATGGAGCAGGAGGAAAGTGGTCTCAAGATGGTTGATACCATGACTCTGGATGCCAAGGGTGACAAGGTTGTAAAGATCACCGAGAAGATTGAGATGGATATGTCCGGTTTTGATGAGGCCACACAGGATCAGATGGTTGTAACGTATGATGCTCTGGTTGAGCAGTATGCGGCTGTTGAGGGCGTAGAGTGTACAGGAAGCGCCGGAACAGGTGCTTATACCATTACTATTACCATTGATGCAACAGGCGACGCAGTTGAGACACTGGCATCTCAGGGACTTCTGGAGATTGAAGGAAATGGAAGCAAGCTTTCCTTAAAGGCTACTGGGGAATCTCTGGAAGCAGGCGGATATTCAAAGGTTGAGTAATCCGATACATAAGAGACAAAGAAGGTAAAAGGAACGCCGATATTTCGGCGTTCCTTTTACGATAACATAAATTTCTCAATGATCTCTGCGATGGCAGAGTGATTGTTATCCCTCTCTGTAATATAGGCACCGTAAGGATACATTTCCGGACGGGCATTTTTCATAACACAGGGGGTTTTCACAGCTTGAAGCATCGTAATGTCATTTTCTGCATCACCAGCGGCAAGGGTATTCTTATATGAAATATTCAGGTAGTCACAGATAAAACGAACCCCGCTTCCTTTATTAATCCCTTCCGGAAGGAATTCCAGATATTGATCACAGGAAAAAAACATATCTAAATGATTTCTTTGGGCCCAGGGCTCCATATGCTGGCGAAATGCGTTTAGATGGCTTCGATCCTGGAGATCAATAAAAAGCATTTTGATAGGGTCCTCGTCCAAAGCCTTTGTCACATCTTCAACCACCTCATAGGGCAAAAGGTTAGCATCAGAGTAGTATTTCATTTCTTTTGTGTCATGCTCACAAAGAGCCCCTACACGATTGTAGGTTTGAGCGTGAAGATGAAATTTGTAGGCCTCGTCGAAGGCCTCGCGGATACAGTCGCGATGTACGCCCTTGTAAAAAATAATTTCTTTTGTATTGGCATTATAGATAAGAGCACCGTTGGAGGTGATGGCATAGCAGCCTGGCTCCGTAAGAGCCAGCTTTTCCACCTGTCTGGCAGTGCTGGCCAGGGGTCGTCCGGTGGTTACCACAACAGCGTGTCCCATGCTGGTGGCTTTTTGAATGGCAGTTAGATTTTCCGGTGTGATTTCCTTTGCATCTGTTAGCAATGTACCATCCAAATCAAGAAATAGAATCTTTTTTTCCATAATCCTCGCTCCCTTATTGTTCACATCTGTTTTTATTACTCTGTAACTATACCATACATGGTTGCGGAAGTATAGTTTTTCCGCATGTATTTTGACGGGGCCTTTGGGTATACTATGAAAAAAGCAAATTAGGAGGTGCCCGAACCATGGGAATCAGGCTTTCCGAGCATTTAGACGAAAATGTGTCGAACTTGAATGAAATTTTGAACCTGGACAGTAATTTTGATATTATCCGTAAGGGAATTACCATAGCAGGGAAGGATGCCTGCATTTATTTTATTGACGGCTTTCTGGAGGAGGCTATTATGGAAAAGCTTCTGGAGTTTTTCTATAAGTTAAAGCCCGAGGAGCTGCCCATGACGGCAAAGCAGATGATCGATCATGTGGTGCCCTATGTGGAGGTTACGGCCATCGAGGAGGAGGATCTGTTGATTCAGAGCCTTCTTTCCGGCATTACCTGCCTGCTCATTGACGGCTATGATACCTGTATTGGCCTGGACTGCCGTTCCTATCCCATGCGAGGGGTGGACGAGCCATCCAAGGACAAGGCTCTTCGGGGCTCCAAAGACGGCTTTGTGGAGACCGTGGTATTCAATACGGCATTGATTCGGCGGAGAATCCGAAGCCCAAAGCTGTCTATGGAGATTCTTACGGCAGGAAAAACCTCCCGGACGGATATTGTGCTGTGTTACATGCAGGATCGGGTGGATCGAAAGCTCCTGCGGGAGATCCGGGGGCGGATCAATGCCATTAAGGTGGATGCGCTGACCATGAATCAGGAGAGCCTGGCGGAATGTATTTATGAGCGGAAATGGTTTAACCCCTTTCCAAAATTTAAGTTTACGGAACGGCCGGACGCGGCCTCCGCAGCAATCCTGGAGGGGAACATTATTATTCTGGTGGACAATTCGCCCCAGGCTATGATTGTGCCTACCTCCATCTTTGATATTGTGGAGGAGGCGGATGATTATTATTTTCCACCGGTGACGGGTTCTTATCTGCGGCTGACTCGGTTTTTGATTGCTCTGATTACACTACTGCTGACACCGGTATTTCTGCTTTTGTTCCAAAATCCACAGTGGATTCCCTCCTGGCTGGAATTTATTCAGATTAAGGATGCCATCAATGTACCGATTGTTTGGCAGTTTTTGATGCTGGAGCTGGCTATCGATGGCCTTCGGCTGGCGGCAATCAATACGCCCAGTATGCTGAGCACGCCTCTCAGTGTGGTGGCTGGTATCGTGCTTGGACAGTTTACGGTAGATTCGGGGTGGTTTAATGCGGAGATTATGATGTATATGGCTTTTGTGGCAATTGCAAATTATACGCAGTCCAGCTATGAGCTTAGCTATGCGCTTAAGTTTATGCGGTTGATTTTGCTTGTGCTTACTTCTCTGTTTAATGTTTGGGGATTTTTGGCTGGGATTTTGATTACGGTTGTGGCCATTGCGGGGAATAAGACGATTGCGGGGAAGAGTTATATTTATCCGTTATTGCCGCTGAATTTGACGCAGCTTAAGAAGCGTTTTTTGAGGTTAAGGTTAAAAGAATGATGGTGTGATTAAGACGGACGGATAAGCGCCTGCCGCCCAGCAGCTCCCAGTGCTGTTCCATATCTGTGTTCGGACGGTTCACATACAGTCCTCTGCGACTACAAGCCATCCGCTGGCAGCGTCTGTGATCATTTCGATTGCATGGTCGATGGTATCTGCGGTGGTGATGCAGTCGGGAAGGTCCGGAACTCGGCAGTAGTATTTAGTTTTGTCCTCGTTGATTTCAAGAATAACACATTCTCAAAAAGAACGCAATGCGTATTTTAAATCCCCAATCTTCACATTTCCAACCTTTTGTGCTATACTAAAAAATAGTGTGAACAAAAGCGCGAAAGGAATGATATCAATGGACGAAACCATTAGCTTTTCCATTCTGGAAATTGAAAAGACAAAGGATAAACAGGCCATACAGGATGCCTACCGCCGCCTGCTGGTGAAGGTGAACCCGGAGGATGATCCGCAGGGGTTTAAGCGTCTTCGTGAGGCTTATGAGGCAGCCAATGCCTATGCAGACCGGCCAGAGGAATTGAAAAAAGCCCCGGAGACACCGGTGGAGCTTTGGATAGAGCGGGTGCGGGAGATTTATTTTTCCCTCGCGAAGCGTCTGGATGCTTCCTGCTGGGAGGAGCTTCTGCGGGATGATATCTGCCTGGATCTGGATACCAGTGTGGAGGCGCGGGATGCCCTTCTGGATTTTTTGGCGGATAATTACCGGATCAAGACCGGTATCTGGAAAATGATTGACAAGACCTTTAATCTTCAGGAGGAACGCTCGGAGCTTCTGGAAAAATTTCATCCGAATTTTATAGATTTTGTTATGCATCAGTGCCAGAGTGACGATGACTTTCCCTATGAGGAATTTAAGGGGGAGGATGACGCGGATTATGATACCTTTTTATACCATTATTATGAGCTTTGTCGGAAAAATGACAGCGGTGATGTGGAGGGAGCCGGTGGAATTCTGGAAACCCTGAAGCATCTGCCTGTTTCCCACCCCTATCTGATGCTGGAGGAGGCAAGGCTTGAGCGCAATAAGCAGGAGCCCGCAAAGGCATCCGAGTGGATTCACGGCCTTCTGGCGGTGATGGAGGATGATATGCGAAGCCTCGCCTACGGAGGTGAGATTTTCTGGGAAAATGGGGAGAAGGAGGAGGCAAAGGACTGCTTTGAGAAGATTCTAAAGGATTGCCCCACTCATTATATGGCAAATAAATATCTGGCAAAATATTACCAGGAGCAGGCCGATCCGGTGAAGGCAAAGGAGTACTGCGTGGAGGCTCTTCGGATCAGCTCCCAGGAGGAGGCCCTTCTGGAGACCATGCGGGACATCAATCAGAGCTTGATGAAGCTTTATGAGGAACGTCTGGAGCAGGGTGAGATCTCCGACGATGATGTGATGGAGCTTGGCTGGTGCTATCTGCAGAACGATCTTTCCCAAAAGGGCGTGACGCTTTTGGAGGGCCGTACCGTGGGAGACAGCAGAAGGGCGGAGTATTACAGCCTCCTTTCCAAATGCTACCTCATGGAGCAGCAGTACCAGAAGGCAGTAGACGCCGCCAGAACCTGTATTCCATGTATTGAGGAGGAGGCAAAGGCAAGAGAGGCGGAGGCCAAGGAGGAGGATAAGGGCAAGCAGTTGGAGCGGATTCCAGGTCGGATAGCCGGAGCCTGCGAGATTATTGCAAAGGCATTGCATATGCTTGCCAGAGAAGGAGATCTGCCCAAGGAGGAGCAGGATTCCTGCTATGAACAGGCTCTTGAGGCCATTGACGAGGCATTGAAGCAGGAGCCGGATACCCGGAATTACCAGATTGAAAAGGCGCAGATTTTTATGGATCAGGAGGAATACCAGAAGGCCATTGATGTGTGTGATCAGATGATTGACACGGATCGGAATGATTTCTATGCCTATGTACTGCGCCAGAAATGCTGTTATGAGATGCACAACGGACAGGGCGTGGTGGACAATTTTTACAGTGCAAAGGATATTTACAATGGCTACCCACAGATTTATGAGCTGGCGGCGGACGTATTTATCCGCTACAGCCAGTATGAGGATGCAAAGGGCATCTTAAAGCAGGCCAAGGAGGCCGAGGTGGGAAGTCCCAAGCTGGACCTTATTCATCTGACCATTGCCAGGGAGACGGCGGAAAAGGACGAGGAATTCAAGGCAGCCTACGAGGAAGCAAAAAAGCTGGAGGAGAAGTTTAAGGAGTACCGGGACAGTGTGACGGACGAGCAGATGGCGGAGCTGTACTATGAGCTTGCCCGCTGCTGCAGAGGACTGGACCGCCAGAGGGACGCCTTAAAGTACATAGAAAAGGCTTGCAGTATTCACAAGGATAAGCTGTATCTGTGGATTCGCGCCAATACCCTGGCAGATCTTAAGGAGCATGACCGGGCAATGGCCGATTACCAGATCTGCGAGAAGGAATACGGGGAAAATGAGCTGGTCTATGAAAATATGGCCCGCTGCTATGCCAGCATGGGAAAGCGAAGCCAAGCCCTGGACTATTACAAAAAGGTTTTAAAGGTCAATGAGGAAAATCCCAGAGCCAACAGCCGGATTGTGGATCTGTATACGGATATTTTAAAGGACACCGGGGATCTCAAGTATTACCATGAGGCTGTTCCCTTTGCCACCCGGCAGCTGGAGCTGGACCCCTGTGCCTACTATTACATTGAGCGCGGTCTTTTGTACCTGGAGGCAGGGGAGTGGGATCTGGCGGAAGCCGATTTTCTGAAGGCGGCGGAGCTGGAGCCCAACAACACCTATGCCTACAACAACCAGGGCTGTATCTACAAGTATACGGAGCAGTACGAGAAGGCCATTGAGCTGTTTAAGAAGTCCATAGAGGTCATGGAGGAAAAGGAGACTATCATTGCCTACAGCAATCTTGGGGGCACCTATGAGCGGATGTGCGATTTCCAAAGGGCGCTGGAGTGGTATCAGAAGGGGAGCCGGGAGTTTCCGCAGAATCGGGGAATCCGCAAGGATATTATTCGTGTATACAAGAAAATGCATCTCTTGGAGAAGGCCATGGAGGAGATCAAAAGCTTCTATGGGGAGGATACGGTTTCCTGTTACCTGGAGACCGGTGAGGTTTATGTACAGATGAAACGCTTCGGCAAGGCCATTTCCTTGTATCAGGCGGCCCGGAAGAAGGCGGAAAATGACGGGGATGTTTCGGATGCATGGTGCCATATTGCGGACGTATATCTTTACTATAAGAAAAATCCAAAGAAGGCCCTGGAATGTTATCAGAAGGCTCTGGATTTGAAGAACAAGAATTCCTATGGCTATGACCGTTGCTGCCGCAGCATTATGGAGTGTTATTATGAGCTGGGGACCCCGGACAAGGGTATACCCTACCAGAAGCTGGCACTGGAATCTATCGGCAGACGCTTCGGACATATTGACAAATATTTAAATGATTTTTATTATAGAAGAAGCCGCCTTTACAATATGGGTGCCATGTACTACTACATTGGTGACCTGGAAATGGCAAGGAAGTATTTCAATCAGATTGAAAAGGCAGCCAAATGCCGCCACTGCAACTTCAAGGAGTGCGAGGACTATTGGGAGGCCATGGGATTCCTGCGTGAGGAGGAGGGAAATCTTACGGAGGCTCTGAACTGCTATGAGAAGGCCTGCCGGGAATCGGTGCGCAATGACTTGAGTATTGCAAAGGTGGAAATGCTGACGAAAAAGCTTCGGAAGCGTTAGAAGCTTGGAAGTCCGGGTGATATTCCGGCCCGGCGCAGATTTGCAAACAAAGAGACATATGTAAGAGACTAGAGGAAAATAGAATGATTATTGGAATTGATTTAGGAACAACAAACAGTCTGGCCGCTTACTTTACGGAGGACGGGCCCAAGATTATTCCCAACCGCCTGGGAAAGAATCTGACCCCCTCTATTGTAAGTGTGGACGAGAATGACCAGATCTATGTGGGCGAAACCGCCCGTGAGCGGGGGCTTCTGTACCCCGGAACCACGGCCCAGGTCTTTAAGCGCAGTATGGGAAGTACCAAAAAATTTGATCTGGGGCACAAGCAGTTTACGGCGGATGAGCTGTCCTCCTTTGTGCTGCGCTCTTTAAAGGAGGACGCGGAAGCCTATTTAAAGGAAGAGGTGACGGAGGCGGTTATCAGCGTTCCGGCCTACTTCGATGACAAGAGAAGAAAGGCTACCAAGCGCGCCGGGGAGCTGGCGGGCTTAAAGGTGGAGCGCATCATCAGTGAGCCTACGGCTGCCGCCATTGCCTACGGGCTATATGAGAAGACAAAGAATACGAAATTTTTAGTATTTGACTTGGGAGGCGGCACCTTTGACGTGTCCATTCTGGAGCTGTTTCAGAATATCCTGGAGGTCCGGGCCGTAGCCGGAGATAACTATCTTGGGGGCGAGGACTTTACGGATGTGCTGGAAAAGCTGTTTTTCCAGAAGAAAAAGATCGATCCGGATTCCCTGGATGCGAAAACCAGAGGATTGGTTCACAAGGCGGCGGAGGAATGTAAGCTGGGCTTTGCGGACAGTGTGAAGTCCAGGTTTACCTGTACCATAGACGGAAAGACAGAGGAGCTGGAAATCACCCAGAAGGAGTATGAGGAGCAGTGTGAGCCCCTTTTGGACAAGATCCGAAAGCCCGTTCAGAGGAGCCTTGCGGATGCCCATATTAAGCTGTCGGATATTAATGTGGTGGTATTGGTGGGCGGCGCCACCAGGCTCCAGGTAGTGAAGAACTTTATCATTAAGCTGTTTCGGAAGTTTCCGGACACCTCGGTGCACCCCGACGAGGCGGTGGCTCTGGGTGCTGCCATCCAGGCTGCCATGAAGGAGCGGAACCAGGCGGTCAAGGAAGTGATTCTCACGGATGTGTGCTCCTTTACCCTGGGTACGGAGGTGACGGTAAACCGGGGGAACGGGCGCTATGAATCGGGGCATTACTGTCCCATTATTGAGCGGAACACAGTGATTCCGGCCAGCCGGACAGAGCGGTTCTACACCCTTCACGATGATCAGAGCAAGATCACCATCAATATTCTTCAGGGGGAAAGCCGTTTCGCGGCTAACAACTTGTTTCTTGGGGAGTTGACTGTGAATGTGCCCAAGAACCGGGCAGGTGAGGAGGCTGTGGATGTAACCTACACCTACGACATCAACTCCATTTTGGAGGTGGAGGTAAAGGTGATCTCTACTGGAGAGGTGCGCAAGCAGATCATTAAGAGCCAAGAAAATGAGATGACGGATGAAGAGATTAAGGAGCGCATGGAGGAATTGTCCTATCTGAAAATCCATCCCAGGGATCAGGAGGAGAACAAGCTTCTGCTTCTGCGCTGTGAGCGTCTCTATGAGGAGAGCATGGGAGATATCAGGCGGCTCATTGATATGGAGATTCGGAAGTTTGAGGAAGTGCTCAATACCCGTGACCGGGGAAAGATTGAGGAGGCCAGAGAGGACTTAAAGCAAGCCTTGAAGGAGATTGAAGAGGAGCTCTAAGACAATCATATTCTGCTTTCCTCCCCAAAGGGTATGGTGCGGGAAATTGAAAAACTGGAATGGAGAATGAGGAGATGTCAATAGAGATTGTACGGAAGTATTTTGCTTCCTATGGAATGGAGGATCGGATTCGGGAATTTCAGGTGTCCAGTGCCACGGTAGAGCTGGCAGCTCAGGCTGTGGGCTGTATTCCGGCCCGGATTGCAAAAACCTTATCCTTTAAGGTAGGCGAGGAACCGATTCTCATTGTGGCAGCCGGCGATGCCAAGATTGACAACCGGAAATACAAGGATCAGTTTGGAAAGAAGGCTGTGATGCTGTCCCAGGAGGAGGTGGCGGAGAAAATCGGCCATGCCGTGGGCGGCGTGTGTCCCTTTGGGATTCCGGATACGGTGAGTGTTTATCTGGATATATCCATGAAGCGCTTTGAGACCGTATTTCCGGCAGCGGGAAGCTCTAACAGTGCCATAGAGCTTACGATGGAGGAGCTTATGCAGTATTCTCATGCAAAGGAATGGATCGATGTGTGCAAGGGTTGGCAGGAGCAGGAGATATGAGTCGGTATTTTCCCTTGTTTGTGAATCTGGAAGGAAAGCATGTGATTGTCTACGGGGCCGGAGCCATCGGGTCCCGTAGAATTTTGCTCCTTTTGGAGTTTGGCTGTAAGCTGACAGTGACTGCGCCAAGGGCTACACAGGAGATAGAGAGGCTGGCAGAGAAGGGGAGACTTCTTTGGAAAAGGAGTGTCTATCAGCCAGGGGAGATTGACGAGAATGCCTGCCTGGTTTTGGCAGCCACCAGTGAGAAGGAGGTAAATGCTCAGATTGCCGGGGAATGTCGGGAAAAGAAGATTCCGATAAATGTGAGCAGCGACAAAGGCTTATGTGATTTTTATTTTCCGGGACTTGCAGTCAAGGAGAAGCTTGTAGCAGGGGTGACGGCAGGGGGAGAGGATCACAAACTGGCAAGAAGAGTGACGGAGGAGATTCGGGCTTTGATGGAAAAGCTGTGAAACATGAGATTTCTAAGCTTTCCATCAAAGCCTATTCTTTTTTCTAAGCCCAGATATCCGTGGGCTTTTTTCCCTTCCTTTTTCCCCACAAATAGATACAGACACATGACAAAATCAAAATACCGTTTGCAAGCAGGGTTCCCTCAATGCCAAAGCCTGTGTTGTAGGCAAAGCTGTTCTGAGCTGCCCCGGCGTCCAGCTTAAAGATAGAAAGAGGCACTACAATGCCGCTGTTGGGAAGACCGAAAATGATGTTTTGTGTAAAATTCCACATGGCATG
Source organism: bacterium 1XD21-13 (assembly GCA_009917555.1). GTDB lineage: Bacteria > Bacillota > Clostridia > Lachnospirales > Lachnospiraceae > Laedolimicola. The sequence continues at coordinate 29,696 of QZDX01000016.1, read as the reverse complement.
TGCGGCAAAGGCACACCAAAGGCTATCCATGTAATAAACCATCAAAGAAAAGAAAACGCCCACGATAAAGATATTCAAAAGAGACAGTATGGTAACTCCGTCATTGAATAAATGCAAAACGGCAAAGAGTAGTGAATTGCCAATAACAGCGATTGCGGGACGGTGATAGCTGCGCATTAATCTTTGATACAGAAAGCCCCTGCATATCAATTCCTCTGCTGAGGATTGAATAAAAACGGACAAAAAAACCAGGATCAGGGAAACCGGCTGAAAGGCGTAGAAAACCAGGGAAATGTCCCTATGGAGCCATGCTGCCAAAACGCAGACTCCATTCAGCACAAATCCAATGAGGAATCCAAGCAGAAGCTTTCCCCAGGTGTTTCCGGCTGTCTTTGTGCCAATGGCCTTTAAAATGGGACGGTTTTTTTTCGTAAAGCGCAGATATAAAAGTGTCACAACCCAGATTCCTATAAACACAAAATAAAATGATGCTGTATTGCCGGCATCTGTGTTGTTCCAGAAAGGAAGAACGAGCGTAAAAGCGCCCAATATTTGTCCTAATATAAGGAGCAGCAATGTGATGAAGGCAACAACAATGAAGTTATCTGTCAGCCTTCGCTTTCCCAGGCTGGTATCTTCCTTTATGGTAACCTTGATTTCCGGTGTTTCATTTGATGGGTTCATAATTAAATTCTCCTAAATATTTTATTGAAACTATTTTATCATAAGTTTATTTGTTATTCCAGAAAAACTCCGGATAAAGTATCATTGCGTCTACCCGACAGAATGTGATATACTTTTAGCAGATAAAAAAGCGCCTTCATGCCCATTTCATTTTACAGAAGGAGCATTGACGGCTCGAAGAATTACAACAGGAAAAGAGGTTTTAAGCATATGGAAATGAACATAAGGCCCCGCCGCCTTCGGACAGGCGTTACCCTGCGGAAAATGGTCCGGGAGACCCGGATGGACAAGAGCTCATTGATTTACCCTATGTTTATCAAGGAGGGAGCTGGAATCCAGGAAGAGATACCCACCATGCCGGGCCAGTACCGCTACAGCATTGACCGGATGCCCTATGCCCTGGAGAAGCTTTTGAAGGCAGGCGTGGGCAGCGTCATGTTCTTTGGAATCCCGGATCACAAGGATGCCTGCGGCAGCGGCGCCTATGCAGAGGACGGCATCGTGCAGAAGGCCTTTCGGGAGGCGAAAAAGCAGTTTCCGGATCTCTACTGCATCGGTGATGTGTGCATGTGTGAATATACCACCCACGGCCACTGCGGAATCCTAAGGGGCGAGTACGTAGACAATGATAAAACCCTGGATTATCTGGCAAAGATTGCTCTTTCCCAGGTACAGGCTGGTGCGGATATGGTAGCACCCTCAGATATGATGGACGGCCGTGTGGGAGCCATCCGTTCTATTCTGGACGAAAACGGATATCTGGAAACGCCCGTTATGTCCTATGCTGTAAAATACGCCTCTGCCTTCTACGGACCCTTCCGGGATGCGGCAGGCAGTGCTCCCGCCTTTGGGGATCGCAAGTCCTATCAGATGGATTACCACAACAGCAGGGAGGCCGTGAAGGAGGCGCTTCTGGACGTGGAGGAGGGAGCAGATATCATTATGGTCAAGCCAGCCATGAGTTATCTGGACATTCTTTCCAAGGTAAAGGATGAGATTCACCTTCCCGTGGCAGCCTACAGTGTTAGCGGAGAATATGCCATGATCAAGGCCGCAGCCTCCTTAGGCTATGTGGATGAGGCCGCGATCATCTGCGAGACAGCCGCAAGCGCTTACCGGGCAGGGGTAAATCTGTACCTGACTTATTTTGCACCGAAAATTGCAGGATTTATAGATGAGGGGAGAATTGGATAATGACAACATCAGAAAAGCTATTTGAGCGGGCGGTGAAGCACATTCCCGGCGGTGTGAATTCCCCGGTTCGGGCCTTTGGCTCCGTAGGAGAGACGCCACGGTTTATTGCTTTTGCAAAGGGTGCTCATCTGACTGACGCAGACGGAGCTGTTTACCTGGACTATGTAGGCTCCTGGGGCCCTATGATTCTGGGCCATAGCCATCCTGTGGTGCTGGAGGCCGTAGAGCAGGCTTGTAAAAAAGGACTGAGCTTTGGCGCAGCTACCGAGGCAGAGGTGGAGATGGCCGAGCTTATCTGCAGCATTGTGCCCTCTGTTCAGATGGTGCGCATGGTCAACTCCGGAACTGAGGCAGTCATGAGTGCCATTCGCGCAGCCAGAGGCTATACGGGAAGAAATAAGATCGTAAAGTTTGCAGGCTGTTACCATGGACACTGTGATGCTATGCTGGTGAAGGCGGGCTCCGGCGTAATGACGGCAGGAGTGCCTGACAGTGCAGGCGTTCCCTCAGGTTGTACTGCGGATACATTGACCGCTGTTTACAATGATTTGGAGAGTGTAGAGAAGCTTTTTGACGCCTGGGGGAAGGAGATTGCAGCCGTCATTGTAGAGCCGGTGGGAGCTAACATGGGTGTGGTTCCTCCAAGGGGGGGATTTTTACAGGGCCTGCGCCGCATCTGCACAGAGCAGGGAAGCCTCCTGATCTTCGATGAGGTGATCACCGGATTTCGTCTCAGTCTTTCCGGCGCCCAGGGCTATTATGACATTCAGCCGGATCTCACCACCTTCGGCAAGATCATCGGCGGGGGTATGCCGGTAGGCGCCTACGGCGGTCGTAAGGATATTATGGAGATGGTGGCACCAGCAGGGCCCGTCTACCAGGCCGGAACTCTAAGCGGTAACCCGGTAGCCATGGCGGCAGGGCTGGCACAGCTTCGTCTGCTGCGAGACACGCCGGACTTTTATGAGGAGCTTCACAGAAGATCCGACCGTTTATTTACAGGGATGGAGGAGATTCTAAAGGAGGCAGGCGGTCCCTGTCAGCTAAATCATATTGGCTCTCTTGGCTGTCTGTTCTTTACGGAGCAGCCGGTGCACGACTATGCTTCCGCAAAGACCTCGGACACAAAAGCCTTTGCTCGGTATTTTTCCCATATGCTGAAGGAAGGCATCTACCTGGCCCCCTCACAGTTTGAGGCCATGTTCGTGTCCTCGGCCATAACAGAGGAAGACATTCAGGAAACACTGACGGCAGTCCGCAGATTTTTTTGCAGCGGTAAATCAGGCTTGTTTTAAGAGGTCTGCACACAAGTAGATGATTCACCATGATTTATACAATGTGGTACTAAACGGAAAGGCTCGTCATCATAAAAAATAAATAAATAATATATGGAGGGATCATGATGGACAAGAAAAAATACGTAGCCTATGTAGGAACCTATACCCACGGAAGCAGTGAGGGCATCCATCTGTTTGATATGAATGTAGAGGAGGGAACCATGACCGAGCGGAAGGTCATCCCCATCAACAACCCTTCCTACATCAAGTTGTCCCACGACGGAAGGCATCTGTATTCCATTTCCGATGAGGGTGTCCGTTCTTTTATCATACAGCCGGACGGAGATCTGGAGCCCTTAAACTGCGCCAGCGTGGACGGCATGCGTGGCTGCTACCTTTCCACGGACCAGGCAGACAAATACTTATTTGTAGGCGGCTGGCACGACGGAAAGGTGACGGTACTTCGTCTCAACGAGGACGGCAGCGTAGGCGAGATCACCGCCGGTATCTTCCACAAGGGCTTGGGCAGTGTGGCTGAGAGGAACTTTCGCCCCCATGTAAACTGCGTAAACCTCACTCCGGATGGCAAATATCTCTGTGCCGTAGACCTGGGAACTGACCAGATCAAAATCTACAAATTTGACTACCGGACCGGAAAAATCGCCCTCATGGATCTCTTAATGTGCGAATTAAATTCCGCTCCCCGCATCATCAAATTCAGCCGTGACGGAAAATTTGCCTATGTGATCAGCGAGCTCAAAAACTACATCACCGTATACAGCTATGACGGAAGCGGAAAAAATCCTTGCTTTGAGCTGATACAGACCGTCTCCACACTGAACGACTACCATTCCGCCACCAGCGCTGCCAGCGCCCTGCGCTTTTCCAAGGATGGCACCAAGGTGCTGTGCACCAATGCCGGTGACAACACCGCCGGAATCTTCCATGTAGACAAGGAAACAGGTCTTTTAGAAAGGATCTGCATCCTTCCTATCAGCGGAGACTACCCCAAGGCCGGCGACTTCTTCCCGGACAACCGCCACATCATATCGTTGAACCACGAAAGCAACAGCATCACCATCTTTGAAATCAACTACGAGAAAAAGTATTTCAGCATGAAGGGAAAACCCATTCCCATCGAGACACCAAATTGTATTCTGGTGTCCGAAATATAGAATAAAAATCTTCCGTCCCGGCCTGCAGCATCCCTGTTGGTTTCTATAAAGGTTTGTACCACGAAAAGTACAAATATTTAAAGGACAGGACTTGAAAAAAACAGACAAAGCGCATAAAATAGATGTTAGAATCGCGCACTGCGATATGGGTGATGAAGCCGGTACACAAGCGGCCCTTTCATCACTGCGAACATAGCACAATAGAAAAGGAGAATGAATTATGAATTTCGTAGTTGAAACATCCGCACGTCACGTGCACGTAACACAGGAGGATCTGGAAACCTTATTTGGCAAGGGCTATGAGCTGACCAAGAAAAAGGATCTGTCCCAGCCGGGCCAGTTCGCCTGCAACGAGAAGGTAACCATCGTAGGACCCAAAAAAGAGATGGCAGCCTCTATCTTAGGACCCGTAAGACCGGAGACCCAGATTGAGCTTTCCCTGACAGATGCCCGCTCCATCGGTGTGACAGCCCCCGTTCGTGAATCCGGAGACGTAGCAGGAAGCGGCGCCTGCAAGCTGGTAGGACCTGCAGGAGAGGTAGAGCTTAAGGAGGGCGTTATCGCAGCGAAGCGTCACATCCATGCAACTCCCGAGGATGCCGAGAAGCTTGGCGTAAAGGACAAGGATGTAGTGTCCGTAAAGATCGATACCGACGGCAGAAGCCTGGTATTTGGCGACGTAGTTGTTCGTGTAAGCCCCAAGTATGCGCTGGCTATGCACATTGATACCGACGAATCCAACGCTGCAGGCTGTGCAGGAACCGTATACGGCGAGATCGTTAAGTAAATTAAAAATAAGGGAGAATACATAATCATGAAAATTTTAGTATTGAACTGCGGAAGCTCATCCTTAAAATATCAGCTCATCGATATGGAAAATGAGAGCGTAATGGCAAAGGGCCTCTGTGAGAGAATTGGAATCGGGGGCTCCAAGCTGACTCACAAGGCAAATGACAAGGAGATGGTTGTAGAGCAGCCAATGCCCAAGCATACCGAGGCTATTTCCCTGGTTATGAAGGCTCTGGTAGATCCAGAGTACGGTGTGTTAAAGGATACCAGCGAGATCTCCGCAGTGGGACACCGCGTCCTCCACGGCGGCATGAAGTTCACGGAATCTATTGTGGTAAATGAGGATGTAAAAAATGTAATCCGTGAGTGCTTTGACTTAGGCCCCCTTCACAATCCGGCCAACCTTATGGGAATTGAAGCCTGTGAGGAGGCTATGCCGGGCGTACCTAATGTGGCAGTATTCGACACCACCTTTGGTATGGCTATGGAGGAGAAGGCATACCTCTATGCGATCCCTCATGAGTACTTTGAGAAATACAGCATTCGTCGTTACGGCTTCCACGGAACCAGCCATATGTTCGTATCTGGCGAGGCCATCAAGTTCGCCGGCCTGGACCCCGAGAAGGGCAAGGTCATCGTATGTCATCTGGGCAATGGCGCCAGCATTTCCGCATCCATCGGCGGCAAGTGTGTAGATACCTCCATGGGCCTGACCCCATTGGAAGGTCTTATCATGGGAACCCGAAGCGGCGACGTAGATCCGGCCGTTCTCCAGTTCATCTGCAACAAAGAGGGTAAGGATGTAAACGAGATGCTGAACATCCTTAACAAGAAGTCCGGTGTGCTGGGCATGAGCGGCGGCGTATCCAGTGACTTCCGTGATATTGAGAAGGCAAAATCCGAGGGCAATCATCTGGCAGAAGTAGCTTTGGAGGCATTCATCTATCGTGTGGTAAAATACATCGGTGCTTATACGGCAGCCATGAACGGCGTAGATGCCATCGCATTTACCGCAGGTGTAGGCGAGAATGATATGAAGACCCGGAAGGCCATCTGCAGCTACTTAGGCTACCTTGGCGTAGAGATCGATGACGAGGCCAACAACTGCCGCGGAAAGAATCAGATGATCTCCACTGCAAACTCCAAGGTAAAGGTTATGATTTTGCCTACCAACGAGGAGCTGGCAATCGCAAGAGAGACCCTTCGTTTGACAAAATAGGCTTGACAAACTCCTGTTCAAAGGATATACTATCCTAGTATGTGTTAGGAGAGGACTATGCTCATTCATTTAAATGATGTTTTATCCTGTGAAGAGAAAACCATTTCCAGGACAGTAGACCTGGAGATGCGCTCCTTTGATTCCAGTCTGGGAAGCTTTCCTTTTATAAGGAAGGAAGCCGTGGAGCTTACCATCACCAATCTGGGAGAGGAAAAGCTGAAGCTTGAGGCGAAGGCTGAGCTTACGGCGGCAATCCCCTGTGATCGGTGCCTGGAGGAGGTGGAGACACCCTTCCGGCTTGCCATCAGCAGAGAGGTGGATATGAAGCAGACGGCGGAGGGCCGAATTGAGGATTTGGATGAAACAGATTTTATCATTGGATACAACCTGGATGTAGACAAGCTTGTCTACAGTGAGATTTTGGTGAACTGGCCCATGAAAACTTTGTGCAGAGAGGACTGCAAGGGCATCTGCAAAAGGTGCGGGACCAATCTCAATCATGGCTCATGCGGCTGTGATACAGCGGAACTGGATCCAAGAATGGCCGTAATAGCCGAGATATTTAAGAACAGTAATTAGAGGAGGTGTAACCGATGTCTATTTGTCCCAAGAATAAATCTTCCAAAGGAAGAAGAGATAAGAGAAGAGCAAACTGGAAGATGAGCGCAGTGAATCTGGTAAAGTGCAGCAAATGCGGCGCCCTGATGATGCCTCACAGAGTTTGCAAGTCTTGCGGCTCTTACAACAAGAAGGAGATCATATCCGTAGAGTAATTCCTTTTGGATACAAGAAGGCTTTCCGGTCTGGCCGGGAAGCCTTCTTTCTTAGGGTATCCGGTCATCCGAGAAAGAATATTCTGTGAAGAAAAACAGATTCCAATAAATTTCCAGTAGATTTCCGGTAAATACAAGAAGAACATCTTGAAAAAGGATTTAATTCTATGTTACACTGTATTCATGTATATATTTGGTAGGAGCTGCTGGATATAGTTGTTCATTTTTGGGGTATTATTTTTGCAGAGCTTATCAGAAAGAAAAGAAAAAGGAAGGTACATACATATGCGCAAAAGCATCAAGAAGATGGTAGGAATCCGGGTAGCGGTTGCTCTTTTCGCCGTGCTGCTGTTCAGTGTGATGATGACCGTGAATATCATACGCGTGGAACACACCCAGACAGAGAGCATCCAGGCGAATTCTCTGCTTGACAGGGCACAGAGAGCAGAGGCAGCCCATTATAAATGGTCCAGCAATCTGAGTAATGCACTGTATGCAGGAACGGAATTTACGGGAAGCATCGATCCCACCACCTGTGTTCTGGGCCAGTGGCTCTACGGCGAGGAGGGAACGACAGATTCAGAGATCCTTTCTCTGCGCTCACAGATGGAGCCTTTGCATAAAACTCTTCACGAATCAGCCACCCAGGTACTGGAACAGCTGAAGACCGATCCCGAGCAGGCACAGGCTTATTATCAGGAAACCATCCAGTCCAATCTCACCACCCTGGTAGGGCTTTTGGAAAAGGTTGTGGAGCGGGGAACCGCCTTGAATGAGGAGAGCAAGGATGAGATGGCAAAAACCCTTGTGATGATGCATGGCACCTCCATTGTAGGGCTTTCCCTTTCCTTGATTGCCCTCATTAGCTTAGTGCTCTACGTGCTGGGCAAGATCGTGAAGCCTCTGATTATGATTACCAACAAGAGCAAGCCTCTTCAGGAGGGATATCTGGAGCTGGAGCTTAACTATCATTCCAAGGATGAGCTTGGGGAGCTGGCAGAGACCCTGGAGGGCTCTCTTGGGAAGATTGGGAGCTATGTAAATGATATCAACCGGATGATGGGACAGCTCTCCTCTGGGAATTTTGATGTTCAGGTTTCCGAGCCTTATATTGGAGATTTCCGTTCCATCGAGGAATCCCTTACTAGTTTTACAAGGACCATGTCCTCGGCCCTTGCCAATATCAACGGAGCCCAGCAGAAGGTGTCAGGAGGCGCAGCCCAGCTGTCCAGCGGAGCCCAGGCTTTGGCCCAGGGAGCTACGGAGCAGGCAAGCGCGGTGGAGGAGCTCTATGCAACTCTGGATGAGCTTTCCAAGAGTGCTTCGCAGAATGTAAAGGCGGCTTTAAGCGCCCAGGAGGATGCCCGCCTCACAGGAGAGCAGGTAACCTTAAGCAGCCAGCAGATGGAGGAGATGGTAGCTGCCATGCGGGATATCTCCACAGCCTCCCAGGAGATCGGTAAGATCATTGCCACCATTGAAAATATCGCCTTCCAGACAAATATCCTGGCTCTGAACGCGGCAGTAGAGGCTGCCAGAGCAGGAACGGCTGGAAAGGGCTTTGCAGTGGTATCCAGCGAGGTGCGCAGCCTTGCCACCCAGTCCGATCAGGCGGCAAAGGCCACCAAGGAGCTGATTGAGAATTCCGTCCAGGCAGTGGAGCGGGGAAGCCGGATCGTGGGAGAGGTATCCGAGACGCTGAGCAAGACCTTGGAGCTTGTGATGCAGTCCAGCGGAGCCATCGGAGACATTGCGAAGGCAGTGGAGCGGGAGGCAGATTCCATTTCCCAGGTAACCGACGGCATCAGCCAGATTTCTTCCGTTGTCCAGACCAACTCCGCAAGCAGCGAGGAATCGGCGGCAGTGAGCAACGAGCTGTTCGAGCAGGTGCGCTTCCTGCAGGAGCAGACAAAGAAATTCCGTTTGAGATCGATGAACTAAGAGAAGCAGGCCTGCCTGCTGGCTCTTCTATGAATGTAAAAAGGCTGTTGCCCGCTGAGGGACAGCCTTTTCCTTTCCTTATCAAAAGAAAACTGGGAAAATATTAGGTTGATTTCTCCATTAATATTTAGTATGATGATAAAGGATCCCATAGGGCCCGTGCAAAGGATACAGATATTGGAATGGAGGACATATGCAGGAAATGGTTCGCGTTGCGGTGGACGCAATGGGCGGAGACAACGCACCTGACGAGATTATTAAGGGCGTTGTGGAGGCCGTAGGATTACGGGAGGACATCAAGGTATTTCTCGTTGGAAAAGAAGAATTGGTAAAAGATAAGCTGAAGGATTATTCCTATAAAGAAGAACAGATTGAGGTTGTAAATGCCACAGAGGTGATCGAAATGGCGGAGCCGCCGGTTCTTGCCATTCGGAAGAAGAAGGATTCCTCCATTGTGGTAGCCCTTAAGATGGTAAAGGAGGGCAAGGCAGACGCCTTTGTATCCGCCGGAAGCTCCGGCGCGGTTCTGGCAGGAGGACAGCTTCTGGTGGGACGTATCAAGGGTGTGGAGCGTCCGCCTCTGGCACCTCTCATTCCCACAAAGAACGGCGTATCTCTGCTTATCGACTGCGGGGCCAATGTGGATGCACGATCCTCTCATCTGGTACAGTTTGCCAAGATGGGCTCCATCTATATGGAGCATGTGGTGGGTGTGAAGAAGCCCAGAGTTGCCATTGTGAATATCGGTGCTGAGGAGGAGAAGGGCAACGCCCTGGTAAAGGAGACCTTTCCTCTCTTAAAGGAGTGTAAGGATATCAATTTTATCGGAAGCATTGAGGCAAGAGATATTCCGGCGGGGACTGCGGATGTGATTGTCTGCGAGGCATTTGTTGGAAATGTAATTTTAAAGCTCTATGAGGGAATGGGTTCCGTCCTCATTGGGAAGATTAAAGAAGGCATGATGACCAGTCTGCGCAGCAAGATCGGGGCGCTTCTGGTAAAGCCGGCATTGAAGGAGACCTTGAAGTCCTTTGATGCGTCACAGTATGGCGGTGCGCCGCTGTTGGGTTTGAATGGTCTTGTTGTGAAGACACACGGAAGCTCCAAAGCACAGGAAGTAAAAAATTCCATTATCCAGTGTGTCACCTTTAAGGAGCAGCAGATTAATGATAAGATCAGAGAGAATATTATAAGAGAGGAAGGATAAGACGTATGGAATTTGAGAAACTGAAAGGAATCATTGCAGATGTTCTGAATGTGGATGAAGAAGAAATTACTATGGACACGACATTTACGGACGATCTGGGAGCAGACTCTTTGGACGTGTATCAGATTATCATGGGACTTGAGGAGGAATTTGATATTGAGATTCCTCAGGAAGAGGCAGAGAAGATCGTTTCCGTAGGGGACGCCGTTGAGCAGATTAAAAAGATAACTGCTTAGTTCGTTCGGATTTTGCTTCGACAGCAGATATGTATGGAAAATAGCTGGTGTGCGGGCCTTGAGAGTATGTCAGAATTGAAGTGCACCAGGTTGATAGAGGAATGGCTGCCACAGGGCATGACCACCGGAAGGGCCGATGGTTTCTTTGTGGCAGCCTCTTCCATGTAAGGGGCGGCAGCCGGAAAACAGGAGGGCTAACCGGCAGACAGGAAGTAAGTGTGAGGCTGGAAGGATTTATGGGAGGTATGAATGAAGCTTGAGAGACTAGAGGAGAAAATAGGATATCATTTTAAGGAGCCAAGGCTTCTTAAGCAGGCCATGTGCCACAGCTCCTTTGCCAATGAGCGGCATATGGACAGGCTTTTTAGCAATGAACGACTGGAATTTTTGGGGGACGCGGTGCTGGAGCTGATTACCAGTGAGTTTTTGTACACGGCCTATCCGACGATGCCGGAGGGGGAGGCGACCCGCACCAGGGCAAGCATTGTGTGTGAGCAGACCTTGGCTCTGTGCGCCAGGGAGTTGGGGCTTGGTGCCTTTCTGCTTCTTGGAAAGGGAGAGGACCTGACTGGGGGAAGGGAACGAGATTCCATTACCTCCGATGCTATGGAGGCTCTTTTGGGGGCCATTTATCTGGACGGTGGTTTTGCTAGTGCGAAAGAATTTGTGCATGGATTTATTTTAAATGATATTGAGCATAAGAAACTCTTTTTTGATAGCAAGACTATCCTTCAGGAGGAGATCCAGGGGGAGACCACAGAGCTTCTTCACTATGAGCTTATTGGGGAGGAGGGGCCGGACCACAATAAGCGGTTTACGGTTCATGCCTGTCTGGGAGATCAGATGATTGGAATGGGAAGCGGCCGGACAAAGAAGGCTGCGGAACAAGAGGCGGCTTACCGGGCGCTGATTGAGCGGCATAAAGTAAGAGAGCATTCAAATACGAAGTAAGTATGACAGACGGAATAAAGTACTAACGGAGCAGAGTATGTATTTAAAAAGTATCGAGGTGCAGGGCTTTAAGTCCTTTGCAAATAAGATTGTTTTTGATTTTCATAACGGAATTACGGGCATTGTGGGGCCAAATGGCAGCGGCAAGAGCAACGTGGCGGACGCGGTGCGCTGGGTTCTGGGAGAGCAGAGAGTGAAGCAGCTTCGGGGTGGGAGCATGCAGGATGTGATTTTTTCCGGTACGGAGAGCCGTCGGCCCTTAAGCTACGCATATGTGGCTATCACTCTGGACAATGGGGATCACCAGCTTGCCATCGATTACGAGGAGGTGACGGTGTCCCGGCGCCTGTACCGGTCCGGTGAGAGCGAGTACCTGATCAATGGGACTGCCTGCAGGCTTAAGGATATCAATGAGCTGTTTTACGACACAGGAATCGGAAAAGAGGGCTATTCCATCATCGGACAGGGCCAGATTGATCGGATCTTAAGTTCCAAGCCGGAGGAATCCAGGGAGCTGTTTGACGAGGCTACGGGCATTGTAAAGTTTAAGCGGCGGAAGAATACGGCTCAGAAAAAGCTGGAGGATGAGAAGCAGAACATTTTACGCATCAACGACATACTCTCGGAGCTGGAAAAGCAGCTAGGCCCCCTGGAGCGCCAGTCGGAGACAGCAAAGATTTATCTGAAGAAAAAAGAGACATTAAAGATCTACGATGTGAATATGTTTCTTTTGGAGACCGCCCGTCTGGAGGAGCAGCTTTTAGAGGTGGAGAAGAAGTCAAACACCGTAAAGGAAGAGCTGGAGGAGACCACCAGGGCTTATGAGAGTATTAAGCTGGAGCATGCCAAGATAGAGGAGGAGCTTGATCAGCTCAATACGGATTTGGATCAGACCAAGGAATCCTTTTCCCAGGCTGGTATGAGCCGCCAGCAGCTTACCGGACAGATTGAGCTTTTGAAGGAGCAGATCAATTCGGTCCGGGCTAATGACGAGCATCTTCAGGGACGTCTGGCGGCCATTGGCACAGATGTATTGGAGAAAAAGGAAGCAAGGAAAAAGCTGACGGAAGAGCAGAAGCAGCTGGACGCACAGCTTAAGGAGATTTCTGGTCGTTCCAGGGAAGCTTCGGAGCGGTTAAACGGCATACGCAGGAAGGTGGAGGCGCTGAACAGCCGGGTAGAGCAGCGGAAAAATGCCATTATCGGCCTTTTGAATGAGCGGGCCTCTACCAAGGGAAGACTGCAGAGATATGATGCCATGCAGGAGCAGGCCCAGATACGCAGGGCGGAGCTCAACAAGAAGCTTTTAGAGGCCCGAAGCGGTGAGGCGGAGCAGAAGGATCTCTATGAGGGATACAGGAAAAAACTGGAAGAGATAGAGGCGGGAATCTTGGAGCTTACAGCGGCCCAGAGAGAGAAGGAGGAGGAGGCAGAGAGCTGCCGCCGGACCCTGGGAAGGTTCAATGAGCAGCTTGAGATTGGACAGACCGCATTTCACAGGGAATCCTCCAAGCTTGAATCCCTGCGGAACCTGGCAGAGCGCTATGATGGCTATGGCAACAGCATCCGCAAGGTGATGGAGCAAAGAGAGCGTACGCCGGGAATTCTAGGTGTCGTGGCGGATATCATCAAGGTCGAGCAGAAGTACGAGACCGCCATAGAGACCGCCCTGGGAGGCAATATTCAGAACATTGTCACAGACAACGAGGCTACAGCCAAGGAGCTTATCGGCTATCTGAAAAAGAATAAGCTGGGACGTGCTACTTTTCTTCCTCTGACCAGCGTAGGAGGCCGTGACAATTTTCCCAAAAAGGAAGCTTTGTCGGAGCCTGGGGCCCTGGGGCTTGCAAGTACACTTGTTAAGGCAGAAAAAAAATATGAGGGTGTGGTTCAATATCTGCTGGGCCGTGTTCTGGTGGTCCGTGACATTGACGCGGCCATTCTCATTGCCCGGAAATACAGCCATTCCCTACATATTGTAACCCTGGAGGGTGAATACTTAAGTCCGGGAGGCTCCATGACAGGAGGTGCTTTCCGCAATTCCAGCAATCTTCTGGGACGGCGTCGGGAACTTGAGGAACTGGAGGAAAATGTAAAGCGTCTGGAGGAGGAGATGAACGCCGCCCGTCTGCGGATCGAGGAGGTCAAGGATCGCCGTCGGACCCTTCGGCAGGAGGCAGAGGCTTTAAATGCCCGGCTTCAGGAGCAGTATCTCCTTCAAAATACGGTGGCGCTGAATGCGGACCAGGCGAAGGCGAAGCTTGAGGAGCTGGTGTCCGGCTATGAGGGGCTTAATGCAGAACTTGGACAATTGGAGGAGCAGCTTAAGGATATCGGCGAGAGCCGGGAGGCTATCGGCCGGGAGCTTAAGGCTTCTGAGGATGAGGAGAAGGCCCATGAGGCGGATACTCTGGAGGCTCAGAGAGAGCTTGAGGAGATTCGGGGTCAGGAAGAAAGCAGTGTAAAGGAGTGCGAGAGCATTCATCTGGAGGTTGCCGCCATTACCCAGAAGGCGGAATTTGTCAATGAGAATGTGGCCCGTATCGACCGGGAGCTGGAGCGCTTCCGCATGGAGGAGGAGGAACTCAAGGCCGGAGTGGTACAGGGAAGCCATGATATTAAGGCCAAGGAGGAGGGGATTTTGGCCCTCACCGGGCAGATTGAGCAGTTGAACCTAAGGAGCCGGACCCTGGAGGAGAGAACCGCTGCGCTGACAGAGAAGCGGGATGCCCTTCTTGGCGGTCAGAAGGAGTTTTTTGCCAAACGGGAGGAGCTTTCCGAGCACCGAAGCCGTCTGGATAGGGAGGCATTTCGACTCAATAGCCAGAGGGAGCGTCTGGAGGAAAGCGGGGAGGCCCAGGCCAATTATATGTGGGAGGAGTACGAGCTTACCTACAATTCGGCCCTTCCCCTTCGGGATGAGACTTATGTAGAGCCGGGGGATTTGAAGAAGCAGATTTCCTCTCTGAAGGATGAGATCCGACGGCTTGGAGATGTGAATGTAAATGCCATTGAGGACTTTAAGAATCTTTCTGAGCGCTATACCTTTATGAATAACCAACGCAACGATCTGGTGAAGGCGGAGGAGACGCTTCTTGGCATTATCAAGGAGCTGGATTCCGGTATGCGCAGGCAGTTTCGGGAGCAGTTTGAGCGGATCCGGGTGGAATTTGACAAGGCATTTAAGGAGCTCTTCGGAGGCGGCAAGGGAACCTTGGAGCTTAATGAGGAGGAGGATATTCTGGAGGCAGGCATCCGCATTATTGCCCAGCCTCCGGGAAAGAAGCTGCAGAATATGATGCAGCTTTCCGGCGGGGAGAAGGCGTTGACGGCGATTTCGCTTTTGTTTGCCATTCAGAACCTGAAGCCCTCGCCTTTCTGTTTGCTGGACGAGATTGAGGCGGCCCTGGATGATTCCAATGTGGGGCGCTTCTCAAAATATCTTCACAAGTTGACAAAAAATACACAGTTTATTATTATTACTCATAGGAAGGGAACGATGGAGGCCGCGGACCGGCTGTATGGAATTACCATGCAGGAGAAGGGCGTGTCGGCTCTGGTTTCCGTGAATCTGATTGAAGAAGATTTGACTTAAATCCGTGGATTGCTTGAGGAGTGCAAAACGGGAAGCGGATATACGAAAAGCGTATTGCGGAACTGGAATAAAAGGAGGGTATAAAGGTGCCGGAGGAAAAGAAGGGATTTTTTGGAAGATTGGTATCGGG
The DNA here is from genome assembly GCA_009917555.1 of bacterium 1XD21-13. GTDB lineage: Bacteria > Bacillota > Clostridia > Lachnospirales > Lachnospiraceae > Laedolimicola. The sequence goes on along the minus strand of QZDX01000016.1, from coordinate 14,525 downwards.
ACTGGCTAAGACACGGGCAAACATTGTGGCCGGTATGGACAATATTTTCAGCGGCTTTTCGGCCATTGATGATGAATTTTATGAGGAGATTGAAGAGACCTTGATCCTGGGGGATATTGGGATCAATGCGACCAATGCCATTATCCAGGATTTGAAGGCAAAGGTAAAGGAGCAGAAGCTGAAGGAGCCGTCCCAGTGTAAGGATCTTTTGATTGCCAGTATCCGGGAGCAGATGGAGGTGGGCGAGGTTGCCTACCGGTTCGAGGAGGAGAAATCTGTGGTTCTGGTCATCGGTGTCAACGGAGTGGGTAAGACTACCTCTGTGGGTAAGCTGGCAGGGAAGCTTAAGGATCAGGGGAAAAAGGTGATTCTGGCGGCGGCGGATACCTTCCGGGCAGCGGCAGGAGAGCAGCTGACGGAGTGGGCTTCCAGAGCCGGGGTGGATATTATCAGTGGCTGTGAGGGGGCGGATCCTGCCTCTGTGGTTTATGATGCGGTTTGTGCGGCCAAGGCAAGGAAGGCGGATGTGCTACTCTGTGATACGGCCGGGCGGCTTCACAATAAGAAGAATCTGATGGAGGAGCTGCGGAAAATTAATCGGATTATTGACAGGGAGTATCCGGATGCTTATCGGGAGACTCTGGTGGTGCTGGATGGAACTACGGGGCAGAATGCTTTGGAGCAGGCCAGGCAGTTTAAGAGTGTGGTGGATATTACGGGGATTATTCTCACAAAGCTGGACGGTACGGCTAAGGGCGGAATTGCGGTGGCGATTCAGTCGGAGATGGGGATTCCGGTGAAGTATGTGGGTGTTGGGGAGAGTATTGATGATTTGCAGAAGTTTAAGGCGGATGAGTTTGTGAATGCGCTTTTTCATCAAGGGTAGGGGGAATGCAATGAGGACGGACGGGGCTGCTGCAAAATAAGGCGGCAGCCATTTCCATATCCTGTGTTCGGACGGTTCGCATACACCCTGTCTGCCCTTGTCGGACTAACGCTTTATATGTTTTATATGATTGAGTGTTTTGGGCTTTAGTTCGCCAATTTCAGACAGGGTGTATGCGAACAGCCGGACACTGGATATTGGAAAAGTCCGCCGCCTTATTTTGCAGCAGCCCCTGACTTTGGGGAGATTGATGGTTTTTTGCTGTGGTGTGAGTTTGGTATTTTGGTTTGTTGTGAGGTGTGAATATGAAATGTCCGTTTTGTGATGTGGAGATGCTGCGGGGGTATTTGTACTGTGATGTGGCTATTTGGAGTACTCAAAAAGATAAGTCTTTTTTATCTCCCAATAAGCTTCCAAATAGTAAGGAGAAATATGCACTTCGCCTTAAGCTTCCAATGAAATCTCAAAATTGTGTTGAGAGTGATTGCTGTCCGAAATGTAAGAGGATTATTATTGACAGTTTGGGTTATGAAAGTAATATGGAGTAATGGAAAATACTGATTTTTTCATTATTTTTGCTTATGATGTAAAAAGAAAGGGGTGTAAAATATGGCACAAGCAGTAAATATAAATTTCCGTATGGATGCCGAACTGAAAAAGAGCATGGAACAGGCTTGTTCTGAGTTGGGGATGTCTATGACGACAGCTTTTACAATATTTGCAAAGAAAGTCAGCAGAGAAAGGCGGATTCCCTTTGAGGTCAGTGTTGATCCGTTTTATTCCGAGAATAATATACGTTATTTGGAAAGAATTGCTCAGGATATTGCACAGGGGCAGGCACATTTTGGCGAGCATGAGTTGTTAGAGGATTCATGATGCGACTGCTGTGGGAAGATCTGGCTTGTACTTTTGACTGTGTATTTTATTCATGTATTTTGTGATTTTCTAGAAAGAGGTTGACGATGAGGTTCAGGGGAAAGGTGTCCTGGTGGTTTTATGCAATTATGATAGGCGTTGCAGGTTTGCAGATACCGCTTATCATTGTCAGTGCTTTTATAGACCCAAATGTTGCTGCGTTGCTCATGAATCTGGCAATATTTGTTTTTATGGAAGTTTTTTGTGTTTCCATTGCAATTCACAATTTTGTGGAGCTTGAAGAGGAATCACTGCTGATTGTCTTTGGCTTCCTATGGAGGCGGATTCCTTACAGTGAGATAACGGCTCTTACGGCAACGAACAATCCCCTGTCCTCTCTAGCCGCATCTCTGGATCGGATTGAAATAAGGTGCCGGAATAAGGCCAGTACGATGATAGCGGTCATGGATAAGGAAAGGTTTTTCCATGAAATGAAAAAACGGATGGAACACTTGTAAAACAATGTAAAGGAGCAGAGGAACGTGAGTAAATACAATGCCTTATGGGAACATGTGCGGAATAACGAAAGCAATACCTTTAAGCTCACCTTTGAGGAGATAGAGCAAATCTCCGGAATCCCAATCGATCATTCCTTTTTGAAATATAAAAAGGAGCTTATGGAATATGGCTGGCAGGTTGGAAAAATATCCATGAAAGAGCAGACGGTTGTGTTTCAAAGGATGGATTGAAATGGATGAAGAACGCAGAAAAGTAAAAAGACTCATTATTATTTTATTTCTCGCCTGTTTATGTACTGCGTTGGTGTGCTTCGGAATTTTTATTTACCTGCTGAATGCGTACAGGAACGGGGAATTGGTGGGTGACAGGATTGTTACCGTCTCAAAAATTGTCGTTATGACGGGGATATTTTTTCTGATATTGGCATTTGGAAATCTTTTGCCTGTTTTTATTTCGCATAAAAAACATGGATGAAAGCCAAGAGAGATCAATAGGAGCATTGGATATGGCAGATATTTTTAATGAAGCAAACATGAGGGAGACTCTGGAGGAATACATACCTGCCGGGGAGGAATTGCTGGCAGGCATACATGCAATTGCAAAAGAGACCATGGTGACAGGCGTATTTGGAAAGTGTATCTGCACGGAAGACAGTCTGATTCCGGATGAAAACGGCGGGACGGTTGCACTGAAGAAGAGAAAATACTCCACGTATGATATTTATTTTGGCATTACTCAGTCCTCTTTCGTCATCGTGGGGTGTGAAAGGCACAGCTATCTCTATCAATTTAAGGATGATCTGATGGTGCGTGAAGAGGATATACAGGAGCTTACATCAGAGTTGCCCTTTGACGACATCGGAACATGCTATCCTCTGACGGACATTCAAAAGTGCGAGATAAAAAAGGGATGGATGGGTTCCGTAAAATGCCACATTACCATGAAAAACGGAAGCTATTTCAAACTTCTGCTTCCGAAGCTTGGCGGACTGGGCGGCGGCATGTCCCATCATGCAGAGTACCGGCAGGCCATTATTGCACGGCTGGGTGGCGGGAGTGTATAAAATCATTTAAAATTCCAGGCTATTGAAAAAAAGAATCTGATATGTCAGAATAGATATAGTGGGTGAAGAAAGGGGAAATAAAGGAGGTGCAGTTTTGAACAAAGGAGCTTTTGCATGTACTGTTTCCTGCCTGCTGTTTCTCCTGGCCGCACTGATTTTCACAGTGCTAAAAGGAAAAGCGGCAATCCTTATCAGCGGTTTCAACACACTTCCCAAGCAGGAGAGAGCCTTGTATGATAAGGAGAGGATGAGCCAGGATCACAGAAATGCATTTTTCCTATGGTCTGTTATCATGGGAATCGGAGCCTTGCTGTCTTATTTTGTTTCGAAATACATGGCGATAGCCGCCTTTGCAGTATGGTTCCCTGTCTTCTTAAAAGATGTGCACCTGGATGAGGAAAAAGCATTTGGAAAGTACAGGAAATGCGGCGAATCAGATCCCCTAATTCGGTGATGGAGACAAATATGACAGAAAGAGAAAAAATGCTGGCAGGACAGCTTTACGACTGCGGTGATGCGGAATTATTGAAACAGTGGCACAAAGCCAAGGATTTGGTGAGAGCTTACAACAATGTCAATTCCGCAGACAGGAAAGAAAAAGATAGGATCTTAAGCGAATTACTGGGAGAAACGGGCAGAAACCTCTGGATAACCCCGCCGTTTTTTGTTGACTATGGCAACAATATTTATTTTGGCAATAATTGCGAAGTAAATATGAACTGTACATTTTTAGACGATAACATTATCCGTATTGGAGACAATGCACTGATTGCACCGAATGTGCAGATATATACGGCCTTTCATCCCACGAACGCTTCCGATCGTTTCGGCGCTCCCAGGGAGGACGGCTCCTTTGCATTCTGCAAAACCCAGACAGCCCCGGTGATCATAGGGGATAACGTCTGGATTGGAGGCGGAGCGATTCTTTTGCCGGGCGTTACCATCGGGGATAACGTGGTGATTGGAGCGGGAAGCGTTGTTACAAAGGACATCCAGGACAACACCGTGGCATACGGAAATCCCTGCCGTGTGATAAGAGAAAACAGATAAGCTTTCCATTATAATTTAGGATAGAGAGACAAAGAAAAGGAGTAACAGACCAATGCTGACACTAGAAAAATTTGAAGAAGCCTCAGAGGTGGTAAAACAGGTAGCAATCGAGACAAAGCTTCTGTACAGCGCGTATTTCAGCAATCAGACAGGAAACAAGGTTTATCTGAAGCCGGAAAACATGCAGCTTACGGGAGCCTACAAGATTCGCGGAGCTTATTACAAGATAAGCACGCTGACCGAGGAAGAGCGGGAGAGAGGGCTTATTACGGCTTCCGCCGGAAATCACGCTCAGGGCGTGGCTTATGCGGCCAAGGCTTTCGGCGTAAAGGCCGTGATCGTAATGCCCACCACAACACCGCTTATGAAGGTAGAGCGCACCAAGAGCTACGGAGCGGAAGTGGTGCTCTACGGAGACGTATACGACGAAGCCTGCGCCCATGCCTATGAACTGGCGGAAAAAGAGGGCTACACCTTTATTCATCCCTTTGATGACCCGGCCGTAGCCACCGGACAGGGAACCATCGCGATGGAGATTGTAAAGGAGCTGCCTCTGGTAGATTATATCCTCGTTCCCATCGGAGGCGGCGGACTCTGCACAGGCGTTTCCACCCTGGCCAAAATGCTGAATCCCAACATCAAAGTCATCGGTGTGGAGCCGGCCGGCGCAAACTGTATGCAGGTTTCCCTGAAAAACGGAAAGGTGACAACCCTTCCCAGTGTAAATACCATTGCCGACGGTACGGCCGTAAAGACGCCGGGAGAGAAGATTTTCCCCTATATCCAGAAGAACCTGGACGATATCATCACCGTATCCGACGACGAGCTGATTGTGGCTTTCCTGGACGTGGTAGAGAATCACAAGATGGTAGTGGAAAATTCCGGCCTTCTGACTGTGGCGGCCCTGAACCATCTGGATGTGAAGAACAAGAAGATTGTATCCATCCTAAGCGGCGGAAATATGGATATTATCACCATGTCCTCGGTGGTACAGTTCGGCCTGCGCCAGAGGGATCGAATCTTTACCGTGTCCGTACTGCTTCCGGACAAGCCGGGCGAGCTGGTGCGGATCGCCGAGCTGATTGCAAAGGAACAGGCAAATGTCATCAAGCTGGATCACAACCAGTTTGTCAGCACCAACCGAAATGTGGGCGTGGAGCTTCGGATTACTGTGGAGGCATTTGGAACTGAGCACAAAAACCGGATTTTCGACAAGCTCAAGGATATGGGCTGCAGGCCGAAGCTGGTGAATGTGATGATGTAGTGGAATGGAAGCATATAAGTCCTGGAGGAAGGAATTGAATTATGTGGGAAGAATTGGGAATAAGTGGCGGAACCGCAATCATTATTTTGATCGCTTTGTATTTCGTCATTAAATGGGCAGTAAGAAATGGAGTAACAGAAGCTTATGAAAGAATTACAGGCAAGGAAGTAATGGATGCTTTCGATGAGCTTGGAGAAAAAGAAGTTGTCAAGAGACAGAAGGAAGAAAGCTTATAATCGCTGTTCGTGATTCACAGAACAATAAACAGGAGGGTATCATTATGGAAAGACATGCGGTTGCAATGCGGATTCAGCCTGGCTGTTTCAATGCTTACAGGCAGAAGCTGGGAGAGGCATGGAAGCCACTGGTTAAGATTTTAGATCGAATCGGTATCCGGAATTTCAGCCTCTGGAATATTGAGGACAAGGTATTTGGCTACTGTGAGACGCCGGAGGGTGTGACGATATCGGAGCAGGACTGGGAGGACTTCCACAAACTGGAGGCAATTATGGGAGACACCTTTTCCTGGATTTCCACTCCGGGAGAGCCCATGCGTCTGATGTATGAGGACTTTGGCGTAGTCCGGGAAAATAAGGAGCTCATACGTCACAGGGTTTTTGTAACCAAATTAAAGCCGGGAATGCAGGAGGAGTACAAGCTTCGCCATGACGGACTGGTGGAGGCGAGAAACGGGAAAATCACCCAGGGACCGGACAGCAACTTCTCTATCTGGAATGCTGGAGACTATATTTTCGGCTATGATGAGATTGATGTAACCATGGAGACTGAGGAGACAGAGGAGAGCCGCCAGAATACCATCGCCTGGGAGACCAGGATGCTGGAGATTATGAGCTGGTATACGGATGACGTAGACTGGATCACAGGGCTTCATCATAAGCATATTCAGAGGATAGGGTATCACAATTAAAGATATTTTGCGGACAATAAAAGCACAAAGAAGCTGTCTGCCAATGGAATAACCAAGAATTCACTTTCAATTTTATGGAACAGAAAAGGTTCTGTAAGGAAGGATTACAAATTCATTAACAAAAATAAGGGACTATTGCGGAAGTCCCTTATTTTTCTTCTGCCCGCAGATGCCCCGCAAGACGGATTATGATATTCATATGCCGAAAAAGGATTCAACCTGTAGCCAGCTCATTCAGCTTCCCATTCAGCCTTTCCACCACCATTTCAATAAACATATAAAAGGTAATTGCATCATCCAGCGGATGTACATAAGACACATTGCTCAGATGGGGCAGTACAACCACGATGTCAACACTCTTGGCCAATTCACAATCCTGCGTCATGGTAATGAGAATCACCTTGACACGGTTTCGCCGGTATTCATTCACCGAAGCCTGGAAAGCGCTTCTCCCGCTGATGGAAAAAATAACCGCCACATCTCCCTGCTTCAAAATCCGCTCATAGCTTGCAATCAGTGTGGAATCCTCCAGAGAATGGCAGTCTACCCCGAATTTGTTCAAGCGGAAGGCAAATTGCCGGGCGGAAAAAGCGGAGTGATTATACCCCAGAGCAACCACCCGGTTTGCATAAGAAATCGCATCCACAAGCTCTAAAAGAACAGGTGATTGAATCAGCGGTTCCATCTGCATTAAGCCATTGCAATAGTAATGAAGCAGTTCATGGCTAATTAAAGGGAACAAAAAGAAAGGGAAAGCCAATCCAGACGGTATCAGCGGCAGGATACAAGAATAAATTGTGATTTCACAAGATTGGTGCTATAATAAGAGAAAAGTTCCTGCCGGGGCAGCCGCCCCGGTGGTATGGATAGAAAGGCAGGAAAACAATATGCACATCAGCTATAAACCACTCTGGCACACACTGTTAGAGCGTGATATGAGGAAAGAGGATTTAAGGCTTGCTGCTGGTATGACAACAAATATGATTGCCAACATGAGCAAAGAGGGAAAGCACATCAGCATGGATACATTAGCCCGTATCTGCGAAACGCTGAATTGTGAGATTACCGATGTGATTGAGTTAGTACCAGACGAGCCTGCTTCCACAGGAGGTAAGGAACATGAGAGAATTGAAACCAAGAATAACGGAAAACGGAATTGATTATATCCTTGTCGGAGATTACTACATCCCGGACTTGAAACTGCCGGAGGAACACCGCCCTATCGGAAAGTACGGACGGATGCACCGGGAATATTTAAGGGAAGTCCACCCAGCCAGATTGAATACATTGATACTGACCGGAGAATTGTGGACATATCTTGCAGACCTGAACGAACAGGCACAGGAACGGTTAGACACTATCATGGAGCAGATGAAAGCCACCGAGGGCGTGACAGAGGAATTGAAGCGAACTCAACAAATGGAATGGGTGCAGCGTTGTAATAACATTCACAACCGGGCAGAAGAAATTGTTTTGCATGATATAATTTATTCATACGGGAGTAATTAAATCGGAGGTATATAAGATGATTGAAATTGTATTTGGTGAAAGTGCCTGTGGAAGTTTGAAAATTGCCCAAACTTACGGTAAGGGAAAGTATAGAGGAAGTGCAGTTTCGGTCTTTATGAGGCACGAAGATGGGAGTGTTCCATCTTCAGATGAAATGAAAGAAGCACAAATTCAAGCACAGGAACAAGAACATATTGCTTGGGAGAATGCTATTCCATTGGGAGGCAAGAGCAGTGATGTTTATTGTTTTGATATGGCTCTTAGTGTGGGAGATATTTCTGATAATGGAATTGGCGAACAGCGGAAAAATGTTCTCAAGAAAATGCTGTCTGTCTGGTTTGTAGAGGATTTAGACTATCAGGTTGAAGAAAAAATACAGAAAATTAAAACTACATTGTCTTCGGTTATTGAACGATATGTAGCTGGGGAAGAAGTTCGTATTTGGTATAGCTATAATCCGGATGAACTTTGCGGTATGTACTGGCTTATGAAACAACTTCGACCATTAAACTGTCAGACAACAATTTATTTGGTTAAGTTACCTGCCTGGGAATATGGAAAAGAAAATACTATGATATCCAAAATAGCATGGGGTGAGGTTTCTCCTGGCGAATGGGGAAAATATATAACTCTACAAGAAAAAGCTAAGCCTGTATTTCTTTCAGCTTGTGCTATGAAATGGAATCAACTTCAAAATGAAAATGCACCTTTGCGTGCAATGCTAAATGGTAAATTGCAAAGTGTTTCAGAAGATATATATGATAGTTTCATTCTTCGTGAAATTGCGGAACAGCCAGAGCAATTCAAAATGGCTATTGTTATAGGTAATGTTTTAGGAAAATATCAACTTGGAATTAGTGATGTATGGATTTCTAATCGCATTGATAAAATGCTTGAAGATGGTGTGTTGGAAATTATACAGGACGCACCAAAGGGAGAAACAAATTATCGCCGGATATTAAGAAAACGAATGAAATAATAACCACAGCAAGAACCGCTGCTACATGGAAGGCACCCCAACCATGCAACAGCGGTTTTTTTTACCGTTTTTTCCTCTGGCTGATAGGCGTTCCCATTTTCTTTGATTTTTTGAGAATCCGAATCAGCCAGCGAAATTCTTCGTCTGACAGATTTTTATAGTTGATACCGAGCTGCTTGCAGTAAAGGACAACCAGCTTTTCATCCCGGCTGCCCTTGAAATTTTCGACTGCTTCGAGATTTTCTTTCAATTCATCGGCAACGGTGGTCTGGGGCGCACTCTCACTGTCCTTTTTGTGGGCTTCCCGAATATCCCGGATAATCAGGTTGAGGTCATCCAGAACCATGTGACTGAAATACTCATCATCACTGATATGGGCGGCTTGCAGCACTTTCAAATGCGGGTCATCTTCGCCTGGGCGATACCGTTCAATGATTTCATGCCGGACGGTATCGACAAGTGCATTGAGGTTTTGAATCTGCATGGTAGCAATCCCGTCCACATAAATCTCAATGTCTGCAAGAAACTTGATAAAATCTTTATGTGTAGCAAGCTCACAGAGCAGACGGTTGTTAATCCGACCGCTTTTCAGCAGTGCCACCATCTCATCATTCAAATGCAGCTCCGTCAATGGTGTGTTGATCTGCTCCCTGTTCTCTGTCCGGCACAGTAGATAATCAACAGAGACCCCATAGAAGTCTGCCAGCGTGATAAGGTTGCCATGATTGATTTCCTTAAAATCCTCTTTTTCATAACTTCCAAGAGCTGATTTGGAAATGCCTGTCAGCTTTGATAGTTCTTCCAGATTTAAGCCTTTGTCCTTGCGGAGTTCCCAAAGGCGTTCCTGTATGCTTGTTGCTCCTTTCATGGGCGCACGCTCCTTTCCAATGGTTTCATTGCTGCCGCTTATCTGGATTATATCACACTTTCCGCAATCGTGGAAATTTCTGATTTTTACCCCTAATTCCTACTTTGTGGACATACGGCACAGGGCACAAAAATGTTCTATGATACAGGTAGTTCATCGATGGATTATTCCAATCGAATGACCAGCCTGTGTGGGATATGCTTCCCCGGCGATGTAGCGCCATGACTTTTGGCAGGGATGTGGAGGAACCCTGACCGAAACGAGCGTACCAAAGGGAGCGATACGCCGCTGTGAGATTCAGGGGAGGAACGACACCGGGGAGAACTGGCGAACTGACACCGAAATGATACCGAAACACGACAATCTGATAGGGGGATAGTCTACCCTATCGCTGATACTTCGGGAGATTTTAATCGGCTCTATGACCGTAATTTTGCCGAAAATCGCCCCGAAACCATACACTAAAACGGGAGGAAATACAATATGCCGAGAATGAGCAAAAAGAGGAAGCATGAGCTTTCCTTTTACCTCAATGACCGGGGGCGTGTCACTTACAACGAATTATGCCGGAAATGCCAGCATGGGTGCAAGCAGAGCTTCCGGGCGGTTGTGATTGACTGCCCCCGTTATTTATTCAAACGATCAAAGAAAAAGGAGGAACACACCGAATGAATTTTGAATTTATGACGATAGACACACCATTGCCGCCCTGTATGCCATTTCCCAGAGCGTTGACAGGATTTCCAGTCAGCAGCACCGCAAAGGTCATGTACTGCCGGATGCTGGACGCTATGCTATCCAAAGGGCAGGAGGACGAGAACGGAATCCTGTTTGTCTGCTTCCCTGTCACAGCCATTGCCGCAGTCCTGTCCCGCAGTCCCATGACGGTCAAGCGTTCTCTGAATGAACTGGAAAACGCCGGACTTATCATGCGGGTGCGTCAGGGCGTGGGAGAACCGAATAGGATTTATGTGCTGATACCGGGAAAGGAGGACGCTGCCCTTGCCTGATACCTCGAAGCTGGAAAAGCTCAACCGGGAGCTGGAGAAAAGCGAAAAGAAACTGCGGAAAGCCATCAATGATGAAAAGGCATTGCAGCACCAGTTAAAGCAGCTTACCCGAAAGGAACGGACGCACCGGCTCTGCACTCGTGGCGGTATGCTGGAAAGTTTTCTGCAAGAGCCGGAACGCCTAACAGATGATGATGTCATGCTGTTGTTGAAACTCATTTTTCACAGGCAGGACACGCAGGAACTATTGAAAAAAATGCTGGAACGGGAGAAGCCGGAAACCCCTTAGTTTACTAAGGGCGCATTATCCGAGATTTCCAATTATCCGAGGTAACTCTCAAAGCTGCCGATATGAAAGGCTTTCAAAGAAATTATCTCGGATAATTATTTATGAAAAGAGCAACTGCCATTTCAAAAATTATCAGAGGCAAAGGTGTGATTTACCCAATTATCTCGGATAAGTACAAATCACCCACAATTGAAAGCGGGGTTAATTATCCGAGATAATCGTTTTCAAATGCTGTATTCATCGGATTTAATCAATTTACCTCGGATAAGTTTTTATCTCGGATAATGCGCCCTATCCAAGAACTCGGATAGGGCGCAATTATACACCACCCAGAGGTTGGTGCATTGCGTTCTCCGAAGGCTCCTCGCCGGAGGGCTGTGATTTTCCGCAGTCATGGTCTGCTCCAAATCATACAGGGGACGCTACGCTTCCCCTGCGCTGGCTGCCGCCAGCTACCCTTTTGTGGACTTGCCATCTGGGGACACCTTGCCTTGCAAGCTGTTCCCAGCCGACAAGTTTCATAAAATATGCTATCTTTTCGATAGGCAATACAGTATAATGATGTTGATAACAATTTAAGTAAGGAAGATAGTGATGAAAGACTTATATGATATTGCCTTGTGTACGGTAAAAAACATAAATTTAAAGAAAAATGGTAAAGCAGGTCATGTGGCTTGTGCTTTAGAAACAGTAAGTGGTATTGTTTATACTGGCATTTGTATTGATGTGCCCTGTTCAATTGGAATTTGTGCAGAACAGGCAGCTATTGCCGAAATGCTGAAACATGGAGAAACGAAAATCAAAAGAATTGTATCTGTTTATGAAGATGGCAGCATCCTGTCGCCTTGTGGAAGATGCAGAGAATTGATTTCACAGTTAGATCTGGATAATGAAAATACAGTAGTTGCCATTAACAATGACCAAAAGGTTACATTGAAAGAATTATTACCTGAAAGGTGGGACAAAAAATGGGATTAAATAAATTAACCAACAGAATTTATTTTTTAGAACACGCCCCCGAAGTGGACAGACCGATGTTAGCTTATCTTAAAGGAGATAAAATTTCTCTGGCGATTGATGCTGGATATTCGGCATCTCATGTTCAGGATTTTTACAGGGCAATCGAAGCGGAACAGTTTAACAAGCCGGATTTTACGGTTATTACACATTGGCATTATGACCACACCTTTGGTATGCACGCAATCAATGGAATAAGTATTGCCTATGGCAAAACAAATGAGTTCCTCAAAGACCAGCAAGAACAGGCAAAAAACCTCAATTATATCGAAATTCTGAAAAAGGAAGATATTCATTTTAGAAAAGAATATTGCGGACAGGACAAATTAAGTATTGTGCTGTCCGACATAACTTTCTCGGATAAAATGACTTTGGATTTAGGTGGCATTACTGCACAAATCTTTCATACAATTTCGCCACATTCAGAAGATACTACTTGTGTTTATGTGCCAGAAGAAAAAGTTTTGTTTTTAGGAGATTCAACGAGTGAAGATTTCTTTAATAATGGATATATGGATAAGGATAAACTGTATTCTTTGGTTCAGACTATTCAATCTATCGATTGTAAATATTGCATACTAAGTCATTGCGAACCTCTTAGTAAAGAGGATTTGCTTGCTTATTTGTTGTCAGTAGAAGCTTGAAATTCCATTTTGCTATTTTTCTACATCGGGTCAACTTGCCCCGAACTTTTACAACTAAATACCCGCCGCCCAGCGGCATACCGAGCAGGAAATCTGAAAAAGGTCTCCTGCTTTTTTTCTGCCCAAAATGAGGTGGCAAAACGCCACCCCATCCACCAAGCATAGAAAGGAGGGACACGAAATGCCCTGTCCACACAACGAAATCACGATTGTACAGCGAAGCCAGCGGCAGTCTGCGGTTGCCGCCGCTGCTTACCAGAGTGGCGAAAAGCTTTTCTGTGAATATGACCAGCAAGTGAAGCACTACCCGGAAAAGCGTGGTATCGTCCACAATGAAATCCTGCTCCCGGCAAATGCCCCACAGAAATATGCAGACCGCAATACCCTATGGAACGCCGCCGAAGCGGTGGAGAAACAATGGAACTCTCAGCTTGCAAGGCGGTGGGTGCTTACCATCCCCAGAGAGATACCACCTGACCAGTATGCTGTCCTTGTCCGGGAGTTTTGTAAACAGCAGTTTGTTTCCAAAGGCATGATTGCTGACTTTGCCATCCATGACCCCCATCCGCCGGGACACAATCCCCACGCCCATGTCATGCTGACTATGAGGGCAATGGATGAACATGGGAAATGGCTTCCCAAGAGCCGCAAGGTTTATGACCTTGACGAAAACGGGGAACGGATAAAACTTCCCTCCGGCAGATGGAAAAGCCACAAGGAAGATACGGTTGACTGGAACGACCAGAAGTATTGTGAAATCTGGAGGCATGAATGGGAGGTCATCCAGAACCGCTATCTGGAAGCCAATGACCGCCCGGAGCGTGTGGACTTGCGTTCCTATGCCAGACAGGGGCTTGATATTGTCCCCACTGTCCATGAGGGTGCTGCTGTCCGGCAGATGGAAAAACGTGGTATCCAGACGAATATCGGCAATCTGAACCGGGAAATCAGAGCCGCCAACCGCCTGATGAAGTCCATCCGGCAGCTTATCCAAAACCTCAAAGGCTGGATTACCGAGCTGGGAGAAAAACGGAAAGAGCTGCTTGCACAAAAAGCGGCGGAGGAAGCGGTCTTTCTTCCAAATCTGCTGATGAAGTATATGGAGATACGAAAGGAAGAACGGAAGGACTGGACAAGGGCTGGACAGAACCGGGGGACTTCACAGGACTTAAAGGCAGTCAGCGAAGCCCTGTCCTATCTCCGGCAAAAGGGGCTTTCTACTGTGGAGGACTTAGAAGTATTTCTGGAATCTTCCGGGAAATCAGCCGCAGATTACCGCAATCAGATGAAGCCAAAGGAAGCCCGCAGCAAAGTGATTGACGGGATTCTTGCCAGCCGGACAGACAGCAAGGAATGTAAGCCCGTCTATGACAAGTACCAGAAGATATTTTTTAAGAAAACAAAGGAAAAATTCAAACAGGAACACCCGGAGGTTGCCCGGTATGAGAAAGCCGCCGCCTACCTTGCTAAGCACCCGGACGATAAGGACAGCACTCAAAAGGAACTGCAAGAGGAGCAGGAAACGCTTCTCAGCGAAATCGCAGAGCTGAAAGTACCGCTGACCGAGGTACAGTGTTATTCGTTAGTTTATCTGAACCAAAATCCTCAGTTTTTCTCCAAATTAAATAAGGTATGGGATATTTT
>QZDX01000015.1 GCA_009917555.1 bacterium 1XD21-13 | reverse complement strand
TCTTATCAAAGCTTTGCAAAGGCTATGTCTAAGAGAAACAGCTTAGCTTAAAAGTTGTAAAGTAGTGTTAAATATAAAGAAGAATATATGTGAAACAAGAAAAAGCTGTATCTAGTTGTAGATATGGCTTTTTCTTCATGGATATGTAATTAAGCAGTATAATTTATTGGATAAAAGATGGGGATGTGATATAATTTATGAAACAAATAGACATGAGGAGAGGACCGGATATGACAATTTTTATCTGTGTAGATGATAAGAATGGTATGCTGTTTAATCATAGACGACAAAGCAGAGACGAGGCTGTTCTAAAAGATATGCTGGACATTACGGAAGGAAAAGTCTGGATGAATACATATTCCTCAAAACTTTTTTGTGCGGTTTCAGATAGGATTGTTGCAGAAGATGACTTATTTGAATGTGCCCCTAAAGACAGTTACTGCTTTGTAGAAAATATTCCATTGAAACCATATGAAGACAGGCTGGAGGTTATGATTGTTTACTACTGGAATCGGACATATCCGGCAGATACCTACTTGGATATAGATTTAAACCTAGATTGGGAAATTACAGAAATAAAAGAATTTGGAGGAAACTCACATGAGAAAATCACACGAAAGATATACAAGCGTAATAACCAATAAAACAATTTTACGATTAATCTTTTTATTTGCTGTTGTATTATCAGTTTCAGCCTGTGGAAGTTCTGCTGCTACAGAGCCAGATTTAGATGTTGAGGAGATTCAGGTAACTGAAGAAGAACCAATAGACGAGACGGAAGAGGAATACCCTACAGAAGAACAGATAGAAGAAGTCCTTTCTATAGATAAAATTGTCACCAGCTTTGAACCGGAATCTGCTGTTGATATTCCAGACTATGCCGGTGAACTTTATGTTGCAATGAACGATAATATTCCCTTTTTTACGAAGAGCAATCTTCCGACAACATCCTTTGAATATTATTCAGAACTGGATGAATTGGGACGATGCGGAATTGCCTGTGCGAATATAGGACCGGATCTTATGCCAACGGAAGAACGTGGAGACATTGGAGAGATAAAGCCTTCCGGGTGGCAGACCATAAAATATGACAATGTAGATGGAAACTATTTGTATAACAGGTGTCATTTGGTTGGGTATCAGCTTTCGGGAGAAAATGCAAATGAAAAGAATCTGATTACCGGAACCCGGTATTTGAATGTACAGGGAATGCTCCCGTTTGAGGATATGACAGCTGATTATGTGAAGGAAACGGGTAACCACGTATTATACAGGGTAACGCCTGTTTTTGATGAGGATGATCTTCTGGCCTATGGTGTTCTAATGGAGGGCTGGTCTGTAGAAGATGAAGGAGACGGGATATGCTTTAATGTATTTGTATATAATGTACAGCCTGATATTGTCATAGATTATGCCACTGGCAACAGTCAGATGGATGAACGTGCGTTAGCATCTACAGAGATGGAACCGACAGAATCGCAAGGCAATAATCCGGATACACAAAATGGGAATGAGCCTGGCACGCCGGCACCTCAAGAATCTGTAGAACAACAGGAGCCCACACCGGTTGGTACAGATTATATATTAAATACAAATACGAAGAAGTTCCATTATCCTACCTGTGGAAGTGTAAAGCAGATGGCTGAAAAGAATAAACAGTTTTATTCTGGAAACAGGGACGATGTGATTGCTATGGGGTATGATCCCTGTAAGAAATGTAATCCATAAATGATATTTGTTCAGACAGTTGCCTCGAAACAAAAAATGGAAAAAGTTATTGTATACTTTTCGCAAGGAATCAGGTACAATAATAAAAAGAGAGGAGGTATGAATATGCAAGCGGTAGCAAAGACAACTGAAAACGTGAGTGATCAGATTGCAATAGAAACCTTATTTTCTTATCTGGATAAAGGGATTGATGATGTTGAGGCTGGAAGAGTGCATACAGTCGATGAGGCATTTCAGATAATTAGAGACAGGATGGAAAATGAATTATAAGGTGCTGGTGGCGGACGAGGCCATAGAAGATATTTTTAGTTTGGTTAAATATATTCACTTAGAGCTGTGTAATCCGGATGCGGCCGAAAAATTGTATCACAATCTGAATCGAGAAGTAAAGAAGGTGGGAAATTTCCCGTTTAAGTTTTCGGATTCTGGAGTTCGATATCGAGGCTATGTGATACATAAAAAAGTGTTTGAATCGTATTTGATATTTTACATGATTGATGATGAAAAAGAAGAAGTATATGTATTGCGGGTGATAAAAGATTTGATGAATTGGGAAGAGATTTTGCGGAAAGTCAAGGTTTTTCATTTTTCAAATTATTGATGGGTAGGGATGAGTGGCAGTTGGAAGTGACTGCCGTTTATTATTTTGGAGGTAACTATTCAGAACCCCTGATAGAGTCCATGTGACTTTTTGTGAAAAACAGAGAAAATAAAAAATTTGTTTTCGCTCAACTTGTCTCTTGTTGATGGATAACCAACCGATGATTAATCAGTTATTTCCATCTTTGTGGATTACCGATTTTAATTCATCATTTTTGCATTTCAAATCCGATTTTTATCGGTTTTTGAATAGATTTAGTAACACCTGTACCTTGAAATAACGGCTTTATTCACAGTCATTTTGACCAATGAGCAATCCCGAACAAATAGCTTTTTTATTGACTTTGCGCTAAAATATTGTTATCAGATTCTAGCGAAAGAAGTTGGTCTCTTTGACAAAAGACGAAATGATTGAACAGCTGCTTATGCAGGTTGATTCATTAACTACAGCCCTAAATTCGCTGTAGCAATCGTTTGATGCACAGACGGCTCTTGTCGCCAATCTCAATCAGACCATTCAGGAACTAAAAGAGCAACTCAATAAGAACTCTAAAAAAAGTTCCAAGCCTCCTTCAAGTGACGGTTTTAAGAAACCCACACCAAAGAGTTTACGCAAATCTGCCGGGAAGAAGGTCGGCGGGCAGGACGGTCATCAGGGAACACATCTGGCTGTCATTTCAGATCCTGATGAGATTGTGAAACACATGCCCTCTGCCTGTGAAGGATGTCCTCATTACAAAGTGTGCAAGGGAACCGCCTGTATTGCGGAAAGACGCCATATCATTGATGCCGTTGTTACGGTTAATGTGACAGAGCATCAACAGCTTGAGATTCCAATCTGTATGCTTCACGGAGATACCAGAAAAGGGGCGTTTCCTACGAATGTGAAAGCAACTGTACAGTATGGTGAGAATCTGCAGGCATTATCTGTGGCTTTAAATACGGTCGGAGCAGTCATATGAAGCAATCAAAAAAGCAATTTCAGGAAATCCAGATTTCATCTTTGGATAATGGGTGTCCTGAACAGTTACAATTAAATATACAAATTGGCAGTTGACGAGGAGAGGCTATGTGCGAAATAAGTGAAAAAGTAAGAACAAGAGATTTCTTTCCTACTCCTAAAGCGTATCTTGAATGCCTAAATTATATACAATCTTTAGTAGATAGCAGATGTTTTTTATTCGAATCAAAGGACTGCGATATAGATAGAGTAAAAGATATAAATGGAGATTGGATTGATGATGTTATAAGTCATGTAATCAAATGTAAAAATTGTGGCTAATGTTTTACTTGCACTGTTATTACATATCGTGGAAGTGGAAGTTTCAGAAAAGGTAAATAATCAAATTAAAGCGGAGAGGGTATGCTGGGTTACACGTTTAAACTTGAAAAGTATATTTTTATGTATAATCATTTATTAACTATTACAAAGGGACAAAAGAGCTATAAAGCCATTATAGAATCTGCGCCAACCAAAAAAAACAATGATTATATGGTTAGAAGATTTTAAGCTCCCTTTGGAGGATGTGGATACTGTAAAAAGCGAAATAACAAACTGGTTTGCTGAACAGAATGTAAAGTGTATTTTTTATGACTGTAAAGGCAGATAAATTATAAATATTATTGTGTAATACGTGGCCGGCAGATTTTCAGGAGGAAAATCATTCATGAACGTGGTAGAAATTATATTCAGCCCCACAGGAGGCACGGAGAAAACTGCCGATATCATAGGCAGGCATTTGGGTGAGACCATTGTAAAAATCGATCTGAGCGATTGGGAAAAGGACTTTTCCGGGTATGAGATTGGAAGAGAGGACATGGTTTTGATTGCCATGCCGTCCTTTGGAGGGAGGGCTCCCGCTGTTGCCATAGAGAGATTAAAAGAGATAAAGGGAAATGGTGCAAGGTGCACGCTTGTGTGCGTATACGGGAACCGGGCCTATGAGGATACCCTGGCAGAGATGGAGGATGCGGCAAAGGAGTGCGGCTTCCAGGTGATTGCCGGAGTTGCCGCTATAGCAGAGCATTCAATTCTCCCGCAATATGCTTCCGGCAGGCCGGATGCCTCCGACGAGAGGCAGCTGAAAGCCTTTACGGAGCAGATTAAGGATAAGACCCATGAGGCGGCCTCCATTCCGGGAAACCGGCCCTACAAAAAGGCTGGAGGCGCAGGAATGGTGCCGAAGCCCACCAAGAGCTGCATCAAGTGCGGCCTGTGTGCAAAGAAATGTCCGGTACAGGCCATTGACATTGTTGATTATCAGGCAGATTCAAAGAAATGCATTTCCTGTATGCGCTGTGTAAAGGCTTGCCGTTCCCAGGCAAGAAAGGTCAACGGCGCTATGGTATCGGCTGCGGCTCTGGCGCTGAAAAAGGCGTGCTCTCAGAGAAAGGAGAATGAGCTGTTTCTTTGATGACAGTGGTAGCAGGGGGTAGCGCCCTGCTGTTTTTTGCAAGCTTCTTATAACATATGAATTTTATCTCATCAATCAATTTTTCATCTTGACTTATAGGTAACATGTTGTCATAATAAAAAAACGTAACAAGTTACCTATAAGGAGAATCCAATGAATCTAGATACCCTGATTACAAAATTTTCAAGCTCCCCGGAAAATCAGAAAAAGGCTATTTTCAGTACGTTATTTATTGCCGGAAATAAGCTGCAGACGCTTTTTGATCAGCACATTCCGCAGGTGTCCTTAAAGCAATTTATGCTGCTGTCAATCGTCAGGCAGTCAAAGGAGCCCTTGACCTTTACCCAATTCGGAAATTTGCTGGGCTGCTCCAGGCAAAATATCAAAAAATTGGCGGAAGCTCTGAGGAAAAAGGGATTTATTACAATTGAGCAAAGTCCCCAGGATATAAGGGCCATGTGCATCTGCCCCACAGAAAAGGTAAGCGAGTATTTTGCAAATGACTTTTTGAAATATCAGGAGGAACTGAACTGTCTTTTTGAGGTTTATACAGACAAAGAGCTCGAAACACTTTTCATCCTTTTATCAAAGCTGTATGCAGGAATTGAAAATCTGGAAAAAAGCGCTGCTGGCAATCGTGTGTGATGGAGTAAAAGAGCAGCCATGAGATACAGAACAGCGCAGGGAGCGTCAGTAAGCAGTAAATGTATTTGAAAAGCTGCAAAGAAACAAGGAAAAATGAAAAGATAGGAGATTCTAGTAATGAAAACAATCGTAATTTACTATTCCCAAACAGGATTTACAAAGCGCTATGCCCAGTGGATAGCGGAGGCAGCCGGGGCAGATTGTCTGGAGTTAGGCGCTGCAAAAAAGAAAGATTTTACCGCCTATGAAGCCATTATTTTTGGAGGCTGGGCCTGCGGGGGCAGGATAAGTAAAATCAACTGGTTTAAGGGCAATCTGGACAAATGGGGCCATAAGAAGCTGATTGCATTTTGCGTTGGGGCAAGCCCTGTGGACAGCCCGGAAATTGAGCTGGCGCTCAAAGGAAATTTTCATGAATCTGAATTAGAACGGGTGAGTGTATTTTACTGTCCCGGCGGATTAAACTATGAAAAAATGCCGGCAGCCTCCAAGCTTATGATGAAAATGTTTATAAAAATGCTTCGGGCGAAAAAGGATAAAACAGAAGCAGAGGAGGAAATGATAAGAATGATTTCCGGGTCCTATGATATTTCAGATAAGAAATATATTGCGCCTATTTTGGAATGCCTGAGAGGGTAAATAAAAAATTAACCAAAATTCACTCCTCATAATTGTAAAAAATAACGAAATCAAATTTTCTGCACCAGTACAATTGACAGACAAACCACAGCATGCTAAAAGATCCGCAGTTATTATAGATGGATTGTTACTGGTAAAGCAGGCTATACCATTCTCTTAACAATTGATGAGTCAATACAAGGGAAGGTATAGCCTTTTCTTGTGTCCGAAAGAAACGGCGGTGAAACAGCAGATGGGAATGAAGGTCACAAAGGTCATCAACAACAATATCATAAAGTCCTATGACGCAAAAAACCAGGAGGTTCTGGTTATGGGCTGTGGTATCGGCTTTAAGAAAAAGCCGGGAGATGAGATAGATGATTCTCTGATTGAGAAGATTTACACCAATGTTGACAAAACCACATCCAACAAGCTGACGGAACTTTTGGAGAAAGTGCCTCTTGAGCATATCCAATTGACCAACGATATCATCAGCTATGCAAGGGCATCATTGGGAAAGAAGCTCAATGACAATATTTATCTGGCACTCACGGATCACATCAGCTTTGCCATTGGCCGTATTCAACAGGGGCTCGTTCTGAAAAATGTGCTTCTGTGGGAAATTAAACGCTTGCCGTTGCTTTAAGTGAAGTAAGTGATCCCACTTTCGGGGAAGAAATCTTGGGAAAGGGCGCCGCCATCATTCCATCGGACGGAAGAGTGGTTGCTCCAGTGAATGGTACGGTAGAAACGGTTTTTGATACGCTTCATGCCATTGGCCTGAAATCGGAGGAGGGCGTGGAGATCCTCATCCATATCGGTCTTGATACGGTAAAATTAGGCGGAAAGCATTTTAAGGCCCATGTAAAAAGCGGAGACCATGTGACTGTAGGTACGCTTCTGGTGGAGGCGAATCTGGAAAAAATAAAGGAAGAGGGGTATGATGTGATTACTCCGGTGATTGTGAGCAATTCCTTTGATTACGGAGATGTGCTGGCAGTGACCGGCCAGGATGTAAAAGCAGGAGATGATCTGCTGAAAGTAGTAAAATAAGACGGCAGTTTTTATGAGAGAGGTGGTTTTATGGGCAGCTTGCCAAAGGATTTTTTATGGGGCGGCGCTACGGCGGCAAACCAGTGCGAGGGAGGATACCTGGAGGGAAGATATAGCCCTTATGGCAGAGATGGGGTTTCGATGCTACCGCTTTTCGTTCTCCTGGTCCAGAATTTTCCCCACAGGGGAGGAGGAACCCAATGAGGCCGGATTGAAGTTCTATGAAAATATGATTGACGAGATGCGGCTTCATGGAATTGAGCCGGTGGTGACCATTTGCCTTTTATGGGAGCCGGTATTTCCATCCGTGAGGGGGAACGGGAGCTGCAAATCAAATATCAGGCCGCACACAATGAGCTGGTGGCTTCCGCAATGGCTACGAAGCTTGCCCATGAGATTAACCCGAATTTTCAGATTGGCTGTATGCTTGCGGCAGGGCAGTTTTATCCTTACACCTGCAATCCTGCGGATGTATGGGATGCCCTTTTAAAGGATCGGAATAATTATTTCTTTATTGATGTCCAATCCCGTGGGGCCTATCCCTCCTATGCCAAACGGTTTCTGGAGCGAAACGGAATTGTTCTGGAAATGGGACCGGAGGATGAAAAGATTCTAAAGGAAAATACGGTTGATTTTATTGCTTTCAGCTATTATGCATCCCGCCTGACCAGTGCGGACCCCAATGCAGGGGTTTCCACAGGAGGCAATGTGATTAAGTCCTTAAGGAACCCGCATTTGCAGGCCAGTGAGTGGGGATGGCAGATCGATCCCCTGGGAGGAGGACGGCGTGGAGCTGATTGGTTACACTCCCTGGGGGTGGATTGATCTGGTGAGCGCCTCTACCGGTGAGATGAAGAAGCGGTATGGATTTGTGTATGTGGATAAGGATAACAATGGAAACGGAACCCTGAAGCGGAGCAGGAAGAAGTCCTTTGCCTGGTATAAGCAGGTGATTGCTACCAATGGGGAGTGTTTGAAATAATTTTTTGGAACAGGGTCTTGGGAGTGTAAGTATTTTAACTCCCGAGACCCTTGTCTCTTACATACCGCTATTCATAAGAGACCTTACCCGTTTTTGCATAGAATGTCAGAAGATATACCGCACAGATACCTACGATGGCGTAAATAATCCTTGCCAGCCCTCCGGCGCCGAAGATGAACTGTACCAGATTAAAATTGAAGAATCCGATAAGTCCCCAGTTCAGAGCCCCGATGATACCGATGGTGAGGGCTAAAATATCCAATGTCTTATTCATCACAACACCTCCTTATCTCCTTGCAATCTCTATTTCTCCATTTTAAATGTGCTTTGGCAAATCATATGCCTGTTATCAATTTGCCCGAAATGAAAAAGAGATATTCTTTTCTACAGTCATGAGGCTGGGAAAATCATTAGCAAAACTGGCAGAAAAATTATGGATTGACTTATATTAAGAAAAATTTCTTATTTAACCTGAACTACCAGTTTTGGGAAAATGATTTTATTCCGTGAGCCATTATAGATCTACTGTTTTCTTTTTCTAAGAGAAATTTTTTTTGTTGACTTAAAGTGAGGTTTAAGGGTTAGAATCGTATGGAATGACAGCGTGATTTTTCAGGATATGCAGATCTAAATTCAGCATACGGCTGGATTTTAATATTTCATTTTATCTATATTTCATATTATTTCACAGTTTTTAAAATAGGAATAGGAATTCTTGGGAATCTTTGTTATAATGGGAGATAATTAGGTTTATTTTCAGAGGACAGGCTATTTGCTGGTATGGTCTGACGGATTGTGGATCCCTTTGTCAAGGAAATGATTTTGGATATAGATAACTCTGTAGTCATAGACAGTGGAGTTATTGACAGTCCGATTCTGGGGAAGATTCCGCCTACCGGACTTTCCGGCGGTGTAAAAACATTGATTCTTGTAAAATTTCATAGGGACAAGGTCTTCAATGCGTCCACCTGCGGGGATAATTGTGCCAGATGGCTTCTGAAAATAGGGGAGGAAGAGGAACGTACTATCAATCTCCGCCGTTTGATGAATTTTGGCCAGGAGCCCTTTGCGATTCATATACTCAATACCGACCAGATTGTTCATTCCATGAGCGAGCTGGTTCCTGTTGCCGGAGAGTTTGTTTAGAGGGGAGAAAAGGGATGAGAGGAAAGCATAGAGTTGTGGTTTCCACAAAACGCCTGCGTTATGATTTTGAACTGAAACGGAACCTAACTATTGTCCGTGGTGACAGCGCAACCGGAAAGACAACGTTGGTAGACATGATCCAGGAATATGTGAATCATCCATCCGGCAGTCCGGTGGAGTTAAGCTGTGATAAGACCTGCCAGGTGCTGTCGGGAGCCCTCTGGCGAGAGCAGTTGGCGGGTATAAAGGACAGCATTGCGTTTATTGACGAGGGAAACGAGTTTGTAAAGACAGATGATTTTGCCAGAGAAATTCAGAGGACGGATAATTATTATGTGATTGTATCCAGAGAGAGCCTCCCATCCCTGCCCTATAGTGTGGAAGAAATTTATGGAATCCGAACCTCTGGAAAATATGGAACACTGAAACAGAGCTATCATGAATTTTACCGGATCTACGGCCGGGAGGTTCTGGCACATAAAGTAGAACCGGAAATGATTCTTATATAAAAAAGGAATTCCCGAAAGGTAACAATCGAGATGAGCAGAAGCAAAAAGAAACAATTACTGAGAAAGATGCGTAACAATATCATTCTGCTGGCTATGTTTATCTGCCTGGTAGTGCTGTGCACCCATATTCTCCGTAATTCTCTGATGGAGAATACCAACAAGATGGGGCTGACCCTGGTGGAGAATTATTCCTCTGCGGAGGAGGGCAATATCAGCACCTGTGAGTCCATTCTGACTATCAGTGTCAATTATATTGAGGAGCGTGAGCAGGATCAGGTTTCTTTCGAGGAGCTACGGGAGGGGCTGTATCCCTTTATGAACGGGCTGACGGATCTGTATGGCTCCGACAATATCCAGATTTACGGCAAGGCTATGAACGGAACCCAGATGATATCCAACAATCCCGAGATCGAGGCTATGACGGATCTTAAAGTGGAGGAGCGGGATTATTACAAGGGAGCTATGGCTGCCGGAGGAGAGATCTATATTTCATCCGCTTATGCGGACGAAGTGACGGGACAGCCCGTGGTTACCATGTGCAAGGCAATTCCCTCCACAGGAAGCTTTCTGGCTATTGACATGATGTTTTCCTGCTTTGAGCAGAACAATGAAAATATGAAGCTGCCCAGGGATGCGGCTTACTACCTCCTGGGACGGGAGGAGACCCTGCTGTATTATAAGTCTCCCCTGGAGGGGCACGGGTATGAGGAATTCCAGGAGCTGGTGGACGGCTTTATGGAAATGGCAGACAGGGATAGGGATAATCAGGTTCTGGAAAATGTGACTGCTCTGGAGGGGGAGATCCGGAATGTGTATTTTCATCATATGAACAACGGCTGGACTGCCATACTGACGATTCCTGAGAATGAGATTCTTTCCGGTGTGGATACCTTTAACTACATAACTATAGCGCTGATTCTGTTGGGAGTTGCCATTGTTGTATTTCAGGCACTTCACGATTACAGCCATGAGAAGCAGAGCCAGCTTCTCATAGAAGAGCGGGATCAGATGGCGGGGCGTAACCGGGTGTATCAGAATGCCATGAACGGTACGGCAAGGGCTTACAGGGCCATTTACTATATTGATGTGGAAAATGGCACCTATGAGATGCTGTATCCCTACAGGGGCAAGGCATCCGAGTGCGGCGATTACAATAAGGAATTTGTGTCAAGCCGCTTTGAGACGGGGATTATTGCGGAGGAATACCACCAGCAGCTGGAGGAATTCTTAAGTCTGCCCAATATTTTGAAGCAGCTTGAGACCGAGGATCACATTGAGCTTCAGTATAAGCGCAGGGACGAGGACGGGGATTATGAGTGGTGCTCTGCGGCCATTACGGTGGCTGAGATGGGGGAGAACGGGCCGGTTGCCGTGACCTTGGCTGTCCGCAGCATTGATGAGATTATTCACAAGGAGGAACGGCAAAAGGAGATGCTGGCTCTGGCGGCGGAGCGGGCGGAGGCTGCCAACCTTGCCAAGAGTGATTTCCTGTCCAGAATGAGCCACGATATCCGCACGCCTATGAATGCCATTCTGGGCATGACGGCTGTTGCGGGGATGCACATTGATGAAAAGGAGCGGGTGGTAGACGCCCTCAGTAAGATTACCCTTTCCGGCAAGCATCTTCTGGGATTGATTAACGAGGTTCTGGATATGAGCCGTATTGAGAGCGGCAAGGTGAGCCTTACGGAAAGCGCCTTTAATCTGTCGGATACCATTGAAAGCCTGCTGACGGTATTTCACACCCAGATGGAGGCCAAGGGCCTGGAGCTCAGCGCCGGCATAGCCAAGCTCCAGCATGAGGATGTGGTGGGAGACGAACAACGCCTGCAGCAGATCTTTATGAATATTATGGGAAATGCTATCAAGTTCACGCCTGCCGGTGGCAGGATCAGCATTCACATTGAGGAAAAGCCCTCCCATATCAAGGGCAGCGGATGCTATGAATTTACCTTTGAGGACACGGGCATCGGCATGGAAAAGGAGTATATTGACAAGATATTTGAGCCATTTTCCAGAGCGGCGGATTCACGTACCGACAAGATTGAGGGAACGGGCCTTGGTATGTCCATTGCGGTGAATATTGCCCGGATGATGAATGGGGATATTAAGGTGGAGAGTACTCTGGGGAAAGGGTCTAAGTTTACGGTGATGGTTTACCTGAAGCTTGACGATATTACCCAGGAGGATCTGGATGCCTTTGCGACGCTTCCGGTGCTTGTGGTGGATGACGAGGAGGCTTCCTGTGAGAGCGCCTGCGAGATTTTAAGAAGTCTACAGATGGAGGCGGAGTATGTCCTTGACGGGGATACGGCGGTGAAACGGATTGTGGGGGCCAGAGAGGAGGCAAAGGATTTTTCAGTGGTGATTCTGGACTGGAAGATGCCCGGAAAGGATGGAGTGGAGACGGCCAGGGAGATCCGGCATGTGGTTGGGGATGAGATCCCAATAATTATTCTGTCTGCCTATGACTGGTCGGATATTGAGGCGGAGGCTCTGTCTGCCGGGGTGGATGCCTTTATCGAGAAGCCTCTATTTAAGTCCAGACTGACCAGGGTGCTTAAGGAGGTTCTGGGCTTTGGCAGCGAGGAAAAGGAGGTTACGGCTCTGGAGGCTTTCCAGCAGGAGGATTTTTCCGGGAAACGGGTGCTTCTGGTGGAGGATAATGAGCTGAATATTGAGGTGGCCTCGGAGCTTTTGGATGTGGTCGGCATTCAGGTGGAGCAGGCTCTCAACGGAAAGCTTGCGGTGAAGTGCGTTCTGGACCATGAGCCGGGGTATTTTGATCTGATCTTTATGGATATCCAGATGCCGGTGATGAACGGGTATGAGGCGGCAGAGACAATCCGGGCTTCCGGGCGTGAGGACCTTAAGAGGATTCCGATCATTGCTATGACGGCAGATGCCTTTGCAGATGATATCCGCAAGGCAGAGGCGGCCGGGATGAATGGGCATATCTCTAAGCCGGTGGATATTGGAAAGCTTGAGGAGGCTTTGAGGCGGTGGATACGGTAGATAGGGATAAGAATGAAAGCTCTGCCCGTTTTCCGGTGAATCTGTTTTGCAGCCTGATGCTGCTGAGCTTTATTCCGTTTCTGTACACGCTTGTGAGGACAAACCTGATTGCAAACGGCCCGGTGACAGACGGGCTGGGCATTGCAGGGCACATGGAATGGTTTGACTTGATCAATGAGACCGTACAGGCATTTCTGATTGTGCCCTTGTTTGCATTGCTCAACCAGTGCATGCAGGACAGAGAGAGGCTGAAAGAGCGGATCTTTCAGTTGTTTGTTGTTGTAAATGTGATCTATCTGGCATTTTCAGCTTTCATTTTTCTGCATTGCAGTGATATTGTGGCTGCAATGGTCCCGGAGCGTTTGGACGAGGTGACAGGCTACCTTAAGCTGGAAACCATTGGCTTTGTAATTGCAAATGCCGTCTGCTTTGTGAATGTGCTGTTTGTTGTCCTGGAGAAGCCGTTTTACATTTATGCCATGGTGGTTTTGAGAACAGTCTTTACAATCATAGGAGATTTGTTTCTGATTCCAAGGTTTGGTGTGAATGGCGTCGCATATTCAAATATTGTGGTAAATGTTGTGTGCGTGATCCTGTGCTTGACTGCCGTATTCCGGGAAAAGCTGATTGCGGTTTCTTTTCAATTTGACAAATCCTTTGTAAAAGACTACTTGTTTATTGGAGCTTTTAGCGGATGCCAGATATTGCTGGACAATATCATTTACTCTGCCATTGTATGCAAAATGGTGAATGGGGTGGCGGAACAGGGAAATTACTGGGCGGCAAATAACATTATATGGGGATTGATGCTTATTCCCATATCTGCGTTGGGGGAAATTATTAAAAAAGACTGCAGGGGCAAATTGTCCAGGGCGAAGATGAGGAACTATCACATTGTCATAATTCTGACATTTCTTGCATGGCTGTGTTTGATTCCTATGTTAAATCCATTTTTAAAGAATGTTATGGGAATTGAAAATTTTGGGACAATCAAGCATATTATAGTGGTCTTAATACCATTTTACCTTGCTTATAACTATACGGTTTTATTTGACAATCTATTAATTGGTTATGGCAAAACATATTATTGCTTTGCCACATCGGTGGTTGTAAATCTGGTGTACTATCCGATTTTGTACGGATGCGTGTTAAAAGGGATCTTTGCGCCGGACATAACCTTTATCTGCATGATGTTTGGCTTTGGCATGGTAATCCATTTGGGATGCAGTGTGGTATGCTTTGTTGTTCAATACAAAATTGAAAACAAGGTAAGCGTTTTCGGAAAGGGAAATTGAGTTTTAAACTATTTTCAAGGAGGAAGAAAGGTGCACAATATCTTTGATAAACAAATTGACCGCAGAAATACCGGCAGCCTGAAATGGAACGTAGCAGATGAGGAGCTTCCCATGTGGGTGGCGGACATGGACTTTGAGACGGCGCCGGAAATCATGGAGGCAATCCGAAAACGGGCGGAGCATGGCGTATACGGCTACACTGTCCTAGGGGAGGAATGGTACGGCGCCTATCAGAGCTGGTGGAGGGAGCGCCACGGCTTTGCCATCCAAAAAGAATGGCTGTTATTCTGTACCGGCATCATCCCCGCCATTTCCAGCATTGTCCGGAAAATGACAACCGTAGGGGAAAATATCCTGGTGATGTCGCCGGTGTACAATCATTTCTTCAGCTCCATTTTGAATAACGGAAGAAATGCTCTTGAAAGTCTCCTGAAATATGAGAACGGCGTCTATGCCATAGACTTTGCGGATCTGGAGGAGAAGCTGGCCGATCCCCAGACCTCTATGCTCATTCTCTGCAATCCCCACAATCCCATAGGGAAAATCTGGGATCGGGAAACCTTGGAGCGGATTGGGGAGCTATGCCTTCGCCATCATGTCCTGGTGCTGTCCGATGAGATTCACTGTGATCTGACAAAGCCTGGACTTGGCTACACTCCATTTGCATCGATATCAGAGCAGTGCAGGGACAACAGCATTACCTGTGTTGCCCCCACAAAGACCTTTAACCTTGCCGGCATCCAGACCGCCGCCGTCATTGTGTCGGACCCGGTTCTGCGCCACAGGGTAAAAAGAGGATTTGCTACGGATGAAGTGGGAGAACCCAATGTATTTGCAGCCGAAGCGGCTGTGGCGGCTTTTACCAGAGGAGGCCGATGGCTTGATGAGCTGAATGCGTATATCTGGGAAAACAGAACCTATGCGGAGCAATACATAGAGACAGAGATCAAGGGCATTCGTGCGGTAAAGGGCGAGGCCACCTACCTTTTGTGGATAGACTGCAGCGAAGTGGTGGGAGACCCAGTCGGATTCTGCGAATTTATCCGAACGAACAGCGGTCTCTATCTGTCGGACGGCCGGGCATACCGAAACGGCGACGGCTTCCTGCGGATAAACCTGGCCTGCCCCAGAGCCTTGGTGGAGGACGGAATGGGGAGATTGAAGAGGAGTATTGAGGCTTACAGGGACCGGATTTGCGGGTAGAGGACGAGAAAAGCCATTGCATTTTGATGTGCGGTGGCTTTTTTTGGCGGTTGTTTGGCCTGTTTTTCCATGCAAACTGTAAAAAGTATTGTAAAAACTGTTTTTAACGGGTATTTACAGATGCGAATAATAGGCATATTATTGCCCAAAAGCTTGCCACCCACCCTCATTTCATGTATGATGATAAGAAGTGAAAAAATAATTCCCTGCTGGCATTTTTCAGGCAGAAATCTACGGAATTGTTATAAAATTATCCACATGAGACGAAAGGGAGGGAGCATATGAATTTTCATCCAAATAGTGCACTTTTATTTATTCTGGCGGGGGCAGTGATTGTATTTGTCATTGCTCAGTCGCT
This sequence comes from bacterium 1XD21-13, assembly GCA_009917555.1. Classification (GTDB taxonomy): domain Bacteria; phylum Bacillota; class Clostridia; order Lachnospirales; family Lachnospiraceae; genus Laedolimicola. The sequence continues at coordinate 102,309 of QZDX01000015.1, read as the reverse complement.
GTTCTTTCTGGTACGGGCTTTCAAAAGAGGGAAAGAGCTGGGCATGGATATGGGACAGCTCCGCAAAACCGTACTGTCTACGGCGGTATTTACCATTGCGCCGGCCGTATCTATTCTGCTGGGTGTGATCACCCTGTCAAAATTTCTGGGGCTTCCCCTGCCGTGGCTGCGCTTAAGCATTATCGGCGCCATTACCTACGAGCTTCCGGCGGCTACCTCCACGGCTAATGCCCTTGGAATATCCCTGTCGGAGACCGTGACAGATCCGTCCGTTTACACGGCCATTGCCTGGGTTATGACCCTGGGAATCTTTCCCGGCCTTATCTGGGTGCCCTTATTCATTAAGAAAATCCAGGGCGGTCTCATGAAGATTAAGAATAAGGACGGCAAATGGGGAGATATCCTTATGACCGCCATGTTTCTCGGCATGATCTCCGCATTCTTAGGCATGGTATTTGCGGATATCCGTTCCGGCCTAAAGGGATGGATACCCATTTTTGTGCTGCTGTTTTCCGCACTGCTTATGGGAATCTGTGGAATTCTCATAAAAAAATGCAATGTAAAGTGGCTGGGAAATTATGCCCTGCCCATCAGTATGCTGGGGGCCATGGCATTTGCGGCGGTGATTACACCGGTGATAGGGGGGTAGTAAAATGAAAAAGAAAAGTTATGAGGAAATGACACATATTTACGGGCGTATCTGGATCTTGAGCGCTCTGGGGATGATATTTGCTTATCCCATTATCACCTGTATCTATTACAATGCCTGGCCCGGCTGGAGGCCGGTGATCCAGGGGCTCCTGGGAGTGGCGCCCATCTTCTGGACAGTGGGAATCATTGAGGTCATCACCTTTATTCCCATGCTGGGAACAGCTGGCTCCTACCTGGCCTTTGTGACGGGAAACCTTACCAACCTAAAGGTTCCTGCCGCCCTTACAGCCATGGAAAATGCCAAGGTAAAGCCGGGAAGTGATGAGGGGGAGGTGATCTCCACCATTGCAGTTGCAACCTCATCCATAGTTACGGTGCTGATTATCGCTTTGGGCGTGGCTATGCTGGTGCCTCTGACGCCCATCCTGGACAATCCGGCAGTGAAGCCCGCCTTTGACAACATTCTGCCATCCCTGTTTGGCGGGCTGGCGGTGGTGTATGTGAGCAAGAACTGGAAGATCTCCATTGCACCGCTAGTGTTTATGATTGTGCTGTTTCTTATGGTGCCCTCCCTGGCGGGCTCCGTGGGCGTCCTGGTTCCGGTGGGAGCGCTGATAGCCATTGGAGCAGCGAGGATTCTCTATAAGAAAAATATGCTGTAACAGGAAGAAAAAAGGTGGCAAGGACGCAGAGAAGATTCTGTGTATATTTAAGAAAAAGAAAGCAGGTAAGAGAGATGTTATGGTATGTATTAGGAGCAGTGGGAGCAGTCATTTTGGTATTTCTGGCGGTAATTTTTATTCGTGCCCTGCAGTTTAATCCCAGGCCGGAGCTTACACCGTCAACAAAAGAGATAGCACTAAATGAGGAAAAGATCGTAAAGGATATGCAGGAAATGATCCGCTTCCGCTGTAAAACCATTTCCTACAATGATGCGTCACTGATTGATGAGGCGGAATTTGAACGGTTCCGCAATCTGCTTCCCGGCTTGTATCCTCAGATTCACAAGGTCTGTGAGCGGACTTTTCTGGGCGTAAATGGTATCCTGTACCACTGGAAAGGGCAGGAGGCAGGGGATCCGGTTGTGCTGATGTCCCACTATGATGTGGTTCCGGTGGAGGAATCTCAGTGGGAGAAGCCGGCATTTGAGGCAGTCTGCGAGGACGGCGTGCTCTGGGGCCGTGGAACCCTGGACACTAAGGGCACCCTGTGCGGGATACTGGAGGCGGCGGAAAAGCTTATCAGTGAGGGCTTTGTGCCGAAGCATGATATTTATTTCGCATTTTCCGGGCAGGAGGAGATCAACGGTTCCACCTGTCCCTCCATGGTAGATTGGTTTGAGGAGCAGGGCATTCATCCGGCCATGGTGGTGGATGAGGGCGGAGCCGTGGTAGAGAACGTATTTCCGGGGGTAAACCGGGAGTGCGCTTTGATCGGAATTGCGGAGAAAGGATTGACCAACATTGAATTTCACGCAAAGAGCGGCGGCGGTCATGCGTCTATGCCCCCGGTTCACACCATTGTGGGCCAGCTGGCACAGGCGGTAGTGGATGTGGAGAACCATCCGTTCCCCCGGCAGATGACAAAGCCGGTGAGGGAGATGCTGGACACGCTGGGGCGCCATTCCACCCTTGCCTACAAGCTTCTGTTTGCCAATCTTTGGTGCTTTGAGGGCCTTTTTGACAAGGTCTGCCAGAAATCCGGAGGTGAGCTGAACGCCATGCTGCGGACCACCTGCGCCATGACGAGGATGGAGGGCGGAAAGGCATTTAACGTCATTCCTCCCAAGGCTTCCGTGGGCATGAACCTGCGTCTTATCGGAACGGACACGGTGGAATCTGCCCGTACTTATCTGGAACAGGTGATTCATAACCCCAATATAGAAGTGACGGTGTTTGAGGGGAGAAATCCTTCCACGGATTCGGATACCTCCTGCCCGGAGTGGGGTGTACTGTGTCAGGCGGTGGCGGATACCTGGCGGGAAGCGCTGGTGGCGCCTTATCTGATGATGGCATGCAGCGATTCCTGGCATTACTGCCGGATTACGGACCGGGTGTATAAGTTTTCCGCTATGAAGCTGTCAAAGGAGGAGAGGGCTATGATTCACGGCAACAATGAACGTGTGCCGGTGAAAACCCTGGTGAAGACAGTGGAGTTTTATGTGCGGCTGATGGAGAAGTGCTGAGCCAAAACATGTTCACAGAAAAATATTCTGCACCATTTACATAGCAATTTACTTGTCAGACTCTCAGAAAAGAAGTAGAGTGAGAAAGGAAATGTCAATGGAGCACCGGGAGGCAGGACAGGATGAAGAAAAAAATTGAGAGGTTTTTAGGCAGGATAGCTTTCATGTTGGTGGTGTTGGCTCTGGCAGGCTGTCAGAGGGGGCAGGAAGCAGAGAAACCATCCGGGCAGGAACCGCCGGAGACAGAAGATGCGTCCGGGCAGGAGCCGGAGGGCGAAGCAGTCCCGGAGACGAAGCCGGAATCCGAAGCCCCTGTGCCTCTCAGTGTTTCAACTTTTTCTGTTTAGTCCTTACGAACTGGCATCCTTTGCGGATGGAGCCCTGTTTGCAGCCATTTCTTTTGAGGAAGCCCTGGAGCTCTTTCAACCGAAATACCTGGAGATACCGGAGCGGTATACCGCCCAATTACTGCAGATGACGCCTTTCCTCTTTGACCTGGATGATGACGGCAGCTTCGAGGAGATCTGTGTCACCAACAGATATCAGAAAGAGGAGGGAGCTTATGTAGAGCTGTGCATTGCCATTGACGGCAAGGAATACAGGGAGGAGGTTTTTACGAATCCGGATCATTTCCTGTTGGAGGGCCGTACAGAGCTTTTGAGCACGCTCTCCGGGGTAAAGGAGTATTGTGTGGACGAGACGGGAATGCCTCGGACAGAATCAGAATATCTGACCGTGGAGAACGGGGTGGGACTGGAGGATTATCAGCTTTTTATCCAGGGCATGGAGCAGGATGAGGTGTTTGAGGGGATGGTGTATGCGGGGTAGTTTGCTTGAAAAGCAAAGTTTTGCGGCCAGATAAAATGAAAAGAAGGAGAATGCTGTGAGAAGACGCAGAAGGAGGCATTACAAAAGAAATAGAAGATTTCCATATGGAGTGTTGGCAGGTGCCGTACTGATACTCTTGGTGGGTATTGGGACCTTTGTGTGGATACATAGAGGGAAAGAATCCGATCTGCAGAAGGAGGATGCGCAGATAGAGCCAGCAAAACCGGAAGAGGGCCTCCGGACAGACATCAAGCAGCCGGAGGAGGGAAGCGATTCCTCCAGGCCTCAAAAAGAGGAGCCGGAAGCAGAGCCTCAGGAACCACCGGAACCGGAGCCTACGGCGGAGGAGCTTTTGCAGCAGGAGATAGAAGCTGTGGTCGCTGACATGACGACGGCGGAAAAAATTTGCCAGATGTTCATCCTCACTCCAGAGCAACTGACAGGGGTATCCGGCGTTACGGCAGCCGGAGACACCACAAAGAGTAAGCTAAAGGAATATCCGGTGGGCGGGCTGATTTATTTTTCTTCTAATCTGGTATCTGAGGATCAGACAAGGGAAATGCTGGAAAATACTAAAGCTTATGGGAAGGAAATAGAGGGGCTGCCTCTGTTCCTCTGTATTGATGAGGAGGGCGGACGAGTGGCCCGCATAGGAAGGAATGCTGCTTTTTCTGTGGAGCAGGTGAAGCCCATGGGTCAGATAAACAATGAGGAGGAGGCGTATCAGGCAGGCACGGTTATAGGGTCTTACCTTTGTGAGCTGGGCTTCAATGTGGACTTTGCTCCGGATGCCGATGTCCTGACAAATGAGAGAAATACGGTCATAGGAGACCGATCCTTTGGCAGCGATCCGGAAAGAGTTACACGCATGGCCTCCGCCGTATCCGATGGGCTGCATGCGGAGGGAATTCTTAGTGCTTTTAAGCATTTTCCGGGTCATGGAGCAACAGAGGCCGATACCCATGAGGGATATGCCTATACGGAAAAGACTTACGAGGAGCTGAGAGCTGCAGAGCTGATCCCTTTTGCAGCTGCGAAGGAATGTGGTGTGGACATGGTGATGGTTGCACACATTTCTCTGCCAAATGTAGTGGGAGATAGCACCCCTAGCTCCCTGTCCCACAAAATGATAACGGAAATTTTAAGAGGGGATCTGGGCTTTGAGGGGTTGGTGGTTACAGATTCCATGAGCATGGGGGCCGTTACAGAGCATTATAGCTCGGGAGAGGCTGCGGCAAAGGCTGTGGAAGCAGGTGCAGATCTCCTTTTGATGCCAAAGAATTTCCAGGAGGCCTTCCAGGGTATCCGGGATGCCGTTTCCAGCGGAAGAATAACGGAGGAGCGGATTGAAGAATCTCTTCAAAGGATTCTGCGTGTGAAGCTGTCTATGGAGTAGTCCGGCATTGTACGGGAATAAATGGAAAGGGAATAGGGCAAAATAGCCAAAATCCCTCCCATATTTATCAGCTAAATGTAACAAAAAAGGAATAACAATAAAAAATTGTTAGAAATTTTTGGAATTATCTGTTATAATAAAGACAGAAGTTGTAAAATCAAAACCGCTATGCTTTGTTTTTCACAGCAGGCGGTTTTTCTTTTAAATGAGTGCTTCCCCAAATACCGGCGGCGCTCACGAAAGGCAGGAGGTAAGCCTATGTTTGAAAAAGGAGGTTATATTGTATACGGAACCACAGGTGTGTGTGAGATCGAGGACATTACTTCGCCCAATATTGAGGGGGTATCAAGCGATCGCCTTTATTATGTGTTAAATCCCTGTTTTAAAAAGGGAAATCGTATATTTACGCCTGTGGACAATGAGAAGGTAGTGATTAGGGCCGTGATGACGGAGGAGGAGGCTGCTTCCCTGGTAGATGAGATACCTTCCATCGAGGAGCTTTGGGAGAAGGATGATAAGCTGCGGGAGCTGCGCTACAAGGAGGGGATTCGAAGCTGCAATCCGAGAGATTGGATTCAGATTCTCAAGACCTCCTATCTGCGCCAGCAGCAGAGAAAGGCTATGGGAAAGAAGGCAACCACCGTGGACGAGCGTTATTTTAAGGCTGCAGAGGATCATCTCTATGCAGAGCTGTCCATTGCCCTTGGTATGCCGAAGGAGGATGTGAAGGATTATATTGAGGAGCGATTGAAGAAAAGGTAGGAAGCTGATGGATCTCTAAATGGCTGCAAAGGATGTAAATTTATAGCGGGAAACAAAATGGGACAGGCCCCTTAGGGACCTGTCCTATTCTACTTCCTCCTCGCCAACCAGCTCATCGTATTCTGCGGCATCCAGCATCTCATCAAATGCGTCTGCCACAGCCTCATACTCCTCGTCATCCTCGATATTCTCCAGGACAGGAGAGCCTTGGCTGTTGTCATAGCGGTAGATATACACTTCGCCGTCATTATTTTCCCCATTTTCATCCAGGGGAAGGAGAGCAATATAATCCCGGCCGTTTACCGGAAAGATAGTCAGGATAGCACATTCCACCTGCTCATCATTGTCCAGAGTTAAGGTCACTGTAATATTGCCGTCGCAGGAATCACAATTTCCGTTGCAGGAGGTTGTATCACATTTATTTTCTGTTCCCATTTTCATACCTCACTTTGATGAATTTTAGTTTTTGGATTATTACTTATAGCTTTTTTAGAGCAAATACTGCCATGTCCTTACTCTATCAGAAGCAGAGAGGAAAAGCAAGGAAAAGAAAGAAAAATTCAATGGAGGAAAACAAAGCACTGTGTTATAATTTGTTTAGAAAGGCTGTCCGGATGAGATTGCTTCCGGGGAGAACCGATAGAAAGGCTGATTATGAAGACAATTGGAATTGATATTGGAACCACCACCATCAGTGCCGTGGTGATGGATACGGAGAGAAAGAGGCTTCTGGAAGCCAAAACCGTTCCCAATGGGAGCTTTATCCGCACAAATCGGGACTGGGAGCGAATCCAGGATGTGTCTCTTCTTATGAAAAAGGCAAAGGATATTCTGGACCAATTATTGGAGCAGTATCCTGATATAGAGGCCATTGGCCTCACCGGGCAGATGCACGGCATACTCTATACGGACGGGGAGGGACGATGCATCAGTCCTCTGTATACCTGGGAGGACGGCAGTGGGGATCAGCCGGAATTTGACGGAGAATCCATAGCTGAGCTTGTGAAAAAGAAATATGGGATTTTTGCGGCTACAGGCTTCGGGGTGGTGACCTATCTGTATCATGCAAAAAAGGGGATGGTTCCGGCAGGAAGCGTTTCCCTGTGCACCATTTCCGACTATTTGGGCATGTGGCTGACAGGCAGAAAAAGGCCCCTTGTCCATGCCGGCAACGGGGCAAGCCTGGGCTTTTATGACACAAGGAATTGGCGGTTTCAGGAGGAAATGATTGCGGACGCCGGCATGGATCTCTCCATGCTGCCGGAGGTGACGGCAGATATAAAGGAGTTGGGGACTTATCAGGGAATCCCTGTCCTTGTAGCCCTTGGAGATAATCAGGCAAGCTTTCTCGGTGCGGTAGGCATGGAGGAGAATGAGTGGCAGGTGAATGTGGGAACCGGAGGGCAGCTTTCCGTACTTTCGGATCGGCATTTTGAGGCTTCGGGGATTGAAGCCCGCCCCTATTTGGAGAAAAAGTATATTCTTACCGGGGCAGTCCTTTGCGCTGGCAGGGCCTATGCGATTTTGGAGCAGTTTTTCCAGGGCTGTGCTGTGGCTATGGGATTGGAGGCAGGTGAGCAGTACCAGATGATGGAAAGGCTGGCCAGAGACGCAGGAGAGGACGCGGGAGGACTAAAGATTGTTACAAAGTTCAAAGGAACCCGTGTGAATCCGGATGTCAGGGGAAGGATAACAGGGCTTAGCGAGGAAAACTTTTTGCCGGAGAATCTGGTTGCAGGGGTAATTCAGGGAATTGCCCAGGAATTTTATGAGATTTACCAGGAAATTTACAAGGGGACAGGAATCCGCGCACAGAAGCTGATTGCCTCCGGAAATGGAGCCAGAAAAAATTCAGTGTTGCGGGATACATTGAAAAAGAGGTTTCAGGCGGAGCTTGAACTGACAGATTTTCAGGAGGAAGCGGCATGCGGGGCGGCACTTAGCGCCTTATATGTGAAATAGGATTATAGCTTGATAATGGAAAGTTTCTTGACTATCGCACCTCTATGACCTATCATGGTTGTAGAGGTGTTTTTGTTCCTATAGAAGTCAAATTCCCTGTAGTTTGCCAGGGGATTTGACATCATAGTGAAACAGGTGTGATCGTATATCGGTAAGAAAGGCAGGAGAGAAACATGAGTATTAAGGTAAAGGACTATGGAATGACCACGGACGAACAGCAGGTAAAGCAGTATATCATGACAAACAGGCAGGGAATGAGGGCTGTGCTGCTGAATTATGGGGCTGTGATAACAGAGCTTCACGTACCGGACAAGAAGGGAGAGCTTCGCGATGTGGTCTGGGGCTATGACAGCATTGCAGGCTATGAAGTGAATACACCAGGCTTCGGTTCAGCCATCGGGCGAAATGCCAACCGCATAGGCGGAGCTCAGATTATTATTAATGGAACTACATATGAGCTCCAGAAAAATGACGGGGAAAATAATCTTCACGGTGGAAATCCCGGCTACAACCGCCGTATGTGGAAGGGGATTATTGCGGATGACAATAAGGTGGAATTCGCGATGGAGAGTCCCGACGGAGATCAGGGCTTTCCAGGAAATGCAAAGGTAAGGATTTCTTATACCTTGACGGAGGACAATGAGCTTCGAATCGAGTATGAGGCTTCGGCGGACCAGGATACCATTTTCAATCTGACCAATCACAGCTATTTTAATCTGGAGGGACAGGTATCCGACAGTGTGCTGGAGCATGAGGTATGGATAGACGCAGATGCCTTTACGCCCACAGATGACGGCCTGATTCCCACCGGGGAGATCCGCAGTGTGGAGGGTACACCCATGGACTTTCGGACCTTCCATGCTCTGGGACAGCGGATCGAGGAGGATTATGAGCCTTTGAAGCAGGCGGGAGGCTATGATCATAATTATGTGTTGAATCACGAAGGTGCTTATGGGCTCTGCTGTAAGCTGAGATCCCTGCGGACCGGTATCGTGATGGAGGTTTACACAGATCTTCCGGGTATGCAGCTTTATTGCGGCAATTTCCTGGATAATGAGGCTGGTGGGAAGAATGGCAGGGTGTATGGAAAGCGGAGCGCGGTCTGTTTTGAATCTCAGTATTTCCCGGATGCGGTTCACCACGAAAACTTCAAGAGCCCTATCTGCAAGGCAGGTGAGAAGTACCGCAGCATGACCGGGTATAAGTTTACGGTAGAGTAAATTGATCTAAAATAAGGTGTACTAAATGGGTATCGCGATACTGGAATGGAGGAACAAATGGCAAAGTATATTATGGCGCTGGATGCGGGAACTACCAGCAACCGCTGTATTTTGTTTAATGAAAAGGGAGAAATGTGCAGTGTGGCTCAGAAGGAGTTCACCCAGTATTTCCCCAGGCCGGGCTGGGTGGAGCATGATGCCAAGGAAATCTGGTCCACACAGATAGGCGTGGCGGTGGAGGCCATGTCAAAGCTTGGCGCCTCTGCATCGGATCTGGCGGCTATCGGTATTACCAATCAGAGAGAGACCACCATTGTGTGGGATAAAGTCACGGGGGAGCCGGTTTGTCCGGCCATTGTCTGGCAGTGCCGCCGGACCTCTGCCTACTGCGATGAGCTTCGGGCAAAGGGGCTTACAGAGGTGTACCGGGAAAAGACGGGGCTTGAGATTGACGCTTATTTTTCAGGAACCAAGCTGAAATGGATTCTGGATCACGTGGAGGGAGCCAGGGAGCGGGCGGAAAAAGGGGAGCTTTTATTCGGAACCGTGGAAACCTGGCTTATCTGGAAGCTGACAAAGGGCGCCGTTCATGTGACGGATTATTCCAATGCCTCCCGGACTATGCTGTTTAACATTCATACCCTTACCTGGGACGAGGAAATTCTTCAGGAATTGTCCATTCCAGCCTGTATGCTGCCGGAGGTGAAGCCCTCGGGCTGTCTCTACGGAATGACGGACCCGGCATTTTTCGGAGGGCCGGTGCCCATTGCAGGTGCGGCAGGGGATCAGCAGGCGGCCCTGTTCGGACAGACCTGCTTTGAGCCGGGTGAGGCCAAAAATACCTACGGAACCGGCTGTTTTCTGCTGATGAATACGGGAGAGAAGCCGGTGTCCTCCAAAAACGGACTGGTAACCACCATTGCCTGGGGCCTGAACGGAAAGGTGACCTATGCCCTGGAGGGCTCAGTCTTTGTGGCAGGGGCGGCCATTCAATGGCTGCGGGATGAGATGAAGCTGATTGACAGCGCACCGGCCTCGGAGGAGGCAGCGCTTCGGGTTCCGGATACGGCAGGCTGCTATGTGGTGCCGGCCTTTACAGGGCTTGGAGCCCCCTACTGGGATCAGTATGCCAGAGGAACCATTGTGGGGCTGACCAGAGGGGTCAACCGGGATCATATCATCCGGGCCACGCTTGAGTCATTGGCCTACCAAGTAAATGATGTGATCGGGGCTATGGAGGCGGATTCCGGCATTGATCTCCAGGCTTTGAAGGTGGACGGAGGTGCTTCTGCCAACAATTTTATTATGCAGTTCCAGGCGGACATTACAGGGGCGCCGGTGAAGCGTCCGGCCTGCGTGGAGACAACGGCTCTGGGAGCTGCTTACCTGGCCGGACTCACCGTGGGATACTGGAAGGACCAGGAAGATGTGAAAAAGAACTGGCAGATAGACCGGATCTTTGAGCCGGGGATGGCAGCTGGTGAGCGCCGGGCCAAAGTGAAAGGCTGGAAAAAGGCTGTGAAATGCGCCTTTGATTGGGCGAAGGATGCGTAAGCAGCAATAGTTCAAGGCGGGAAAATAGGAAAACAGCCGCTTCTTACGGAATGAGGAAGGCTTTGTGATCCAAAATGGTATTTTACTATGGAAATAAAGGAGTGGAATGCAAGATGAATACATATGAGAGATGGCTGCAGGCGGAGATGGAGTGGATTAGCACCTACTGCAATAAAATCCGCAGGCAGGCGCTGTGTATTACGACCCCTGCAATTTTGATAGGTTCGGCCATTGTCATCGGCGGATTGACGGCAGTGGGAGGCGGAGGCATGGAGGACTTTGGATATGGGGCTTTCAGCGGATTTGTGCTGGGAGCGGCGGTCTGCGGTATTTACCTGCTGGTTCTTTTGCCGGGGCTTAAGCCTAAGCGGTATGCCAAGAAGATCGACAAGTGTGTAAAGGGGCTTTCTCTCAATGAAATGGAGAAGGAGCAGCTTGCCCAGGAGATGCTGGAGGCGGATGAGCAGCATAAGATTTCTTATACGATTACAGGGCCGGGAGCTAAGGGGACGCCGGGAAGGTTTGTGCTGACGCCGCATTTTGCGTTTCTGGAGGGGAGCTATCCTTATGGGATTCTGGTGCGGCTGTCGGATGTGGCGGAGATTCGAAGGAGTGAGGAGAGAAAGACGGCTACGGAGCGGCGGGCAAAGTCTAAGACGGTCTATCGGTTTACCTTGTATACTATTGGGTTTTATCGGAAGGATCGGTTTCAGAGAGGGCTTACGGAGAAGGATTTGCCGGATGAGGCTTTTGGATTTTTTGATGCCGGGATTCGGGAGCGGGTGATAGGGCTTTTGGCGGAGACGGGGATTCGGATTGAAGGATGATGACTATCTGTGACGGACGGGTCCTTGCAAAAGGGCGGCTTTGGCATTTCCATATCCCTTGTTCGGACGGTTGGCGTACAGGATGTCTGCTCTTGTCGGACTAACGTGCTTATGAAGTGATCAGGCTTTGCCTGACTTGCTATTTTGACGTTAGTCCGCCAATATCAGACAGCCTGTACGCCAACAGCCGGACAAAAGGATATCGGAAAAGCCGAAGCCGCCCTTTTGCAAGGACCCTGTTGGTTGGGGGTGGGATGTGGCTGGTAGGGAAATAAAAGCTATTTTTGAAGCCTTTACACAGGGAAGGGAATAGCATGAACTATACCATTTTAATTGCGGATGACAACAAAGAGCTTGTGAAAATGCTGAAAAGCTATCTGGAGCTTAAGGGCTATCGGGTGATTGTGGCGCTAGACGGCGCGGAGGCTTTGCGGCAGGTGGAGCAGGAGCCGGATTTGATTCTTCTGGATATTAATATGCCCCGCCTGGATGGTCTGGAGGTCTGCCGGAGAATTCGGGATAAGGCGGTGTGCCCTATTTTGTTCTTGACGGCAAGGGTGCAGGAGGAGGACCGGGTGAACGGGCTTTTGTCCGGCGGGGATGACTATATTGTGAAGCCCTTTGGATTAAAGGAGCTGGATGCAAGGATTACGGCCCATTTAAAGAGGGAGGAACGGCATAGGGTAAAATCTCATTACCGCTTTTGGGGCGAGCTTTCCATAGATTACACGGCCCGGAGCGTACAGGTGAGGGAGAGCTGCGTGGAGCTTACAAAAATGGAATATGACATTATCGAATTTCTCTCTATGCATCCGGGCCAGGTGTTTGATCGGGAGCGGATGTATGAGCGCATCTGCGGCTATGAGGCGGAGGGGGACAGCAGGGTTATCACGGAGCTGGTCCGCAGAATCCGTAAAAAGCTGCAGCAGTATACGGATACGGAATACATAGAAACCGTGTGGGGGATGGGGTACCGGTGGAGAAGGGAGCGTAAGCTTTGAGCAGAAAAGAAAAAATTTTCAGGGGAATCCGCAATCTCTCTGTAAGAAAAACCATTATTCTCTATCTGGCCGTCAGTCTCATTTGCAGCTTTCTTCTTTCGGCGGTCCTTACAGGGCTTGCAGGCCGGATTCAGAGGGCGATCTGGTGGAAGTATACGGATCAGGAAAGCTATTTTGAAGCAGTGGAAGGGGAGCGGGGGTACTTAGCGGAGATCAAAAGGCCCCCTGCCTGGGAAATGAGCCCGCTGGATTCGGGAATCAGTGAGGTCTGTGTTTTTTTAGAGACTTACGGGGTTTTGATTTTGGCTATGACGGGAAGCTGCTGTGCCGTATTTTTGTTTTACCGGCATAAGCTAAAGGGCCCATTGAGGAGCTTGAGGAAGCCTCCGGGCGGATTGCCCGGCAGGATTTGGATTTTACGGTAGACTATGACAGTGAGGATGAGCTTGGACGCTTGTGTCAGGAGTTTGAGCGGATGCGGGAAGCCCTTGCCAGGAACAATCTGGAGCTGTGGAGGCGGATTGAGGACGAACAGGAGCTTCGTGCCGCCATCGCCCATGATGTCCGTTCGCCGCTGGCTGTTCTCAAGGGATATCTGGAAATGCTGGAAGAGAGCAGAAAGCAGACGGAGCGTATGGATCTGTTTGTGGAGACTATGGGCCGGATCAGCAGTCTGGAGCAGAGGGAGTTAAAAATTGCGCCGATTACGGCCAGGGGACTGGGGACGGCTCTGGAGCCGGAGCTTCGCGTTTTGGAGCAGAGGGAGGGAAAACGGATTTTTCTTAAGCTGTCGGAGGCAGATGTGATTTTTGAGGGGGATCAGGAGGTGATCCTTGAGGTGGCGGAAAATCTTCTGTCCAATGGACTGCGCTATGCCAGGGAGCAGGTGCATATTGAGATAAGGGTTACGAGGGAGTGCTTAAAGCTTCTGGTAAGGGATGATGGAGAGGGCTTTTTGGAAGAGGCAGAAAAGGTCACCCTTGCATTTTACCAGAAAAATGCAAGGGACAGCCTGAAGCATGCAGGAATGGGAATGTACATCAGCCGTCTCTACTGCGAGCGGCATGGAGGCTGTTTGCTATTGGAAAATGAAGACCAGGGAGGAGCCTTGGTGACGGCGGTATTTGGGAGTGTCGGAAAATAGGACACTCCTTTTTTGCTCCCATTGTCTTTTTGTTGTGATTTAAGAATTACCCTATAGGTGTGAAGGGGCTTTCCCCTTCAGGGTCGCTGCGCAGAGGCTGGGAGGAGGCGGTTGCGACTTCCCTGAGCTTGGATTTTCAGATGTCTAGTGAGGAAGCGGAGGCGGTTATAGAGGAGCTTCGGGAAATGGAGATTTCGAAAGCCTGCTCATATCTGGAGAGTGAATACCAGTATTTCGGGGCTGATTATGCCTATGAGGATACGGCATTTCACAAGGGAACGGCGGAGGAAATCAATTCCTATATCCGCGGGAGACTGGAGCAAAACAGCTTTTCCTACTACTTTGCCAGAAAGTTCGCAGACTTTGCCGGGCTGTTTATGGCGGTCTTTGCTGTGGTACTCCTTGGATTTTTATATTTGCAGGATACGAGAAGGGCCTCTTATGAGCTTCTGCACACGAAGCCTGTCAGCGCCGGGGCTTACATTGTGGGGAAGATCGCCGGGGGCTTGGCCATGTGTCTCATTGCACTTGGAATTTTAAATGTACTGTTCTATGCTGTCTGCCTTTTTTCTCTCAGGGGAAATGGCTTTGAGGTGCGGCTTTGGGATTTTCTTGGGGCATCCTGCTTCTATATTCTGCCCAATATGCTGATGATTGTGTGCATTTACACCCTTATTTCCATTTTATTCAAAAATCCCCTGCCTGCGGTGCCGCTTCTTATCATTTATATGGTGTATTCCAATATGGGAAGCCGGAATGCGGAAGGGGTTTGCGGCTATTACGGAAGGCCCCTGGCGATTATGGTGCGGTTTCAGGGGAGATTTTTTGATACGGCTCCGCCGCCAATGGCTTTATTTAACCAGAGCATGCTTCTGCTTGCGTCGGCGGTGCTGACAGGGATTTCTATCCGGCTGTGGAAAAGGAGGCGGATGTAGGATGAGAACGGAATGGAAAATCTGTCTGCCCTGCTATAAGATGGGATACGCTTTGTTTGCGGTGGTGATTTTGAGCTTTGTTCGCGGGGTGAGCTCTGCCTGTGAGGTGGGGATTGCTCTTGAGGGACCTATGGCGCTGCTGGCTGTTGTGTTTTGCGGAGATACCTATGTGCAGGAAATAACGGCCGGGCGGTGGGAGATCCAGAGGCTCTATCCCATCAGAAACCGGGTGTGTTCTGTGGGCAGGCGGATGCTTTTGCAGGAAACCTTTTTGCTGCTTTTGGCCCTCTCCAGCTTTTGGCTGTTTCTTCTGGTGCAGAGGCCGAGAGATATGGAGGAGGTGCCCCGCTTGTTTGTGGCCTATGGGCTGACAGTCTGGGTGACGGTGATTTTCTGGGGGATTTTGTCCCATACGCTGTCCTGCTTGTTTCGTAGTCAGTGGGTAGGGATGGCGCTCTGCCTGCTCCTATGGATCTGCACCAATTCCAGCTCCGGTGACAGGCTTTTTGGAAAATGGAATCTGTTTTCCTATACCTTCCACGGCCTGGGAAAGGCTACAGGTGCCGGGAATGGAGGAAGCTTTGACTGGCTGTGCGGGAAGCTGCTGTGCTTGATTTTGAGCGGCCTTATGATGGCTGGGATGTCGCGATTGTTGAAAAAAAGGTAAATGGATTTAGGCATGGGTTTACCGGAGGCCTTTTGCCGGACTTAAAGGGAAAGGATAATAGAATGAGTATTGTGATAAAGGATTTGACAGTAGCTTTTAAAAATGGAGTAACGGCCATAGATCACGGGAATCTGGAAATTCCTAAGGGTATCTTCGGCCTTCTTGGAGAAAACGGCGCCGGAAAGACGACGCTGATGCGGGTGCTGACCACAGTGCTTGCACCCACAAAGGGGAGGGTGAGTCTGGACGGTATCAAGTATAAGGAAAGGAATTATGAAAGGCTTCAGAGAAAAATCGGCTATCTGCCCCAGGAGATGGATCTCTATCCCAATCTGACTGTCCAGGAATGTTTGGAGTACATGGGAGCCTTGTCAGGGATTCCTGCAAGGGAATTAAGGCCCCGTATTGATTTTTATCTGAAAAGGGTGGATCTGGCGGAGCACCGCAGGAAAAAGCTTCGCTAGCTTTCCGGCGGCATGAAGCGGAGGGTAGGGCTGGTGCAGGCGCTGCTTCATGAGCCGGAGCTTCTGATTATTGACGAGCCCACTACGGGACTGGACCCGGAGGAGCGGATTCGCATCCGCAATTTTTTGGTGGACTTTTCCGAAAACTGGACGGTGCTCTTTTCTACCCATGTGGTGGAGGACCTGGCGGCCACCTGTGATCAACTGGCCGTGATGAAGAAGGGGCAGTTTCTCTATTCCGGCGGAATGCAGGAGCTTCTGAATGTGGCAAAAGGCCATGTATGGCTCTGTCATGTGAAGGATGAGGCAGAGGCCCGCGAGCTGGAGAGACGCTATCCCATTTCCTCCAAGCAGTATGTGGACGGCGGGCTTCGGATGCCTCTCTTAAGCCCTAAGAAGCCTGGAACAGTCTGTGAGGCTTGTGAGGTTACTTTGGAGGATGCTTATATTTATATTACGAATTTCAATGGATAAATTTGGAAAAAAACACTTGAAAGAAGTCTGCGTATCTGTTATTACGTAGCTCATATTGGCTTCTTGATGCTTCAAGGGAAGATGTCTGTATGTTCATTTGAGACACAGGCTCAGGATTAAAAATTTTATTACCGTATGAGTGATTACAAAGAAAGATCCCAACGGGATGCGCAGGCTTAAAATGACCATTTACCAGAAACAGATGGCATATTATTCTGAAAAGTACGCAAAAAGCAGAAATATGAAAGGGAAAAGGCTATCAAACCAAAAGACTTTTATATATTACAAAATGCTCCAAATACAGTTGTTTATGCCGTGTTCAGAGCATTTTTACTCAATCTCCTGCAAAATTCAGGATACAATAATTTTTTATATTTTTCATTTTTTGTAACTGTTACTTTTTGCGGTACAGATCAAAATGCTACACCCTGTCTGTCATCTGATATAAAGCGGTTCAGTACCCGCTCAATGTAAATATCCCAGAAACGCCATTCGTGGGAATATCCGTCCTCTTCCTCAAAAATAATATCATCATAGCCACGCTCAATGGTCATTTTTTTAAAATCCTCATAAGCGGGATAAAGGAAATCCGCAGTACCGCAGCTCATATAAATCTTAGGCATATCTTCATCGGCTTCAGCCAGGACTCTGGCAAGATAGCGATAGTCATTTCTGCTGCCAGCGTAGTCCTTTTCGACTCCACTTATAGCCTCGTAGAACGTACGCTTATGGATAGTAACCGGATATGAATCATCCTCAGGATAGTTTTCGGTTACAAATGCGCCCGAAAACGTACCAATATGGCTAAAGGTTTTGGGATAGCGTAAGCCTGTAAGTATAGCGCCCAACCCGCCCATAGAAAGACCCGCAACATAAGTATCCTCTCTGTTCTCGCTTAATCGGAACATTGTGCGGGTGAAGCTGATAAGTTCTTCACCGACAAACTTGCCAAAAAGATCATGTGTAGGGATATTGTCACTATAAAATTTGTTTTCGCCTGCGGGCATAAATACGGCAAGATTCCAGTCCTGCGCTAAACGGCGAATGCGTGTGTTGGTAAGCCAATCTAGCTCACTGCCATACACGCCATGAAGCAGATAAAGCGTCTTAAACGGCTGCTTGCCGCGTACTAACTGCCCATCTACTGAGCGCTTATCGATTGGCACAATGCCTGCGATATTAACCGTACGCATCAACGATTCAGAAAAGAAATTAATCTGCACCATCGACATAATTGCATAACCTCCTGCATCTTTGTGGATTTTTACTAAAATTATTATAACTATCAAGGAATACTCTGTAAAATATACAGAAGTTAGTAAGTAATAGCCAAAAGTTATTGTGCCATAATTATATTTTTGCCTTTTTATTTGGTATTTGATTATTATTTTCCTAAAACATACGCTTTCGGGGAGGCATTAGATTGGAATTAAAAAAACTAGAATATCTTGAAGCGGTCCACCGACATCAAAACATGACGCAGGCTGCTGCTGAGCTTTATGTAGCGCAGCCCTCAATAACTAAGGCGATACGCTCGCTTGAACAGGAGCTGGGTGTACAACTTTTAGTTCGCACCGGTAACAGCATATTGTTTACCGCGGCGGGAGAACGGCTTGTGCAGCATGCCCAACGTATTTTGCAGCATGTTCGTCGAGCCGAGGATGAAATGCGAGATTTTCGTGATAACAGTCTGCAGTCGATCACTTTGGCTTTGACTACAACTGCAATCTCATGGATTTTGCCTTTAATATTTCAGGAGTTTATTGCAGATGTACCTAACTGCCGTTTTACAACAGTGGATTTGCCCAGCAGCCGTATTATCGAGGCATTGATCCGGGAACAGGCGGATTTGGCATACACTATATTTCCTGCGGATATACCCTCACAGTTGACGGCAATGCCCCTGCACCGGCATGAATTGCGTCTTGTTATGGCAGAGAGTCATCCGCTCTCCGCATATAAGCAAATTCCTGCCGCTGCGCTGGATAATGTTCCCATGCTGTCCTGTCCTGAAGGTGCTCTTGTACGCTCGATACTTGACCAGTTCTGTTTAATTGGCAGAGCTGTGCCGATTTTTCAGATCGTTGCCACCCAGCGCAGCACAACGCTTGAGCTTGTTGCTCAGGGCGCCGGCGTTGCCGACGCTCTGATAGGCCCCATACCCTATGAAAATTTACCGCCAAATGTGGTTAGTCGCAGCCTTGATCCGCCCTTTTTTTTCGATGTCGGCATATTATACCGTACCGACCATCACCTAAACCGTGCAGCAAAGGCGTTGATCCAGTTTATAAAGAATAAATGTGAAGCACTGGTTAATGTGCCCGACCAGGCATCACATCATTTAATATAAAAAACGGGGCTGTTGCAAAAGCAGATAAATCATACTACTGGAGCAACAGCTCCTTCGTTTAAATTGATATCGTCTAAAATACGATTAGATCAAAGATTGACATATTCTATAGAAAAGGCTATAATTGGCATATATCGAAAAATAGCCAGAGAAGGAGACGGCATATGGAGTATATCAAGCGTGATCTGGAGGAACAAATCCCGATTTTATCAGAGAAATACCCCTGTATCCTGCTGATTGGACCAAGGCAGGCAGGGAAGACCACCCTGTTAAAACGGATGATGGATGAAAAAAGAACCTATGTAAACCTGGAGGATTTTGAGGAACGGCGGATGGCAAAGACGGACCCAGTGCTGTTTTTGCAGATGCACTCCCTTCCCATTCTGATTGATGAGATCCAGTATGCCCCGGAGCTTCTGGTGTATCTTAAAATTGCAGTGGACAATGGAGCAGGCCCCGGAACCTTCTGGCTTGCATCCTCCCAGATATTCCCGGAGCTTACGTCTCTCTGTGAATCCTCCCAGGAAGGTGTGGCCGTGTGCAGGCTTTCCTTCCTGTCCCAGCATGAAATGTATGGAAGCGGAAAGCAGATGCCGTTTTCCGTACATCTTAACGGGCTGGTTCGGAGAAAGCAGAGCCATAAAGAGGCGGATTTTAAGGAAATGTATGAGCGCATCTGGATGGGGACAATGCCGGAGCTGGTTAGCGGGGCATCAGAGGATTGGTCTGCCTTTTATAATTCCTATTTGCAGTCCTATATTGAGCGGGATGCAGGAGAGCTGGTGAGCCTCTTGGACAAGATGCAGTTCAGTGATTTTATCCGGGCCGCAGCCTGTCGCACCGGTCAGATGCTGAACCTGCACCAGATAGCCCAGGAGGTGGGAATTTCCGATGACACGGCCAGGAGATGGCTTCAGGTACTAGAGCGGACCCATCTGATCTTCTGCTTGTACCCTTATCAGGATGAAAAGCTTAAGCGGGTCATCAAGGCGCCAAAGCTCTATTTTACCGATACGGGTCTGGCGGCTTATCTGACCCGGTATGCTTCGCCGGAGATTTTGATGAACGGCGCCCTGAGCAGCGGGATTTTGGAAAATTATGCCGTGGCGGAGGTGCGCAAATCCTACGCCTGGGATAAGGACTGCCGTTTCTGGTATTACCGGGATAAGGAGGGGAAGGAGATTGATCTCATCCTGGAGCGTGAGGGATGGCTCTGCCCCCTGGAGGTGAAGCGATCCGCCAATCCGGATCAGAAGTCTACACGGGTATTTTCCATTCTGGATAAGGCATCGCTTCCACGGGAGAGAGGGGCAGTTCTCTGTCTGAAATCCGATCTGGCCGCATTTAGCAGCAATGATTTGATGGTGCCTGTCTGGATGATCTAGCAGCGGACGGTCCTCCAGAGAAGTTGGTTGTCCTCAAAAAAGGCTTCCAGCCGACCAGTGTCCTTAAGCCATGCCAGATAGGAGCGGACTGTGCTTCCAACCAGTACATACTGTTCAAAGCTCATGTTGAGGCCATAGTCTGTGAATAGTTTTTGCAAAATAATTTCAAAGGGAAGGGGCTCCTGGCAGAGCCGAGTGATTTTTTCGGCTATTTCCAGTACCTTGTCTATGTTGTACCGGGCCAGGGGCGCAATGTCCTTTGTGGCCTCTGCGTGGGCAGGAACAAACATACAGGCGTCCATTTCCTTTACCTTTTCCAGTGTATCCAGGTAGGCGGCAATGTCATAGATGAAGCTGATTTGATATTTATCCAGGGTTTCCTTACTTGAGAGGCAGTCGGCCAGGTAGACTACATCATCCGGTGTCCGAAAGCCTGCCATATCAAAGAAATGGCCCGGCAGAGGGATGAAGGAGAAGCCCTGGGGCAGACAGTCTTTTGTAAGCTCCAGAGCATTGCTTTCCTGTGCCATCAGAAATTTGTGCTGCAAATCCTTGCAGGGGTATCCGCCGTAGAGGAAGGCAGGCTCCAAAATTGGATTTCTGGTAAATGCGCACTCGATGCCGGGGGCATAGATGCTGCAGCCGGTCTGATTTTGGAGGTAACGGTTGCCGCCAATGTGATCGGCGTTGGAGTGGGTGTTGTAGATGGCGGTCAGCTTCCAGTGATTGTCCTCCAAAAGCTTTCGAATTTTCCGCCCGGCGTCTTTGTCATTTCCGCTGTCAATGAGGCAGACGTTGTCACCGTCAAGCTTTACCAGGCCGATTCGGGCCGGACCTTGGATGTAGTAGCTGCGGTCGGTTATCTGAATTAATTCGTACATTTGTATTCCTTCTTTCTTATGCTTGCAAAATGATGGGGCATGGGCTTGCAGAACAGGCTCATGCTGTTTTTATCTACTATAGCACAGGTGATTTTTGCGCGCAATTGCATCATTCCAAAAGCTGTTCTTCAAAAAATTTTTCTTTATTCAAAATTCCGCTTGCATTTTTAAATTTAAAATGTTATAAATATAACTGTTATATTTATAACTAGTTGAATGATTTAAGGAAGATAATAGGTCCAGGCGATCGATTCAATTCCTAAATGACCACCATATTAAAATAAAAGGCATCTGCCACACGGTTTTCCCGCTCTGGCGGGAAGCCCAGAAAGATCCGGAGGAGGAGAGCATGGAGACAGGTACATATATTTCCCATGTCAATCATTTTAGAAAATTTTATGACCTTGCCTTTAAGGAGCAGGCCAGGGCCTATGGTTTTCAGATGATTGACGTTCATATTCTTTTGTTTTTAAAAAACAATCCCTCACTGAACACAGCCAGAGACATAGTGATCAGTAGAGGACTGTCCAAGTCCAATGTTTCCAATGCGCTGGAAAAGCTCCGGGGACGGGGCATGATAAGGCTTGGGGAGGATACCGAGAGCCGGAGAATCCAGAGGATATTTTTGGAGCCGGCGGGGGAGGAGGCGGCCCTGGAGCTTAAGAAAACGCAGGACTGGTGCTTTGCGCAGATGCTGGCAGGGTTTTCGCAGGAAGAGCGGGAATACATGAACCGCATTTTCAAAAGAATTGATACAAATGTATCAGCAGCCCTCAAAGCATTGGAGAGGTCATCTTAAGGGGATTGCGGAACTAAAACAGCAATCCTCCGACAGTGCCAGAAGGATTTACGGGCTCATGTTTCAGAGACCGGAAATTCTTCTAGATAAAGGGTACTGGAGAGAGGATTGCGGAACTATAAATAAGAAAGGACAGAAGAAAAATGCTTTTAAAATTTTTTGTTTGCTTTTTCGCTGGTATGGGAGCAGGATTGGGGACAGGCTTTGCAGGCATGAGCGCGGCGGCAGCCATCAGCCCCATGCTGATTACCTTCCTTCACATGGAGGCTTATCAGGCAGTGGGAATAGCCCTGGCCAGTGATGTACTTGCCAGTGCGGTATCGGCCTGGACTTATGGAAAAAATAAAAATCTGGACATTAAAAACGGAGCTGTCATGATGGCGTCAGTCCTCTGCTTTACCCTGGTGGGAAGCTATGTGTCCAGCTTTGTGCCCAACCGGACTATGGGCGGATTTTCCATGTTTATGACGCTGATGATGGGAATTAAGTTTATTGTCCGGCCGGTGATGACCACCAAGGAAAGCAGTGAGCAGAGTGATGCCAGAACACGTCTGATTCGCTCTGTATTGAGCGGAAGCATGGTGGGCTTTATCTGCGGCTTTGTGGGAGCGGGCGGGGGCATGATGATGCTTCTGGTTCTGACCAGTCTCTTGGGATACGATCTGAAAACAGCAGTGGGAACCAGTGTTTTTATTATGACCTTTACGGCATTTACCGGATCTGTGAGCCATTTTGCCATTGGAGGCATCGGGGATATAACCTGCCTGATCCTTTGTGTGCTCAGTACCCTTATCTGGGCCAGAGTTGCGGCCCGGTTTGCCAACAAAGCGGAGCCGGCGGTGCTGAACCGGGCTACCGGCGTGGTGCTCACGATTCTTGGCATTGCTATGGTGATTTTCCATTACCTTTGATTTTGCAGCATTTTCCATGAGAAGAGTATTCAATGTATTCCCTATTGTCTATGGTCACGGAAGAGAATGCGGCTTGAACAGTTATGCTTTATTTTTTCTTACTTGCTGTCGATAAATAAAATAAGTAAGGCCTTAGTGAGAGACAAAAGCGGCAGGAACAGGCATGCATCGATGGCAGAAGGGGGAAATGAGGTATGCAGGGAATTAACAGTATCAAGATGTCCGGGATTCAGAGCGGACAGATGCGGATAACACCTATGAAGGACGCAGTGACCAGGGGACTTGAGAGCCAGATTGAAGAGCTGCAGAGGCAGATTCAGAATGTTGCTGCGGATGAAAATCTGACCATGGAGCAGAAGCAGAAAAAGAAGCAGGAGCTGCAGGATAAAATCATGGAGCTACAGGAACAGCTTCAGCAGCACTTGGCAGAGCAGCGCCGGGAGCAGAGAGAGGAACAGACAAAGGCCACACAGAAGAAGCCCTATGACGAGACGGGGATGCAGACGGTCATCTCCTCAGAAGCGGCGGTGAAGCATGCCAAGATTCAGGAGGCTGCGGCCAACCGCATGGAGGGCAGGGCGGCTGTGCTGAAAAGCGAGATGGAGCTGGATACGGGCCGGAACATGCCTTCGATTCCGAGCAAGGAAAATGAGCTGGCAAGGGCAGAGCAGGGGGCGGAAAATGCCCGTTCCACCCAGATGGAGCTTTTGGGAAGAACCAACCAGGATTTGAAGGATGCGGCTGAGGCAAATCAGGACCCGGAGAAGGCAAAAGAAGGACAAATACCAAAGTCCGAGGAGGAAAAGGACGAGAAGGATCGGGAGCCCATTGGATATACCAGCGATGGAAGGGCAGTGACAGAGGAAGAGGAGGCACGGGTTATTGGCCGGGCTTAGTTATAGGAGCATCAGATATAAAGAAATCGGACGCGGGCGGTATGCTGCTGAAAAGCATACCGCCTGTGTTTTTACCTGTATACCCTGCACTGGCAAGTTACTTGGTGCAGTTGTTCTGACTATTTTTCGGTCCCTAGGCCATAATTAGTGCAGCTCTGGTGGCAGGACCCAATTTTCCATCTACGGTCAGTCCATGGTCAGCCTGGAATGCTCTCAAGGCAAGATCGGTTTTGGGGCCGAATTTACCATCTACGGCAAGCTGGTAGCCGGCTTCCCGAAGCTCCCATTGAAGCCAGCGCACGCCCTCCCGGACCATACCGGCTGTGAGCCGGTTGTATTTTAAGACCCTTCCCGTATCTCTGTAGGGATTTTTTCCCTTGTGGGAGCCGGGAGCGGAGGGAAGGGGGCCGTACCATTCATCCAGATCCACATTTCCCTGAATTCCGGGGACCTTTCCCTTATGACTGAACTGCCAGGCAAGCTCGCCTATATTTGGCCTTAAACTGGCTATGGGTATGCCGGTGTCATTTTGCGGGTAGCGGGCA
This sequence comes from bacterium 1XD21-13, assembly GCA_009917555.1. Classification (GTDB taxonomy): domain Bacteria; phylum Bacillota; class Clostridia; order Lachnospirales; family Lachnospiraceae; genus Laedolimicola. Next base: position 78,472 of record QZDX01000015.1, on the reverse strand, counting down.
ATCCAGTAGCGGGCATCCAGACCGCCGCATACATTTCTATACCAGTCCATATTGCAGTAAACGTTACACTCATATCCGGCCCTGCGGATGGTTTTCATCCAAGTGTCGGCAATTTGTTTTACCTTGGCGCTTCCAAGGGCTCTCTGATTTTTCCATTCCAGATCCAGCCATACCCCAAGTTCTAGCTTGCGCCCCTGAAGAGTCTGAAGGACCTCCTGTGCCTCCGCCCGCGCCTGGGATGTTGTGAGGGCGTAGCTGTAGCGGTATGCGCCTCTTAAAATATCGGCTCTCTCGCAGGCATGATAATTGTATTCCCAGCTTGTATCCACGCCCTTGCTGTTCCAAATGCGCAGGATTCCTCCCACGTATCCGGCTTTGCGTACCTGCTCCCAGTCGGGGTGGCCCTGGTAGGAAGAGACATCTATCATCTTATAGCTCATTATAATTCTCCTTTTTAGACTATATTTAATTTGTAGAGAGGGGACAGAACAGACGGATGCTTTTCTGTTCTGCGGTCCCCTGCCATATAGTATGCAAAAGTTTTCTGATAGGCTATGACGGCGACACTGCCGTTTTCACCCATTTTTTATCCGCACATAAGATAAATGGAGATCAATTTTGAAAGGAGCCTCTTATGGCAGACTGTAATATGCAGCCCATGCAAAGGCCAAGGCCCGGAAGCTGCCCCAAGGATCCCCTTTTCGGGATGCCTCTGGCGATAGCCTATGTGCCGTGGCAGCACTGGAATCAGACTTATCCGCTGGATAAAGCGATGAAGGCCGGAACAATTTTCCCGGAGCTTGATAAACCATTTCTTGGAAAGCGAGGTGCATGTCGATGATGAATCACGGAGCCTTCGGACAATTTCAGAGGGGGAACTCCTGTAACCAGGGAAGAGGTCAGAGCTCCTGCGTTTCACCGCAGCCTCGGCCTGCAGCACCCTGCAGTCAGACGCCTCCTTGTCCACCTAAGTCCACAGCGTCCTGTCCTCCGCCACGGCCTGTAGCGCCTTGCCCTCCGCCCTCCTGCAATCAGCCGGAACGGCCGGTTCCGCCCTGCAACCGTCCCCAGGGGCAGCCGTCCCATCGTCCGGTGGGACCCTCCTGTCCCTGCTGTGAGATGAGCCGGGAACAGCTTCTTTGCTGGATTGGTCAGACAAAATTTGCCTGCGTAGACAGCTCTCTCTATTTGGACACCCATCCTTGGGATGTGGAAGCAATTGCCTATTTCCAAGAGCAGGTGCGTCTCTACAATGAGGCATTGGCGGAATATTCAAAAATCTATGGCCCGCTTACCCTCGCCCACGCTCATCACTGCGATACTTACTGGGATTGGGTAAATCAGCCGTGGCCGTGGCAATAGAAAGGAGGGAAAAGTTCAGGTATGTTTAATTATGAAAAACGGTTGGAATATCCGATAAATATTAAGGAGACGAATCCGAAGCTGGCTAAGGCGATCATTACACAGTACGGCGGACCCAACGGCGAGCTTGGAGCCTCCATGCGCTACCTGTCTCAGCGGTATACCATGCCTTATAAGGAGTGCATGGCTTTGCTTACGGACATCGGCACGGAGGAATTGGGGCATTTTGAGATGATCGCCACAATTGTGCATCAGCTTACCAGAAATATGACCATGGAGGAATTGAAAGCCTCCGGCTTCGATGCTTATTATGTGGATCACACATTGGGACTGTGGCCCCAGGCCGCTTCCGGGACGCCTTTTTCCGCAGCAATGTTCCAGTCGGTGGGAGATCCCATTACGGATTTGACGGAAGATATGGCGGCAGAGGAAAAGGCCCGTACCACCTATGACAACATCCTGCGTTTGTCTGTGGATTCCCCGGACGTAACCGACGCCATCCGCTTCCTGCGGGCCAGAGAGGTTGTGCACTTCCAGCGTTTCGGCGAAGCTCTGCGCATTGTTCAGGACCATCTGGATGGTAAGAATTTCTACGCCTTCAACCCGGCCTTCGACACCAACGGAGGAAATCTGGGCTGCAAGTAATATCCGCTAAAAAACCAAACAGAATAGAAGAGACAATTTCCCATACCGCCCCCGGCCTGCTTCACGCTGGGGGGCGGTATCTCTATGTAATAACAAAAACTTGTCGGCCCCAAAAGAAGGAAACCTGGTCATAGAAAAGGTTTGCCGTATTAATCTTTTCATAGTGCAAGGATCGTCTTGCGCAGGTCCTCATGGAGAGCTATAATAATTGCAGGATTTAAAACGGCAATAGTTGTGTAATGCCGGAAGGATATTGCGGAAATGGAATAAGAAAGGAGAATGCGAGTATGAGAAGCTTTCGGAAGGATTTTCTATGGGGCGGCGCAACTGCTGCAAATCAGTATGAGGGCGCATGGGATACGGACGGAAAGGGGCCCTCTATCTCGGACATGTGTACCAACGGCTCCCACACAACCCCCAAGAGGGTAACGCCTGAATTTGAGGAGGGAACCTTGTATCCCAGCCGGGAGGCCACAGACTTCTATCATCATTACAAGGAGGATATTGCTCTGGCGGCGGAGATGGGCTTTAAGGTATTCCGTATGTCCATCAACTGGACAAGGATTTTCCCTACAGGTATGGAGGAGGAGCCCAACGAGGCAGGGCTTGCTTTCTATGACAAGGTGTTTGACGAACTGAACAGCAATCACATTGAGCCTCTGGTGACCATTTCCCACTATGAGATTCCCTACGGCCTTGTGGAAAAATACAACGGCTGGTACTCCAGAGAGGTCATTGACTGCTTTATGCGCTATTGCGAAGCAATTTTTGACCGTTACCAGAATAAGGTAAGATATTGGCTGACCTTCAATGAGATCAATTCCGGCACTATGCCCATGGGAGCCATCCTTTCCCTGGGGACAGTAAAAGGCTACTGCGGACCGGTGAATGCGGTTCCGGATGAGAAGCAGATCCGCTATCAGGCCCTTCATCATCAGTTTATTGCCAGTGCTAAGGCCGTGAAGCTTGCTCATGACAAATATCCCCAGTTTAAGATGGGAAATATGACCTTATTTGCCACAAGCTATCCCAATACCTGCAATCCCGACGATGTTCTGGAAAATCAGAGGGTGATGCGCAGGATGAACTGGTTTGTATCGGATATCCATGTGAGGGGGTATTATCCCTCCTATGCGGAGAGGTTCTTTGAGGAGAATGATATTGTGATCAAGAAGGAGCCGGGGGATGACGAAATTCTGCGGCAAGGCACTGTGGACTTCTTTACCTTCAGTTACTATATGAGTGTGTGCCAGTCGGTGGACCCGGAGGTCATTGGAAGGGCTGGAGGCAATCTGATTGGCGGAGTGAGCAATCCATATCTGAAGGCAAGCGACTGGGGCTGGCAGATAGATCCCAAGGGACTTCGCTATACGCTGAATGAGATCTATGATCGCTACCAGATTCCTCTGATGGTGGTGGAGAACGGACTTGGAGCCTATGATAAGCTGGAGGAGGACGGAAGTATTCACGATCCCTACCGGATTGATTATTTGAGACAGCATATCGAGCAGATGGCGGAAGCGGTGAAGGACGGCGTGGACCTTATGGGCTATACGCCCTGGGGATGGATTGATGTGGTTTCTGCTTCTACCGGTGAGATGGCGAAGCGGTATGGCTTTGTGTATGTGGATAAGTATGATGACGGAACCGGAGATTTGAGCAGGAGGAGGAAGGATTCCTTCTTCTGGTATAAGAAGGTTATTGCTTCCAATGGGGCGGATTTAGAGTAGTTAGATGAACGGGGTTGCCGCAAATGAAGCCATCAGGCTTTTCCATTTGCGGCAGCCCTTGTGTTGAGAGTGTGAGGAGGAATAACGGTTGAATGGTGTAGAAAAGTCTCTGGCTACAGAGATGAATATGCCAAAGATTATTTTTTTGGATGTGGACGGAACCCTGGTGGATTATGAGGGGCGGATTCCAAAGTCGGCGATAAAAGCAATCAGGGAAGCGCGGAAAAACGGGCATCGCGTCTACATTTGTACAGGACGCAGCAGGGCGGAGGTTTATGAGGAGCTGTGGGAGATTGGCCTGGACGGCATGATCGGAGGCAATGGGAGCTATGTGGAGGATCACGAGCAAGTGGTGATGCATCAGCTGATTACCGGGGACCAGTGCCACCGGATTGTGGATTATCTGCACGAAAAGGGGCTGGAGTTTTATCTGGAGAGCAATAACGGCCTTTTTGCCAGTGAGCATTTTGCGGTGGAATCCCAGTCTGCCATTCAAGAGTACAGCAGGCGGAAGGGCAGGGAGAATGCGGATCAGATAACCATAGAGGATGTGTTTCCGGATATGATATATGGGGGAGAGCTTTACCGGGGGGATTTAAATAAGGTAAGCTACCTGCTTCATTCCTATCAGGATTTTCTTGACACCAGGGAGCAGTTTCCGGATATGGAAAATAGCACCTGGGGCGGAGCCGGGGAGACAGCTCTCTTTGGGGATTTGGGAGTGAAGGGAATCACCAAGGGAAATGCAGTGGAGCGCCTGTTGGATTACTTAGGAATGGAGAAAAAGGATACCATTGCCTTTGGGGATGCGAAAATTGACATCCCCATGTTTGAGTGCTGTGAAATAGGCGTTGCTATGGGAAATGCAGGCGAGGAAGCGAAAAAAGCCGCGGATTTTGTCACGGATGATGTGGAAGCAGACGGACTTTTTAAAGCCTTTTGCAAGCTTGGGCTGATTGATGCCTGATTATTTTACTGGACTTTATCCTTTTGCGTTGTCAGGCAGCAGCTTTAAATTGAAAGGAGATAAAAGAGATGGCGATTGTTGTGAATTTGTATTATAGGGGAACAAACGGGGCGGCCAGGGCATTTGCCAGGGAGATGACAGAGAGCGGGACGGTGGCGAAAATCCGCGGGGAGAAGGGAAACCTGCGGTATGAATATTTTTTCCCCATGGAGGATGCGGAGACGGTCATGCTGATCGATGCCTGGGAGGACCAGCAGGCTATTGACGAGCACCATGCTTCGTCCATGATGGAAACCATTGCCGCGCTTCGGGCAAAATACGACCTGCATATGAGGGTGGAGCGGTTCCGAACCGATGCGGATGGAGTCCCGGACAGGGATCGGGAGTTTATTCGGGAGTGAGGTTTGGTTACAGGCGGGGGCCTATTTTCAGCAGCAATGCCTCCTGAAGCACCTGGGAGAAGTTAAGCCCCATGGACACGGCGGCCTCGTTTAGCCATTCCGGGATGGTCAGTGTCTTTTTGACGGCTTTGCTGTTATACATTTTTCGATATTTTAAGGTGTCGCAGGCAATATAGTTGACAAATTCATTTCCCTTTAAGGAGAGAGCAGAGGGGGTGGAGGGAAGGGGAATTTCCCGTTGGTCCTTTTCGTAGCCGTACAGGGTAAGGGCAAGTGCGTCCTGGGCCATCTCGATTCCGTCTTCTAAGCTGTCGCCACAGGTGTAGCAGCCGTCCAGATCCGGAAAAAGAATGGAGAAGGCACCGTTTTTTTCCGGAGTAAATATTGCAGGATATGCGTATTTTGCCATTGTAAGCTCCTTTCAGTCATTGGATTTTTTGGGTAGTTTCGGTTTGAGCCCGGCATCCTTGAGAATATTATTGAGAGTTCCGGGCGGGATTTCTGCCTTATGCCTTGGAACCGGGAACTGCTTCTGGGTAAGCCTGCTATACCAGATATTATGCTTGCCTCCGTTTCTTATGATGTAACATTTGTTTTTCTTAAGCAGCTTTATGAGCTCCTGAGTTTTCATGCTTACTCCTTTTTATAATAACACGTGTAAATACGTGTGTCAATTAGAAGATATCTCTATTACAGGGTGAAATATCATGTGAAGTCAAATGGACAAAAAGGCTTTTTGAGAGCCGGCAGTTTTTAATAGTTCCAGGGAAAATCACAAGAAACGGAAGGTGCGAGAGCATCCAGGACAGACGCCGCACCTTCCCCAAATAAATGAGCTACATATACTTGTAATCAGAATAAAGAAAATAAAACACAATGAGAGAAAGAAACTGGGAAACCGTGGGCTGCTTCTGAATACTTTCAGAGGACAAATCAGACAGAACCTTAGAATGGCTGTCCCAGGAAATTCGGACCACTGTGCGGATATTGCGTTCCACGCTGCCGGCTGAGGTCCGGAAATTCTTTGCCACATCCGGATACAAGGATTTGGTAATGGAGATCAGCCGCTCCGGTTCTTTCATACAAAGGGCGACTGCATAGGCAGCCTGGTAAAAACCGAGATAATTCGGGGTAATACCGAGAAGCAGAAAAAAACGGTAGATTTCAGAGAAATTTTCTTCGGAACTCAAATTCATTTGTACATTCATGACGCTCCCTCCTTTCCCTTTAGTTTAATCCGAAAACCCGTCAAAAGAAAGGAAAACACAAAGACTTTTTGATAACAAAATAGATGATTTTCGATAATATGATACCTTTCAGGAACGAAATGGAAAATATAAGACAGGATACGACACATTTAGATATCTCACAGATAGAAAGCTGGCTCCCGCCCCTCCCGCCAGCACTGATATCCGTTGATCCGGGGAGCCTCAAAGTCCAGGAGGGGAATGGAAATCAGGGATTGCTGCTCCAGATAGGGCTTTACCAGACCGGCAGGCAGAAAGCTGCAGCCGATCCCCTCCAAAAGATAGGAAATGAGCTTTGTGCTGTTGTCAATCTCAAAGGGAAACTGGTAAAAGGGAGGAAAAAGCTCTCGAATAAACTGTCCGACCTCCTGGAGGGCGAAGTTGCAGAACAGATAATTGAGCATTGAGAGCTCCTCCTTACGGATGCCTGTCTGGTAGTGGGTATGCTTTTTCGAGGTCACAAGTAAAAGCTCATCAGTCCGAAAGCGCTGGCAGCAAAAGCCGGACTTTTGGAGAGGCTGGTAGGTAAAGGTCAGATCCAGAAGACCGTCCTGGAGCATCTGAAGAAGATTGACGGAATGGCTGATGGTCACATTCAGGGCATAGTCCGTATTCTCCTTTAGCATCCGGGTTAATACCGGGGCCAGATAACATTCGTAGATGGTGTTGGTGGTTCCAAGCCGCAGGGAGGCCCTGGAAAATGCCTGGGCGTTCATTTCGCGGATGGACATTTCCTCCAGATCAATGATGCGCCTTGCATAGTCCTGAAAAAGAAGCCCTTCTCTGGTGAGGGAAAGGTTCTTTTTATTCCGGATAAAGAGCTGCTTTCCAACCTCCTTTTCCAGCTCCGCAATCCGGTTGGTGACCGTAGACTGGGCAACGTAGAGGAGACTGGCGGTCTGGGTGAAATTTTTTACATTGGCAAGAGTGAGAAAGGTGCGGAGGGTCTGGGTGTCCATAGGAGTACCTGCTTTCTTAATAGTCAAAATTCAAAGGAATCGTTGAGGTCTGTTACGGTTCCTAAGAATGTTTGGCAGATTGCCTTACAATTCGAAAAATGAATTATAATAATCAAAATTATTTGTTATACAAATAGTAAGCTTTGCGGTTATAATAGTCAAGGACAAAAGGGAAAAATTTTGTAGCATGGTTGCCATTTGGAGCCTTTTTTGGTATGATGGCGGCAATGCGTTTTATGAAATATAGAATAGAAGGAGCATATACAGATGAAGAAAGAACCATTTGTGACACTGGAGCAGTTGGAGGAGATTACAAAGACTTATCCCACGCCCTTTTACCTCTATGACGAGAAAGGCATTCGGGAAAATGCCAGGGCATTAAAAGAGGCTTTTGCCTGGAATCCGGGATATAAGGAATACTTTGCGGTGAAAGCGACTCCGAATCCTTATTTGATCAATATTTTGCGTGACTATGGCTGCGGCTGTGACTGTTCTTCTATGACTGAGCTGATGCTTTCCGATGCCATTGGTGTGAGAGGGGAGGATATTATGTTTTCCTCCAATGACACGCCGGCAGAGGAATTTGTCTATGCGGCCAAGCTGGGGGCAGTGATCAATCTGGATGATTACACTCACATTGATTTTTTGGAGAAGACCATAGGGTATATACCGGAGACCATTAGCTGCCGTTACAATCCGGGCGGAGTGTTCCAGATCAGCAATGATATTATGGACAATCCCGGAGATTCCAAATATGGAATGACAAAGGAACAGCTTTTTGATGCTTACAAGGTACTTATGAAGAAAGGAGCGAAACGGTTCGGGCTTCATGCTTTTCTTGCAAGCAATACGGTGACCAATGAGTATTATCCCATGCTGGCTAAGGTGCTCTTTGAGGTGGCTGTGGAACTTAAGAAGGAGACAGGAGCAGATATTCAGTTTATTAATCTGTCCGGCGGCATTGGAATTCCTTACCGCCCGGATCAGGAGGCCAATGATATTCGAGCCATCGGCGAGGGTGTCCGCAGAGTTTACGAGGAGGTTCTGGTTCCTGCGGGTATGGGAAATGTGGCTATCTACACGGAGCTGGGCCGTTTTATGATGGGACCCTTTGGCTGTCTGGTGACAAGGGCCATCCACGAGAAGCACACCCACAAGGAATACATCGGCTGTGATGCCTGTGCGGTGAACCTGATGCGTCCGGCTATGTATGGGGCTTATCACCACATTACGGTTATGGGCAAAGAAAATGAGCCGCTCTCGCATGTATATGATGTGACGGGCTCCCTCTGTGAAAATAATGATAAGTTCGCCATTGACCGGGAGCTGCCTAAGATTGACAAGGGAGATCTGCTGGTGATTCACGACACGGGAGCTCACGGATTTGCCATGGGATATAACTACAATGGGAAGCTGAAATCTGCAGAGCTGCTCTTAAAGGAGGATGGCAGTGTTCAGCTTATCCGCCGGGCGGAGACGGCAAAAGACTATTTTGCCACCTTTGACTGTTTTGATATGTTGAAGGATTTGGTATAATATCTGCCGTTGAAATGTCCTCTTTATCATCACAGCGGATACATCTCTTCATCCAGATAAAAGTATTCCGGATCAACAGCACAGTAGCTGATATTCAGGTTTTCGGAATTCACATCCAGAAAAGCTTCGGTCTCCCCGGTGCTTCGGGACATGCGCATAATACGATTATCATCATAAAAATAAAGCCATGCCCTGTCGTAGGTGAGGAGGCGGAAGTGCTCGTACGTAATCTCTTCCTTTAAAAATGGATGCGGTTCCTTTTGGTAAAAAGAATAATAATGAAAGGGCTCCGCATCAGCCGCGGTTTCATGATAAAAGATGCCGGTAGGAGTGACGGCCAATATAATATAAGCGTCAAATAAAAACTGCTGTTCTCCGGTGGCGGAATTCGTCAGATAAAAGTGGGCGGAGAGTTCGTTATAATACTTGGTTGTCACATAATATCCGTTTAACATGGCAGTACAGCAGGGAATGGGGATAACCTCGCGCTCCATGTCCGACATCTGGGGAGAATCGGAAGGTGCGCCGCCGCCCTCCTGCATTATGTGAGCCTCCTCTTCCAGGGAATAGGCGTTTTGCTTCGCGCAGATAAAGTCAGGGGAATCCTCCGCCATTTTTTCTCCCGGCATCCCCTCAGCGTCCAGGGGATAGACATCGTAGCGGAGTGCGCCAAACAGAGAGTAACCAATGTAAAGATTTTCTTCATAGATCGAGAAAATGTAGGGGGTATTCTCGGCCATGTCCCCGATTTTTTTACATTCCAGGGTATTTCTATCTAATTGCCAGAGCGTCTGCGGTACAAATTTCGTAGACGGATTCGGGTCCAAACCCTCACGGTCAAGGGTAAAATAGAGAAATTCCCTGTAAGCCTCCAGAGCATGATTGCCTGACATTTTTCCCTGATAGAGAGGTTCCCAATCCGTACTGCCGGCGGCACGGCGGTAAATACCGTCAGAAAAAATCCGGTAGGTGAAGCCGTCCTTGTAGACAATGGATCGATTATTATAATGATGGTACCAGACCTCGGGATCGCTGTCATCCAAAGCTTTGGTGATATCTTCTAACATGTCCGATAAGCTCACAGGCCCATCCGAAGTCTCCTTTGCTTCGGGAGCCGCCGTTTCTTCCATAAGAATCGGTTCCTCCGTGTCAAAGGGCCGGGCTTCTTCCGTTCTGTTTTGTTCCTTTTTTCTGCAGGCTCCCAGTAAAAGCAAAAGGCACAGCAGAAGAAAACAGTATTTTTTCATTCCATACACTCCCTGAAAAGTAAAATAAATCTTGCTCTGGTTCTATGATTTACGGACAAGTATTTTGGTATATCTTAGGCGGGCAGTTATAAAATCGCCAGAACATTTTTGAAAAATGACTGGGGCTTTCAAAGCCGCACAGCAGGGCAATCTCGGAAATGCTCTTTTCCTGCTCCCCTAAAAGAAGCTCAGCCCCCTGCATAACCCTGTATTTCAGCAGATACTGCATGGGAGAGAGCTGAATATTTCTCTTAAAACAGCGGAGACATTCCCTTTTTCCCGATATCTGCCGCCTTTGCAATATCGGATAACTGGATCGGCTCGCAAAAGTGTCTGTGTATATAATCAAGCATAGTCCGAATGCGGAGCTGATCTGGATTTTCTCCTGTCTCCTTTGCGGCAGCCGGCTCAAACTGTTCATATAAAAAATAGCAGATTTGAGAGAGGGATTCCCTTACCGTAAATTCAAATCCGGGAGCGTCAAAGGAGAGGGCTTCAAATGCCTGAAGAAAAGACATTATCCTAAGAGAATGTTCTTTCTTCTGAAACAGAAAGCCGTCAAAGGCGGTATGTGCCATGAGCGGGGACAGATACTTTGTGGCAAATGCGGAATCACCGGTTCCCGTAATCAGCCGGGGATGAAAGACCAGGGACAGAAGCCGGCACTTAGGGCAGGCTTCCGCCGCATGAAGAATGTTGGAGTTGACGGCCATGCAGTCTCCCTGGGTGAGCAAAAAGCTCTTGGAAGGAATCCGAAGCTTCAGGGAGCCCCTTTTCACATAAACGATTTCCAGCTCTTCATGCCAGTGCCAGGGGATGCTCTGCTCCGGCTTGTCCGAATACAATCCGTCATAAGCGGCACAGGGAAAGCCGGGTGTGCCGTGGGGATGCAGCTCCTTTTGTACGTGATTCAGATTCAATCCGCATGTTTGTAATCCCATAAAAACCTCCCGGTGATTTTGCGGCGCCTTGGCAGACAGGGTGCTCAAAAATATTGGTCGCTTTTGTTATATTATAAGTCGAAAGAGAGATTGTATCAACCCGAAAAAGGCGGTATTTTTATAGAAAGAAATAAAGAAAGAAATAAAATAAAAAAGGGTGGTCAAAATGAGACAAAATGCACTTTCTCTTCAAAGCTCTGTGGTGGGCAGGGCGAATCTTCGCACTTATATTCATGCGGCAAAGGCAGCGGGCTTTGATTGTATTGAGCCTACAAAGGTTCAGCTGGATTATTTCTTTTCGGCGGGCTATCAGCCAAAGAACGTAAAGGAGCTTCTTGGAGATATGGAGATTTCCTCCGTAGGCTGGCTTTCGGACATTGAACGGCAGGGCGGGGAACAGCTGTCCCTGATGAAAGAAGCGGAAAAATTATTTGAGACGGCTTCCGCTGTGGGAAGCCATGCATCTAAAGGTGGTCATTGACTTTTATCACAATTATATAGCAGGCAGAGATGCAGATTTTCTCTCCCGGATTGATAAGGAATTGATTCTGGGCGTGCATATCTGCAATTCCAGGGAACCGGATGATCGGGTCCCCTATGAAGAGATTTTTCGGGATGCCGGCTTTTATGAGGGCGCCGTGCCTGTAAAAGAGTGGGTGGAGGCTGTAAAAGCCACCGGATTCTGCGGCTGGTGGGCCTATGAGACTTTCTCAAAACGGGAAGCGGAGGAGGATGTATATGAATTTGCCTCCTACGTTCACAGGGAGCTCAAAAAGCTTGTGGAAAGCTGATTTTTGTGGGATAATCAGACATATAAAAAAGGAGGACAAAAATGATCGATTTACATATGCACAGCAATTACAGTGATGACGGAGAATTTACGCCCCTGGAGCTGGTGGAACAGTGTGCGGCCCAGAAAGTGGAGTTGATGTCGATCACAGATCACAACTGCTCCAAGGCAAATCAAGAGGCGGAGGAAGCTGCAGGGAAACGGGGAATACGTTATATTACAGGAATTGAGATTGACTGTACCTATGAAAATGCCAACTTCCACATGCTGGGCTATGGCATAGACAGCAAATCCCCGGATTTTGCCGGGATTGAGGAAAATATCAGATCCCAGGTGCGGGAAGCATCCCTTATCATGCTTGCCAAAACCAGGGAGCTTGGCTTTGCGGTGACAGAGGAGGAAATGATGGAGCTGTCAAGGGACAGCCGCTGGCCGGATTCCTGGACGGGAGAGATGTTTGCGGAGGTGCTGCTGGCAAAGCCGGAGTATCGGGAGCATCCCTTACTTTTGCCCTACCGTGAGGGAGGCAGCCGGGCGGACAATGCCCCGGTGAATTTTTACTGGGACTTCTACTCCCAGGGAAAGCCCTGTTATGCAGGCATTAAAATTCCGGATATGAGAAGCGTCATTGATATTATCCATGAAAATCACGGCCTTGCGATTCTGGCGCATCCTGGAGTAAACTTAAAAGGGCGGGAGCAGCTTCTTTTGGGAATTGCAGACTTGGGAATCGACGGAATCGAGGCATTCAGCAGCTACCATACCAGGGAGCAGGCGCTGAAATACATGGAGCAGACGAAAGCCTACGGCCTGTTCTACACCTGCGGCAGCGATTACCACGGAAAGACAAAGCCGGCCATTTCCTTAGGAGGGCATGGATGCGGGGCGTCGAAGGAAGAACTGGAGAGTGAGCTTGGGCGTTTGCTTGAGAAGACAAAATAGGGGGATAACACAATGAGAATTGAAATAGCTTCAAACAGAACCGGAATTTACCAACCAAAGAAAACGGAAAGCGCATCAGCCGAAAAAAGCAAAGATACGGCAGGAAGAAGCCAGGATACCATAACCATTTCAAGGGAGTATTCAGCGTCCAAAAGGGCTGTTGGGACTGACGATGAAAATAGCTTGAATCTGAAAATGGAATCTGCCAGGGAGCTTCTGAAAGAGGGAGACGCCGAGAAGCTGCATACCTGGATGGAGGAATGGAAGAAAGAAAATCAGCTTGAGGTAAATTGGAATGCGGCAGCGGACCCGGACAGAAGCATTTACACCGCAGCCTATGTAGAGTCCCTTGTTTCCCAATATGAGGAACAGCGTACCGCTATCGAAGCCTATTACGCAGATGCCCTTAAGGAGGATCGGAACAGCCCTTATGGAAATGATATGAGGGGAAGTCTTCTGTATCTGTCAGCCAAATATCGGCTGGAGGATTCCCCTTACTTTCGCTCTGACTTATCCGGCGAGGAGCGTGCCATGGCCTATCATCAGGAGTATGCCCTGCTCACAGGAAGCTCTGTGAACCTGGCTGATCCCTATGCCCTGGCTTCCAGGGGTGATGTACTGAGCAGAGAGAAAATGGATCAGATTGCAAAGCAGGCGGCAGAGGAGAGAGTCAAAGGGCTTTATTTTTCCAAAACCCAGCCTTGACGCTGATTCCTCCCAGGAAGTATAATAAGCAGGTGACAAAAAGCAGAATTATATTCAGGAAAGAGGCGCAGATACTGCGCCAAGGAGGAGTATGAGAAGAAGAAAGACAAAAATTATCTGTACCTTAGGACCGGCCTCCGAGTCGGAGCAGATGATCCGGGAGCTGATGCTGGCCGGAATGAACGTGGCAAGGCTGAATTTTTCCCATGGAACCCATGAGGAGCAAAAGGGGAAAATTGAACTGGTGAAAAAGGTGCGGGAGGAGTTAAAGCTTCCCGTTGCGCTGCTTTTAGATACCAAGGGACCGGAGATCCGCACCCGGGATATCGAGGGCGGCAGGATAGAGCTGAAAAAGGGTCAGAGCTTTGTGCTGACCACCGAGGAGATTCTGGGAAATGAGGGCAGGGTGTCCATCACCTATCAGGATCTGGTAAAGGATGTGAAGCCGGGAGACGCAATCCTCATAGATGATGGCCTGATTGAGCTTGAGGTCAATCAGGTAACAGAGCAGGACATCTACTGTACCGTGAAAAACGGCGGCTTTGTGTCCAACAAAAAGGGAATCAATGTGCCGGGCGTCAGCTTGAATATGCCCTTTATCAGTGAAAAGGATTATGATGATATTGTATTTGGAATCCAGGAGGGCTTTGACTTTATTGCGGCCTCCTTTACCAGAAGTGCAGATGATATTCTTGAGATCCGCAAGATCCTGGAGGAGAGAAACTGCCATCATATAAAAATCATTGCCAAGATAGAGAATCTTCAGGGGGTAGAAAATATTGACGAGATTCTCCGGGTATCCGACGGTATTATGATTGCCAGAGGCGACATGGGTGTGGAGATCCCCCTGGAAGAGGTACCTGTGATCCAGAAGAAGTTGATTTTGAAGAGCCTGGAGATTGGCAAGCCGGTAATTACGGCTACCCAGATGCTGGATTCCATGATGAAGAATCCCAGGCCCACCAGGGCGGAGACCAGCGACGTGTCCAATGCCATTTACCAGGGCACAGGGGCTATTATGCTCTCCGGCGAGACAGCTTCCGGCCAGTATCCGGTGGAGGCGGTAAAGACCATGGACCGGATCGCCGTACGCACCGAGGAGGATATTGATTACGATTACCGCTTTAAGCGGAGAAATATTATGGATAAGCCGGATATTACCAATGCCGTGTCCCACGCTACTTGCACCACGGCTGCGGATCTGAAAGCGGCGGCTATTATTACCGTGTCAAAATCAGGAAGAACCGTTGGCATGATTTCCCGTTACCGCCCAAGTTGCACCATCATTGGCTGCTGTATGGACGATTACGTGTGCCGCCAGCTGAACCTGTACTGGGGCGTGGAGCCGCTGCTTCTGGAACGGGAGGACAATGCGGAGGAACTGTTCAATCATGCGGTGGAGGCTGCAGAGAGGGCAGGACTGGTTATGAGAGGCGACTTGACTGTGCTGACGGCAGGCGTTCCCCTTGGCATAACCGGAACCACGAATCTTATTAAGGTACAGGTGGCAGGCCAGATTCTCGTTACGGGACAGGGAATTACCCGGAAAAAGGCGTGCGGCCCTCTGTGTGTAGCAAGAGATGTGGAGGAGTTAAAGAAAAATTATCATGCCGGGGATATTGTCGTTGTGCCGGAGACCACCAACGAGATGCTGCCGGAGCTGAAAACCGCCCTGGCCCTGGTAACCGAGCAGGGGGGAAGCAATTCCCACGGAGCGATTGTCGGTCTGACCCTGGATATACCTGTGATAGTGGGAGCGGAAAACGCCGTAGACATCTTGAAAAGCGGTGCGGTGGTTGCCGTGGATGCAGAGAGCGGAGCCGTGTCCAGCAATCATTAAAAACAGCAGTTCCCTTGTCAGTACCCAGAACGATTTACGGACAGATGTTTTTCTGGCCGGAAATTGTTCTCTCCTAATTGCGTACTGGCAAGGGTATTGCGGAACTGGAATAGGAGAAGAATCATGGCGGAAATGACACCCATGATGCAGCAGTACCTGAAGACAAAGGAGCAGTACAAGGACTGCATTTTATTTTATCGCTTAGGCGATTTTTATGAAATGTTTTTTGATGACGCAATCACCGTGTCACGGGAGCTTGAACTGACCCTGACCGGAAAGAGCTGCGGACTGGAGGAACGTGCACCCATGTGCGGCGTTCCTTATCATGCTGTGGAGGGATATCTAAACCGCCTGGTCCAAAAAGGCTACAAGGTAGCCATCTGTGAACAGATAGAGGACCCAAAGACAGCAAAGGGCCTGGTGGCCCGTGACGTGGTGCGGATTGTAACGCCCGGAACCAATTTAAGCACAGTGGATGAAACACGGAACAATTACCTCATGTGCATTGTATACCTGTCGGATCGCTACGGCATTTCTACGGCAGATATTACCACAGGAGACTATCTGGTGACGGAGGTGGATTCCCAGAGGAAGCTTTTGGATGAGATTCATAAGTTTGCGCCCTCGGAGATTGTGTGTAATGAGCCATTTACCATGAGCGGCATGGATCTTGATGATCTGCGGTTTAGGCTGAATATTGCCCTGTATCCTCTGGAATCCTGGTATTTTGACGACGAGCTGTGCAAGCGGACGCTTCTGGAGCATTTTCAGGTATCGGATCTGACGGGCCTTGGCTTAAAGGATTTAAGCTGTGGAACCATTGCGGCAGGGGCGCTTCTCAAATACCTCTATGAGACCCAGAAAACCTCTCTGTCCCATATGACCCGTCTGCAGCCCTACACGATTGGAAAATATATGATTATTGACAGCTCCAGCCGGAGAAATCTGGAGCTGGTGGAGACCTTGAGGGAAAAGCAGAAGCGGGGCTCCCTTTTGTGGGTGCTGGATAAGACCAAGACGGCTATGGGGGCAAGAACTCTGCGGGCTATGGTTGAGCAGCCCTTGATTGACCGCAGTGAGATCGAAAAACGCCATGAAGCCATTGCGGAGCTGAATGCCCATGTGATTACAAGAGAAGAGCTGAGAGAATACTTAAATCCCATTTACGATTTGGAGCGTCTGATTGGACGCATCAGCTACCAGACGGCCAATCCCAGAGATTTGACCGCTTTTTGCTCCTCCCTGGAAATGCTGCCTCACATCAAGACATTGATGGAGGATTTTCAGTCGCCGCTTCTTCGGACGCTCTGTGAAGAACTGGATGTTCTTTCCGATCTGCAGTCCATGATTGCGGGTACCATTCGGGAGGACCCGCCTATTTCCGTCAGGGACGGGGATATTATCCGGGACGGCTGTAACGAGGAGGTGGATCGCTATCGGCGGGCCAAGACCGAGGGGAAGAGCTGGCTTGCAAAGGTGGAGGCGGACGAGCGGGAGAAAACAGGCATTAAGAATCTGAAAATTAAGTATAATAAGGTATTTGGCTATTATCTGGAGGTGACCAATTCCTACAAGGATATGGTGCCTGATTACTATATGCGTAAGCAGACGCTGACCAATGCGGAGCGCTACATTACGCCGGAGCTTAAGGAGCTGGAGGATACCATTCTGGGAGCGGAGGAGAAGCTTACCGCCCTGGAATACAGCCTCTTCGTGGAGCTTCGGGAGACCATTGCCGCAGAGGTGCTGCGGATTCAAAAAACAGCCAAGGCTGTGGCGCTTATAGATGTGTTTGCTTCCCTGGCATTTGTGGCGGAGCGCAATGGGTTTGTGCGTCCGAAAATGAATGACAAGGGCATCATTGATATCAAGGGCGGCCGCCATCCGGTGGTGGAGAAAATGATTGAGAATGACATGTTCATTCCCAACGACACCTACCTGGACAACGGCAGCAGGCGGATTTCCGTTATCACAGGCCCCAATATGGCCGGAAAGTCCACCTACATGCGCCAGACGGCATTGATTGTGCTGATGGCCCAGGTGGGAAGCTTTGTGCCGGCGGACAGTGCGAGGATTGGCATTGTGGACCGGATTTTCACCCGTGTGGGAGCCTCGGACGATCTGGCCTCCGGCCAGAGTACCTTTATGGTGGAAATGACCGAGGTGGCCAATATCCTGCGAAATGCCACGGCCAGCAGTCTTTTGATTCTGGACGAGATCGGCCGGGGAACCAGTACCTTTGACGGTCTGGCCATTGCCTGGGCGGTGATTGAGTATATCAGCAATCCGAGGATTCTGGGGGCCAAGACCCTGTTTGCCACTCACTACCATGAGCTGACGGAGCTGGAGGGTTCCCTTGCGGGAGTGAACAATTACTGCATTGCCGTGAAAGAAAAGGGCGATGACATTGTATTTTTGCGGAAGATTATTAAGGGCGGTGCAGACAAGAGCTACGGAATTCAGGTGGCTAAGCTGGCGGGCGTGCCGGAGCCGGTGATTGCCAGGGCTAAGGAGCTGGTGGAGGACCTGATTCAGGCGGACATTTCCTTAAAGCCCAAGGCGGCTCCCGTGGAAATGGAGATGGAGCAGATCTCCCTCTTTGATACCGTAAAGGATGATGATATTATCACAGAGATCCGGGAGCTGGATCTGAGCAATATGACGCCTTTGGATGCCCTTAACACCATGTACCGGCTGCAGAATAAGATTAAGAATCGGTGGTAAAGTATCCATAGTGAAGATCCAAAAGAAGAAAGCATCAGGAGCGGGAAGCAGATATGGGAAAAATAGCAGTGCTGGATAAGCAGACCATTGATAAAATTGCAGCAGGCGAGGTGATTGAGCGGCCCTCCTCTGTGGTAAAGGAGCTTGTGGAAAATGCCATTGACGCCGGAGCCACTGCTGTGGCTGTGGAGATCCGGGACGGGGGAATTTCTTTTATCCGTGTGACGGACAACGGAAGCGGCATTGAGAGGGAGCAGGTGCCTACGGCCTTTCTGCCCCATGCTACCAGCAAGATACAGAGAGTAGAGGACTTATTTTCCGTATCCTCCCTTGGATTTCGGGGGGAGGCTCTGTCCAGTATTGCGGCCATTGCCATGGTGGAGCTGATTACCAAGACACGGGAGGCGGGCGTCGGAATCCGCTACTGCATTGAGGGCGGCGTGGAGAAGAAGCTGGAGGAGACGGCGGCGCCGGAGGGGACAACCTTTCTCATCCGGAATATTTTTTACAATACTCCCCCAAGGAAGAAGTTTCTCAAGACGCCTATGACGGAGGCCGGCTATATCAGCGACCTTATGGAGCGGATGGCCCTGTCCCACCCGGAGATTTCCTTTCAGTTTATCAACAACGGGCAGACCAAGCTTCACACCTCCGGCAATCACAATCTCAAGGATGTGATTTACCATATTTACGGTAGGGACACGGCGGCAAATGTGGTGGAGATTGATGAGGCGGAGGGACCGGTGCAGATTACGGGATATATCGGAAAGCCGGTGATTTCCAGGGGAAACCGTGGATTTGAGACGTATTTTATCAACGGCAGATATATCAAGAGCTCCCTTATCGCCAAAGGCATTGAGGATGCCTATCGGACCTTTATGATGCAGCACAAATATCCCTTTACGGTGCTTCACATTGCTATGGACGGGGAGCTTCTGGACGTAAATGTGCATCCTACGAAGATGGAGCTGCGCTTTTCCAACCAGGAGGAGTTGTATCGCCTGATTCAAAGGACGGTTCGGGAGGGGCTTACCAGGCGGGAGCTGATTCCGGAGGTAAAGCTTACGGAGGAGGAACAGGAAAAGAAAGGAACGATGCGAAAAGAACAGGCGGCTGTTCCGGGCTGGCTGGGAGGTACGGGAGCAGTCAAAGAGCCGGGGCGGGCGTCAGGCGAAGCAGCCGGAGAACTTCCGAAAGCGCCGGGTGGAACGGTGGAACAGTCAGTAAAGGCGTCAAGCGCAATGCCGGAAGCCCTTTCAAAATCCGCTCCTTTTGAAGCGAAAGCGGGGCAGACAGAAAAGCAGACACAAAGCCAGCCAAAAAGTCCACAAGAGCGCAACCTGGAATATTTCCTGGCACAGATGCGTGAACGTGTGACAAAGGAATTCCAGGAGAAAGAAGAACAGAAAGCTGCCAAGACAGAGAACCATGAGAAAATTTATTCCAATGAGGAATTAGAAGCGTTGGCAGGGGCGGAGGTGATCCGAGAAAACGGAGGCTACGGCGCTGCAACAACCCGGGAAAAGGAAGTGCTCGATTCCAGGGATACATTTCCTTTAAAGAGAAGCACTGATAACAAGGATGAAAAACAGGCAGATGTAAAGCCAGAGCCGGAACAGCTTGAGCTTTTCGACCACAAGCTTCTAAACCCGGAGACCAAATCCGAGATACGGATCATTGGCCAGCTCTTTGAGACCTACTGGCTGGTGCAGTTTGAGGATAAATTCTACATGATCGATCAGCACGCCGCCCACGAGAAGGTCCTCTATGAGCGCACCCTCAAGAGCCTGGAAAACAAGGAGATTACCTCCCAGATGGTGAGCCCTCCGCTGATTCTGACCCTGACCATGCAGGAGGCCGGCCGGTTAAATGAGTATCTGCACTATTTTGCAGAAATGGGCTTTGAGATCGAGCCGTTCGGGGGCAAGGAGTATGCGGTCAGTGCGGTGCCGGGAGAGCTCTTTGGGATTGCGGAGAGAGAGCTGTTCTTAGAGATCCTGGACGGCTTGGAGAATGCTGGCAGCAAAGATTCCACGCTGATTTTGGAAAAGATTGCCTCCATGTCCTGCAAAGCGGCCGTAAAAGGAAGCCAGCGCTTAAGCATGGCGGAGGCAAAGGCGCTGATTGAGGAGCTTCTGCACCTGGAGAATCCCTACAACTGCCCTCATGGACGGCCCACTATCATTTCCATGACAAAGCAGGAGATTGAGAAAAAGTTTAAAAGGATTGTATAAATGAAAAAGACAAACACAAAGGTCACCAACTGTGAGTGCTGCGGTAACTATGTATACGACGACGATTACGGTTATTATGTGTGCGAAATGGATCTGGACGAGGACGAAATGCGCCTTTTTATGCAGGGCCAGTTCCGGAGCTGTCCCTATTTTCAGTATGGGGATGAGTACCGGATTGTGAGACATCAGATGTAGAGGCTGTAAGACAGCTACAGAGAGGAAAGCTTTTATGATCTATATAACCGGCGACTGCCACGGAGATTTTAGGCGGTTTAATAGGGAGATTTTTCCGGAGCAGAGGAAGATGAAGAGAGAGGACACGGTGATTATCCTGGGAGATTTCGGCGGTGTCTGGGACTACCAGGGAGAGAACCGCAGTGAGAAATACTGGCTGGATTGGCTGGAAAGAAAGCCTTATACTACCGTATTTGTAGACGGCAACCATGAAAACCATGTGCGTCTTGCCGAGTATCCCCAAAAAGAGTGGAGGGGCGGGCTGGTCCATGAGATCCGTCCCCATGTGCTCCATTTGCTTCGGGGAGAAATCTTTCTTATTGAGGAGCTTGCGTTCTTTGCTTTTGGCGGCGCCTCCTCCCATGACATCCGGGACGGGATTCTTGACCCGGTAAAGGATGCTAAGCTTATAAAGACCTGGAGCCGTATGCCCTTTAAGATGTTCCGGGTGGACGGTGTCTCCTGGTGGAAGGAGGAGCTTCCCTCAGAGGAGGAGCTGCAGCGTGGGCGGGAAAACCTGAAGAAGCATGGAAATCAGGTGGATTACATCATTACCCATTCCCCCAGCGCAAGCGTTGTGGCGATGCTTGGCTTTGGAGCCGGAAAGCAGGATATTCTAACGAAATATCTGGAGGAAATCCGGCAGAGCATCTCTTTTAAACGGCATTTCTGCGGACATCTCCATCTGGACAAACAGCTCAATGCAACGGATATTCTGCTGTATGAGCAGATTGTGCGGATTGCGTAAGGAGCAGGGCCAAACGCCGGGGGAAATTTTGGTATTCATTGCCGCAAGGGTCGAGACCTCGCAGCTTGCTGCGGGGTTGTTGACTTACCCTGCTTCTGCATCCATATCTACATTTCCCCCTGGTACTTCTCCATGTAGCAGAAGTCCAGTATATACATCAGTACAAATACTCCAATAAGGGCCAGTGTCATCCACAAGGCTCCCCGTACCAGAAAGTTCACCCAGGCAAGTGCTATGACCACCCATCGGGTAATGTCGCTTGTTCTGGCTTTGGCACGGTTGCGGATCTGGGTGTTTCGTTCATCGTGAAGCTCAATCTCCTCCTGGCGGACTGCTTCGGGAAACTCCGCTTCCCGGGACATACGGGACAATTTGTTGAGACACAAGGAGAAGAGCAAGGCGTAAAGTGTGAGGAAGATGCCGCTTACGATACGCAGCTTTCCCAGACCTAAAGAGATTCCAATAAATTGAAAGAGTAAACCAGCTATGATGCCAAGGATTAGTAAGGTCTTTTTTTTCTTTTGATTCATCTATTCCTCCTCCTCATAAATAAATATATCTTCAATGGACATCTGAAAGTACCGGGCGATCTTAAAGGCCAATAGAATAGATGGGTTGTACCGCCCATTTTCCAGGGAGCCGATGGTCTGCCTGGATACCTCCAGGGAGGCGGCCAGCTCCTCCTGGGTAACGCCCCGGTCCTTTCGTATTTCTTCCAAACGGTTTTTCAAGGGAAGCTCCTCCTGATTTCTCATTTTATGGCTGGACAGGGCACAGCCGATTCTAAATCTGTGATGGAAAGTTAACTTTACATTATCACTATATACCACCCGATACAAAATGTCAAGCAAACTTTCCGTAAATTCAAGATTAAGGCTCATCATTTCTTCTTGCAAATCCCTCCCACATTCACTATAATAAAGCAGACGCCATTTCCCTATACGGGCAAAGCAGTGTAAAGGCAGAAACAGAACAAGTACAGTGGTACAGGAGGTAAATCCGGCATGAAAGCCCCCCTTGTAATTCTTACCGGCCCCACGGCCGCAGGAAAAACAAAGCTATCCATCGCCTTGGCCAAGGCCATTGACGGAGAGATTATATCAGCGGATTCCATGCAGGTTTACCGCCATATGGACATTGGATCCGCAAAGATCCGGCCGGAGGAAATGGAAGGCATACCCCACCACCTCATTGACATTCTGGAACCGGCGGAGGACTTCAATGTTGTCCGCTTTCAAGGTCTGGCAAAGGAGGCCATGGAGCAGATCTACAAAAGGAATCGAATCCCCATTGTGGCAGGGGGAACCGGCTTCTACATCCAGGCCCTGCTCTACGACATTGATTTTACGGAAAATGAGGAGCATCCGGAGCTTCGCCGGGAGCTGGAAGCCCAGGCGAAAGAAAAGGGAGCAGAATTCCTGCACCAAATGCTGGAGAAGGCAGATCCAAAGGCCGCAATGCAGATTCACCCCAACAACGAAAAGCGTGTGATCCGTGCCCTGGAATATTACCGTCTGACGGGAGAGCGCATTTCCCAGCACAACGAGACACAGCAGCGAAAGGAAAGTCCCTACAACGGAGCATACTTTGTGTTGAATGATGACAGGCAACGGTTGTACGAGAGAATTGACGCCAGAGTGGACGCCATGATTGGGGAGGGACTTTTGGATGAGGTAAGGGCGCTTAAAGCCATGGGCTGCAGGCAGGGTATGGTCTCTATGCAGGGCCTGGGCTACAAGGAGATCCTTTCCTATCTGGATGGGGAAATGAGCTTTTCGGAGGCTGTGCGGATTCTGAAACGGGACACGCGCCATTTTGCCAAGCGTCAGCTTACCTGGTTTCGCAGAGAGCGGGATGTAATCTGGCTGAACCAGCAGGATTACCAATATAACCAGGAGCAGATCCTAAATAAGATGCTGGAGATTCTAAGAGAGAAATCCATCCTGTAAAAAAGGTTTTTTCAGGCAGATTTCCAAGGAATCCTTAAAGATGCATATAAAATGAAAGAACAAAAATAAAAACCAAGATATGCCCTGCTGTATTAAGGGACGGTAAGGACAGGAGAACGGAGATTATATATGGAAGAAACAAAGACACTCTACCGGGAAATGGGAATCAGCGAAAGGGCTTTCGACTTTGGCAATCAGGTAGAAGCAGAGTTAAAAGAACGCTTCGAAGCTATAGCGGAAAATGTAGAATACAATCAGCTGAAGGTCCTTCATGCCATGCAGAAGAACCGGGTGGAGGCTGCCTGCTTTGCGGCCACCAGCGGCTACGGCTACAACGACCTGGGCCGGGACAAGCTGGAGGCGGTTTATGCAGATGTTTTTCACACCGAGGCCGCCCTGGTGCGCCCTCAGATCGCCTGCGGAACCCATGCCCTGGCCGTGGCTCTTTCCGGAAATTTAAGACCCGGGGACGAGCTCTTCTCACCGGTGGGAAAGCCCTACGATACCCTGGAGGAGGTCATTGGAATCCGCCCCTCCACCGGCTCCCTTGCGGAGTATGGGGTGACCTACCGCCAGGTGGATCTCCTGGAGGACGGGAGCTTTGATTATCCGGCCATTGAAAAGGCATTAAATGATCGGACCCGTCTCGTAACCATTCAGCGCTCCAAGGGCTACCAGACCCGGCCCACCCTCTCCGTAAAGCGGATTGGAGAGCTGATTGCCTTTATCAAGGAGCGGTGCCCCCGTGTAATCTGTATGGTGGACAACTGCTATGGTGAATTCGTAGAGCGGATAGAGCCGACAGATGTGGGTGCGGATCTCTGTGTGGGCTCCCTCATCAAAAATCCCGGTGGCGGCCTGGCTCCCATCGGCGGTTACATTGTGGGAAAAGAGGAATATGTGGAGCGCGCGGCCTACCGCCTTACCTCACCGGGACTGGGAAAAGAGGTGGGGGCCTCCTTGGGCGTAATGACCAGCTTTTATCAGGGGTTGTTCCTGGCACCCACCGTGGTGGGTGGTGCCTTGAGGGGAGCCATCTTTGCGGCGAATATTTATGAGAAGCTGGGATTCTCTGTTGTGCCAAACGGCAGCGAGAGCCGTCATGACATTATCCAGGCAGTGACCTTTGGAACGGCCGAGGGCGTGATTGCATTCTGCAAAGGAATTCAGGCAGCAGCCCCTGTAGACAGCTATGTAACTCCGGAGCCATGGGCCATGCCCGGTTATGACAGCGACGTGATAATGGCGGCGGGAGCCTTTGTGCAGGGCTCCTCCATTGAGCTCTCTGCGGACGGTCCCATCAAGCCTCCCTATGCGGTGTATTTCCAGGGAGGGCTCACCTGGGAGCATGCCAGGTTTGGAATCCTAATGTCTCTGCAGAAGCTGTATGAGGCAGGAATTGTGAAGCTGTAATGGTTACTGTTCACTCCGTGACCAGTAACCTGTAATGCCCTAAGAGGCAGGAAAAGAGGATGCAGGCAGTGAGAGAGGTGTTAATCATAGGGGGTGGAGCCTCAGGTCTGACAGCAGCCATTAGCGCGGCCAGGGCAGGAGCGAAGGTAACTCTTTTAGAACAGAATAAACAGGTGGGAAAAAAGCTTCTTGTAACCGGCAATGGGCGCTGCAACCTGACCAATCGGGATCAGGCTCTGTATAGCTATCGGGGAAGCTCTACTGATTTCATTGATACGGCCCTTAAGGGTTTCGGCCTTTCTGAAACCCTCGAATTTTTTGAAGGGCTGGGAATCACTGTGAGAGACAGGAATGGCTACCTCTATCCCTGCAGCGATCAGGCATCCTCCGTTGCTGACGCCCTGCGTATGGAGGCGGAGCATCTTAGGGTCAAGCTAGCCTTAAATACCAGAGTGCAGTCTGTTCGAAAGGAAAATCACCGATTCCTGATAGAAACTCCGGGATGGACCTATGAGGGAGACGCCCTCATTCTGGCAGCCGGTTCCTGTGCGGCTCCGGAGACAGGGTCCGACGGAAGCGGCTATGAGCTTGCCAGGGCCATGGGGCACGGAGTAATAGAACCCCTTCCGGCCCTTGTTCAGCTTCGCTCCCCCAATAAGGTATTTCCAAGGCTCAAGGGGCTTCGCATAGAGGCGCAGGTTTCCCTGTATTCGGAAGGGGAGCTTTTGGCTGAGGACAGGGGCGAGGTTCAGTTCACGGAATACGGCCTGTCCGGAATCCCTGTATTTCAGGTGAGCCGCTATGGAGTGAGGGCCATACATGAGGGCAGAAATGTTCGGGCCTTGTTAAACCTGCTTCCTTTTTTAGATCAAAAGGAATTGGATGTCTTCTGGCAGAAGCGGATTCGCGCAGGGGCCTACAAAAGTGCGGCACAGCTTTTGGTGGGGCTGTTTCCGAGGAAAATGGCAGACTGCCTGCTGAAAATAGCCAAAATCTCACCGGATCGGATTGCAGAAACTCTTACGGATCAGGAACGGCAGGCTCTGTGGAGGGCCTGCACCGCCTTTGAGGTGGAGATATCGGCAGGAAACGGTTTCGACCGCGCCCAGGTATGCAGCGGAGGTGTGGACACAGAGGAAGTGAACCCGAAAACCATGGAATCCATTCGTGTGCCAGAGCTTTATTTTGCAGGCGAGATTCTGGATGTGGACGGAGCCTGCGGCGGCTATAATCTGCAGTGGGCCTGGACCAGCGGTTATCTGGCCGGTCTGCACAGCGCTTTGAAATAAATCAGTATCCCTCAAATGGATCTCATACGTTGTGTATTGTAGGTGGGATACGGAACTGGAATAGGTACTTCACATGATACGAATTCAACAGCTAAAGCTGGCCGTTGGCCATACAAAGGAGGATCTGGAGCAGAGGCTCTGTCAGGAGCTTAGGCTTCCAAGGGAGGGTCTGCTTCACTATGAGTTTCGCAAGCAGTCCATCGATGCCAGAAAAAAGCCCATACAGTATGTCTATACCATCGATGTGCAGGTGCGGGAGGAAGAACGGGTTCTAAAGCGGGCCAAAAACGCAAAGGTGGCCAGAGCTGAGATTCATCCTTATCGCTTACCGGAGCCGGGAAGAGAAAGGCTGAATCACCCGCCAGTGATCATAGGAAGCGGTCCGGCGGGTCTGTTTTGCGGTCTTATGCTGGCCAAGGCCGGTTACTGTCCTATTATTCTGGAGCGCGGAAGGTCTGCCCGAGAGCGGAAACGGGCCGTGGAGCATTTCTGGAATACGGGAGAGCTTGATTTGCGCTCCAATGTACAGTTTGGAGAAGGGGGAGCCGGAACCTTTTCCGACGGAAAGCTTAACACTCTGGTGAAGGATACGGCGGGCCGGAATCGTCTGGTGCTTACTACCTTTGTGGAGGCCGGAGCCCCGGAGGAGATCCTCTGGCAGAACAAGCCTCACCTGGGAACGGATCTGCTCATTGGAATTGTGGAGCGTATACGCCATCAGATAGAAGCCTTGGGAGGACAGCTTCGATTTGAAAGTCAGATGACAGATATTACCCTGAAGGACGGCCAGGTGCGGGGCATTCAGGTGGTCCATGGACAGGGGGACACAGAACAAAGCTATGAGCTCAGGACGGATGTCCTCATTTTGGCTCCGGGACACAGTGCCAGGGACACCTTTCGAATGCTGAAGGCAAGGGGGATTCCCATGGAGCCCAAAGCCTTTGCCGTGGGTGTGCGTATAGAGCATCCTCAGGAGATGATTAATTTTAGCCAATATGGGACAGACTATCCCTTAGAGCTTCCGGCAGCCTCCTATAAACTGACCAGAAAGGTTTTGGGAGGCCGAGGTGTTTACTCCTTCTGCATGTGTCCGGGAGGCTATGTGGTCAACGCCTCCTCGGAGCCGGGAGCTTTGGCAGTCAACGGTATGAGCTACCAGGCCAGAGACGGCCGCAACGCCAACAGTGCCATGGTGGTAACTGTGGGGCAAAAGGATTTTGCCGGCCAGGATGTGCTCTCCGGTATGGAATTTCAGAGAAGGCTGGAGGAGGCTGCCTACAGGACCGGGGAAGGCCGGGTGCCCGTACAGCTTTTAAGAGACTTTCAAAAAAGTGCAGTAAGCAGATGTCTTGGGGAGGTGGAGCCCTCCATCAAGGGAGCCTGGAGCTTTGGAAATGTTCGGGAGATTTTTCCGGCGGAGCTGTCAATGGCCTTGGAGGAGGGAATCTTAGGCTGTGATCAGATATTGCCAGGCTTTGCCAGAGGGGACGCCCTTCTTAGCGGTGTGGAGAGTCGCACCTCCTCGCCGGTTCGGATTCCCAGAGACCGGGAGATGGAGAGCACGGTGGGGGGCCTGTATCCCAGTGGTGAGGGTGCCGGCTATGCCGGAGGAATCACCTCCGCGGCCATGGACGGTGTTAAGACAGCGGAGGCCGTGATTGGACGGTACGCCCCGGCAAGCTCTGGATCCTGACCGGGATCTCTGCTTGCAAAGACACACAATATCTGTAAAATGCTGTCAAAAATCCGTGAAAAAGGATAGAAAAACTTAAGATTTCATCTCTATACAAGTGTTTTTGTTTATGCTATTATATAAGTTGACTTAGTGCAGAGGATTGGTATAAGTTTCCAAATACGGAAGATTATGTCAACTAAAAACCGGAAATCAGCCGGGTAAAATGCAGAAGATGGAGGGGGTTATGAAGTCGAAAAATGGCTGGGTACTGCTGATCATGCTGCTGTCAGGAATTGTTCTGGGAGGATTTATCGGAATGCTGACGGCGAATGTATCGGGCTTGAGCTGGCTGAATTATGGACAGAGCTTTGGACTGGAAAGTCCTGTTGTTCTGGATCTGGGGCTCTTGGTGCTGACCTTTGGCCTTACAATTCAGATTTCCATTGCCAGTATCATCGGCGTGGTACTTGCAATTATTATTTATCGAAAGCTATAGAAGATTGCCGGATGGAAAAGCCCAGCTGCCTGGAGAGCGGAAGGGAAAAGCTGCATGAAGGCAACAATGAAGGATTTATATGAGGGAGAGCGCCCTTACGAGAAGTGTTTATCCTGTGGGGCGGGTGCTCTTTCCGATACGGAGCTTCTGGCCGTGATGATGCGGACCGGAACCGTCGGGGAGACAGCCTGTGAGCTGGCCGGAAAGATTTTGAATCTGCCGGGCTACCAGGGACTCACCGGCTTTGGAAGGATTCCCCTGGAGCGCCTCTTAAAGCTCAAGGGTGTGGGAAAGGTAAAGGCCGTACAGCTAAAATGTGCTGCGGAGCTGGCAAGCCGGATGGCAAAGGCCAGGGCAGGGGAACGGCTTTGCTTTGGAAATCCCGCCACCATCGCGGATTACTTTATGGAGGAGCTGCGTTATGAGGAACAGGAGCAGCTGATTGTGCTGTTTTTGGATACAAGAAATCGGCTTTTAAAGGAAAAGCTGATGTTTAAGGGAACCGTCAATGCGTCAATCGTATCACCCAGAGAGATTTTTCTGGAAGCCTTGGAGATGCATGCGGTATACATTGTTTTAGTACACAATCACCCAAGCGGGGACCCGAGTCCCAGTCAGGAGGACATCCGAATGACGGAGCGAATCTATCAGAGTGGAGAGCTTTTGGGGATTCGCCTGGTGGATCATGTGATCATCGGTGACTGCCGTTATTACAGTCTGCGAAAGCAGAAGGCACTGCCGGAGGCGTGGAAGGACAAGGGGTCGGAAGAATAAAGAGTACATAAGCGCTTTGAAGCTCCATAGAGAGCCGCAGCAAAAGGAACATAAGAAGGAGAGGAAGATAAAATGGCCGCACAGAGTTTTGGATGTGACTTTGGAACAAGCAGTATTAAGATTTACAGTAAGGAGAGCGATACTATTTACTGTGAAAAAAATATGGTAGCCATTGAGGAGAAGAAGGGAATGATCGCCTACGGAGATGAGGCATTTGATATGCATGAGAAGGCTCCTGCCAATATTGAGGTGCTCTATCCCATGTCCTTTGGAACCGTGGCCAGCATTACCTATATGCAAGAATTTCTGCGGGCGTTCCTGGAGACCCATACAAAGGGAAATCTGAAGGGTGCGGATTTTTTGGTAGCACTGCCTACAGACGTGCAGGATCGTGTGTTTACTACCTTGGTCCAGGGAACAGGCTTAAAGTCTAAAAATATTCAGCTGATTGACAAGCCGGTGGCGGCAGGCTTGGGTCTGGGTCTGGATGTAACACAGGCACAGGGCGTTATGCTGGTGGATGTGGGAGCCGACACCACGGAGATCTCCATCCTTTCCCTTGGAGGCACGGTTACCAGCAAGATCATTAAAAATGGCGGCAATAAGATTGACGAGGCAATTTCCAGCGCCATACGCCGGGAGTACGGATACTTTATCGGCAACAAGACAGCGGAGATTTTGAAAAATGAACTGGGCTATATGCCGGGAGATACGGAGACAAAGCGGGAGATCTGCGGCCGCAATATGGCCCTGGGGCTTCCAGCGCTTCTGGAGATTACGGCAGATTTTGTGGCAACGGCTATTTCCGAGCAGCTCAAGGCCATTGTGGATGCCATTAAGATGATATTGGAGCGCACTCCACCTGAACTGGGTGTGGATATTATCCGGAACGGGATCTATCTGACCGGAGGTGTGGCGAATTTAAAGGGACTGGACGAGCTGATTGCCAAGGCTACCAATATTCGGGTCAATATGGTGGACAGGCCGGAGGAGTGTGTGGCAAGGGGCCTGGAGCGGGTGATCAAGGAGAAGGAATTCAAGAGCCTGGCCTTTGTCACCAAGGAACAGGTGTACAACTAATTCAGGTGAGCTATGAAAAAAAGAAATCATTTTTTTATACCGACAAAGTACATATTTGCGGTACTTGCGGCCCTGTGCGTGGTGATGATGTTTCTCTCCTACAGTATGGGGCTGGGAGGACAGACACTGGGCAGGGTGGCCGGTTATGTTTTCGTGCCCTTTGAACGGGGGTTGAATGGCTTGGGAGGCTGGGTCAGAGATAAAAAGGACAGTCTGGAGGAGTTGACAGCAGTTCAGGCTCGCAATGAGCAGCTTCAGGCCCAGGTGGACGAGCTTACCATAGAGAACAGCCAGCTGATTCAGAATCAGTATCGTTTGGAGCAGCTGGAGGAGCTGTATGCGCTGGATCAAACCTATGGAGATTTTAACAAGGTGGCGGCCAATATCATTGCCACAGACGGGGGCAACTGGTTCAATTCCTTTGTGATTGATAAAGGCATGCAGGATGGAATTGATGCGGGCATGAATGTGATTGCGGGCAGCGGCCTTGTGGGGATTGTGACCAAGGCGGGAGATAACTGGGCCCAAGTCCGCTCGATTATTGACGATCTGACCAATATAAGCGCCAAGACCCTCTCTACCTCTGATTTGTGCTTTGTGAAGGGGGATTTGCAGCTGATGAATGAGGGATTTATCCGGCTGGAGCAGCTAAAGGACCCGGAGGATCAGATTGCCATAGGGGAGAAGATTGTAACCTCCCATGTCAGTGACCGTTACCATGAGGGCATACTGATTGGCTATGTAAATGAGCTCTCCATGGATTCCAACAACCTGACCAAATCCGGCACCCTGACTCCGGCGGTGGATTTTGAGCATTTGCACACAGTATTGGTCATCACAGATCAAAAGCAGGTAGTAAAGGAATAGAGGTTCGTAACAGATGAAGCAAAAGCTGGTTCTTGCCCTTGCAATTATTGTAAGCTTTATATTTCAGTGTACCATATTTCAGAGCTTGGCTCTGGCATCCATTTCCCCCAACCTTCCTCTGATTTTAACCACCTCCATGGGGTTTATGAGGGGGGAGCGGGAGGGACTTGTCATAGGGTTCTTCTGCGGTCTCTTGATGGATATTTTCTTTGGAAGTCTTTTGGGCTTTTACGCGCTTTTGTATATGTTTTTGGGATATGGAAGCGGCCTGTTTCACATGGTTTTTTATGATGAGGATATTAAGCTGCCCATGGTTTGGATCGCCTTAAGCGAGCTGGTTTACGGCTTGAGTGTGTACTTTTTTATGTTCCTGATGCGCAGCAAATTTGAATTTTCCTATTATTTCATTCATATTATTCTGCCGGAACTTATCTATACGGTAGCTTTAACCATTCTTTTGTACCGCCCCATTCAGAAGCTGAACGATCTGCTGGAGCGCTTGAGGGGGGATACGGTTCGGGACTACTATACCACCTCCACAATAGTCGGGCAGAATGAGAATCAGACAGAGGAGCTTTAAGATTGTTAAGAGATATCAAAGATGCTTTGTGCAATGTAATAAAATCAAGACTTTTCCTGCTGACCCTGGTATTTGTGGCCATGTTTGCCATTTTGCTGCAGCGGGTATTTTACCTGCAGATTGTAAAGGGCGAGGAGTATCAGAACACCTTTTCCCTGATGACGGAGCGAGAGCTGTCCTTGAACAGCACCCGGGGCGATATCTACGATCGGAACGGAAATGTATTGGCCTACAGTGAGATTTCCTATTCCGTTGTGATTCAGGACAATGGAATGTATCCCAACAATAAGGTAAAGAATGCAAAGCTCAACCAGACCATCTACCGCTTGATTCAGTTGATTGAGAAGAACGGCGATCAGGTCATCAGCGACATAGGCATTGTCTATGAAAATGGAAAGTTCGACTTTACACTGGAGGGAAATGCGCTGCTTCGTTTGAAGGCCGATGTTTATGGGAAGACTAAGATCAGCGACTTAGAAGCAAAGGAGGAGCTGGCCGACGCCCAGGCGGTGATGGAATATCTCTGCGAGGAACGGTACGGAATCAAAGCCTCCTACACCGAAAAGGAGCAAAAGGATTATGATCTGATCATAGCCGGCTATACGCCGGAGGAGCAGCTCAAGATTGCGACCATCCGCTATGCGATGGCATCCAACAGCTACAAGCGCTATGTGGCTACCACAGTGGCCGTCAATGTGTCGGAGGAGACGGTGGCGGCGGTGATGGAGAATCAGGATACCCTTCAGGGCGCCGATATTGAGGAGAGCAGCCGCAGGGTGTACCTGGACAGTGAGTATTTTTCTTCTATTATCGGCTACATTGGCAAGGCATCCCAGGAGGAGCTGGATGCACTTCAGGCGGAGAATCCGGACTATGAGCTCAATGATATTGTGGGTAAGGCCGGCATTGAGCAGTATATGGAGACGGAGCTTCAGGGTACCAAGGGCTATGAGAAGATGTATGTGGACAGTGTGGGCCGGGTGCTTGAGGTGGTAGAAAAGAAGGAGCCTGTCCCCGGAAATAATTTGTATTTGACCATTGACCGGGATCTGCAGATCGCTGTTTACAACCTGATTGAGCAGAAGCTGGCAGGAATTCTGATCAGCAAGATTGACAATATGAAGGAGTATGTGCCGGCACCCAATGCCAGCGCGGAGAAGATTCGAATTCCCATCTACGATGTATATTATGCGTTGATTGAGAATCATATTCTTGATATTGGACGGTTTTCCGATGAAAATGCATCGGAGCTGGAAAAAAGCATTTATGAGCGCTTTTTAAGCAAGCGTGAGAGTGCCATAGGGGCGCTGCTGTCAGAGCTGAATGCGGAGAATCCGGCGGCCTATAAGGATCTGTCCAAGGAAATGATGAACTACATGAGCTACCTGGTTTCCGATGTGCTGATGGGAGAAAATCAGGTACTGATGGGGGATTCCGTTGACACCAAGGACCCCACCTACATTGCCTGGACCACAGACGAGGTGATCAGCCTTCAGGAATATTTAAAATATGCCATCTCCATGAACTGGATTGATGTGACGAAGATTTCCGGTGACAATCCCTACTTGGACTCCCAGGAGATCTACCAGTCTGTGCTGGAGTATATGAAAGCTTATCTGATGGAGGACGATATCTTTGGCCGTATGCTTTATAAGTATATGATTTTGGACGATCAGATCCTGGGAAAAGAAATTTGTCTTTTATTATATGAGCAGGATGTGCTAGAATATGATGAGGAAACAATTTCCAGGCTGAATGCAGGGCAGCTTACGGCCTATGGCTTTATGATTGACAAGATTCGCAACCTGGAGATTACACCGGCACAGCTGGCTCTGGAGCCCTGCAGTGCGGGTGTAGCCATTGTGGATGTGCATACGGGAGACACCTTAGCCTGTGTGACCTATCCCAGCTTTGACAACAACCGCCTGACCAATGTGATGGATTCCGCCTACTTTGGAAGCCTGCAGCAGGATCTCTCATCTCCCTTTGTAAATCGTGTGACCCAGGAGAATCTGGCACCCGGTTCTACCTTTAAGCCGGTTGTGGCCATTGCCGGACTGGAGGAGGGGGCCATAACCCTGGGAGAGAACATCTACGGCAGAGGCATTTTCACGGATATTACGGATCGGCCTCCTACCTGCTGGATTTACAACCAGTACGGGGGACATCACGGGAATGAGAATGTAAGCACGGCCATCCGGGATTCCTGCAACTACTATTTTTATGAGGTGGGCTACCGTCTGGCCGGCGGAAGGACAACCAATATCTATTCTACGGATAAGGGACTTTCCACCTTGGAAAAATACGCCAGAATGTTTGGCCTGGGAGAAAAATCGGGATTGGAGATTCCGGAATATGAGCCGGAGATCTCAGATCTGGACCCGGTGCGTTCCTCCATCGGACAGGGCACCCACAGCTACTCTGTGTCTCACATTGCCCGGTATGTGGCCACGCTTGCCAATCGGGGAGACTGCTATAATCTGACCCTTTTGGATCGCCTGGAGGCCACCGACGGAACTTTGATAGAGGAGTACGAGCCGAAGCTTTTTAACCGGGTGGAGATTTCCGACAGCAGCTGGGATGCCGTGCAGAGCGGTATGCGCATGGTGGCGGAGAAGACGGCCTCCTTAAACAGCCTTGGGATTTCTATTGCGGCCAAGACTGGTACGGCCCAGCAGAGCAAAAGCCATCCCAACCACGCTTTGTTTGTGAGCTACGCGCCCTTTGAGCAGCCGGAGATTGCTATGGCGGTCAGGATTGCTAACGGTTATACCTCGGGAAACGCGGCGGAGCTGGGAGCCGATATTTTGAAATATTACTTCCACCTGGAAGAGGAAGAGGAGCTCATAGACGGCACGGCCGCGGAAGGAACCGGAGAGAATATTGCAGATTAGGAGAGAAGAGAATGGCAAATCAACCCGTAATCATAAAAAGCAATAAATATGGACTGATTGTGATTTTGGATGCAAAGCTTTCTTGGGAGGAGCTCAAGAAAGAGGTGGCGGAGAAGTTCAGTTCTTCCGCCAAGTTCTTCGGAGAGGTGCAGATGGCAGTCTGCTTTCAGGGACGTGACTTGTCCCTGGAGGAGGAGATGGAGCTGGTGGAGGTGATCTCAGCCAATTGTCAGATTCAGATTGTCAGCATCATTGACGGAAATGAAGCACTGGAAACCCAGATGCAAAAGGCCGTGGAGGAGAGAGAGGAAAACCCAACAGACCTGATGAACCTTCAGGACGGACGCTTCTACAAGGGAACCCTGCGCTCTGGCCAGGTTTTGGAATCTGAGACCAGTGTGATCATTCTAGGAGATGTGAATCCGGGAGCCAGGGTCATTTCCAAAGGAAATGTGATTGTGCTGGGGACTTTGAAGGGAAATATTTTTGTGGGGGCAGCAGGAAACGAGGCGGCCTTCGTGGCGGCTCTCTCCATGGACCCCATGCAGATTCGGATAGGAGATGTGATTGCTAGATGCTCCGACGGCGCGCCGGTGAAGAAAAAGAAGAAAGCGGACGATACGCCGAAGATTGCCTATGTGGAGGATGGGAATATTTATATAGAACCAATTACAAAAGAGGTTTTGAACGACATACGTTTATAATATTATTTAAAATTTGGAGGAAGAAATTGTATGAGTGAGGTAATTGTAATTACATCCGGAAAAGGCGGCGTGGGAAAAACCACCTCCACGGCGAATATTGGTACGGGTCTTGCGAAGCTGGGCAAAAATGTGGTCATGATTGACACGGATATCGGACTTCGGAATCTGGACGTGGTTATGGGTCTGGAGAATCGGATTGTATACAATCTGGTGGATGTGGTAGAAGGGAACTGCCGGATTAAGCAGGCGCTGATCAAGGACAAGCGTTATCCCAATCTGGCGCTTTTACCCTCCGCACAGACAAGAGATAAGACTGCGGTAAATCCGGAGCAGATGGTAAAGCTCATTGAGGAGCTGCGGGGAGAATTTGACTACATACTGCTGGACTGCCCGGCAGGAATTGAGCAGGGCTTTAAGAATGCGATAGCTGCTGCGGACAGAGCCATCATTGTGACGACCCCGGAGGTTTCCGCCATTCGCGACGCGGACCGCATTATTGGGCTTTTGGAGGCCAATGAAATTCACAAGATTGATCTGATTGTGAATCGTCTGCGCATGGATATGGTAAAGCGGGGCGATATGATGTCCATAGAGGATGTGATTGATATTCTGGCCATTGACTTGATTGGCGCGGTTCCGGATGATGAGAGCATCGTCATTGCCACCAATCAGGGAGAACCCCTGGCCGGTGATTCCTCCATGGCAGGAACTGCTTACATGAATATCTGTAAGCGTGTCCTGGGCGAGGAGGTTCCCCTGATGAATATGGAGGTCAATAATGGATTCTTTGCAAAGGTTGCAAAGCTGTTTAAATAATCAAAGGGGGAAAAAGGAATGGCTTTAATGGATTTTTTTCGGAAGAAAAGTTCAGGTGATGTGGCAAAGGACCGTCTGAAGCTGCTTTTGATTTCAGATCGGGCCAATTGTTCCCCTGAGATTATGGAATTGATTAAGAATGATATTATCAAGGTAATATCAAAGTATATGGAGATTGACTGCGACGGCCTGGATATCCAGATTACTCAGACAGAATCGGAGGGTGAGAACGGCCGCGTGCCGGCCTTGTGCGCCAATATTCCCATTAAGGATATGAAGCATGGGCTGGAGCATCGGTAAAGGAGCATTATGTTTAAACAGTATCGGCTGAGGGATTACAGATTCAGACTTGTTTTTTATGTATATGCAATCAGCATCATAGGGATTATGGTGATCGGAAGTGCCCGCAAGTCCGTGCAGAGCCAGCAGATCCTAGGTCTGGCACTGGGAACCATTGCTATGCTGGTGGTTTCTCTTATGGATTATACCTGGATTCTGAAGTTTTACTGGCTGATTTATCTGTTTAACCTTGTACTGCTGTCGCTGGTCCAGATTCCGTTTGTCAAAATTCGGCCCTTCGGAGTACTTCGAAATGGCGCATATCGATGGCTGAATATCGGTGGCTTCCAATTCCAGCCCTCGGAGCTGGCCAAGCTGCTTTTGATTTTGTTTTTTGCAAAATTTTTTGAGAAATACAGGGAACAGCTCAATACCTGGAAGATCTTAGCGATCACGGCGGTGTTGTTTGGAATTCCGGTTATTTTTATTGTAAAGCAGCCGGACCTTTCCACTACGATTTCAATTATGGTGATCTTTCTGGTCCTGATCTTTATTGCCGGCTTGAGCTATAAGATTATCGGAGCAGCCGTTGCGGTGGCAGTCCCCTCTGTCATTGTATTTATCAGTCTGATTCTGCAGCCAGATCAGAAGATTTTAGATGATTATGCTTTTCGGCGTATTATGGCCTGGCTGGATCCAACAAAGTATGCGGATGATGCCTATCAACAGCAGAATTCTATTATGGCTATCGGCTCCGGACAACTGGCGGGAAAGGGCCTTAACACCAATTCCGTATCCTCCGTAAAGAACGGAAGCTTCATTGCGGAGCCCCAGACGGACTTTATCTTTGCGGTGACCGGGGAGGAGCTTGGATTTATCGGTTGTGCAACAATTATTTTACTATTGGCGTTAATTGTGTTAGAATGTATTTGGATAGGAAAACGGTCCAGAGATTTTTCGGGAATTCTCATCTGCTGTGGGGTGGCAGGCTATATCGGGTTCCAGAGCTTTGTCAATATCTGCGTGGCTACGGGTATTATGCCCAATACGGGAATTCCCCTGCCGTTTGTCAGCTATGGACTTACATCACTGGTAACACTGTTTTTGGCTATAGGTTTTGTTTTAAATGTCGGCTTGCAGCCGAAAAAATACTAACTTGGGGGTGTTCGCATGAACATTGGATTAATTGCACATGATGCAAAAAAGAAATTGATGCAGAATTTCTGCATTGCGTACAGGGGGATTTTATGTAAGCATAATCTGTACGCCACCGGGACCACCGGAAGACTCATTGTGGAGGTTACCAATCTGAGCGTGCACAAGTACCTGGCAGGCCATCTTGGGGGAGAGCAGCAGCTTGCGGCACAGATTGAGCACAATCAGATTGACCTGCTGATTTTCCTGCGGGATCCGTCGGCACCAAAGAAGCATGAGCCGGATGTAAACAACGTGATTCGCCTTTGTGATACTTATAATATCCCAATGGCCACCAACCTTGCCACTGCGGAGCTGTTAATTAAGTCCCTGGATCGAGGCGATCTGGAGTGGCGGGAGCTTTACACGTAGTTGATAAGCAGGAGAAGGCTCCCTGGGGGGAGCCCATGAAGCGAGACAGTGTGCCCGCTTTATCAGGTATGGAACGAAGTGGGCGAGCTTAGCACTGCGGAGTAGGACTAAGACACAAATATAGGTTGTCTTTTAAGCACAGATAGACTATAATAAATATCAGATAGGAAGCAGAACAGCCCCAGCTGTTCTCAAAGCTTAAGAATAGGAACCCAAGGAGGACGAGGCAATGGTACAGTTAATTATTGGAAATAAGGGAGACGGAAAAACAAAGCATTTACTGGATAGAGTGAACAATCAGATTAAGACCGCGTCGGGCAATATCGTATATTTGGACAAGAGCACAAAGCATATGCATGAGCTGAACAATAAGGTGCGTCTTATCAATGTAAAGGACTATCCTTTAAAGAACAGCGACGAATTTATCGGCTTCATCTGCGGAATTATTTCACAGGATTACGATTTGGAGCAGATGTATCTGGACAGCTTTTTGAAGATTGCCCATTTAGAGGGCAAGGATTTGGCGGATACCTTGACACAGCTCAATCAGATCAGTGAGCAGTTCAAGGTGGATCTCTGCATCAGCGTTTCCGTGGAGGAAAAGGATTTGCCTGATTTTGCGAAGGAACAGGTTCTCATCTCCTGCTAGAGTACCGGACATAGATACATATGAGAGGGGCTGTCTGAAGTTGACAGCCCCATATTTTCAGTTTGCGCCCCACAGGAGGAATTGCATTCGTGGCAGATTCCAGGAAAAAAAAGAAAAAGATTATCAAATACCGGCGCCCTGTGAACATTGGCGTTGTATTTTTTGGATTCATTGCGGTCTACCTGATTGTCTGTGTCTATATGTTTTTTACCTCAACACACATTTCCGGCTATGAGGTCATTGCCGGGAATCTGGCAGCCGACTACCACTATACCGGCATAGCCCTTAGAACGGAGCGGATCATTCGGTCGGAAAAGCCCGGATATGTGAGCTATTATGCCAGGGAGGGGGAAAAGGTCTCCGTAAATTCCGCGGTGTATACCGTGGATGAGAGCGGAAGGATGGCCCAGGCTATGAGGGAGAGCGCCCAGGGACTCAGCCTGAGTGATGCGGATTACAGCCAGCTTCGGGGAGAGATTATAACCTATATGAGCAATGCCTCGGATATGAATTTTTCGGAGGTGTACGATTTTAAGGTTAGTATGGATGCCTCTGTGCTGGATCTGATGAACCAAAACATGATTGCGGAGCTGGACAGCGCGGCGGAGACAGAGGGTGGTATTTTTACCCGATACAATGCGGAGACAGCCGGCGTGGTGGAATACTATATAGACGGCTTTGAGGAGGCGGGCTTAGATGCCTTAAGCAGTGCATGGTTTGATCAGGAGACTTATGAGAGAACCAACCTGCGCACGGAGGAGCTGGTAGGCCAGGGAGAGCCGGTCTATAAGCTGGTGACAGAGGAGATATGGAGGCTGGTATTTCCTCTGGACGAGGATATGGAAACCTATTTGCTGGACAAGATCAAGGGAAATCAGACCACTAAGGAGGACGGCACCGTTCTGCAGAATACCACCTATATAGAAATTCGCATGGATAAGGACAAGGAGGCTCTGTGGCCCTCCGTCACAGTGGAATACCGGGAGGGAAAGGCTTACGGGGTGCTGGAGTTTGTAAATTCTATGATTCGATATGCCAACGACCGGTTTCTTACCTTTGAGGTTCTGCGGGATGAGACCACGGGCCTTAAGATACCCAAATCAGCGGTGACGGAAAAGGATTTCTTTGTGATTGACAAAAACTATGTGACAAATTCCGGTGCCGACAGCAATATGGGCTTTATGAAGCAGACTGTGGGAGAGGATGGCAGCACGGAGGCTAAGTTCGTAAATTGCACCATTTATTATCAGGATGATCAATATGCCTACGTAGATCCCGAGGAGGAAAATTTCAGCACCTCCGAGAAGCTTCTCTCATCGGGGGATCTTCTGCTCAAGCCGGATTCCTCCGAGGTATATCAGGTGGGGCAGATGGAAAAGCTCAAGGGTGTTTATAATATCAACAAGGGCTACACCGTTTTTCGACAGATTCAGATTCTCTATGAAAATGAGGAGTACTGCATTGTAAAGGAGGGGACCAGCTATGGCCTGTCCGTTTACGATCACATTGTGCTGAATGCGGATACGGTAGATGAGGATGAAGTGATTTACGATTAAATTGTATTTTGTACAATGAAATAAAAATGTGGCAGAGGTGTGTGAAATGGTGGTTGAAAATCTGGCAGAGGTGGAAAAGAGAGTTTGTGCGGCTTGCGAGCGTGCAGGACGTGACCGAAGTGAGGTGACGTTGATTGCAGTCAGCAAGACAAAGCCGGTTTCCATGATAGAGGAACTGCTTCCGGCTGGTATGAGAGACTTTGGAGAAAATAAGGTGCAGGAGCTGTGTGAGAAATATGAAGAGCTTCCAAAGGATATTCGCTGGCATCTGATAGGACACCTTCAGAGAAACAAGGTAAAACAGGTGGTGGGTAAGGCATGTCTGATTCATTCCGTGGATTCTTTGAGACTGGCGCAGGCTATCAGTGCAGAGGCTGTAAAAAGAGGATGCACGGTGCCTGTCTTGATTGAGGTCAATGTGGCAGGCGAGGAGAGCAAGTTTGGAGTATCCTTGGAGGAGACGGAGGGACTGATTCGGGAAATCGCGAAGCTTCCCGCTGTTTCGGTTCAGGGATTGATGACAATTGCCCCATTTGTAACAGATCCGGAGGAAAATCGTTCACATTTTGCCAAATTAAAGAAATTATGTGTTGACTTAAAAAGGAAAAACATTGATAATGTAACTATGAATGTCTTGTCTATGGGTATGACTGGAGACTATGAGGTTGCAATTGAAGAGGGCGCTACCATGATCCGTGTTGGCACGGGAATCTTTGGGGAGCGTAATTATAGTTAGATTGGAGACGGTAAAATGAGTGTAATCGATAAATTCCTGGACGTCATGAAGCTGGGCGGTGATGACGACTACGACGATTATGACGACTATGATGATTTCGATGATGACTACGAAGAAGAAAAGCCGGAGAAGAGAAGCTCCTTTCGACGAAAGAAAGAAGAGGACTATGACGATTTTGATGATGAGGAGCCTGTAAAAGAGCGGGCCAAGGTCACACCACTTCGTCAGGCTCCGAGAAAGCAGGGGAAGGGTATGGAGGTATGTGTAATTAAGCCTACAAGCTTTGAGGATTCCAGGGAGATTACGGAGACGCTTCTCAGTAATCGTACCGTGGTACTCAACTTTGAGGGGCTGGATATGGATGTGGCACAGCGAATCATTGACTTTACATCCGGTTCTTGTTTTGCAATCGGGGGCAACCTGCAGAAGGTGTCCGGCAGCATTTTTCTGGTGACTCCCAGAAGTGTAGATATTTCCGGTGATTTGCAGGATATTATCAGCAGCTCCATTGACATTCCCTCCGTTTATGGAAGATAGGCTATGACAAGAGAAGAGCAACAGCTGGAAAAACGCTTTCTGGATTTGGGCCGGACGGCGTATCAGAGGGGAATCGTCACCTATTCCGATTTCCTGAATCTAAATGAACAGAATATTCTTTATGGTATCCGTCAGGAGCTCTCGGGTCTTAAGCTGGAGAGCTTTGGTGGGTATGAGACGGCGGAGCGTCAGATGGCAGCCTTTGTTCCTGATGCTCTTCTATTTTGTCCGGAATATCCCATTGCCTGCCTTCGGATCACGTCTCTTCATAAGAGGTTTGCGGAAAAATTAAGCCACAGGGATTATCTGGGAGCAGTTCTGAACCTGGGATTGGAGCGCTCCAGGACAGGAGATATCCTGGTGGAGGAGGAAAAGGCTTTCTTATTCTGTCAGAGGAATATTGCGGATTTTATTTGTGAAAACCTCACCCGGATTCGCCATACCGCCGTGACAGCCCGGCCTGTGGAGGAGGAAAGCTTTTCCTATGAGCCAAATCAGCAGGAAATTACGGGAACAATGGCCTCCGTTCGGCTGGATAGTCTGCTGTCCCTGGCCTTCAAAGCCTCCAGAAGCAGTCTCACCGGATTGATCGAGGGGGGAAGTGTTTTTGTAAACGGCAGATTGGTCACATCCAACGGATATCAGCCCAAAGAGGGAGACTTGATATCGGTTCGGGGAATGGGTCGCTTCCGGCTTCAGGGAGTAGGAGGACAGTCAAAAAAGGGGAGAAGCTATGTAACCCTTTTGAAATATATTTGATGGAAGAAATGATTGCGGCAAATGAGGTGTATCATGGAAGAGATGAAAAATACGATTTTACCGGTGCAGCGGGACGGAGCATTTTGCTATTCTATTGTCTTGGAAAGGAGCTTTGAGGAGCTTTCTGGCCAGCTGAAGGCCCTGGACACGGACGGGCGGAGGATCTGTATAGTAACTGACAGCCAGGTAGGTCCTCTGTATGGGGAGCTGGTGAGGGAGGCTATTTCCAAGGTCTGCAAAAAGGTAACGATCTATACCATAGAGGCCGGGGAGGAGCATAAGACCTTAGATACAGTGAAGGGGCTTTACGAGCATTTGATTTTGGAGCATTTTGACCGCAAGGATCTGCTGGCGGCGCTGGGTGGCGGAGTGGTTGGAGATCTCACCGGGTTCGCTGCGGCCACCTATTTGAGAGGAATCCGCTTTATTCAGATTCCCACCACCCTGCTGGCACAGGTGGACAGCAGTATCGGAGGCAAGACAGGGGTAGATTTTGACAGCTACAAGAATATGGTAGGGGCCTTCCATATGCCCAGCCTGGTGTATATGAATCTGTCCGCGTTAAGGACTCTTTCGGATCGCCAGTTCGCGTCAGGCATGGCGGAGATCCTCAAGCATGGATTGATTCGAAATGAGGCATATTATCAGTGGCTGCTTAAGAACCGGGAGGAGATTTGGGAGCGGAGGTATGAAGCCCTGCTTCCCATGATAGCAGAGAGCTGCAGGATTAAGCGGGCAGTTGTGGAGGCGGACCCTACGGAGCAGGGAGAGCGTGCCCTTCTGAACTTTGGCCATACCCTGGGCCACGCGGTGGAGAAGCTGAAGGATTTCCAGCTGCTCCATGGAGAATGTGTAGCCATCGGAATGGTGGCAGCCTCATGGATAGCCCTGCAGAGAGGACTTCTGACAAAGGAGGAGCTTAGGAGGGTGACAGAGGGCCTGGAGGCATTTTCCCTGCCTGCTTCTACGGAAGGGCTGGAAGCTGAAAGGGTAGTTGAGATTACCCGTTCGGATAAAAAGATGGAGGCGGGAAGTATTAAGTTTGTGCTGCTTCAGGGGATCGGCAAAGCCTTTGTGGATAGGACCGTCACCGGTGAGGAGCTTCTTTTCGCAGCGGAACAGATTTTGGGAGGCAGCAATGACGAAACGCATGAAATATAATCTGACGGGGCTTTTTTCGGCAATCCTGTTGGTTCTTCTTGACCAGTGGACCAAGCATCTGGCTGTACTCCATTTGAAGGAGCAGGCGCCCATTGTATTGTGGAAGGGTGTGTTTGAACTGAATTATCTGGAGAACCGGGGAGCGGCCTTTGGGATCTTTCAGGGACAGCGGGGAATTTTTTGGGCCTGCACCCTTTTGATTTTAGTGGTAGTGGCTTTTTACTATAACCGTCTGCCTGGGGGCAGGAGATTTGCCCCCCTGCGTTTAGTGGGTGTGCTTTTGATAGCCGGAGCGATCGGAAATATGGTGGATCGGGCGGTGAATTCCTATGTGGTGGATTTTTTCTATTTCAAGCTGATTGATTTTCCGGTGTTCAATGTGGCGGATTGCTATGTGACCGTAGGAGCGGCTCTCCTGGCTCTTCTGATTTTATTCTATTATAAGGAGGATGAGCTGAGCTTTTTCAACCGGAAGAAAACACCAAAAGAGGCGGAGAATGAGTCAAAAGAAGATATATAAGGTGGAGGAGCAGGCAGGGCTTCGAATGGATCGCTATCTGGCGGAGCAGCTGCCGGAGCTTTCGCGCTCCTATGTGCAGAAGCTCATCAAAGACGGAGCTGTTCTTCTGGGAGGAAGGGCTGTTAAGGCAAACTATAAGGTAAATCCGGGTGATGTGATTGAGTTGGAGCTTCCCGCTGCCGTAGAGCCGGCCATAGAGCCGGAGGAGCTGCCCCTGGACATCTTATATGAAGATTCCGATGTGATATTTATTAACAAACCGAAGGATATGGTGGTGCACCCTTCACCGGGGCATACCACGGGAACTCTGGTAAATGGGCTGTTGTACCATTGCAGGGGAGAGCTTTCCGGAATCAATGGAGTGATGCGTCCGGGAATTGTGCACCGGATAGACAAGGATACCACAGGCGTCCTGATTGTATGCAAAAATGATCGGGCTCACAGTGTGGTGGCGGAACAGCTAAAGGAGCATACCATTACCAGGCGCTATCGAGCTATTGTATGGGGTGTTTTGAAGGAAAATGAGGGCACCGTGGATGCGCCCATAGGAAGGCATCCGGTGGATCGGAAGCGCATGGCTGTGGTGCCAAGGGGTGGAAAGCAGGCAGTGACCCACTATCGGGTATTGGAGCGCATTGATCGCTTTACGTATATTGAATGTCAGCTGGAGACAGGGCGGACCCACCAGATCCGCGTGCACATGGCCAGTATTGGCCATCCGCTTTTGGGAGATGAGGTCTACGGACGGGGAAGGTCACCCTTCGGACTTCAGGGACAGGCTCTGCATGCGATGGTGCTTGG
Organism: bacterium 1XD21-13; assembly: GCA_009917555.1. Taxonomy (GTDB): domain Bacteria; phylum Bacillota; class Clostridia; order Lachnospirales; family Lachnospiraceae; genus Laedolimicola. Next base: position 34,119 of record QZDX01000015.1, on the reverse strand, counting down.
GATAGTACATCCCTCCACGGGAGCTTATCTGGAGGTGGAGGCGCCATTGCCGGAGTACTTTGTGGAGTTGTTGGAGCGCCTTGGAAAAGGGAGTGCGAAATAAAAATTTTGCTTGCCATTTCCTAATACTTGTGATAAAATAATTTTCGTTGCAAAGGTTATATGCAGCAGGCCGGCGTGTCGGAATGGCAGACGAGGCAGACTCAAAATCTGTTGTGGGCAACCACGTGCGGGTTCAAGTCCCGCTGCCGGCAGGAAGAATCGCTGAAAGACCAGAAATGGAAGCTTTCAGCGATTTTTTGCATATTTTATCCAGGATAAGCATATACTGCCAGTAGTACAAACATCCGCAGGGATACTGCGGAACTGGAAACAGTAGCATTCTGAACAGTGCCAGAACAATTTATAGACACATGCTCTTGTGGCTGTAAATTGTTCTATATAAGCGGTGCTGGAAGAATGCTACGGGACTAAAAATAGGAGGACAAACATATGGCAAGGCCAAGAACAAGAGCAAGAAAAACCTACGAAGAACTACTGGCAGAGAATGAGGAAAAGCTGAAAAAGCACACAGAGGCCGTTTCCCTGCTGCGTCAGGAGAGAGAGGAGCTTTTAAAGGCAAAGCGTGATGAGGAAATGCAGGAGCTCTATGCATACATGCAGGAAAACCAGCTTTCTGCAGGGGACATTATCGCCAGCCTGCAAAATCAATCTTCTATGGAGGAAGAAAGAGCAGCTTCATAGGAAACTAAAAGCCGGCTTTAAAAAGCCTCCCGAAACTCACTGGGCGTCATATCCGTGAGCTTTTTAAAGGAACGGCTGTAGGTCAATGTATTTTTAAAGCCCACCTCTGTGGAAATGGCATGAATGGACAGCTTGGAGTAGGTGAGATACTCCTTAGACTTATTGACCCTGTATTCAGTCAGATACTGGTACAGGGTTTTTCCTGTGTGCTCCTTGAACAGCTTGCAAAAATAAAACTTGGAGAAATTCACCTTCTGGCAAATGGTATCCACAGACAGCTCGTCCATATAGTGCTCATCGATATATCTCAGAGCAGTGTTGACGATGGTCTGCCGCACTGGGGTGAGAAGCCGGGCTTTCTCTATCTCATGGGTCACAATCAGCAGCTCATGGATAATCTGGTGCAGAAGGTAGCAGGCTTCCATCTGAATATATAGACTTTTCGTGTAGGTATAGGAGCACAGAGTCGTAAAATGAACGGTGATATTGTGGAGGGGCGTAACAGGAATCACGCCCTTCTTCCCCCGAATCATATTATAGTAAAGCTTGGCATGGCTTCCGGAGAAAATGACATAAAAATATTTCCAGTCCGGAGTGGCCTTGGAGAACCGCAGCCTGGTGTTGCAGTTGGAGATAATGATATGCTCCTTGTGGACATACTGTACCTCTTTATACTTCGTATACTGTGCCACGCCCTCCAGAATATAAAAAATGATAAATTCCGAGTAGTTGGCATTGCATTTTAGCTCCCGCTCATTGGAATATCCGCACTGCAATACCTGAAAGGGCAGGTTCACGGACTTGTCGGAGAGAAGATTTGACTTATGGATATATTGGGGGGGATACTCTTTTTGTGGCAATTTCATACGAAAACAGATCCTTTCCTGAGAACAATTGTTTGAAATGACAAATAATTCACATATTTTTCATTACTATAGCACAAAAATGCTAGAAAAGCAATATTTGATAGCGAAAAAGCAATATTTGATATTGAATATTCTATATTTTTGGGGTTAGCTAGTAGCATAAAGACCAAGCAAGGAAGGAGAAGATAGGGTGAACGAGCAAAATTACATTCTCGAACTGAAGGATGTGGTCAAGACCTTCGGTGGCGTCACCGCTCTGGCAGGCGTGCAGTTTCAACTGAAGAAGGGTGAAATACATGCACTGATGGGCGAGAACGGCGCAGGAAAATCCACCTTCATCAAAGTTATCACAGGCGTTCATCAGCCGGACAGCGGAATTATGCTGCTGGAGGGCGAGCGGATTACTCCCCGCAATACCATGGATTCGGCAAAGCTGGGAATCGCGGCGATTTACCAGCATGTAACGGCGTTTCCGGATCTGTCTGTGACTGAAAATATTTTCATGGGGCAGGAGATTAAGAATAAGCTGGGCATGTACGACTGGCGCCAGATGAATCAAAAGGCCAAGGAGCTGATTGAGCCCCTGAGTAAAGAGATTGACGTGACAAAGCCCATGGGCTCCCTAAGCGTTGCTGCTCAGCAGCTTGTGGAGATTGCAAAGGCCCTTTCCAGAGACGCAAGAATCCTCATCATGGATGAGCCGACGGCCTCTCTGACCGCTAATGAGTGCGAGGAGCTTTACACGATTGCGGAGCGGCTTCGGGACGAGGGTGTGTCCATTATCCTGATTTCCCACAGATTTGAGGATATGTACCGGCTGGCAACCAGGGTAACCGTATTCCGTGACGCACAGTACATAGGTTGCTGGGATGTGGATAAGATTTCGAACCAGAAGCTCATCGGGGCCATGGTAGGACGTGAGCTGGATCAGATGTATCCGGAAAAGACGGCCAAGATTGGTGAGACTGTACTTAAAGTGGAAAATATTTCCAAGGAGGGATATTTCAAGAATATTTCCTTTGAGGTAAAGAAAGGCGAGATTCTTGCCCTTACAGGACTGGTGGGCGCAGGACGGACGGAGGTCTGCCAGACCATTTTCGGAATCATGAATCCCGACAGCGGCAGGATTGTTTTAGAGGGAAAAGAGGTTAACATAAAGACACCGGTGGAGGCTTTTGAGTATGGAATCGGCCTGCTTCCGGAGAACCGGCAGACCCAGGGGCTCATTAATGAGCTTCCCATTTACCAGAATGTATCCTCGGCGGATATGAAGCAATTCGCCAAGGCAAGCATGCTGGATGAAAAGGCGGAGATCCAGAAAGCCATTGAGCTCTGCCAGAAGATTGCCTTGAAAGCCAAGGATATCAGCGCACCGCCCTCCTCATTGTCAGGCGGTAATCAGCAGAAGGTTGTATTTGCCAAGCTTCTCAACTGCTCCTTAAAGGTGCTGATTCTTGACGAGCCCACCAAGGGTATTGACGTAGGCGCCAAGTACTCAATCTATGAGATTATGAACGAGCTGGCAGCAAATGGTTATGCGATTATTATGGTTTCCTCCGAGATGCCGGAGGTTCTGGGCATGGCGGACCGGATCGTGGTTATGAAGTCCGGCCATGTAACCGGCGAATTTGACAACATAGAGGTATCACAGGAAATGATTATGGCAGCCTCATTAGGCGAGCACAGGAAGGAGGCCAGGGCATGAAAAAAGTATTCGGATACCGCAATATCGGCCTTGTATTCGGCCTGATTGGACTTTTGGTGCTGGCAGGAATCATTACGCCCTCCATGTTTTCCGTGAATACCATTATCTCCATGCTGAGAAATAATGCGGTTTATGTATTCCTGGCAGTGGGCATGATGGTGGTTCTGGTGACGGGCGGTATTGACCTGTCTGTTGGCTCCATTCTGGCTCTGTCCGGCGTGGTCTGCACCTCGCTCATGAGCAGCCATATGGAGATTCCCAACATTGTGTGGGTGCTCTTAAGCCTTGCCATTGGAATTGCCTGCGGCGCTTTCAACGGATTTGTAGTGGGTTATTTAAAGGTGGTTCCCATGATTGCAACACTGGGTACTATGTATATTTACAGAGGCTTTGCTTTCCTCCTAAGCGGCGGTAACTGGTGGTTCCCCCATCAGATTTCCGAGGGCTATCAGGCATGGGCAGGCAAGCAGATTGTTGGGGTTCCAAGCATCCTCTGGATTGCGGCTATTGTCTTTATCCTTGCAGCCTGGTATCTCAATTACCGGACCACCGGACGGCGTATCTACGCAATCGGAACCAATGTGGAATCTGCAAAGGTTGCCGGTATCAAGGAGGCGAGAATCCGTTTCCTGGCCTTTGTAATCTGCGGGGCATTGGCTGGTATGTCCGGTATGCTTTATACGGCAAACTACGCAATGTGCACCTATACTATCGGTGACGGCTATGAGCTGCAGGCTATCGCTATCTGTATCCTGGGCGGCGTCAGCATTACCGGTGGCCGTGGAACCGTGGACGGTGTATTCATCGGATGGCTGATGATGAGCGTGATTACCCAGTTTATCAGTCTGCTTCCGGGCCTGTCCGTATGGCAGAAGGCTTTGCAGGGTGCTATCATTATTGCGGCCGTATTCCTGAACATTGCGATGACACGCTCTTCTGAGAAGCGTTTCCTGAAAGAAAGGGGGGCACTGCTCTAATGGCTGAGAATAAAGCAGCGGTCAGGGATCTGACTGTCAAAGAGGGTTTTCAACTGAGTAAGTTCCTGGTAAAATGGGAAATGATTCTGGTTTACATATTAATTCTCATTAATCTGATTCTGGCAATTGCCAGGCCGGGACTGTATTTTAACATTGGCACCATCCAGTCCATTATTCAGTCGGGACTTGACCTGTCGCCCATGGTTATGGGTATGGTATTTGTGCTGATGCTGGGAGACATTGACGTATCCATTGCCTCAAATATGGTGCTTTCCGGCATGACAACGGGACTTCTGTACCAGAACGGGGCGCCGGCCATTGCGGCTGTGCTGGCAGGCATCCTTACGGGAGCAGTCTGCGGAGCATTTAACGGTATTCTGGTTGGATATGTGAAGATGCCTGCGGTTATTGTAACCATTTCCACCTCCATGCTGTTCCGCGGAATTGTAGAGATTATCCTGGATGTGAATTCCCTGAAGAATTTCCCGGCCTTCTACAATGCCATTGGCTGGAGAAACTGGGGCATTTTCCCCATCTGTATGGTGCTGTATTTCCTGATTACCGTGATTTTCTTCTTTATCCTGCACCGGTCCACCTTTGGACGGAAGTTGTATATTGTGGGAAATAATCCTATCACGGCTCAGTATTCCGGCATCCGGGTGGAGCGTGTGAAGCTCATTGTGTTTATCCTCATGGGCATTATGGCGGGAATCGGATCCATTTTCTTTGTAGGACGTATGGGCGGCGGTCTTTCCTCCTCCATGGGTACGGGCTACGAGATGGACACCATTGCTATCTGCGTGCTGGGCGGCGTGTCCACTAACGGCGGAAAGGGCAAGGTGTACGGACCCTTTATTTCCACCTTTATTATGGCATTCCTGCTGTATACTCTGGGACTGATTGGCGTGGATGCCAACACCCGTAAGATTGTAACGGGTATTGTGCTTCTGATTGCCGTACTGATTCCCAGTGTGAACCGTCAGCTGATTGCGGATATTAAGCTTAAGGTTCTGTATAAGAACAACAAGAACATTGAGGCCCTCAATGTAAAGACTGCCGCAGAGGTAAAAGAGCTTAAGGCAGAGATCGCAAGACTTAAGAAGACCGGCGATCCCGACAGAAAGATCCGCAAGGCGGAGGAGAAGATTGCGTCCTTGCAGAATACATGTAAGGAAAAGACCGCTCAGATGAAAGCGGAGCTTGCGGAGAATGCAAGAAAGAATAAAGAAAGGTTTTCATAAGGTATATCCGGGGTTTAGAGCGCCCCGTATATATAAAAGAGCTATACAAGCAAAAATAAAAGGAGGATATTTCATTATGATGAAAAAGATTTTAGCTCTGATGCTCAGCGTGAGCATGATTGCAGGCCTCGCTGCCTGTGGTTCCAAGGAAACAGAAGCTCCGGCAACTGATGCGCCGGCAGCAGAGGCTCCGGCCGAGACAGGCGGAGATGACGCAGAGGCTCCCGCAGCACCGGCTGCAGAGGGTGGAAAGCATGTATTTATGTTCAAGTCTACCGGTAATAAGTTCGGTGATTTGATGTATGAAGGCTACAGCGAGTACATGAACGCACTTGGCTATGAGACTGAGTATGACAGCCCTGCAGAGACAACCGTAGCTGCACAGGTTCAGATGCTTGACGAGCTGATTACCCAGGGTGTTGCTTCTATCGTTATTTCTACCAACGGAGATACCGGATATGATGAGATTTTCCAGAAGGCAAAGGATGCAGGAATCCCCATCATTTCCATCGACTCTGAGGCAAGCATTGACTACCGTCTGGCTCACATCAACCAGGCAGAGGTTCAGGATATCGGATCTTATCTGGTACAGGCAGCCGTTCTGATTACTCTTGGCGTAGATTATCCGGAAGATAAGACTATGGAAGAGGTTGTAGCAGAGCAGCTCGGAAGCTACAGCGGCGACGAGATCGTTCTTGGCGTTCTTTCCGCTGGTATTGATACTCCGGTTCAGAATAGCTGGATCGCAGCTATGGAGACTGAGCTGGCAAAGGATATGTACAAGGGCAAGGTTAGCCCCGAGCTTGACAAGAAGTACGGAAATGATGACCCGGTTGAGTCCACAACTCAGGCAAATGCTTTCGTAGCAGAGGCTAAGGTTGACTGTATCATTTCCCCGACCACAGTTGGTATCGCAGCAGCAGGACAGGTTCTTAAGGGCGCTAACAGCGACATTAAGCTGACAGGTCTTGGACTTCCCTCTGAGATGCAGTCTTTCATGCCTAACAAGGCTGATGATGATGCATTCGCTTCCGTATGCCCCTACATGATGCTGTGGGATGTTATTCATCTTGGAGCAGTAGCAGGCGCTGCAATTGACGCAGCTCTGACCAATGGCTGGGCAGGAACAGACGGTGAGACTTTCACCATGGCTGCTTTCCGTGACTATGCTGAGGAGGATTACACCGTATACACCCAGGGCGATGGAACTTTCGTTCTGGCTGGCACACCGTACATCTTCTACAAGGGCAACATGTCCGAGTGGATCAGCAAGCTGTAAGATTTAAAGGTTATAAGAGCACTGGGGGACTGCGCCTGCAGTCCCCCAGTATAGCTTTGGACGACTAATCAGACAGGATGGTTAGCTGCCAAGAGCTGTACTAGTTTGAAGAAGGAGAAGAAGTATGAGCAACACCTATTATCTGGCAGTGGATATCGGAGCTTCCAGCGGGCGCCATATTCTGGGGCATCTGGAAGAGGGAAAGATGGTTCTGGAGGAGATCTACCGCTTTGAGAATGGCATGAAGCCGAAGAACGGGCATTTGTGCTGGGATGCGGATGGTCTGTTTGAAGAAATTAAGGCCGGAATGAAGCGTTGTAAGGAGCTTTCGAAGATTCCGGCAAGTATGGGTGTGGATACCTGGGCAGTGGACTATGTCCTTTTGGACAAGAACGGTGAGCGTCTTGGGGACGCAGTGGGCTATCGGGATAAACGGACGGAGGGGATGGATAATAAGGTCTATGAGATCATTTCCCCGGAGGAGCTGTATGGAAGAACAGGGATTCAGAAGCAGATCTTCAATACCATTTATCAGTTGATGGCAGTAAAGGAGCAGCAGCCGGAGCTGATGGAGGAAGCAGAGCAGCTTCTGATGCTTCCGGATTATTTTCACTATCTGCTGACCGGAGTGGCAAAGACAGAGTATACCAATGCCACGTCAGGCCAGCTTGTAAGTCCCGTCACCAAGGACTGGGATTATGAATTGATTGAGCGTTTGGGGTATAAAAAGGAAATCTTCGGGCCTATCAGTCTTCCGGGCACAGTGGTAGGACCCTTAAAAAAAGAGGTGGAGGAGGAGGTTGGCTTCTCCTGTACGGTGATGCAGCCTGCCACCCATGATACGGCGTCTGCGGTTCTTGCCGTTCCCTCTATGGAGGAGGATGTGATCTACATCAGCTCCGGTACCTGGTCCTTGATGGGAACAGAGCTCAAGGAAGCGGACTGCAGGGAGGAGAGCCGCAGGGCGAACTTTACCAATGAGGGCGGTGTGAATTACCGGTTCCGTTTTTTGAAGAATATTATGGGACTGTGGATGATTCAGTCTGTCCGGGCAGAGCTTCCCGTAAAGTATAGCTATGCGGAGCTTTGTAAGATGGCGGAGGAGGTCTCGGACTTCCCTACGGTGATTGATGTGAACGATCAGAGCTTTCTGGCTCCGGACAGTATGATTGAGGCCATCAACGAGTATTGCAGGAAGCACGATCAGGCGGTGCCGGAGACACCGGGGGAGCTGGCGGCAGTGATTTATCAGAACCTGGCCCGCAGCTACGGGGAGACGGTCTGGGAGATCGAGGAGCTCACAGGCAAGACCTTTGATAAAATTCATGTGGTGGGAGGCGGCTCCAATGCGGATTACCTCAATGAGCTGACTGCCTGGTACACGAAGAAGGAGGTCCTGGCAGGACCTGGTGAGGCTACAGCCCTTGGGAACCTTGCGGCACAGATGATTGCAGCAGGGGAGCTTAAGGATATGTGGGATGCCAAAACGTGTATCCGGAATTCCTTTGAGATACGGTCTTTTCGGGCTTAAGGGAACAGAAAAATAGATATACTGGAACTGGAAATAGCAGAATGCTAGATGGTAAAGTCGCAAAGGACTTTACCCTTTAGTGCTGTCGCGCAGCGACTTAAAACAGCAAGACCCTGACAGTGCCAGAACAATTTATAGACACATGGTATTGTGGCTGGGAATTGTTCTATATAAAGGGTGCTGGAAAGGGTATTGCGGAACTTTGAGATAGGAGGATAATAGATATGAGTGTAAAAGAAAGATACGAGTCAGCGAAGGAAATGTATTCAAAGATCGGTGTGGACACAGATGCTGCCCTGGAGCGCTTGAAAGGGATTCCCATTTCCATGCACTGCTGGCAGGGAGATGATGTGATTGGCTTTGACCATGACGGGCCTTTGACCGGCGGTATCCAGACTACAGGCAATTATCCGGGAAGAGCAAGAAATCCGCAGGAGCTGATGGCGGATATTGAGAAAGCCCTGAGCCTGATTCCGGGAAAGCATAAGGTAAACCTGCATGCCTGCTATGCGATTTTTGAGGATGGCGAGTATGCGGATAGAGATAAGATTGAGCCCAAGCATTTTGCAAAATGGGTGGAGTTCGGCAAGAAGAACGGGGTTGCCTTTGATTTCAATCCCACCTGCTTCTCCCATCCTATGGCAGAGGACAGCCTGACCCTCTCAAGCCCCAACGAGAAGGTACGGAAGTTCTGGGTGGATCACTGCATTGCTTGTATTAAGATCTCTGAGTATCTGGCTACGGAGCAGGGCTGTCCCTGTGCTATGAATATCTGGATTCCCGACGGTATGAAGGATGTTCCCGCAGACCGCCTTGGGCCTCGTGCAAGATTTAAGCAGTCCCTGGATGAGATTCTTGCTGTTCCCTATGACAAGGAGAAGGTTCTGGTGTGCCTGGAGTCTAAGGTGTTTGGAATCGGTATGGAGTCCTATACGGTGGGTTCCAGCGAGTTTACCATCAATTATGCTGCAAGAAACGGAATCATCAGCCTGATGGACAACGGACATTATCATCCTACTGAGGTGGTGTCTGACAAGATTTCCTCCATGCTGCTGTTCAATGACAAGATTGCCCTTCATGTCACAAGAGGCGTGCGCTGGGACAGCGATCATGTGGTGCTCTTTGATGATGAGACCAGGGAGATTGCCAAGGAGATTGTACGCAATGATGCCATTGACCGTGTGCTTCTGGCTCTGGATTATTTTGATGCCAGCATTAACCGGATTTCTGCATGGGTAACGGGAATGCGGAATATGCAGAAAGCGCTCCTTTATGCTCTGCTTTCTCCCAACAAGAAGCTCAAAGAGCTTCAGGATGCCGGAAAGTTCACAGAGCTGATGATGCGCCAGGAGGAGATGAAGACCTATCCTCTCGGGGATGTGTGGAATTACTTCTGCGAGATGAACGGCGCACCGGTGCAGGAGGACTGGTTTGCAGAGATTGAGAAGTATGAGGAGGAAGTACTCTCAAAGCGTCAGTAGAAAATCAAATTACGGGACTAAAATTAGGAGAATGGTTATGGTGGACTTAACGAAATTAGTTGAAATGTCAAATAAGCATGGGAAAAATCCCGATCTGGTTTTGGCAGGCGGCGGCAATACCTCCTATAAAAGGGACGGCGTGCTTTATGTAAAGTGCTCCGGAACCAGCCTGGGAACCATCACGGCAGACGGCTTCGTGGCCATGGATATTGCCAAGCTTACAGCTCTTATGGAAAAGGATTATCCATCAGAGGATGCGGCCAGAGAGGCGACCTTCCTTAAGGATGTTATGGATGCCCGGTGCGACAAGGATCTGAGCAAACGCCCCAGCGTGGAGGCGCTGCTTCACAGCCTGTTCCCTCAGACTTATGTGCTTCACATTCATCCGGCGCTTATCAATGGCCTTACCTGCTCCAAGGGGGGCGAGGAGCTGGCCAGGGAGATTCTAGGCTCCCAGATGATCTGGATTCCCATCTGCCGTCCGGGCTATACCCTTGGAAAGCTGTGCAATGAGGCTATGAAGGTTTACAGGGAGGAGCATGGCCAGGAGGTACAGGTGGTGCTTCTTCAGAATCACGGTATCTTTATTGCGGCTGAGACCACGGAGGAGATTGACCGGATTCTTGCGGATGTGATTGATAAGCTGGAGGCTTATGTGCGCACGGAGGGTAAGGAGGAGCTGACAGATAAGCTTCGCTCCATTACTGGCCGGGTGGTGGAATATCTGCCCATCCGTGAGGCCGTTCATTTTGTGAGCTCCAGGGAAAATGCGGAGGATCTTCTCAAGCCCTTTACTCCGGACCACATTGTATACTGTGGCGCATTCCCCCTGTTTGTGGGTGAGGATGAGGAGCTTGAGGCGGCTCTGAATGCATTTAAGGAGAAAGAGGGAGACTATCCGAAGATTGTGCTTTTGCAGAATGTGGGTGCCTTTGCCCTCTGCCAGAGCGAGAAGGAGATCCAGAATGCGGAGCTTCTTCTGACAGATGCTATGAAGGTGGCTTACTATGCAAGGAAGTTTGGAGGAATTCTTCCCATGACGGATGAGCTGACCTACTTTATCACCCACTGGGAGGCGGAATCCTACCGGAAGAAGCAGGCGTAAGGAGCTTGCGTGAAGAAGATTGAAAAACGTATGATAGGGTATGGAATGAGTACCGTACCCATACAGCTATGACGGATAAAGGAACAGAGGTATGCTTGTGGCGTATCTCTGTTTTTTTCAGGGTTCTTCCATTTCTTTCATTGCATTTGCCGTAGTTGTCCAATATAATGGGAGCCAGGAAAGGTTTACTTTCCCAGCGGAAAATAGTATACTGCTAGTGGAATAGAAAGGAGGAGCCGGCCCATGACCTGTAAAGAAGCGGAACAGATGGTAATGCCATACATTAACAAGGAACTGACAGATAAGGAGCTCAGCGCCTTTTTATCCCACATTCATATATGTCAGGACTGCTACGAGGAGCTGGAGATCTACTACACCATTTACACCGGACTTGCTCAGCTGGAGGAGGGCGGTGAGGATCAGAATCTGCACCGGCTTCTGGAGGAATCCCTGCGGATGTCAGAGCTGCAGCTTCGGGGAAGAAAATTTTTTAATATATATTATGTATTGTCCCAGGTATTGGCTATGGCGGCATTGAGTATAATCATGGTTATGGAGATCTTAAAAATATGAAGAGCTCCTTCAAATTTGGGTTTATGTGTCGAAGGAAGGCTTAGGCGCCTTTCCGGGACATCAGGAGGCAGATATGAGCGAAAAAATATTACTTGTTGACGGACACAGCATTATTAACCGGGCCTTTTACGGAGTGACCACTCTCACAAACTACCAGGGCCTTCACACCAATGCCATCTTTGGCTTTTTAAATACTCTGTTCAAGGTTCTGGACGAGGAGAAGCCGGATTATATTACGGTGGCCTTTGACGTTAAGGCTCCCACCTTCCGCCATGAGATGTACGCGGAATATAAGGGCACGAGAAAGCCCATGCCCGAAGAACTTCACGAGCAGGTACCGGTACTCAAGAAGTTACTCCATGCCATGGGCATACCCACCATGGAAAAGGCCGGACTGGAGGCGGATGACCTGCTGGGAACGGTGGCAAAGCGCAGCGAGAGGAAGGGCCTGGAGGTGATTGTTCTTTCCGGCGACCGGGATCTTCTGCAGCTTGCCACAGAGCAGATCCGCATCCGTATGCCCAAGACCAAGGGGGGTGTGACGGAGATTGAGAATTATAACACCCAAGATGTGCTGAATCGCTACCAGATCACCCCATTGCAGGTAATCGAGCTGAAGGCCCTGATGGGAGACGCCTCCGACAATATTCCCGGCGTTCCGGGCATTGGGGAAAAGACAGCCACAAATCTGGTGGTCAAATACGGAACCATTGAAAATGCTTACGCCCATGTGGAGGAGATCACGCCCAACCGGGCAAAGGAGGCTCTGCGCAATCACTACGATATGGCCCAGCTTAGCAAAACCCTGGCCACAATCAACATTGACTGCGATTACGAATACGACTGGGAGGCCGCCCGCCTGGGAAATATTTACACCAAGGAAGCCTATGACATTCTAAAGGAGCTGGAATTTAAAAATATGCTGTCCCGCTTTTCGGTGGATGCCCCAGCCAATGAAGCCATTGAAAAGGGCTTTGTGCTGGTGACGGATCTGGGCGAGGCGGAAAATATATTGGAACGGGCGCAGGGTCAGGAGCGCCTGGCCTTTGAGCTGATTCGGGAGCAGGGGAGGGTGCTGGCTCTTTCCCTGGCGCTGCCCGGGAAGGAGGTTTATATTTTTCCGGTGCAGGGCTTTCTTACGGAAAGATGGCTTACCGGAAGGCTTTCTAAGACCCTTGCCGGCGTGGGGGAAATTGTGTGCTTCGGGCTTAAGGAGCAGTTGAAGTTTTTGGAGACAGAGGCCCTTGGCGCCTTCCAGGACGCGGAGATTGGGGCATATTTGCTGAATCCCTTGAAGGACAGCTATTCCTGTGAGGAGCTTGCGGGAGAGTATCTGGGGCTTTCGGTGCCCTCCAGGGCAGAGCTTTTTCAGAAGCAGCCCTTGAGTGAGGCTTTGGAGGATAAGCCGGAGGAATTTCGCGTTTATGCGGGCTATTTAAGCTATGTGCTCTATGAGGCATTTCCCCTTATGTGGAAGCGGATTGTGGACGAGGGCATGGAGGCGCTTTACCGGGATATGGAAATGCCCCTTGTATTTACCCTCTTCTCCATGGAACAGGCCGGCGTCCGGGTGGAGGCCGGTGAGCTCAAAGCCTATGGGGATGCCCTGGCTGTGCGGATCGGGGAGCTGGAGCAGGAGATTTACCGGGAGGCGGGGGAGGAGTTCAATATCAATTCCCCCAAGCAGCTTGGTGTGATTTTATTTGATAAAATGGGTATGAAGGGCGGAAAGAAGACGAAGACCGGCTATTCCACCTCGGCGGAGGTGTTGGAAAAGCTGGCCCCGGATCACAGCATTGTGTCCCGCATTCTGGAGTACCGGCAGCTTGCGAAGCTGAAATCCACCTATGCGGACGGCCTGGCCAGTTATATCGGGGCGGATGAGCGGATTCATACCACCTTTCAACAGACTATTACGGCTACCGGGCGCTTGAGCAGTGTGGAGCCGAATCTGCAGAATATTCCGATCCGCATGGAGCTGGGACGCCTGATCCGCAAGGTGTTTGTTCCGGCGCAAGGGTATACCCTTCTGGACGCGGATTATTCCCAGATTGAGCTTCGTGTTCTGGCTCATATGTCCGGAGATGAGAATCTGATTCAGGCTTATCGGGAGGCCCAGGACATTCACCGGCTGACAGCTTCCCAGGTGTTCCACATACCCTTTGACGAGGTGACGTCCCTTCAGAGGCGCAATGCCAAGGCGGTGAATTTCGGGATTGTGTATGGCATCAGCTCCTTTGGGCTGTCACAGGATCTGAGCATTACCCGGAAGGAGGCCCAGGAGTATATTGAGAAGTATTTTGAGACGTATCCCAGGATCAAAGAATTTCTGGACGGCTGTGTGAGGGATGCAAAGGAGAAGGGGTACGTGACCACCATGTTTGGCAGGCGGCGGCAGGTGCCGGAGCTTAAATCCTCCAATTTTATGCAGCGATCCTTTGGGGAGCGTGTTGCCATGAATGCGCCGATTCAGGGAACGGCAGCGGATATTATCAAGATTGCCATGGTCAGGGTGGACCGGCGTCTTCGGGAGGAGGGCCTGAAATCCAGACTGCTGCTCCAGGTCCACGATGAGCTTCTGGTGGAGGCCCACCTTAATGAAGTGGAGCAGGTGAAGAGGATTCTGGCCGAGGAAATGCATGGGGCGGCCCAGCTTTCGGTTCCACTGGAGATTGATATGAAGCAAGGGGAGAACTGGTATGAGGCCCACTAGAGAAAGCCTGTTTTTAGAGGCGATGTGGCTTTTACAATGGAGGAGCTTGCGGATATTATGAGGGTAATTGGAATTACAGGAGGTGTGGGGGCCGGAAAGAGCCGGATTTTGGATTTCCTCGAGAAGGAATATGAGGCAAAGGTATTTCAGGCAGACGAGGCGGGGCATCGGGTGATGGAGCCGGGTACAGGGGCCTTTGCAGAGATTACCAGGCTTTTTGGCAGGGAGATTCTTGGGGAAGATGGCAGGATTGACCGGAGGGCTTTGGGTGCGCTTGTGTTTTCTGACCAAGAAAAGCGGGAGTGTTTAAACGGAATTATCCATCCGGCAGTTAAGGCTATGGCCCTGGAGGAAATTGCCCGGACACGGCATGAGGGTGTCCATCCCCTGTTTGTGATTGAGGCGGCGCTTCTCATTGAGGATCACTATGAAAGGATCTGTGATGAGCTGTGGTATGTGTATGCAGACGAGAGGGTGCGCAGGGAACGCCTTCGGACCTCCCGGGGGTATTCGGATGAGAAAATTACCGCAGTGTTTGAAAGCCAGCTTTCGGAAGCTGAATTTCGGAGGCACTGTCAGCTTGTGATTGACAACAGCGGTTCCATAGAAGCGGCCTGTGAGCAGATTCGGGAGCTTTTGCATGAATCATCTGCATTTCATGGATTGACAAGCAGGATAAAATAACATATCTTTAGAAGAAGGCCGAGGGAAAACATTTCTCAGGGGCAGATGGACGGGACTGCCAAGAGACAGGGCCCTATGAAAAGGAGAACAAAAGATATGAGAATGTGCAGTATCGCCAGCGGAAGCAGCGGCAACTGTATTTACATTGGCTCCGAGAGCAGCCATATTTTGATTGACGCAGGAATCAGCGGAAAACGGGTGGAGGCGGGCTTAAGGGAGCTTAAACTTAAGGGGACGGATGTGAATGGGATTCTGATTACCCATGAGCATTCCGATCACATCCAGGGGCTTGGGGTGCTGGCCCGGAAATATGCCGTACCCATCTATGTTACGTCGGGAACGGCAGCGGCTATCCGGGGGATGAAGAACCTGGGAAGGATTGAGAAGGAGCTGTTTGTGGAGATTGGGGCGGACGTGCCCTTTGCCATTGGCGATTTGGAGATTTCCCCCTTTCGGATTTCCCATGACGCGGCGGAGCCGGTGGCTTACCGGGTGGCCTGTGGGGGAAAATCCGTGGCCGTGGCTACGGATTTAGGTGTCTATACGGATTATACGGTGGACCATTTGAAGGATCTGGATGTGCTGCTGCTGGAGGCAAACCATGACATCCATATGCTTGAGGTGGGTGGCTATCCCTATTATCTGAAGCGGCGGATTGCCGGGGATAGGGGACATCTCTCCAACGAGTCCGCCGGGAAGCTTCTCTGCCGGATTATCCACGATAATCTGAAGGCAGTGCTTCTGGGGCATTTGAGCAAGGAGAACAACTATGCGGAGCTGGCCCGCGAGACGGTGAAGCTGGAGGTGCAGCTTGGGGATACCCCCTATCAGCCGGGGGATTTTCCCATCAGCGTGGCGAGCAGGGAGAAGATGTCGCCTTGTGTGGAGCTATAAATTAGGAATATTACTCTTTAGAGCTGTCGCGCAGCGACTAGGTGAAGTCGCAAAGGCGCACGAGAGGAACTTTCATGAGTGCCCTTTCGAATGAAAGTTTCTCTCAGTACCAGTGTGTCGAAGCGACTTTACCCTTTAGAGCTGTCGCGTAGCGACTAAAAATAGGAGGAGCATTATGAAAAGAACGATTATTACTGTAGTGGGAAAGGATACCGTAGGGATCATTGCGAAGGTATGCACGTACCTGGCGCAGAACGGGGTGAATATTCTGGACATTTCCCAGACCATTGTCCAGGGCTTTTTCAATATGATGATGGTCGTGGATATGGGAAAGGTGAAGTCCTTCGAGAGTCTTTCCTCGGAGCTGGAGCAGATTGGGGAGGAGATTGGCGTGGTGATCAAGTGTCAGCATGAGGAAATCTTTGACCGGATGCATCGGATCTAGTATGGAGGAAATAACGGTATGATTAATTTATATGAGGTAAGAGAAACCAATCAGATGATTGAGCAGGACAACCTGGATGTGCGGACCATTACCCTGGGCATCAGTCTTTTGGACTGTATTGACTCTGACTTGGACAGGCTGAATCAAAAGATTTATGATAAAATTACCACTGTGGCAAAGGATCTGGCGGCAACAGGAAAGGCCATTGAGCGCGATTTTGGAATCCCCATTGTAAATAAGCGGATTTCCGTAACGCCGATTGCTCTAATCGGGGAGGCGGCCTGCCATTACCCGGCGGATTATGTCACCCTTGCCGAGACCCTGGACCGGGCGGCCAAGCAGGTGGGCGTAAACTTTATCGGAGGCTATTCGGCCCTGGTATCCAAGGGAATGACGAAGGGGGAGGAAAATTTGATCCGCTCCATTCCGGAGGCTCTTTCCAGGACGGACCGGGTATGCAGCTCCGTGAATGTAGGTTCCACCAAATGCGGAATCAATATGGATGCGGTGCGCCTTATGGGAGAGATGATTTTAAAGACGGCGGAGTATACGAAGGAGCAGGATTCCCTGGGCTGTGCCAAGCTGGTAGTATTCTGCAATGCGCCGGATGACAACCCCTTTATGGCCGGGGCCTTTCATGGAGTGACAGAGGCGGACGCCATTATCAACGTGGGGGTCAGCGGCCCCGGCGTGGTGAAGCATGCGCTGAAAAAGGTTCGGGGGGAGAGCTTTGAGGTGCTCTGCGAGACCATTAAAAAGACAGCCTTTAAGGTGACGCGGGTGGGACAGCTTGTGGCACAGGAGGCATCTAAGCGGCTGGGAATTCCCTTTGGAATTTTGGATCTCTCTTTGGCTCCCACACCGGCTATTGGAGACAGTGTGGCGGAGATTCTGGAGGAGATCGGTCTGGAGCGCTGCGGTGCACCGGGCACTACGGCTGCGCTGGCACTTCTCAATGACCAGGTGAAGAAGGGTGGCGTTATGGCCTCTTCCTATGTAGGAGGCTTAAGCGGTGCTTTTATCCCGGTCAGCGAGGACCAGGGGATGATTGATGCGGTGCAGGCAGGAGCACTGACCATTGAGAAGCTGGAGGCCATGACCTGTGTCTGCTCCGTGGGTCTGGATATGATCGCCATTCCGGGGGATACGAAGGCGACTACGATTTCGGGCGTCATTGCGGACGAGATGGCCATTGGCATGGTGAACCAGAAAACCACAGCAGTGCGTTTGATTCCGGTGATTGGCAAGGACGTAGGGGAAATGGTGGAGTTTGGCGGCCTTTTGGGATATGCGCCTATCATGCCGGTGAACCAGTTTTCCTGTGATGCCTTTGTGGGGCGCACCGGGCGGATTCCGGCGCCCATTCATTCCTTTAAGAATTAGGAGACATGGTATGAAAGCCTATAAGCATCTTGTGTTTGACATTGACGGTACACTCATAGATACGGTGAACATTCATATGGTTTCTCTGGAGAGAATCCTGAAAAAATTTTGGGGAGAGGATGCAAGGATTCCGGATCTTAGGTTTTCCTTTGGAATTCCGGGGGAGGCTGCTATGGAGGCTTTGAAGCTTCCTGATCCGGCAGAGGCTCACAGAGAATGGGAGAAGGTGTATTTGTCCTGTGCAAAGGAAGCCCCAGGCCAGCTGTTTCCGGGAATGCGGGAAACCCTGGACCGATTAAAGGGAACAGAGACTGCGCTGGGGATTATCACCTCTAAGACACGTTCCGAATTTGAAGAGGATTTTCGCGGCCGGGGATTGGGCAGCTATTTTGCCTGTGTTGTGACAGCCAGTGATACCAGCCGGGGAAAGCCTTTTCCGGATCCGATGTTGGAGTATTTAAGGCAGACGGGAGCAGAACCGAGGGAGGTTCTTTATCTGGGGGACAGTGTCCATGACATGGAGTGCGCCAGGAAGGCTGGGGTGGACTGTGCCCTGGTCCTCTGGGGAAGCCTGATGCCGGAAGGGATTGAGGCTACTTATCGTCTGGAAAAGCCGGAAGAGATTCTGGATTTTGTGAGCTTAGCTTAGGGCAGTATGATGGGTGTCCGGGTGTACTCGTGGATCAGGTCTGTGTGATATTGGCATACCTTTGCGGATTCATAGATGTGGGAGGCAAGGACATCCTTTTCAAAAAGCGTATATGGAACAGGAGAAAGCAAAGAGGAGGCGTCTGCCGCTTTTACAAGAAGCGGTGAGGCGCTTTTTCCCTTGATGGCGGCTAAAAGAGGGCCGGCGCTTTTTCGAAAGCCCAAGGGCTTTAGGTAGACGGGCCAGTGGTCTGCCTTTAAAGCATCCAGATCGGCCTGGCGAAGATCCAGGAGGATGTGGCAGAGGGCACGGGTGATGCGGCTGTGGGTCAGCTCCTTTGTTTTTAAGAGATCTGCAAAGGAAGAACAGCAGGTGAATTGGAACCGGTGATTCTCTATCCGGGCAGCCAGATCCGGGGAGACATCCTGGAAGGAGGCTAGATCCTCACGGGAGAGGGTGAGGAGACGATACAGGAGGATGGAGGAAAAGGCATCTACTTGGACAGGCGGGCAGGCTTTTAAAGCCTCTTTTAGGATTTGGAAGGAGGCGTTTGGAAGCTGCGCTTCTACGGATTTGGACAGTCCCTCACGGAGGATGGCTTCACGGATAGCGGAAGCAGATGCAAATTCGGTGTCCATGGCAGTGTCGTGATAGCCGGAGGATACGCGGCGGAGGGTTACGGGGCGGATTTTACTGCGACGGCTAAGGAGGGCGCGGCAATATTCGATTCCCAGGATATTGTTGGGGTGGTAAAGAAGCTCGGATTCCTGGCGGCAGTCAGCGTCTTCCCGGGAGCAGACGCAGACATGATCGGTGTAATGGAGGCATTCTTCAGCGGCTCTGCTTCGGGCGGCCGGGAAGGGAAGTCCCTGCTTTAAATGGTATTTTAGGAGGCTCTTATAGTCCTCCGGCTCCTCTTCAAATAGCTTAGCGTAGGAGATTAGGGCCTTCAAGTCGCCGGATTCACTTCCGAAGCAGAGGGTGTCAATGCAGCCTAAGGAATCCAAAAGGGCCACGGCTCCCTGGGCAAAGGCCTCGGCGCTTCCGGACGCGTAGGGAACAGGAAGCTCCAGAACCAGATCGGCACCATTTTCCAAAGCCATTTTGGTTCGGGTGTATTTGTCCACTAGAGCGGGGAGGCCCCGCTGGGTGAAGGGGCCGCTCATGACGATGACCATATAGTCTGCGCCTGTGAGCTCCTTTGCCTTTCGAAGCTGGTAGGCGTGGCCCTTGTGGAAGGGGTTGTATTCGGCTATGATTCCTGTGGTTTTCATATAGGGGACTGCCTTTCCGGAATAATTTTTTGTGGTATGGAGTTATTTTAGCATGGCTGTGGGGGAGCGTAAAGGGGAGAAGGAGGGAAAAGACGATCCGGAATATTTTTATAGGGATTCATCCCTATTGACAATTTCAGGGAAGCACAGCAAAATAAAAATAGCGTAAGAAAATTGGAGGCAGGCGGGTTGAAGAGAAAAGTGAGCAGGCTTGTGCCAAGGGAGGATGAAGGAATTCGGCTGGAGCATTTTTTGAGAAAAAGGATGCATTTGACAAAAAATGAAATCAGCCGAGCCAAATTTTTCAGGGAGGGGATCTGTGTAAATGGAGACCGCAGAAAGGTGAGCACATGTCTTGAGTCTGGGGATCTGGTTGAGGTGCTGCTTGAGACGGGAGAAGAGGTCTCTGAGAAACTGCAGGCTTTTCCGGGGAGCCTTTCTGTACTTTATGAGGACCAGGATGTGATTGTGGTGGATAAGCCCTCAGGTCTGGCTGTGCATCCGTCAGGCCAGGATGACATAGATACCCTGGCAAACCGTCTGGCGGCCTATCTCAGGGAAAAGAAAGAGGATTCCGTGATTCGGATTATGGGACGGCTGGATAAGGGTACCTCCGGAGTAGTCCTGGCCGTAAAGAACCGGGGAGCGGCTGTCCGTCTGGAGCGGCAGAGGGAATGCGGACAGCTTTGTAAGAGCTATCTGGCTATTGTAGAGGGCGTGCCAAGACCTGAGCAGGGGAGAATTGACAGTCCTCTGGGTCAGGAACCTGGAGAAAAGAGCCAAATGTGCGTGGACCCGGAGGGAAAGAGGGCGGTTACCCGCTATACCTTATTGAAAACCATTCACGTGGCGCGAAGAGGTATGCCTTGCGAGATGCCTCCAGAAGGGGAGTCAGGAGAAACGGATAAAAGCTGTGCCCTGGTTCGCCTGGAGCTGGAAACCGGAAGAACTCATCAGATTCGGGTACATATGGCTTCCATTGGGCATCCGCTTCTGGGTGATTCCCGATATGGAAACGGAACAATTCCGGGGATGGAACGGACGGCCTTACATGCCTGGCGGCTTCATTTTTTACAGCCCTTTACAGGAGAGGAGCTTCAGGTGGAGGCTTCCGTACCGGTGGACATGCAGGTTTTGCTGCTTTAGTCATTGCCAGACAACACTTATGTGTGTTAGAATAAGTAAGGTTTTGTTGGGATAGAAGAATTGCTGTCTGCTGATTGGAGCGGACGGCAGATGAAAGAGAGTTACTGCTCATCCTGTGACCGGTAACAAAAAGAGGAATTATGGGAAAATCACTCTATATTGCGGAAAAGCCCAGTGTGGCTCAGGAATTTGCCAGAGTGCTAAAGCTTGGCGCCTCCCGCCGGGACGGATACCTGGAGGGGGAGGACAGCATCGTGACCTGGTGCGTGGGACATCTGGTGACCATGAGCTATCCGGAGGTCTACGATCCGAGATTCAAGCGCTGGAGCCTTGCCACCCTGCCTTTTCTGCCAAAGGAATTCAAATACGAGATCATCCCCTCCGTCAGCAAGCAGTTTGAGATTGTGAAAGGACTTTTAAACCGGCCGGATGTGGAGACCATCTATGTGTGTACCGACTCCGGGCGGGAGGGGGAGTATATCTACCGCCTGGTGGAGCAGATGTCCGGGGTGAAGGGCAAAAAGCGTCGCCGGGTGTGGATCGATTCCCAGACGGAGGAGGAGATCTTAAGGGGAATCCGGGAGGCAAAGGATCTCTCGGAGTATGACAATCTTTCCAGCGCCGCATATCTTAGGGCAAAGGAGGATTATCTGATGGGAATTAATTTCTCCCGCCTTCTGACCCTGAAATACGGCGATACCATTTCCAATTACCTGAAGGTGAACCGCACCGTTATTTCCGTAGGCCGGGTTATGACCTGTGTGCTGGGGATGGTGGTGAAGCGGGAGCGGGAGATTCGGGAGTTTGTGAAGACGCCCTTTTACCGTGTGGAGGAGGAGTTCACCCTGAAGGGCAGAGAGGCCAGAGGGGAATGGCGTGCCCTGGAGGGCTCCGCTTACTTTCAGTCGCCGAAGCTCTATAAAGAAAATGGGTTTCGGAAAAAAGAGGATGCACAAGAGCTGATTCATTTTTTGGAGGAAGAGCAGCCCATAAGGGCAGTGGTTTTTTCTCAGGAGCGGAAAAAGGAGAAGAAAAATCCGCCTCTTTTGTTCAACCTGGCGGAGCTTCAAAATGAGTGCTCCCGTCTCTACAAAATCAGCCCCGACGAGACCCTCAGGGTGGTCCAGGAGCTGTACGAGAAAAAGCTGGTGACCTATCCCAGAACGGATGCCCGTGTGCTGTCCACAGCGGCGGCAAAGGAGATTGCCCGAAATATCGGGGGGCTGCGGAATTATCAGAAGATCTCGGCCTTTGCGGGAGAGGTTCTGGCAGGGACAGCCTGGAAAAACCTTGCAAAGACCCGGTATGTGAATGATAAGCAGATTACGGATCACTATGCCATTGTTCCCACCGGCCAGGGCTTTGGGGCATTAAAGGGCCTGTCACAGCTGTCGGAGCAGATCTATGAGCTGATTGCAAGGAGGTTTCTTGCCATTTTTTATCCGGCTGCGGAGTACCAGAAGGTGCAGCTTGTGACGGTGGTGAGAGGGGAGAAGTTTTTTTCCAGTTTTAAGATTCTGTTATCAGAGGGATACCTTAAGGTGATGCCCGCCGCTTCTTCCGATGCCAGTAAGAAAAAGGGTGAAGAGGCGGAGGAGGTCCGCTGCGACACGGAATTTCTGGAGATTTTGAAGAGCTTCAAAAAGGGAGATCCGGTGGGGGTTCAAAGTTTCGTGATCAAGGAGGGAGAGACCTCGCCGCCAAAGAGGTACAATTCCGGCTCCATGATTCTTGCCATGGAAAATGCAGGGCAGCTCATTGAGGATGAGGAGCTGCGGGCGCAGATCAAGGGAAGCGGCATCGGAACCAGCGCTACCAGGGCGGAGATTCTGAAAAAGCTTGTGAATAATAAATACATAGCTTTGAATACGAAGACGCAGATTATCACCCCAACCCTCTTAGGGGAAATGATTTATGACGTGGTCCGGGCTTCCATCTACAGCCTGCTGAATCCGGAGCTGACGGCCAGCTGGGAAAAGGGCTTGACCCAGATGGCGGAGGGCAGCATAACAGAGGAATTCTATATGCAGAAGCTGGAAAAGTTTATTACGGACAAAACCAGGGCTGTGCTGGGGGCGGATTATCGGAGGGCGCTTCTGCCCTGCTTTGATGCGGCTTCGGGATTTTATAAAAAGAAGCCTGCCATTAGGAATAAGAATATAAAAAGTGAAAGGAAAACAAAATCATGAAAGAATTAGAAGTAAAAAGCCTGTACACATTAACGGAGACCCTGGCGGCCCCCTTGCTGTCTGAGGTTACTTATCCCTGGGAGGCACTGCCGAAGATCGGAGCTTTTATTCTGGAGCTTGGAGCGACCTTAAGTGAGGAGGAGTATGAGAAGCGGGGAGAGAATATCTGGATTGCCCGTTCCGCAAAGGTGGCTCCCACGGCGTTTATTGCAGGCCCCGCCATCATCGGAAAGAATGCGGAGATCCGCCACTGTGCCTTTATCCGGGGAAATGCCTTGGTGGGAGAGGGAGCAGTGGTAGGCAACTCTACGGAGCTTAAGAATGTGATTCTCTTTAACAAGGTACAGGTGCCTCATTATAACTATGTGGGGGATTCTATTTTGGGATTTAAGGCCCATATGGGAGCCGGCTCCATTACCTCCAATGTGAAGTCCGACAAGCTTCTGGTAAAGGTGCATACGGCCCAGGGAGATATTGAGACGGGGATTAAGAAATTTGGCGCTATGATTGGGGATGAGGTAGAGGTTGGCTGCGGCTCCGTCCTGAATCCGGGAACGGTTATCGGGAGGAACAGCAATATCTATCCCCTGTCCTCGGTACGTGGCGTGGTTGCCTCGGATTCGATTTATAAAAAGCAGGGCGAGGTTGCACAGAAGAGATGAGCACAGGAAAGAAAATGCCCCTGACCGGAAGCGCATTGAAATGGATTGCCATTGTGACTATGTTTATAGATCATATAGGGGCATGCCTGCTTGAGGTGTTTGTGATGAATGCCCATGGTACATCACCGCTGGCTGGGCGTCTTACGGGGGAGCAGATTATGGCGTGGTATGATATTGACATTTATCTGCGCCTTATAGGAAGGATTGCTTTTCCCATCTTTTGCTTTCTTTTGGTGGAGGGGGCTGCCCATACCCGGAATATGGGGAAATATTTGCTGCGGCTTTCATTGTTTGCCCTTTTGGCGGAGGTGCCCTTTGATCTGGCTTTTCATAATATGCCCTTTTTTGCAGGGAGCCAGAATGTGTATCTGACCCTTGTTCTGGGGCTTTTGGCCGTGTGGATTTTGAAAGGCTGGAGGCAGGAGATCTGGCGGCTTCCGGCAGGGCTTCTGCTGCCGGCCTTTGCAGCGCAGCTATTGCAGACGGATTACGGTGCGGTGGGGGTTCTGGTGATTGCACTTATGTATCTTTTGCGGGAGTTGCCCTGGCTTCGGGCGGTTGTCTGCGTGATTGTGCTGGTTACTTTTAATTCTCTGGAGTGGCCTACGGCTTTTTCTTTCTTGCTGATTGCTTTATACAACGGGGAGAGAGGGCGGCAGGCGAAGTACTTTTTCTATGGGTTTTATCCGGTGCATTTGGTGATGCTTTGGGCGGTTGGGCGGTTTTTGTTGGGGAATTTTGTAGGGGTTTAAGGATTTTAAGGGCGAACGTCCCAAGGAAGAAACCATACTTCCTGCCCTGCTCCGCCCATTCGGGCTAACACGCCTGGCAGGAAGTATGGTTTCTTCCTTGGGGCTGACGGTGGTTTGAATTTTGGAGGTCTTAACGCCAGGCGGTCAGTATGCTGGGGGCTGTATATATGCAGGGGTGGGTGAAAGCTGTATTTTTAGTTCAAAAAATTCTGGGAGTGTTGTCGCGATGCTGATGTCAATATGTTTTGTTTATTGGCATTGATTTTGCGGCGGCGTCCGTCCCCATCTCACCAACCGAAAATTTCAAAAACCTATCAGACCATTTCCAACCTACAAAGCATTTCCGTCTTTCAGTTTATCAGACTTTCTCTGAGAAAGACAGGAAAGCCCCCTAAGCAAGACAAATGATAATGCCGAAAGAATCACAAAAAAGCAAACAGATATTCCAGCAGCCTGCAGAGCAGCCATATTTTTCTTTATTATCAAGTAAAATAAGAAACTGAATATCCCTACACATACCAAACTGATAATCAAATCTTTCTTCTGGGTACTTTTTATCACTGCGCCATTCCATGCTCCGTTTTTTACAACGAAGAAAATATAAATCAACCCTCCGGCAAGCAGAACTACCGTTTCCCCCATAATCAGCGGAAAACCTCCGTCCATAAACATTTGCACTACAATCGTCACGGCACATACCAAAAACATGATGCAAAACGAAAGATTTCCAGCCTTTGCGGCTCTCCATTTTTCTAACTCATTGTAATCGGCAACCTTTAATAAAGTTTCTTTTAATTCGCTATCCATATCCTCGCTTTTCCTTTCTCCATTTAGAATTTCTTTGATTTCCACATGATAGTACTCCGAAATCTGCACCAAAATACTGAGGTCGGGCAAATTCGTTCCCGTTTCCCATCTGGAAACAGTTCTTCCTGAAACCCCCAGAATTTCTGCCAACTGCTCCTGGGTGATTCCCTTTTCATTGCGAAGCTGTTTCAAAAAAGCTCCAATCTCTTTTGGACTCACAACATTTCCTCCTTTCGTTTCCAGATTACCGCTTTCCGGCACCGAAAAACACGACACAAAGCGAGAAATGCCGCTGATTTTGCGCCAGACACCAGTGTCTATTACTGCTTTATATGCAAGCATACTCTTTTCGCTAACGCTGTTACTGTTCACTCCGTTTACAGTAACCTAACACTCATTATACTCATTATACCACACTTTCAGAAAGTCCCGCAGCTATTGACAAAAAAGGAAATTTTTTGTACACTAACAGAGGTTTGGACTTATATAAATTCATAATAGGTTGAATGTTTCTACCAACTACCGTAATAGTTGACTATAGGTCTCCCACCAAGGAGAAGCTATATCATCATTACGGTATTTTTTGTTTGGAAGAAGCTTCGTTTACTTTGAAATGAAGATGTGAGAGCAGGGGAAGAGTAAAGAGAGACAAAAAAGCAGAAAATACTGCGGAACGGGAATGGAGGTTACACTATGAGAAACACAGACATTTGTATCATTGGAGCGGGACCCGCCGGCATTTTTACGGCCCTTGAGATGTTAAAGCAGGGAAGTAAAAAGAAAATACTTCTTGTGGAGAAGGGCAAGCCGGTGGAGAAGCGGACCTGCCCAAAATCCAAGACAAAGGAATGCATAAATTGTAAGCCCTACTGCAACATTACCACCGGATTTTCCGGGGCAGGGGCATTTTCAGACGGAAAGCTTTCCTTAAGCTATGAGGTAGGCGGCGATC
The DNA here is from genome assembly GCA_009917555.1 of bacterium 1XD21-13. Classification (GTDB taxonomy): domain Bacteria; phylum Bacillota; class Clostridia; order Lachnospirales; family Lachnospiraceae; genus Laedolimicola. The sequence goes on along the minus strand of QZDX01000015.1, from coordinate 8,067 downwards.
TGCCAAGGCTTATCGGAGAGGATTTTGCCCAGGAAATGATCGATTATACGGATAAAATTTATCTGGAATTCGGTGCGGACACAAGGGTAGAGGGCGTGGGCAATGAAAAAGGCGTCAAGGACGTACGCAAGCGGGCGATTCAGGCCGGCTTGAAGCTGGTGGACTGTCCCATTCGCCATTTGGGAACAGAGAAAGCACAGGAGATTTATTATCAGATTGAGCAGTATCTCTTAGAACATGGGGTGGAGATTCTGTTTGGATATCACTGCAGGGATTTGGTGGTAGAGCAGGGGACCTGTAAGGGCGTTATCATTGAAAAGGCCGGAACCGGGGCAGAGGAGGAAACGATCTGTGCAAAGCACGTAGTGGTTGCCACCGGACGCAAAGGGGCAGACTGGCTTGAGAAGATTTGTGAACAGCATCAGATTGTCCATGAGCCCGGAACCGTGGATATTGGCGTCAGAGTTGAGGTACGCAATGAGATCATGGAGGACGTGAACAACATACTCTATGAATCCAAGCTCATCGGCTATCCCCTGCCTTTCAAAAACAAGGTCCGCACCTTTTGCCAGAATCCGGGAGGCTTCGTGAGCCAGGAAAACTACGACAACGATCTGGCAGTGGTCAACGGTCACTCCTACAAGGACTTAAAATCCAACAACACCAACCTTGCCATCCTCTGCTCCCACAATTTCACCCACCCTTTCAACCAGCCCATCGCCTATGCAAAGAAAGTGGGAGAACTCACAAATATGCTGGGGGACGGCAAGATCCTGGTACAGCGTTACGGAGACATCCTGGGTGGGAAGCGGACATGGCAAAAAGAACTGGCTCAATCCAACGTGCGTCCCTCCCTGCCGGACGCAGTAGCCGGCGACATCACCGCAGCCATGCCCTACCGGGCCATGACAAACATTATCAACTTCATCCAGTCCGTAGACCACGTTGTCCCCGGCTTCGCCGCCAACGAAACCCTGCTCTACTCCCCGGAGCTCAAATTCTACAGCAACCGCATCAAAATGGAGCCCGACTTCACCACCAACATAGAGGGCCTCTACTGCCTGGGCGATTCCAGCGGCTGGACCAGAGGCTTAATGATGGCATCCATGATGGGCGTCCTCATGGGACGTAAGTTAGCATAACATCACGCACACCGAAAATTTCAAAAAAACCACTAGACTATTTCCAGGAATTATGAGAAAATATAATCAAATGCGACAAGCCCTAGATCCCTATGGCGGCCGCTTAAGATTTTAACTTAACTTGAAAGGAGTTTTAAAATGATTTATTCACACGAAGTTGAGAAAATGTGTCCGGTAGCACAGGGCGTAAATCATGGCGCTGCTCCGATTCCGGAAGAAGCAAAGTGGGTACAGGCAAAAGAGATCAAAGACATTTCCGGCTTGACACATGGTGTAGGCTGGTGTGCACCTCAGCAGGGAGCCTGCAAGCTGACCCTGAATGTAAAAGAGGGAATCATCCAGGAAGCACTGGTAGAAACTCTGGGCTGCTCCGGAATGACCCATTCCGCAGCTATGGCATCCGAGATTCTTCCCGGAAGAACTCTTTTAGAGGCACTGAACACCGATCTTGTCTGTGATGCAATCAATACAGCTATGAGAGAGCTGTTCCTGCAGATCGTATACGGAAGAACCCAGTCCGCATTTTCTGAGGACGGACTTCCCGTCGGCGCTGGCCTTGAGGACCTTGGAAAGGGTCTTAGAAGCCAGGTAGGAACCATGTATGGAACTCTGAAAAAAGGACCTCGTTACCTGGAGATGGCAGAGGGCTATGTAACCGGAATCGCTCTGGACGCAGAGGATCAGATTATCGGCTACAAGTTTGTAAACCTTGGCAAGATGACCGACTTCATCAAGAAAGGCGACGATGCCAACACAGCCTGGGAGAAAGCACAGGGACAGTATGGACGTGTAGATGATGCAGTGAAGATCATCGACCCGAGACAGGAATAAGCGAGGAGGTAGACGAAGATGGCATTATTTGAATCATATGAAAGACGTATTGATAAAATCAATGAGGTATTAGGCAGCTACGGCATCGCTTCCCTGGAAGAGGCAGAGAAGATTACAAAGGATGCAGGTCTTGACGTGTACAATCAGATCAAGGGTATTCAGCCCATCTGTTTTGAGAACGCATGCTGGGCTTACACCGTAGGAGCAGCTATCGCAATCAAGAAAGGCTGCCGCAAGGCCGCAGACGCAGCAGCAGCAATCGGTGAGGGACTTCAGTCCTTCTGTATCCCCGGCTCCGTTGCAGACACCCGTAAGGTAGGTCTTGGCCATGGAAATCTTGGCAAGATGCTTCTGGAGGAGGAGACCGAGTGCTTTGCATTCCTGGCAGGTCATGAGTCCTTTGCAGCCGCTGAGGGCGCTATCGGTATTGCGGAGAAGGCAAACAAGGTTCGCCAGAAACCGTTGCGTGTGATCCTGAATGGTCTTGGAAAGGATGCGGCTCAGATTATCGCAAGAATCAATGGATTTACATATGTAGAGACCGAGTACGATCCCTACACCAACGAAGTAAAAGAGGTATTCCGCAAGGCTTACTCCGAGGGACTTCGTGCAAAAGTAAACTGCTACGGTGCAAACAGCGTTCCCGAGGGCGTTGCAATTATGTGGAAAGAGAATGTGGACGTATCCATTACCGGCAACTCCACCAATCCTACCCGTTTCCAGCATCCGGTAGCAGGCACCTACAAGAAGGAGAGACTGGAGGCAGGCAAGAAGTACTTCTCCGTTGCATCCGGCGGCGGCACAGGCCGTACGCTTCATCCCGACAACATGGCAGCAGGACCGGCTTCCTATGGCATGACCGATACACTGGGACGTATGCACTCTGATGCACAGTTTGCAGGCTCTTCTTCCGTACCGGCGCATGTGGAGATGATGGGGCTTATCGGCGCAGGAAACAATCCTATGGTTGGTATGACTGTGGCAGTGGCTGTAGCGGTGCAAGAAGCAGCAGACGCTGGGAAGTTTTAATTAAGTTACATAAAAACTGGAAAAAATATATAAAGGCAGATAGAACGCCATGATTCTTTTGAATTGTGGCGTTCTTGTTGTATAGCATTTTGTTAAAAACCACCTGCTATGCAGGTGTGTTAGCAGCTGCTTTAGCTTACAGTTAAAAACCTCCAATGATATACTTATGTAGGTTCGCCAACCACATAAATCAAAGGAGGTTATCCAAAATGGATGTTAATAGTTTATCACATACGAAATGGAATTGTAAGTATCATATTGTATTTGTACCAAAGTTCCGGCGAAAGATTGTATATGGGAAATTGAAACAAGACATAGCAAATATATTAAGCAAGCTGTGCAAAAGAAAAGGAGTAAAAATAGTAGAAGCAGAGATATGTCCGGATCATGTACACATGTTGGTTGAAATTCCCCCAAGTATAAGCGTATCAAGTTTTGTAGGGTATTTAAAGGGAAAAAGTACTCTAATGATATTTGAAAGGCATGCAAATCTGAAATACACGTATGGGAGTAGACATTTTTGGTGCAGAGGGTATTAAGGGCCATATAAATTAGGAAAACCGCAAATACAAGGCTTTTCGGAGCCTACCAACAACAAAAATAATATTTGATCTATCACATTACGCTGAAAGGCCGTCCGGCCATCAAAACCGGGCGGCTTTTTTGCGTGGATAGATGGGAAGGAGGCAAAAAATAATTACAGAAATTTAAGCCTGAAATTTGTGCAATTTTAACGAAAAGGAGGTTAATGAATGGCAGATGACAAATTGAACACGGGCCCCGGTGAGAAAAAAATCCCGGAGGCTCCCGAGGCTGTAACGGCTGGCCAGCCCCAGGCCCTGGCTCCCGAACAGGCCGCCGCTCCCACACCTCAGCAGGAACAGGCCGGGCCCGCAAAGCCCGATCCCGGCGATGTGGTAGTGTCCTTTGAGCAGATCAATGAGCTCATGGGCGAAAAGCGAAAGGCGGCCCAGGCTGAGGTAGAGAAAGCCGGGGATGCCCCCGCAAAGGAGCAGACTCCCGGTGAGGCGGAACAGCCCGCCGCTGGCGAACAGAAAAAGCCCCGCCGTAGCCGTTCCCCGAAGGAGGATAAAACGGAGCCCGCTGGCAAGGAGGCGGCAAAGCCCCGCAAGGGCCGCCCGCCCAAGGCTGACAAGGCGGCCCCCGGCGAGGCCCAGCCGTCCAAGCGAGACAAAGTGTCCCGAAGTGACGGGAAAGCCCCGGACGCCAAAACTCCCCCAAAGGCTGGGAAAACGGCTCCCGAAAAGGAGGCCGCCGCCCCGGAGCAGGCTCCGCCTGGGCCAGCCGCCCCTCCCCGTCCGGTGGAGGAAGGCAAGCTCATGTATCTGAAACTTTCCGAGATGCATCCGTTCCATACATTCCGGCCCCATCCGTTTAAGGTGCGGGACGATGCCAAAATGCAGGAAACAGTGGCATCCATTAAGGCAAACGGCGTGATGGTGCCGGGCCTTGCCCGCCCGGAAAAGGACGGAAACGGCTATGAGATTGTGGCGGGCCACCGCCGCTGCCGGGGCAGTGAACTGGCCGGGCTTTTGGAAATGCCCTTTATCGTCCGGGATATGAGCGACCACGAGGCTGTCCAGGCCATGAAAGACAGCAACAAACAGCGGGATCAGACGCTCCCCAGCGAACTGGCCGCCCTGCTGGATTTGGAAGTGGAGGACATCAAGCACCAGGGCGGGCGGCTGAAAAATGTTGCCGAGGGCGACATTGGCAAGCGTTCCGTGGAGATCGTGGGCGAGGCCCATGACATGAACTATAAAAAAGTCATGCGCTATCTGCGGCTCAACTCCCTTGTGCCGGAACTGCTGGACAAGGTGGACGATAAAAAGATGGGCTTTATGCCCGCCGTGGAGCTCTCCTATATCAAGCCCAAAAACCAGAGGCTGATCGCCGTTTCCATTGACGGGGAGCAGGCGTCCCCCTCGGTGGCCCAGGCGAAAAAGCTCCGGGAGCTGGATCAGGAGGGCAAGCTCAACGGCGATGTGATTGACGGTATCTTATCAGAAAAGAAAAAGGAGGATCGAGGCGTGATTATTTCAACCGCTGAACTGGAAAAGTATTTCGGCAAGGAGGTTACTCCGGCCAAAATGAAAGAGCAGATCATCGGCCTGCTGGACGAGTGGAAACAGAAACAGCCGCCCGAGCTGGCAAAGGCCCCGAAGAAAATGGAAAAAGACAAGTAACCACTTCGAGACATTTTGTCCCGAGGGGCTCCGCCCCTCTGCGATGGCTCTGGTGGTATATATCCCCCGTCGCCGGGGATAAAAAAGCGCAGTCGGGAGCGGGCCGTCAAGGGGGCCAACGGCCCCGCCGCTTGCGGCGGCTTGCCCTTTACGGCCTGCCCCGGCTGTGCTATCTCCGGCCAAGCGGCGGGGGGTATATCCTCCAGAGCCGCCCCCTTTCCCATGATTGGGAAAGGGCGGGGGGTTAGGGTTGAACGATTTTATTATAGAACGGAGGTTTTTACTTATGAAACGACCCCTTGCATACATTACCGCCGCATGGTTTGGCGGCGACAGTGAAAACGCAGAACTGGCGGCCCAGTATTGCCGGGCCGTATATGAGGCGGGCTTTGCACCGATCTGCCCCGCCCTCTATCTGCCGCTGTTCCTCAATGACGCAGTACCCGAGGAGCATAAAAGCGGCATTGACATTGGCCGTGACCTGCTCCGCCGCTCCCGGGTGCTGGTGGTATGCGGCCACAGCATGACCGAGGCCATGAAAAATGATATTGCCGTGGCCCAGCGGCTGGGGATTACCGCCACCACCCTTGAGGGCATTTTGACCGTCAAGGGCCAGGGCAAACGCTGATGGCATCCTTGTTTGAGGCTTACATTACCAACCTCGGCAAATACAACGAGGGGGAGCTGGTGGGAGAAACACTGGAATTTCCCACCAGCCCCCAGGAGGTGCAGACGCTGCTGAAACATATCGGCGTGGACGGCATACGGTATGAGGAATTTTTTGTTACCAGCTTTGACGGCGATGTGCTGGGGCTCTATGACTATCTGGGTGAATATGAAAATCTGGACGAGCTTAACCATCTGGCCTGCCTGCTCTCGGAACTCGATCAAGGGGAACTTGAAAAATTTGAGACAGTGCTCCATACGGGGGCGCATACCTCCAGTGTGGCAGATATTATCAATCTGACGCAAAATCTGGATTGCTTTGAATTTTACCCGGATATTGAAAATGAGGAGGACTTGGGCCGTTATTGGGCGGAGGACTTGCCGATCCCGGAAGAACTGAAAGACTATTTCGACTATGAGGCATACGGCAGGGACATCTCCATCAACGAGGGCGGCCACATGGCCCCAGGCGGCTATGTGGTTCAGACCAGCGGAGACTTTAGGGAATATTATCACGGCCCCCAGGACATCCCCGCCGAGCATAAGGTGTTTTCTTATCCCCAGCTTTCTATCCGGGAGCAGATGGCCGCCTACAAAGAGGTGATTGACGGTTCCTCGAAAGAGGGCTTTCGGCGGCTGACCGAAAAAGGCCGGGAGGAACGCTGACAAGGCACTTCGAGACATTTTGTCCCAAAGCGGAGAAAGGAGGCGGTGTAACTGATTGATGAAGAAATTTCCCGGAGCTCCATAGCGATCTCTGTCCGGGCTGGCAAACTGACGGCCCGGGGGCTGGCCTATGTGCTCCAGGCGGCTGGGGGCCAGATCGCCAAACGGCACCGGGCGGCCCAAAGGCCCCACGGCAGGCAGAGCGTGAAAAAGCTCATGGCCCACGGCGAAAATGTGAACAGCATCGAAGTGGAGGCCCCGAAACTCTTTGACCGCATGGCCCGCCGTTTCAATGTGGACTATGCCTTTTATAAAACCGGGCCGGACAAGTATCTGCTGTTTTTCAAGGCGGGACAGGCGGACGCTGTTACCGCCTGCTTTGAAAGCTATTCCCGGAAACTGCTCACGCAGTCAAAATCCAGCCGCATCCCTATCCGGGAGCAACTGAAACAGGCGGCGGAGCGGCTTGCGGTGGAAAAGCCCCGGGCGAAAGAACGAGTAAAGGAGGCGGCCCGTGAGGACAGATAGCATAAAAAAATATTTGATACCCAACATCCCCTACCTTTTTATCCTGTGGGCCTGTCTGAAAATCGGGACGGCCTACCGGCTGGCGGCGGGTACGGATTTCGCCCACAAATTGATCGGGCTGGGCCAGACCATCGGCCCGGCCTTTGCCGACTTCGTCCCGGGAGTCCATTTTTTTGACTGGCTGATCGGCATTGTGGGGGCGGCGGCGTTCCGTCTGCTGATCTATGTAAAAAGCAAAAACGCTAAAAAATTCCGCCGGGATGAAGAGTATGGATCGGCCCGCTGGGGAACGGAAAAAGACATCAAGCCGTTCACCGACCCCAAGTTTGAGAACAACATCATTCTGACCGGGACGGAATTTCTCACCACCAACACCCGGCCCGCCGTCCCCGCCAACGCCCGGAACCTGAATTGCTGTGTTGTCGGTTCCTCCGGCTCCGGCAAGACCCGGTTCTGGCTCACGCCCCAGCTTTTGCAAGCCCATTCCTCCTATGTGGTGGTAGACCCAAACAGATAAGTATAATAAGGTTATAGGGAAGCGCGCACCCTCAAAGAAAGGAGGTTACACACCATGAAAAAGCAGACAGAGAAAGACAAACTCACCGCCCTGTACGAAAGACTCTCCCATGACGATGAGCGAGCCGGGGAATCCGTAAGCATTGAGAACCAGAAGCGGATTTTAGAGGACTTGTTGTTCTTCAGATTAAAAGAGCATTCGATTTTCAGATTATATTAGCAGTAAAGTAATCCATGATAGATTTCCCATCACATTGTGGGAACACGGTTTCGCACATTATTCGGAACTGAAAATACCCCTATGCAAATTAATTGCGCAGGGGTATGTCTTCCTGAAAAGATCAGAATGGAAGTTCCTCTTCCTCTGTCAGTGGTTCAGGATATTTATAACGCAGGTACGCATACAGCAGCTCTCTCTCTTTCAGAAAATCTATGAGAGTGAGGATCTCACAGCCCAGAAAGGTCTGTGCATCCCGGAGGTA
>QZDX01000014.1 GCA_009917555.1 bacterium 1XD21-13 | reverse complement strand
CCACACAGCGCTTTCCCGGTTCTCCAATTGGCTGAATACTATCTGCTCATCAAGCTTTGTTGTAAAAGATCTACCCTGTAGAAGATCCTCCATAACCACCTTAATGTCGATGCCGCCCTCCTGAATCAGTTTCCCTACAAGGCTGTTACTGCTAGTGTTAGCCCAGTAGGTGGAAAATTTCCCGCTCTTCAGGAAGTTCAGAATCGACCAGGGATTGTAAATATCGCTCCTGCTCCCAAAGGTAAATCCGTCATACCAGCTTTTAACCTCATCCTGCTTTCCCGAAAGCCCGAATTCCTCCAAGGCCCTCCACACTTCCTCTTCCGTAAAGCCGAAGCAGTCCGCATAGGCATCGGTGGTGGTGGTCACCACCATCAGATTATTCAGATCCGAGAAAATGGATTCCTTACTCACCCGGGTAATTCCTGTCATAATAGCACGTTCCAGATAAGGGTTAGTCTTAAACGCAGCGTTAAACAGCCCTCTGGTGAATGACACCATTTCCTCCCAAAAACCGCTTACATACGCCTCCTGCATTGGCGTATCATATTCATCCAAAAGGATAATTACCCTTTTTCCATGATAACGGAACAGATATTCCGACAGCTTCTGAAGCGCCATAGACGCTTCTACATCCCCCATATCCTCCCGAACACCATCAAAAAATCGTCTGTCAGCATCTGTCAAGATATCGCTGTCTCTCAGATAGTGGTATCTTACATACAGACCTGTCAGCATCTGATTCATCTTTCTCCTGACGTCCGGATAATTTCCTTCTTTGATATCCGCAAAGCTTAAAAATATCACCGGATAAGTTCCCTGAAGCTTCCGATATCCTTTTTCCGCCCAGACAGATAATCCTTCAAACAAATCCCCTCTGTCCGCATAATCAATGGAAAAGAACTGCTCCAGCATATTCATGGTCAATGTCTTTCCAAAACGACGGGGACGGGTGATGAGGGTAACATCATCTCTACTCTCCCACCATTCTTTTATAAAGTGTGTCTTATCCACATAAAAACAATTATTCACTCTTATTTTCTCAAAACTCTGTATCCCGATTCCCACAGTTCTTGCCATAGATACCTTCCCTTCTCCGTTCCCGGATGTAAGCCCCTTATCATCTCTCACCCACACTCCCATTATACCAAATAAGAGCGCTTTTTCAAGGCTGTCATTCCTCCTTAAACCGGCTCGCCCTCTTATAAAAGGTAGACAAAGGCATATTGCAAAGCACTGCCGCCTGCTTTCCAATAAGCTCCCCGGAATTCCACCTCTGATATGCCTCCTCAAAATTCTCCGGCAATGGCTTCGCCGGCCTCCCGAACCTCACCCCCCGCTGCCTGGCCGCCCGGATGCCCTCCTCCTGCCTCTGCCTGATGTTGTGCCGTTCGCTCTCCGCCACATAGCTAAGAAGCGCCAGTACAATATCACTGATCAGGGTCCCCATCAGATTCTTCTCACGCCTCGTATCAAGAAGCGGCATATCAATAACGACAATATCCGCCCCCTTTTCCTTCGTAATCACCCGCCACTGCTCATTGAGATCCACATAATTCCTCCCCAGACGGTCAATAGACTTCACATACAACACAGAGTCACGATTAAGCTTGCGCAGCAGCTTCTTATACTCCGGCCGCTCAAAATCCTTGCCCGAAAGCTTATCCATATAGATCCTCTCCTTCGGCACTCCCATCTCCAGCAAAGCAATCCTCTGCCGTTCCTCGTTCTGTTCCCTTGTGGATACTCGGATGTATCCATACATCTTTTGTTGCACCATACCTAACCTCCAAAAAGTATTAAGCCATTCAAATAAAATATAGCCCTCAATTATTCTGGCACACCAAGAGACATCTGTCCGGCAAATTTTCTTCCGGAGCCAAAATGTTCATAGCAGTTCATCCAGTATGTGGTGGAAAAGCCGGAGGGCAGCTTTTGCCACATACTGGATGAACTGCATCCCACAACAAAAAAACGCCTCACACCCAAAGGTACGAAGCGTTTTTATCATTTGTCACCTGTCCTGCTTACAGATCAACCTTTCCATTTTCCTTACCATTGATCACATAGTAAGCAGCGTTGTCCTCCGGCTTTACATAAACCTCCAGACTCTTGATGGAAGACACCCTGTGTCCCTCTGCGGTCCACTGAGCCTTCACCTGCTCAACCAGTTCCCCGGTCTTAACTTCCTTTCCTGCAAACTGAATATATACGTTCTGGCTTACTGCCTCTTTTGCTGTCTTCGCTGTCTTGGTCGTCTTGGCTGCTGCCTTCGGTGCAGTCTTCTTAGGTGCTGCTGTCTTCTTTGCCGGAGCCTTCTCTTCCTTCACTGCCGCCTCCTTTGCCGGTGCTGCTGCCTTTTCTTCCACTTCCTTCACCGGTGCCTTTGCTGCTACAGTTGTCTTCGGAGAAACACTCTCGGCTGCCTTTGCAGGTGTTGCCTTTTTTTCTGTTTCTGTTACTTTCTTAGCACTCATGATAGTCCTCCCTTATGCTAATCAAAAAAATTACTTAAACACTCAATTTATCGCATTTATTATAGCCTGTTTTCCCTGTAAATTCAACGGGAGGAAATAAATTCTCCATTTTTGCCACTTTTCAGTTGGCATTTTTCGGGTTTTTGGGGATAATTCTTACAAATATTGGGTTGTCCCGAAAGCTCACGGCGAAAATGCCCAAAATAAAGGGTTTTTTGCAAAAAACATGGGCATTTCCCTCCTTCATACCCTTGTGGCTTCTATCGGAAAAACCGCAAAATATACACTTTATGCAACTTTTTCAGCCATATGCTAATACATTTCAATAGCATGCAAAAATAGTCCGCTGCGAAGCTTCGGCTCAAACCAGGTAGACTTTGGCGGCATCAAAAGTCCCGCGTCCGCTACACGGAATAATTCTTCTATGGATGTGGGATACATGGCAAAGGAAATTTCCATATCCGTATGTACCCGGCGCTCCAGCTCCTCAAGGCCGCGGATACCACCCACAAAATCAATGCGCTTATCTGTCCTTGGATCACCGATTCCCAGCACAGGCTCCAGAAGCTCCCGCTGAAGAATTGACACATCCAGGCCCTCCACAGGATCTTCTCTTTCATATTCCGGCCGCAAGGTCAGAAGATACCACTGCTCTGCAAGGAACATGGCAATTTCACCCTTTTTCTCTGGATACTTTCGCCCCTCCAGCTTTTCCACCGAAAAGATCTCCTCCGCCCGCTTTAAAAATTCCTCCGGGGAAAGCCCGTTCAAGTCACGAACCACCCGGTTATAATCCATAATCATCAACTCATCATCCGGGAAGAGCACCGAGAGAAAATAGTTGAATTCCTCCTCCCCCGTATAGCCCGGATGGGCCTCTCTGCGCTTCAAGCCTACCCGGACCGCTGACGCAGCCCTGTGGTGTCCGTCCGCAATGTACACGGCATCCATACTCTCAAAAGCCTTTCGGATACATTGAAGCGTTTCCGAATCACGGATCATCCATCCCCTGTGTCCAATCCCATCCTCCGACACAAAGGAAAACAGCGGCTCCTGCTCCTTCTCCTTTGCCGTCAGCTCCTTCAAGGCCGGCTGATTCCGGTATGCCAGGAAAATAGGACCTGTCTGGGTGCTGCACACATCCACATGGCACACCCGGTCCTCCTCCTTCTCCCTTCGGGTATTCTCATGCTTCTTAATGCGCCCCTCCAAATAATCATCCACAGAGGCACAGGCCACAATCCCCGTCTGGCTGCGGCCGTTCATGGTCAGCTCATATAAATAGCAGCATGGAACCGGGTCCTGTACAAAATCCCCCCGTTCCTCCATGTCCTCCAATAATTCCTTTGCCTTTTGGTAAACCCTTGGATCACAGGTATCTACTTCCTCCGACAGCTGTGTCTCCGCGCGATCAATCCGAAGAAAGGACAGAGGTTTTCCCTCTACTGCCCTCTTTGCCTCCTCACGGCTATACACATCATAGGGAAGAGCCGCAACCAGCGCCTCCTTTCCCCTGGCAGGACGTATTCCCCGAAAGGGACGAATCCGAACCATCAGCAGATCACCCGCACTTTCAGCACACCGTCAATGGCCTCCAGCTTCCGAATAAGCTCCGGGCTTGCCTGGCTCTCCAGATCAAACATAGAGTAGGCATAATCTCCGCGACTCTTGTTGGTCATATTTGCAATATTGTGATTTTCCTCGCCCATAAGGTTGGTAAACTGGCTCAGCATATGCTTGATATTTTTATGGCAAATGGCCACACGGGCGGGATAAGCCGGAACGCCCATGTCGCAGCTTGGATAATTCACAGAATTGCTGATGTTGCCATGCTCCAGATAGCAGCGCAGCTCCTTGACGGCCATACGAGCGCAATTTTCCTCCGCCTCCTCTGTGGAGGCTCCCAAATGGGGGATCACAATGGTTCCCTTGGCTCCTGCCGTATTTGGATTGGGGAAATCCGTCACATAGCGCTTTACTTTGCCCTGCTTCAAGGCCAGTACCATGGCATCCTCATCCACCAGAAGATCCCTTGCGAAGTTGAGAACCACCACCCCGTCCTTCATTTTCTCAATAGCCGATCCGTTGATCATTTTCTTTGTGCTGTCCATCAGAGGCACATGGATGGTTATGTAATCACATTCCCGATAGATGTCATCCACATTGGTAATATGGCGGATGTTTCTGGACAGATTCCAGGCCGCCTCCACGGAAATGTAAGGGTCGTAGCCCAGGACCTCCATGCCCAGATGAATGGCTGCATTGGCCACCTGAACACCGATAGCACCCAGACCGATGATTCCCAGCTTCTTTCCCAGAATCTCCCGACCTGCAAATTGCTTCTTCTGCTTCTCAGAGAGCTGGGCAATCTCCTCATTCTGGCGCTCGGACTGGACCCAATTCACCCCGCCGATAATATCACGGGAGGCCAGGAGAAGTCCTGCCAGAACCAGCTCCTTTACACCGTTGGCATTGGCTCCCGGCGTGTTGAAGACTACGATTCCCTGCTCCGCGTATTTTCCAAGAGGAATATTGTTGACACCAGCGCCCGCCCTGGCAACGGCGTATACATTAGACGGCAGCTCCATATCATGCATAGCGGCGCTTCGAACCAGAATGGCATCCGTCTCGTCCAGGTCCTCCACCTCTTTATAATCCCTGGTAAAATGGTCCAGTCCAAACCTGGCAATGGGATTTAAGCATTTGTATTTATACATGATGTTCCTCCTCAAATTTTTTCATAAACTCCACAAGGGCTTTCACACCCTCTAAGGGCATAGCATTGTAAATGCTGGCACGCATGCCTCCTACGCTTCGATGGCCCTTAAGGTTCACAAGCCCGGCCTCTGTAGCCGCCTTTACAAACTCTGCATCCAGCTCTGTGCTGCCTGTGACAAAAGGCACATTCATAAGCGATCTGTCCTCCTTACGAACCGTTCCTTTGAACAGACGGCTTTCATCCAGAAAGTCATAAAGGACTGCCGCTTTCTCCTCGTTGCGCGCCTTCATGACCTCAAGGCCGCCCATTTTTTTCAGCCATTTAAAAACCTTTCCGCACATATAAATGCAATAGGCATTGGGTGTATTGTAAAGAGAGTTTGCATCCGCATGAATTTTATATTTCATATAGGTCGGTGTTCCCGGAAGTGTATCCTCTGTAATCAGGTCCTCCCGAATAATGGCAATCACCATACCTGCCGGACCAATATTCTTCTGCACACCACCGTACAGCAAACCATATTTTGTCACATCCACTGGCTCAGAAAGAAAGCAGGAAGACACATCGGATACCAGAAGCTTTCCCTTGGTATTGGGAAGGGTGTGAAATTTCGTTCCGTAAATGGTATTGTTCTCACAGATATATACATAATCCGCGTCAGGGCTGATGGGAAGATCCGAGCAGTCCGGGATATAGGAAAAGGTCTCATCCTCGGAGGATGCGATTTTGTTGGCTTTTCCGTAGATAGCTGCCTCGTTGAATGCTTTCTTCGCCCACTGGCCGGTGACAATGTAATCCGCCACACGATTTTTCATTAAGTTCATAGGGATCATGGCAAACTGCAGGTGGGCGCCTCCCTGGAGAAACAGCACGCGATAGTTGTCCGGGATTCCCATGAGATCCCGAAGATCCTGCTCTGCCTCATTCAGAATCCCCTCAAACACCTTGGAACGGTGGGACATTTCCATCACAGACATTCCCGTTCCCTGGTAATCCAGCATCTCTGTAGCAGCTTCCTTCAGCACCTCCTCCGGCAGCACAGCCGGGCCTGCGGAAAAATTGTACACACGACTCATTTTTATCCTCCTAATTATAGTCGCTGCGCGACAGCTCTAAAGGGTAAAGTCACTTTGACACACATGTAAGGAGAGAAACTTTCATTCGAAAGGGCACTCATGAAAGTTCCTCTCGTGCGTCCTTGTGACTTTACCGTCCAGCAGAAAATATTTCTTAGCCGGACTATTTCAGTTCCTTATTAATAATACAAAATAACCGGCGTCCCCTTCTCTGCCTGCTCGAAGATAATCTTCATATTGGACGGCGGCGTATTGACACAACCGTGGGAGCCGTTGGTTTTGTAAATATCTCCTCCGAAATTCGCCCGCCAGTTGGCATCATGGATACCATAATTCCGGTAAAAGGGCATCCAGTATTTCACCGGCGTGGCATAGTTGGCTCCCCGCAGCACGGCATTGCGGGCCTTGTACTGGATAGATGCTACAATGGCCGGTGTGCCATAGCTGCGGCTCATATTTCCTGTTACCACATCTGTGTCCACTACCAGACTGCCGTCTTTGTAAAACCACATATGCTGGGCTCCCATGTCTACCTCAATATAGGTATCCCCAATATCATAGTTGGAGCTCCATAGCTTCCCACGTTGGGTATAGGCTGGCTCCTTTACGATGGTCTCCCCTTCATTGATATGTGCCAGCAGTGCTTCACTTTCCGCCTCCTGATCAATCTGCCAGCCATAATTTCCCCCCTTCACGGTGATAACGCCCCGGAGAGTGCTTCGAAAATGGCGCTCCTTTTTATAGGTATCCCGTTTCTCTGCCAACTGCTGAACCCAGGCAGATACGGCCTCCGGGTTAAGCCTAGCCTCATAGCCCTCAAGAGAAATAAAGCCACTGATGGCCTTCTCGTCCACCACCTCAGATTCGGGACCAAATTCATAGGTAACCTCAGCTCCCAGCCAGTGATCCAGCTGATCCGTTAAGGTAGCGATTTTTTCAGATTCCACAGTGATTCCAGGAGAACGATAACAGCCGGATTCCTCCAAATCAAGCTCCGGAAGCTGATTGGAGATAGCTCCCTTTACCTGCTCCTTTAGACTTTGCATATCCAGACAGGTGCCCTGCTCCTCCTCATGAAGCTCATATCCCTCTTCGGTAAGCTCCACCCAGGCATTTTCAGGCGCCTCTCCCTCATTCACAAGCCGAAGCCCCTGAAGAGCCTCCAAAAGCTGCTCCTCATCAAAGGTAACTCCTGCGGTCAGCTGATAGGAATCCGCCTGCCAAAAGATTCTGGGCCAAAGAAAGCCATTTTGAATCCGCTTGATCTGGTCCACGGCATCCGTTTCATAGTAGGACACACCCATACTCTGAGGGGCCAGCTCCTCGGTCTCTCCCTGCCTGCCCTTTAATACCAGCTTATAATCCCGGGCCTGCTGCATCACCATATCTTTTACTTGCCTTGTGGTTAAAAATTCCGCATTTCTGTGGTTGATGGAGGTCCTGGGGAAAAAATGATCCATAAAATACACGGAGATTCCCACATAAATCATCAGAACCGCAAATAGGCTCCAAACCCACCACCTGATCCGCTTTTGCATCAACACCAAACTCCCTGTTTCATTTTCCTGCTTTGACAGACCCCTTTTTTCTTATGAACCGGCTTTTTTCAAATCCTCCGCGTCAAATGCCTCCTCAATGGGCGCTCCCGCAGCCACCATAGGAAATACCTTATCCTCGCAGTCAATGATACAGTCGATGACCACAGGACGGCCAAGAGCGATAGCCTTCTCTAAAGCCGGCGCCACCTCTTCCTTCTTGGTTACACGCATTCCTACGGCTCCCAGAGCCTCCGCCAGCTTCACAAAATCCACCTGATCATCCAAAATGGTGGCGGAATAATGCCTGTTATAAAATAAGGTCTGCCACTGATGTACCATTCCCAAAACATGATTATTCAATACCAGCTGAATAATGGGAACATTGTAGCGGGCTGCTGTGGCAATCTCATTCATATTCATACGGAAGCATCCGTCTCCTGCCACATTTATCACGATCTTATCCGGCCGTCCCAGCTTGGCTCCGATGGAGGCGCCCAGGCCATATCCCATCGTTCCTAGACCGCCGGAGGTTAAAAAGGTTCTGGGCTCCTGGTACTTGTAGAACTGTGCGGCCCACATCTGGTTCTGGCCCACCTCGGTGGTAATAATCGCCTCGCCCTTTGTGACACGATACAGCTCCTCCACCACATAGGGACCTGTCAGACGGCTTTCTTCATATCTTAAAGGATGCTTTTCCTTTAAGGCCTCCACCTGCTGCGTCCACTCCGGATGCTGCTTTTCCTCTATACGGGGAAGCAGGCGGGACAGAACCTCCCTCACATCACCGATAATGCTGGCGTCTACAATCACATTTTTATTGATCTCTGCCGGGTCAATGTCAATCTGGAGAATCCTGGCCTTTCTTGCAAATCGAGTGGCATCTCCCGTTACCCGATCGCTGAACCTTGCTCCTATGGTAATCAAAAGATCGCACTGGGTCACACCAAAGTTGGATGCCTTTGTGCCGTGCATTCCCAGCATACCCGTGTACAGTGGGTCCTCTCCTGGAAATGCCCCTTTTCCCATAAGGGAGTCACAGACAGGGGCCTGAAGCTTTCTAGCAAGTGCTGCTACCTCCTTAGAAGCGCCGGACAGCACTGCCCCGCCTCCCACAAAGATAAAGGGTCTCTTTGCCTTTGCGATCATGGATACCGCGCGATCCAGATCCTCTTCCAGAATGGTCTCTGTCTTGTGCTCTGCCTCCATGGGCTTCTGATACTCATATTCCGTCTTATTTGCCGTCACATCCTTGGTCACGTCAATGAGCACCGGTCCGGGACGGCCGCTTCTGGCAATGTGAAAGGCTCTGCGGATGGACGGAGCCAGATTTTCCACATCCTTAATAATATAATTATGCTTTGTCACCGGCATGGTGATTCCGGCAATGTCCACCTCCTGGAAGGAATCCCTGCCAAGGAGGGGCTTTCCTACGTTAGCCGTGATAGCCACCAGGGGAATGGAATCCATATAGGCCGTGGCAATTCCCGTCACCAGATTGGTGGCTCCCGGTCCGGAGGTTGCCATACACACCCCCACCTTTCCCGTGGCCCTGGCATAGCCGTCCGCCGCATGGGAAGCCCCCTGCTCGTGGGAGGTCAGGATATGCCGTATTTCGTCGCTGTGCTTATATAATTCATCATATACATTTAAGATTGCGCCTCCCGGATAGCCGAATACCGTATCCACGCCCTGCTCCTTGAGGCATTCAATGATAATTTCTGATCCTGTCAACTGCATACTCTCTCTCCGATCTTATTTTAAGTTCCGTAATATCACATCCAATACACCTTTATGAAATCAATTTCCTGTCACACGTTCGTATGCCTGTAAATCGATTTGTGCATTGTATGTGATATTACTGTTTAACTTGTTTATTTTATCTCAAGGACTGCTCCGCGATTGCCGGAGGTTACCATCCTTGCATAGCGAGCCAGGTAGCCTGTGGTTACCCGCGGCTCCCTGGGCTGCCATTTTTCCTTCCGGGCTGCCATTTCCTCATCGGATACCAGGACCTCCAGACGATTGTTTGGAATATCAATGCGAATCCGATCGTCCTCCTCTACCAGAGCAATGGGTCCGCCCACGGCTGCCTCGGGGGATACATGTCCGATGGAGGCTCCTCGGGAGGCTCCGCTGAACCGACCGTCTGTGATAAGGGCTACGGAAGCGCCCAGGCCCATACCGGCAATGGCTGAGGTAGGATTGAGCATCTCACGCATACCGGGGCCGCCCTTGGGTCCCTCGTAGCGAATCACAACCACATCTCCTGCCACAATCTTTCCGCCCTTGATGGCGTCAATGGCATCCTCCTCGCAGTCAAATACCCGAGCCGGGCCCTCATGGGTCATCATCTCAGGCACAACGGCGGAACGCTTTACCACTGCTGTATCAGGAGCCAGGTTGCCCTTTAATACGGCGATTCCGCCAATCTCACTGTAGGGATTGTCAATGGGACGTATTACCTCGGGATTGCGGTTCTCACAGCCTGCTATATTTTCTCCCACAGTCTTTCCGGTTACCGTAATAAGGTCCGTATACAGAAGCTGCTTTTTATTCAGCTCATTCATCACAGCGTAAACACCGCCTGCCTCGTTCAGATCCTCCATGTAGGTGGGACCTGCCGGAGCCAGATGGCAGAGGTTCGGGGTCTTTGCGCTCATCTCATTGGCAACCTCCATATTCAGATCCACACCCGCCTCATGGGCAATGGCCGGAAGGTGAAGCATACTGTTGGTGGAGCAGCCAAGAGCCATATCTACAGTGAGGGCATTTAAAAATGCCTTTTCAGTCATAATGTCACGGGGACGGATATTCTGACGAAGCATCTCCATCACCTGCATACCTGCATGCTTGGCAAGCTTGATGCGCTCGGAATATACGGCGGGAATGGTTCCATTTCCCTGTAAGCCCATACCCAGAGCCTCAGTCAGACAGTTCATGCTGTTAGCCGTGTACATACCGGAGCAGGAGCCGCAGGTGGGGCATACCTTTTCCTCAAATTCCCGCACCTCATCCGCTGTCATATTGCCCGCCGCATGAGCACCCACTGCCTCAAACATGCTGGAAAGGCTGCGCTTCTGTCCCTTTACATGGCCGGCCAGCATAGGGCCGCCGCTGACAAATACGGTGGGAACATTGATTCTGGCCGCCGCCATCAAAAGTCCCGGTACGTTCTTGTCACAGTTTGGCACCATCACCAGGGCGTCAAACTGATGGGCAAGCGCCATACACTCCGTAGAATCGGCGATCAGATCTCTGGTTACCAGGGAATATTTCATTCCCACATGTCCCATGGCGATTCCGTCACAGACGGCAATAGCCGGGAACACGATAGGCGTTCCGCCGCCCATGGCCACGCCAAGCTTTACGGCCTCTACAATCTTGTCCAGATTCATATGGCCCGGTACAATCTCATTGTAAGAGCTGACAATACCTACCAGGGGCTTGTCAAGCTCCTCCTGGGTCAGTCCCAGGGCATTAAATAAACTTCTGTGGGGCGCCTGCTGCATTCCCTTTGTTACTGCATCACTTTTCATATCCTTACTCCTCCTATCTAAAGTTGCTACGCAACAGTACTAAAGGGTAAAGTCACTTCGACACACATGTAATGAGAGAAACTTTCATTCGAAAGGACACTCATGAAAGTTCCTCTTGTGTGTCTTTGCGACTTTACTATCCCTGTTTATTTGATACGTTCTACAATCAAGTCTCCCATTTGAACGGTTCCAACCCTTGTGCAGCCCTCAGACATGATATCCCCTGTCCGGTAGCCGTCCGCAAGCACCTGCTGTACAGCGGCCTCTATTGCGTCCGCTTCCTTGTCTAGATCAAAGGTAAACCGAAGCATCATAGCTGCGGAAAGAATTGTTGCAATGGGATTGGCCAAATCCTGTCCGGCAATATCCGGTGCGGAGCCGTGGCTTGGCTCATAGAGGCCGAACCTTGTGTCATTTAGACTTGCGCTTGCAAGCATTCCAATGGAGCCTGTCACCATACTGGCCTCATCGGAGAGAATATCCCCGAACATGTTCTCCGTGAGGATCACATCAAACTGGCCTGGGTTCTTCACAAGCTGCATGGCACAGTTGTCCACCAGCATGTGGGAGAGCTCAATCTCCGGATAATCCCTGGCAACTTCCTCCACAACCTTTCTCCAAAGCCTGGAGGAATCCAGCACGTTTGCCTTGTCTACGCTGCAAACCTTTTTTCTCCTCTTTCCCGCAATGTCAAAGGCTCTCTTTGCAATCCGGCGGATCTCCTCCACATTGTATGTAAGGGTGTCAACAGCCGTCAGAACACCGTCTATCTCCTCTGTCCTGCGCTCTCCAAAGTAAAGGCCGCCGGTGAGCTCACGCATAATCATCATGTCAAAGCCGTCCCCGATAATCTCATCCCTCAGAGGGCAGGCTTTCTTAAGCTCTCCATACAGTACGGCAGGTCTTAGGTTGGCAAACAATCCCAGGGACTTGCGAAGCTTCAGCAAGCCCGCCTCCGGCCTCTTTTCCGGCGGAAGCTGATACCAGGGGGAGGTGGCTGCGTCGCCGCCGATAGAGCCCATAAGGACTGCCGCCTTTGATTTTGCGGTTTCGATAGTCTCATCTGTCAGAGGTACTCCATGGACATCTATGGAGGCGCCGCCCATCAGAAGCTCCGTGTAAGCCAATTCATGACCAAAACGCTCGCCTACGGTGTCCAGAACCTTTCTGGCCTCTCTCACAATCTCCGGCCCGATTCCATCACCCGGAATTACCGCGATATCTAATTTCATTCTTCATCATCCCTTCTAAAAATGCCTATTGTTAATAATATAGAACAAAAATAGATTTTTTTCAACTGGAAGATCTTATTTCTTTATTTTGTGTCTGATTTTCTCTGCTTTTTCATATATATGAAAAAAACGGTTCTTTTGGAAAATGAAGCTGAATAAGAATTTCAAAAACATCATCGGTACTCTCCTGCTTCTGACTCTCTCCTACTTTGCAGGACAGGGAATCGGTATGCTTAAGGACGCCGTTCGTCCCGGCATGCTTCTGCCAACAGCCGGCAGTGCCTCCGCCAACTGGGGTTTAAGCTTTCAGGAGGAGGGAAGGGCTCCCGTCGGCAATGCAAATGCTTCTTATTTAAAGGGGTTTGATGCCTACTACGTGGAGGAAACGGAGGAAAAAAGGATTTATCTGACCTTTGACTGCGGTTTTGAAAATGGCAATACTCCGGCCATTTTGGATGCCCTGAAAAAGCACAAGGCCCCTGCCACCTTTTTTATTGTAGGAAACTATATGGAGACCAGCCCAGACCTGGTAAAGCGCATGGTGGAGGAAGGCCATACCGTAGGAAATCATACCTACCATCATCCGGATATGTCTAAAATCGGGGAGAAGGAAGCCTTCCAAAAGGAGCTGGCAGATTTAGAAGCCCTCTATGAAAAAGCTATCGGTGAGCCCATGACAAAGTACTACCGGCCTCCCCAGGGTGTCTACAGTGAGAGCAACCTGAAAATGGCCCAGGAGCTGGGGTATAAGACCTTTTTCTGGAGCCTGGCCTATGTGGACTGGTACCAGGATAAGCAGCCCTCCCATGAGGAAGCCTTCGCCAAGCTGATTCCGCGGATTCATCCCGGCGCTGTGGTGCTGTTACATAATACCTCCAAGACCAACGGCGAGATTCTGGATGAGCTGCTGACCAAATGGGAGGAGCTGGGTTACACCTTCCATCCCTTAAGTGAGCTTACCGGAGCCTAGTATAGCGTTTCGAAAATAATTGGACCAATTATTTATCGAACGCTATACTAGAAGAAAATCCCATGAATCACAGCCCTTTGTCAAGCTGAATGATTCATGGGATTTTTCTGCCTGTCTGACTTCAGAGCCATAAACAGCTTTTAGATATGAAGCAGATCACTATAAACCTTCAACGCCCCGTCCGTCTCATGGGCAAGCACGCGCTTTGCAAGTACCTTGCCCAGCTGTACGCCTTCCTGATCAAAGCTGTTGAGATTCCAGATAAAGCCCTGGAACATTACCTTATTTTCAAAATGTGACAGGAGAGCACCCAGGGTCTTGGGGTTCAGTTGGTCTCCGATAATGATGCTGGAAGGCCGGCCTCCTTCAAAGCGCTTGTTGGGATTCTCGTCCGCCTTGCCGCAGGCAAAGGCCACAATCTGTGCAGCCACATTGGCACAGAGCTTCTGCTGGCTGGTACTATCCTGAATCACAACATCCACACCCATCTGATTCTCCCGGAAGCCTACAAACTGGAGCGGCACAATATTCGTTCCCTGATGTAACAGCTGGTAGAAGGAATGCTGTCCATTGGTTCCCGGCTCACCGAAAATCACAGGGCCTGTAGCATAATTCACAGGCTCGCCGAAGCGGTTTACAGACTTTCCGTTGGACTCCATATCCAGCTGCTGCAGATGAGCCGGGAAACGGCTCAGTCCCTGAGAGTAGGGCAGCACTGCGGTACTCTCACAGCCCAGCACATTGCGCTCATATACGCCGATCAGGGCATCCAGCATAGCCGGATTCTCCAGGATATCCTTGTTTTTCGAAAGAGCATCCTCCGCCGCAGCGCCGGCCAGGAACTCCTCAAATACCTCCGGCCCAAATGCCAGAGACAGTACCACACCGCCTACTGCGGAGGTGGAGGAATAGCGCCCGCCAATATAATCATCCATAAAGAAGGCGGCCAGATAGTCATCGCTCTTTGCCAGTGGAGAGGTCTCGCTGGTAACGGCAATCATATGTCTGGAGGCGTTAAGGCCGGCTTTTTCCAGCGCATCCTTTACAAAGGATTCGTTAGTCAGGGTCTCCAAGGTTGTCCCGGACTTGGACACAAGCACGAAAAGGGAATGTGCCACGTCGATGGATGCCAGAACAGCTGCCGCATCATCCGGGTCCACATTGCTGATGAACCTTGCTTCCATTTTCAGGGTATTGTTTTTCTTAGCCCAATTCTCCAAGGCCAAATACATGGCACGGGGACCCAGGTCACTTCCACCGATACCAATCTGAACCACTGTCGTAAATTTATCTCCCGCCGCATTCGTAATTTCTCCGGCATGCACCTTATTAGCCAGCTCCGAGAATTTTCTCTGCTGCTCCATATAGAAAGCCCGCTTGTCAATACCGTCAGCCACAACAGCCTCTCCAAGCTGCCCGCGGGTCAGATGATGCAGTACAAGACGCTTTTCGCCGGTATTGATCACCTCGCCATTGTACAGAGCCTCGAACTTCTCCGTAAGCTGAGCCTCCTCTGCCAGTTTCGCAAGCACCTCCAGCACCTTGTCATCCACCGGTCTCGCAGCATAATTGTAAGCAAGTCCATCGGCCATGGGAACACTGTATTTTCTTACACGCTCCGCACCGTTCTCTCCTGTCATAGCCTCCGCAAGATTTACGCGCTCTACTTTCTCAAGCTCCTGATAGGAATCTAGGGTATCTAGATTTTTCCAGTTGATCATAAATCAAGTCCTCCTTGTTTTCCTGGGGTTTTTGCCCCTTAATGCTAGTACTCTCATTATATCATTCCTGATTTCGCTTTTCAATTACCAACCCTGCCAAGATTTACTTTTTTACCCATCATAATAAAAAATCCCACGAACTCACAACTTTTCCGTCTCTGTAAATTCGCAGGATTTACCGCCGTTTGGCGCTTTACTATTCTTCAATTCGAATACTCGTAATCACCGGCATAACCACCGGCTTATTCCAGGTTTCGGCCCCAAGGGTCGGAAGCTCCGCAATGGCGTCCAGCACCTCAAAGCCGGAAATCATCTGCCCGAAGGCCGCATAGCGCCCGTCCAGTTTATGTGCGTCCCTGTGCACCACAAAAAACTGGGTTCCGGCCGTGTCGTAATCATCATCCCTGGCCATAGACAGAGCGCCCCGCTTATGCTTCACCGGATTTGGAACACCGTTCTCCTCAAACTCCCCTTTAATATGCCACTGGCTGTCCGTCATGATGTCGTTGTCCGGGGAGCCGGCCTGTATCACGTAATCCTTCACAATCCGGCACCAGGCCAGGCCGTTGTAAAAGCCGCTCCTGACCGTGTCCGCGAAATTTTTTACCGTAATCGGAGCAAGCTCCGGGTACAGGTCAAAGACCATATCCCCGAAGCCCTCCGTAGAAATCACACACTTCATAGCTTAATGTGCCAGAACCTTAGCATTCTGGAAGTAGATATTGGATGAGGAAACCATGTAAACGCCCTCAATGTAATCCTTAATCAGATAGGTATTGGACTTGTAGTACAGTCCAAGCACCGGATATTCGGCGGATACGATCTCATCCGCCTGCTTTACAAGTTCGGCAAACTTGGCCGGATCCTTCTCCACCTTGATCTGATCTACAACCGCGTCATACTCCGGATTGCTGTAGAAGGAATTATTGGTCACGTCATCGGTATAGAGAAGCGGCAGGAAGCTCATGGGATTTACATAGTCTGCGCTCCAGCCCATAGCCGCCACCTCGTAATTGCCGGCCTGCACGGCGTCGTAAAATACCGCCCAGTCTGCGGAGCTTACCTCTACGGTAATTCCAAGATTCTGCTCCCACATCTCTGCAATGGCTTCCGCAATCTTCTTTACATTGTCGTCAGAGTAGAAGGAAAGCTGCAGGGTGGGGAAGCCCTCGCCGTCCGGATAACCGGCCTCTGCCAGAGCCGCCTTTGCCGCCTCCACGTCAGCTGTAGAGGACAGATCGTAATCAGAACGTCCCTCTACCACATCTTTTCCGTCTACCACATAGCCGGGAGCCAGGAAGCTGTATGCCGGCTGTCCGTCTACCTGCGCCACGTTGTTGATAAGAGCCTCACGGTCAATGGCCAGATTGAGAGCCTTTCGAACCAGAACGTCGTCATAGGGCGCCTTGGAGCAGTTGATATCATAGTATACGGTTCCGTAGTTCGGTGTGGATACAAGGCCCGCATTCTCAGCCTTCAGACGTGCAAGGTCACTGGATGGAACGGTTCTCACGCCGTCCACCTCGCCGCTCTCATAAGCGGTCAGAGCCGTGGAGGTATCCAGAACATAGCGGAAGGTCAGCTTCTCAAGCGTTACGTTTTCCGCATTCCAGTAGTTCTCGTTTTTCTCCAGAATCATGCTCTCGCCCATGTTCATCTCGGTAATCTTGAAGGGACCGTTGCTTACATAACCTTCCGCAGTTGTCGTCCACTTGTCGCCGTTGGCCTCAATGGTTGCCTGCTGAACCGGGAAATATACCCACATGCTTACCAGGTCGATAAAATAGGGGCAGGGAGCTTTCAGGGTGAACTCCAGGGTATTGTCATCCAGAGCCTTGATTCCCACATCCTCTGCGGAAGCAGTTCCGTCATAGAACTCCTGTCCGTTTACCACATAGTCGGAGATCATGTTCACATACTGGGAGGTGGTCTCCGGCGTCAGAACACGAAGCGCGGAATACACGTAGTCATTTGCCGTCAGATCCGTTCCGTCGCTCCACTTCAGTCCTTCTCTCAGATGGAAGGTAAATACGGTCAGGTCATCGTTGCTCTCCCAGGACTCTGCGTTTCCGGGAACAACCTCGCCCTTCTCGTCGTAGGTTACAAGACCCTCAAAGCAGTTGCTTAAGAAGGGCGTTGCAAAGGAATTGTTGGTTACGTTGGGGTCGATGCCGTCCGGCTCGTTGTTGAGCACGAATACCATTTCCTGGGTATCCGCAAGGGCTCCGTCTGCTGCACCTTCCGTATCCCCGGGCTCTTCCGCTTCCGGGGTTTCCGGAGCCGCCTCGATATCATCGATGGTCTGCGGCTCGTCCGCAGCCTTGTTTCCGCAGCCCGCCATGAGCATGGTGCCCACAAGGCTTACGGCAAGAAGCATACTTAATAACTTCTTTTTCATAATGTTTATCCTCCTTTGGAATTTCTGGGGGTACTGCAAAATAAAGCAGCATCCTCTCTCTATGTTTCAGACACGCCGTTAAATCACGTATCGGAAAACCGTTTATACTGCATCAAATCCTATGCCTTATGCAAGTGGCAGGCTACTCTGTGCCCGTTGCCCACATCCACAAGCTCCGGCGTCGTCTGGGCGCACTCCGGCCTGGCGTATGGACAGCGCGTATGGAACCGGCAGCCGGACGGCGGATTGATGGGACTTGGAATATCGCCTTCCATACTGCTCTTCTCCTTCTGCCTTGCCAGCTTCGGATTGGCTATGGGTACGCTCCCCAAAAGCCCCTTGGTATAAGGATGCAGGGGATTCCGGTAAATCTCGTCCGCCTCGCTCATTTCCACTAACTGTCCCAGATACATCACGCCCACATCATCGGAGACGTAGCGCACCATCGACAGGTCGTGGGCGATAAAGAGGTAGGACAGCCCCTTTTCCTCCTGAAAATCCTTCAAAAGATTGATCACCTGGGCCTGAATCGACACGTCCAGGGCGGAAATCGGCTCGTCGCAGATCACAAGCTGCGGCTCCAGAATCAGGGCTCTGGCAATTCCCACACGCTGACGCTGTCCGCCGGAAAATTCATGGGCGTAGCGGTTGGCATGCTCCTTGGTCAGTCCCACCCGCTCCAACATGGGATAGACAAGATCATTGGCCTCCTCCTTATTTTTCACCAGATTATGGGCCAGAAGAGGCTCCGCGATAATGTCCCGCACGGTCATTCTGGCATTTAAGGAAGCGTAAGGGTCCTGGAAGATCATCTGCATTTTCTTCCGGTAAGGCTTTAACTCCTTCTGCTTCATATTGGTGATATCCGTGCCGTCCAGAATAATCTGCCCGGAGGTGGGATCGTACATGCGGATAATAGTCCTGGCGCAACTCGATTTGCCGCAGCCGGATTCTCCCACCAGTCCCAGAGTCTTTCCTTTCCCCAGGGTAACGCTGATGCCGTCTACCGCATGGACGATCTGCTTTTTTCCTGCCTTAAAATGCTTGGTAAGGTCTTTCACTTCTAAAATATTATGCTCACTCATAGCCTACACCTCTCTGCGAAAGGGATTGTTATCATCCGCCGGAGCGTCCGGGTACAACAGGAAGCAGCGGGAGCTGTGCCCCTCTCCCACCTGGGTAAACTCTGGAAGCTCTGCCCCGCAGATTTTTCTGGCATAGGGACAGCGCGGCGCAAAGGGACAGCCGGCCGGAGGATTCGTCATATCCGGCGGCGATCCGGGAATGGGCTTTAAGCGCACGGCCTTATCCTGCTCCATATCGGGGATGGAATTTAAAAGCCCCATCGTATAGGGATGGCTCGGATGCTCAAAAATCTCGTCAATGGGCGCTTCCTCCATAACAAGGCCGCCGTACATCACAATCACTCGGTCGCAAAGCTCCGCCACCACGCCCAGGTCATGGGTAATGAAAATGATGCTTGTCCCGTACTCCTTCTCAAGCTCCCGCAGCTGCTGCAGAATCTGATCCTGGATGGTCACGTCTAGAGCCGTGGTGGGCTCGTCCGCAATCAGCAACTCCGGCTTGTTGGCCAGGGCCATCGCAATCATAACCCTCTGGCGCATACCGCCGGAAAATTCGTGGGGGCAGCATTTGTAACGCTTCTCCGGCTCTGGAATCCGCACCTTTGCAAACAGCTCCAGCACGGCCTTTTTTGCCTCATCCTTGGAAATATCCTTATGGTGCTCAAGAAGCATCTCCGCCACCTGCTTTCCCACGGGAATCAGGGGATTCAGGGAGGACATGGGGTCCTGGAAAATCATGGAGATCTTCTCTCCGCGGATCTCGCGCATCCGCTTCTTGGGCGCTCCTATCAGCTCCTCCCCGTCAAAGCGGATGGAGGAACCCTCCTTGATCCGGGCCGTGTCCGCAAGCAGGTGCAGGATGGACATGGAGGTCACGCTCTTGCCGCTGCCGGACTCGCCCACGATTCCCAGAATTTCACCCTTTCCTACGGAGAGGCTCACGCCCCGGACTGCCTGGACTTCCCCGTTGCTTGTCATAAAGGATACTTTTAAATTGTCTATATTTAAAATCGGTTCCATCTGTACTCTCCTATTTATAGTCGCTGCGCGACAGCACGAAAGGGTAAAGTCACTTTATCCCACTACTTCTTAAGCTTCGGGTCCAGTGCATCCCGCAGGCCGTCGCCCACGAAGTTGAAGGCAAACATGATAAGGCAGATAACCAGGGCCGGGATGAACATCTGGTGAGGACAGGAGCGGAGATTCTCCGCCGCGTCGTTGCACATGGTTCCCAGACTGGCAAGAGGCGGCTTCAGGCCGATGCCCAGATAGCTTAAAAACGCCTCCATAAAGATTGCGGAAGGAATCAGCATCGTCACCGTTACCAGGATGGAGCCCATTGCATTCGGTATCAAATGCTGCAGTAAAATCGTCTTGGTGGAGGAACCAATGGTTCTGGCCGCCATCACAAATTCCTGCTGCTTAAGGCTTAAGACCTGCCCCCGGACCACCCGGGCCATATCCACCCAGTACACGGTTCCCAGAGCAATGATAATACTCTGTAATCCCGAGTCCAGATATACCATAATCAAAATCACATACAGGGTTAGCGGTATGGTACTGATAATATCCACAATACGCATCATTACCGTATCCACCATGCCGCCTGCGTAGCCGGAAATTCCGCCGAACAGAATGCCGATGATCATATTCACGGCCGCCGCCACAAAAGCCACCATAAGCGACACTCTTGTCCCGTACATCAGGCGGGTCAGAATATCCCTGCCCAGGCTGTCCGTTCCCAGTACATAGGACTTATTCCAGACATGGGCGGAAGGGTAAATCACACGGGTCTGGGGATCGGCAATCACATAGGGCTTCGCGCCGTAGTAGAGGGCTACCTCCGTGCCTCCGCAGTCAAAAATAGTCATGGAGGAATCCGCTTCCTCCCGGACCTTCTTCAACTGATTTCCCATCTGTCCGTCCCTGCTCACCTGCACCACCTTCAGGGCCTGGGTCACATACAGATAACCGGAGCCGTCCGGCGTCTCATAGACCTTCATCCGGGGCGGAATGTTGACCACCTCCAGATTCTGCGTGGAATAGCTGTAATCCGTAAACAGCGGCCCTAAGAGGGCAAACAGCAGCAGAATTACAATCATAATCAGACCGCCGACGGCCGTTGGTTTATGCCGGAAGCGGAACCACACATCCCCGGCAAAGGTTCTGTTTTTACTCCATATCTTCTCTCGGTCCTCGTTGGAGGCACCGAGCATTTCCCATTTATTTTCCATACTTCTTCCCGTCCTTACTCGTACTTGATCCTGGGGTCAATCAGGCAGTAGAAAATATCCACCAGAAAGATCATTGCCATCAAAAAGCTTGCATAAAAAATGGTTACGCCCATAATGGTCGTGTAATCTCTCTGGGATACGCTCGTTACAAAATAGCCCCCGAGACCGGGAATCGCAAAAATCTTCTCTATGACAAAGCTGCCGGTAAGGAGATTTGCAATGGTTGGACCCAGGACGGTGATAACCGGAATCAGGGCATTGCGCATACCATGCTTTAAAATGACCTTAAGCTCCGACAGTCCCTTTGCGCGGGCGGTCCGTATGTAGTCCTGGCCCATAACCTCCAAAAGACTGGAGCGCATCAGCCGGGCCATATAGCTGATGGAATAGCCGCCCAGAGCCACAACGGGGAGGATATAGCCCTTCCAGGTATCCAGGCCGTAGGTGGGAAGCACATTCAGCTTAAAGGAAAATACATATATCAGAACGGAAGCAATGACAAAGGAGGGTATGGTCACGCCGATGGTGGCAATGGCCATCAGAACCATGTCCTGCCATTTTCCGTTCTTCACGGCCGCCAGGATTCCCATTGGAATCGCCGCCAGAAGTACAAACAGGATCGTGATAAAGCCAAGGCGGGCGGACACGGGGAAGCCGTTTACCACAAACTCGTTGACTTCCTTCCCCGGGTACTTGTAGGAGGGACCCAGATCGCCTCTCAACACTCCGGTTACATATTCATAAAACTGCTCCGGCAATGGCCTGTCCAGATGGTACTTGGCATTCAGCGCCGCTTCTACTTCCTCAGTCATGTTCCGGTCACTGGTAAAGGGACCGCCTGGTACTGCATGCATAATGCAGAATGTCAGCAGCATAATCAAAAAGAGCGCTACAAGCATCATTCCCAGGCGCTTTGCAAAATATCGAATCATCTTTTCTCACTCCATCTTTCCACTTAAGGCGTTCAACTGTCCTTCCCATGCGCACAAAGGACATAGTAATAATTATTATACCCCTTGGCTTTGTTTGTTGTCAATTATGAATCAAAGCTATTTCCGCAAAACTTTTTGGTAATAGAAACGATACTTTATAGTTGATTTCTTAACCATTTTACAAGATTTCTGCACAAAGCAAGAAAGTAACCGCCCTCGCCAAAGGGTAATCGGTTACTTTCCGGTTATTAATACTGGATTCGATTAAAAATTCAAAGCTGACCGTCCGCAATATGGCAGCACTTTTCCTCATTCCACAATTCGCAGGTCTTTGGAAGCCTTATTCAACACCTCACAGCCTGTTTCCGTCACGAGTACCAGATCCTCAATGCGGACGCCGAATTTCCCCGGCAGGTAGATGCCTGGCTCTATGGAGAATACCATGCCCGGCTCCAGTGGAAATTCTGAGGCACTGCCCACATCAGGCGGCTCATGACACTCTAGGCCCACGCCGTGGCCCAGCCGGTGGGTAAAGTAAGGACCATAGCCGCCCTCGGTAATGATATCTCTGGCCGTCTTATCAAGCTCGGACAGATATACGCCGGGCCTTACCCTCTCAATGGCCGTCAGATTGGCCTGTTTTACCAATTCATAGACCTTCTTCTGTTCCTCGCTTGCCTCCTTATAGAAAACGGTCCGGGTCATATCGCACCAGTAGCGGTCAAATGGAATAAAAATATCAAAGATCACGCTGTCGCCGGATTTCAACACTGTACCGTCGCCGTTGTGATGGGGATCGGCTCCGTTGGGGCCAAAGCATACAAGCTGTGTGCCCTCGCAGTCGGCGCCGCGCTCCAGGTAGAGACGGTTTACCTGGGCCGCAAGCTGATTTTCCACTGCGCCCTCCTTTACCTGGGAGATCATAAGCTCTACCACCTGGTCATTCAGGGCGGAGCTTCGGCGAAGCGCTTCTATTTCCTGGGCGTCCTTGAGCATTCTGGCCCGATCCACCGGGGCGGAGCCATGAACCGGCTTCACATCCGGGCGCAGCTCCATAAGGCTGATGAGAAACTTACTGGACCAGAATTTGTCGATACCGAGAGTTCCGGCTTTTACATGCCCGGACAACTCCTCCACAGGGTTTTCACCGTCCTTGTGGGTGTAGAGGGGTAGTCCCTCCTGAGATTGGATGCCGAAGATCTCATTTCCAAACAGCTCCGCCCTTCCCGTATCCTCCAGGTAGAGGGCTATCATCCGCTCATGGGGATCGATCCAGAGGCCGGTCAGGTAATAGAGAGAGGCGGTGGAGGATACCAGGAGCTGGGAGAGCCCCTCCTGCCTCATATTGACAATTACTCGCTTGATTCTTTCTTGGTTCATATGCGTCACTTCTTTCTTCTGGTTATTGTTTTTCATTTGGCCAAGTTCCCGCGTGCGTAAAAAGGGACTGCCGCAGCAGCCCCTCTTTTTTACTACTTATTTATAATTTACGATCTTTCCGAAGTCCGGCTTGAGGGCTGCGCCGCCTACCAGACCGCCATCGATATCTGCCTGTGCAAACAGGTCTGCTGCGGTATTGGCATTTACCGATCCGCCGTACTGGATGCGGATGGCCTCTGCAGTTGCCTCGTCATAGATCTCAGCGATGCACTTACGGATGTCAGCACATACCTCCTGAGCCTGCTCGGTAGTTGCGGTCTTGCCGGTTCCGATAGCCCAGATCGGCTCGTATGCGATTACGGCTGTCTTTGCCTGCTCTGCAGTAATTCCAAGGAAGCCAACCTTTACCTGCTGGCGGATGAAATCCATGGTTACACCCTGCTCTCTCTGAGTCAGAGACTCGCCGCAGCACATAATGGGAGTAATGCCGTGCTCAAAAGCCTTGTGCATCTTCTTGTTGATGTCCTCGTTGGTCTCTCCAAAATACTCTCTTCTCTCGGAATGTCCAAGGATAACATACTTAACTCCAACGTCTGTGAGCATAGCCGGAGAAATCTCGCCTGTGTAAGCACCTTTCTCCTCAAAATACATATTCTCGGCACCTACCTGAATGTTGGAACCCTTTGCCGCTTCCATTACCGGGATAATATCGATAGCCGGTACGCAGAATACTACGTCCACTTCATCATTTGCTACCAGAGGCTTTAAGGTATTTACCAACTCTACTGCCTCGCTGGGGGTCATGTTCATCTTCCAGTTGCCGGCGATGATTTTCTTTCTTGCCATTGTTTTATTCTCCTTTTTGTCAATTCTTTTTATAGTATTCACTCCGCAGTGCACAACTGCTCGTAGCTATCACTTGTCATCCGCTGCCGCCACGCCCGGAAGCTCCTTGCCCTCCAGGAATTCCAGGGAAGCTCCGCCGCCTGTGGAAATGTGGCTCATCTTGTCTGCAAATCCCAGCTGATTTACGGCTGCTGCGGAATCACCGCCGCCGATGATGGTTGTTGCATCTGTCTCAGCCAGGGACTTGGCTACTGCGATGGTTCCCTTTGCCAGAATGGGGTTCTCAAATACACCCATGGGTCCGTTCCATACAACGGTCTTGGCAGACTTCACTGCTTCTGCGTACAGCTCTGCGGTCTTGGTTCCGATATCCAGACCCATCTTGTCAGCCGGGATTGCGTTGGAATCCACTACGGAAACCTCGATCTCTGCGTCGATGGGGTTCGGGAACTCCGCAGCAATGGTGGTATCAACGGGAAGCAGCAGCTTCTTGCCAAGCTTCTCGGCCTTTGCGATCATTTCCTTACAGTAATCAAGCTTCTCATCATCCACAAGAGAGGTACCAATCTCACAGCCCTGTGCCTTTAAGAACGTGTAAGCCATTCCGCCGCCGATGATCAGGGTATCACACTTTTCAAGGAGGTTAGCAATTACGTTCAGCTTATCTGCTACTTTTGCTCCGCCCAGGATTGCTACGAAAGGTCTTACAGGGTTCTCTACTGCATTTCCAAGGAAATCAATCTCTTTCTGCATCAGGTATCCAACAGCACACTCGCCGCCCTTTGCACGAACAACATCTGTTACGCCCGCAACAGAAGCATGTGCTCTGTGGGAGGAACCAAATGCATCACATACATATACGTCACAGAGATCAGCCAGCTCTTTGGAGAAGTCCTCGCCGTTCTTCGTCTCCTCTTTGCCACGGAAACGTGTATTCTGAAGAAGAACTACATCTCCCTCATTCATAGCTGCCACAGCTACTGTTGCAGCTTCGCCTGTTACGTTATAGTCGGATACAAAGTTTACCGGCTTGCCAAGCTTTTCGGCCAGACGCTCTGCTACGGGCGCTAAGGACTCGCCCTCGTTGGGTCCGTTCTTTACTTTTCCCAGGTGGGAGCAGAGAATCACCTTTCCGCCGTCGTCGATTAATTTCTGAATGGTGGGAAGAGCCGCCTTGATACGTGTATCATCTGTGATCTTGCCGTCCTTTAAGGGCACATTAAAATCACATCTTACCAGGACACGTTTTCCCTTTACGTTGATGTCATTGACTGATTTTTTATTCAATCCCATTTTCATTTACCTCCTGCTATTGTTTTTGTAGGAAAAAAGGCCCGGTCCCTAAAGACCGGACCTCTGTAGGTCATAATAATCGAAATATGCTTATGCTAACTCAGCGAAATATTTGATTGTACGAACCATCTGAGAAACGTAGGAGTTCTCATTGTCATACCAGGAAACAACCTCTACCTGGGTCTTTCCATCGGGAAGCGGAGAAACCATAGTCTGGGTAGCATCGAACAGAGAACCAAATCTCATACCAACGATGTCGCTGGATACGATCTCATCCTCGGTGTAGCCGTAGGACTCAGTGGTTGCTGCCTTCATAGCTGCGTTGATCTCTTCCTTTGTTACGCTCTTGTTCACTACTGCGAACAACAGAGTGGTGGAACCTGTGGGGGTCGGTACACGCTGTGCAGCGCCGATGAGCTTGCCGTTCAGCTCTGGAATAACCAGGCCGATTGCCTTTGCAGCGCCTGTGCTGTTGGGAACGATGTTGATAGCTGCTGCACGGCTTCTTCTAAGGTCGCCCTTTCTCTGAGGTCCATCCAGAGGCATCTGATCGCCTGTGTAAGCATGGATGGTACACATAATTCCGGACTCGATGGGAGCCAGGTCGTTAAGAGCCTTTGCCATAGGAGCCAGGCAGTTTGTTGTACAGGAAGCTGCGGAAATTACAGTATCCTCTTTCTTCAGTGTGTTGTGGTTTACATTGTAAACGATGGTAGGCAGGTCATTGCCGGCCGGAGCAGAGATAACAACCTTCTTAGCGCCTGCGGTGATGTGTGCGGAAGCCTTGTCCTTGGAGGTGTAGAAGCCTGTACACTCCAGAACTACATCAACATCCAGCTCGCCCCAGGGAAGCTCTGCTGCGTTAGCCTTTGCATAGATCTTGATCTCTTTTCCATTTACAATGATGGAATCCTCTGTAGAGGATACGGTGTCTGCCAGAGCATACTTACCCTGTGAAGAATCATATTTCAATAAGTGTGCAAGCATCTTGGGGCTTGTTAAATCGTTGATTGCAACTACTTCGTAGCCTTCTGCACCAAACATCTGTCTGAATGCAAGTCTTCCGATACGTCCGAAACCATTGATTGCTACTTTTACTGCCATTTTTCATTTCCTCCTAAAAATAAATTTTATTTATTTTTTCCTGTGAACCCTCTTTTTGGGAAAAGCCCACAATCTGGTATTAATTGTACCGAATCCATTTCAAAATTTCAAGACCTAATTGAAATTTTATTCTCTACTTTTTTTGATTCCCTGTTCTGCATATTGGAAAAGAAAAAAATAGTTTGAAAATTACAAAAATTATATTTCTTTTCTTGCTATTTTCTTTCCCTTCCACTACTATATAAAAGAAATACAAAGCTTTACTGCTGCTCTGCATGAATGCTTTTTAAGCAGGATAAGCATCGTGGAATTAACATATGGAGACTTAAGATTATGAAAGCAGATTTTCACTTACATTCTTCTTATTCCGGCGACAGTGACACGGCACCAGAGCTGGTTGTCAGGGCCGGACTTCAAGAGGGTCTTTCCGCTATTTGCTTTACGGATCATTATGATGCGGATTATCCCTATGATGATGTGTCTTTTGAACTGGATACGAAAGCTTATGAAAAACAGATCTTGAAGCTTCGCTCAGATTATGAGGGACAGATTGATATTGGATTCGGGGTGGAGCTGGGGTTGCAGCCGCAGCTTGGGGAGCTTTACCGGGATTATGTGGGGCGTTTTGATTTTGATTTTGTTATTGGGTCTACTCATTTGGTGGATGGGGAAGACCCCTATTATGCCTCCTTCTGGGAGGAGTGTACGCCTAAGGATGGAATTCGGAGGTTTTTAGAGGTTACTTTGGAGAATATGAGGGCCTTTGATGATTTCGATGTTTATGGGCATTTGGATTATATTGTGCGGTATGCGCCTTTGGAGCCGCGGAGATTTTTTTATGGGGATTATGGGGATTTGATGGATGAGATTTTGAGGTTTTTGATTTCTCGCGGGAAGGGGATCGAGGTGAATACAGGCGGGTATAAGGCTGGGCTTGGATGCCCGAATCCTTGTCCTGAGGTTTTGAGAAGATATCGGGAGCTTGGAGGGGAGATTGTGACTATGGGGTCGGATGCTCATGCAGTGGAATATGTGGGGAGCTTTATGGGTGAGGCGCAGGAGGTTTTGCGGGGTTGTGGGTTTCGGTATTTTACTTTGTTTCGGGGGAGGGAGCCTGTGTTTGTACGGTTGGGATAACTTGGAAATGTAATGGTATAAGGGACGCTCCGGGTCAGAATTTACTCCTCCTTCCATGCTCCGCTCAGAGAGCTAACACGCCTGGAAGGAGGAGTAAATTCTGACCCGGAGCTGTTTGTGGTTCAATAATAATTTATTAGGTGTTGTAGATTCTTAACTCAGTTTCTTTGCCGATCACAATCCAAACCATTTACAATGCATTCAAAATAGTTCCGCCTCCCAGTACGCACTCGCCGTCATAAAAGACCACAGCCTGTCCCGGTGTCACGGCCCGCACAGGCTCGTGAAAGAAAACTCTTACCTGATCCGGGGCTGTTTCCCAAATGGTACAGGGGGTCCCTGTATGGTTATAGCGGATCTTTGCCACTGCCTCCCGCTCTCCCGCAAGGCCGGGGACTGACATCCAGTTAAGCCTGTCCGCAAGAAGCCAATCGGTCCATACATCCTCCTGCTCTCCGATTACCACCTCATTGGTTTCGGGGCGTATTTCTGTGACTACCACCCGCCGTCCCATAGGAAGTCCCAAGCCACGGCGCTGTCCGATGGTGTAGTGAATGATTCCCTTGTGGCGTCCCAATATGGTTCCGTCTTCTTTTACAAAGTTGCCCTCCGGTGAGGGTTTTCCGGTGGTACGCTCGATAAAGCCTGCATAATCCTGGTCTGGCACAAAGCAGATCTCCTGGCTGTCCGGCTTCTTTGCCACACTTAAGCCCGCCTGTTCCGCCATTTTTCGGATCTCTTCCTTGGAATAGGCTCCCACAGGCATCAGGGTATGGGAAAGCTGCTCCTGGGTCAGGCTGTAAAGGGCATAGGTTTGATCCTTGGCGGCTGTCACGGAGCGGGCCAGGGAATAACGCCCATTTTCCAGACGCAGGATTTGGGCATAATGTCCGGTGGCAATGTAGTCGGCTCCGATCTCCATGCTTCTTTTCAAAAGAGCCTCCCACTTGACATAGCGGTTGCAGGCAATACAGGGATTGGGGGTGCGGCCTGCCAGATACTCTGCTACAAAGTAATCCATGACAGACTGCTTGAATTCCGCCTTAAAATTCATTACATAATGAGGGATATTCAAAAGCTGGGCTGTGCGCCTGGCATCCTCCACTGCGCTTAAGCCGCAGCAGCCTCCATTTTCTTCCAGGGCCTCTTCTTCCTCATCCTGCCAGATCTGCATGGTGACGCCGATGACCTCATAGCCCTGCTCCCTTAAGAGCCAAGCGGCCACAGAGGAGTCCACGCCGCCAGACATTCCTACCACTACTCTTTC
The DNA here is from genome assembly GCA_009917555.1 of bacterium 1XD21-13. Classification (GTDB taxonomy): domain Bacteria; phylum Bacillota; class Clostridia; order Lachnospirales; family Lachnospiraceae; genus Laedolimicola. The sequence continues at coordinate 91,442 of QZDX01000014.1, read as the reverse complement.
TTTTCTGCTCACTGATCCTTGTTCCTTATGCCTTCCTTAATTGTTAAATTGATCTATCAATGCTCCCCGTAATCATTCCGGCTGTTTTCCTGGCCTTGACTGTCCCTCTGCCCATAATAACCACTCTGTCCCTGATAATCCTGATTGTAGGGATTCTGCTGATATATGTTCTGCTGGTACGGGTTCTGCTGGTACGGGTCCTGCTGATAGCCATTCTGTCCGTAACCGCCCTGCTGATACATTCCTTGCTGATAGGGCTGCTGATATGTGTATTGCATATTGTGTACCCTCTGCTCTCCAATCCGTCTCATAGCCAGGAACATGTACACCAGGGTCACGCCAAAGTTAATCACCCAAAAATATGGTATATGAATGGGAACTACGGTGGAATTGAAAAATCTGAGCACCAGGCCCTTAAAGAACAGCGGCAGCGTCCTCCCGTAAATACCCAGTATAAAAATCTGCCCAAAGGTCAGCTCTGTCTTGAGAATTGCATTCAGAATCATCCCCACAAGGCTCACCATCAGCACGCCGAAGAAGAACAGGGCCGTAATCCATGCAAAGTAGAATATCAGACCCAGAATCAGAAGAAGATATATCATGGGAATGATCGCCAAAATACTCTGCTTGCTGAAATAGGTTCCGCTCTCCAGCATATAGAAATAGAGTGTCTGCACCTGTCCGTTGCTCTTGACAATCAGCTTCTCCTCATCTACCAGAAGCATATTCTGATACCCTGCGGAAAACTGGTAGGCTGCCTCCTCATCAAAATAGTGATCCGAATCCAGCTCAAAATAGGAATTGCCGTCCTCATAGTAAAACGGCTCCTCTATCCAGAAGCCCCGGTCTGACATTTCAAAATCCGGAAGAGCCTCATTGACAATCTTGCCTATCCCTCCTGTACGCAGCTGAAAAACCAGAAAGGGAAGTATGGTACTCAGCAGGAAATAAAACAGCATCAGCAGCATTCCATAGCCAAAGATTTTCCCTTTCTTATTTTTCAAAAACTCTGGGTAGGCGGACGGCCTTCCCACAGAGCAAACCATTTCTTTAAATACGTTCATTTCTTATCCCCCCTGTGATGATTTCTTTAATAAACCTCTTGTTCCTCTTCCTCGCCCTCATGGATATCGGACTTGGGCTTTTTGAGGCCCTCAATTTTGATGCCGTTCTTCTCTGCATAATCCCAGAGGGCCGCATGGATGGCTTCCTCTGCCAAAAGGGAGCAATGGACCTTCACCGGAGGCAGACCGTCCAGGGCCTCCATAACGGCTTTGTTGGTTACCTGTAAGGCTTCCTGTACCGTCTTTCCCTTTACCAGCTCCGTGGCCATGCTGCTGGTGGCTACAGCCGCACCGCAGCCAAAAGTCTTAAACTTGCAATCCCGGATGACGCCATTGTCGTCAATATCCAGGTAGATTCTCATAATATCGCCGCATTTTGCGTTTCCTACGGTTCCGACGCCGCTGGCGTTCTCAATCTCTCCCACATTCCGGGGATTCTGAAAATGATCCATTACTTTTTCACTGTACATCAATCTATTCCTCCTATTCCAGTTCCGTAATATCCCTCCCAGTACACCTGTATGAAATCAATTTCCAGTCACAAAAACTGTGCCTGTAAATTGATTTGTGCACTGTGAGGGATATTACTGTTTATAGTCGCTGCGCGATGGCACTAAAGGGTAAAGTCACTTCCGCATAAAATCCTCATACAGCGGCGACATGCTTCTCAGGCGCTCGATGATTCTCTTTAGCTGCTCTACCACAAAGTCCAGATCCGCCTCTGTAATCTCTTCATTCAAGGTGAGCCGCAAAGAGCCATGAGCTATCTCATGGGGCAGTCCAATGGACAGAAGCACATGGGACGGGTCCAGAGAACCAGAGGTGCAAGCCGATCCTGAGGAACCGCAGATCCCCTCCATATCCAGCATAATCAGCAGGGATTCCCCCTCTATAAACTGAAAGCTGAAATTGGCATTGTTGGGCAGGCGACTGGTTCTATGTCCGTTAAGCCGTGTATAGGGGATCTCCTTTAGTACCCGGTCAATCAGATAGTCCCGAAGCTTCCGCTCGGTTCCGGTCCGCTCCTCTAGGGTGGCCATAGCCCGCTCCACAGCCTTGCCAAAGCCCACGATTCCCGGAACATTCTCAGTTCCGGCCCGGCGCTTCCGCTCCTGGGCGCCGCCGTGGATAAAAGATCGCAGCCTCAAGCCCTTGCGGATATAGAGGAAACCTATTCCTTTCGGGCCGTTCAGCTTGTGACCGCTTGCGCTCAGCATGTCAATATGGTACTCATCCACATCAATGGGCACATGTCCGAAAGCCTGCACCGCGTCTGTGTGGAATAAAATTCCCCGCTCATGAGCCAATTCCCCAATCTCCCGGATGGGCTCCAGCGTGCCAATCTCATTGTTTGCAAACATAACCGAGATTAAAATAGTGTCCGGCCGAATGGCTTTTTGAAGCTCTTCCATTTTCACCACACCGTTCTCATCCACATTCAGATAAGTAACCTCAAACCCATTTTTTTCCAGCCACTCACAGGTATGAAGAATAGCGTGATGCTCAATCCGCGTGGTAATGATATGCCTTCCCTTATTGCGATAGCTCTCCGCCGTAGCCTTCAATGCCCAGTTGTCCGCCTCACTGCCCCCGGCCGTAAAATAGATCTCTTCCACGCCTGCTCCAAGAGCCTTGGCGATGATCTCCCTTGCCTCCGTTACCGCCTTTTTGCTCTCCGCCGCCAGGCCGTATACACTGGATGGATTGCCAAAATGCTCCGTAAAATAAGGAAGCATGGCCTCCACCACCTCCGGGGCCGTCTTTGTCGTGGCCGCATTGTCCAGATAAATCAATTTTTTCATACTGTCCTCCTATTTGAAATCGCTGCGCGATGGCACTAAAGGGCAAAGTCACTTCGACACACCTGTAATGAGAGAAACTTTTATTCGAAAGGACACTCATAAAAGTTCCTCTCGTGCGCCTTTGTGACTTTGCTGTCCAGCAACAAATGTTTCTAAAATAAATGCTTGACATTTGTCAGCTGGGGTATTACTAGTTCCACATCTTTTATTAATTATTACAGCAGGAGCTCACAGCGCTCCCTCCCTTATTTCCCACATTTCTACTCTCTTCTACCAGCCTGCTCAAAGAAATCCTGTCTACGGTCTGATTGATGCTGTCATTGATCTGCTGCCACACATACTTGGTCACGCAAAACTCCGATCCATCGCAGGCACTCTCCTCCTTAAGTCCCGGGCACTCCACCGGGTCCAGATTTCCCTCCAGAGCTCTCAGAATATCGCCTACCGATATTTCCTCCGCCGGCTTCGCCAGCTTGTAGCCTCCTCCGGCCCCCCGGACACTGGTCACCAGTCCCGCCTTCCGAAGCTTTGCAATCAATTGTTCCAGATAGCTCTCCGAGATATTCTGCCTGGAGGCAATACTGGCAATGGAAACCGTCTCATTTTCACTGTATACTGCCAAATCTATCAGCGCCCGCAGTCCATATCTTCCCTTCGTTGATAGCTTCATAGAATCACCTCCCATTTCTGGTGTGCTGTCCGTTCCATTATGAACGTGCCGCTGCACCGTCAATAAGAAACCTGCCCTTCCTCGCTTAATTCCGAGTATTTTACTCGGATTTCAACTAGATAATACCATCTCCCAAAAGTTCTGTCAAGAACCTCCTTGGAATATATTAAAATAAACTCCCGAAAAACAGGAAGCCCCATGAAAAAGCAAAAACATCCCATCATTGCCGGAACTCTCATTCTCACCCTCACCGGCCTTGTCAGCCGTTTTATCGGCTTCTTCTATAAAATATTCCTAAGCCGCACCATCGGTGCCGAAGGAATCGGCATTTATCAGATGATATTTCCCATCTACGGCGTCTGCTATGCATTTACCACCGCCGGTATCGAGATCGCCATCTCACGCTTTGTATCGGGCGAAATGGCCAGGGGAAAAAAAGACCAGGCCCGTTCCATCCTGTGGATCGGCCTGGCTATGTCCTTATCCCTGTCCTTCTTCACCTCATTTATGGTCTATACCAACGCTGATTTTCTTGCCGTACATCTGCTCCACGAGGCACGCTGCGCCAATCTGCTGCGCATCATGTCCGTCACGGTGCCCTTTGGCGCCTGCCATTCCTGTATCAGCGGCTACTACTATGGCCTTCAGAAAACAGCCGTCCCGGCCTGCGCCCAGCTCTTTGAGCAGATAGTGCGGGTAGCAGCCGTCTACATCATTTACCAGGTTTCCTTAGAAGAGGGAAAAGCCCTCTCTCCTGCAGTAGCCGTTATAGGTCTGGTACTGGGCGAATTCGCCTCCATGCTCTTCGGCCTCTTCGCCATCTCATCCGAAAGCCTGCGAAGCCATACTCAAAAAGCCACAGGCTTTCCCGTACAAGCCTTCGCAAAGCGCATGTTTCTGGAAGCCGCCCCTGTCTCCGCCAACCGCGTCTGCATGAACCTCCTAGGGAGCGCAGAGGCTATCCTGCTTCCCCTCACCCTCCAGCAGTACGGCCTAAGTACCGAACGGGCCCTAAGCGTCTACGGCACCCTCACCGGTATGGCCATGGCCTTCATCCAGTTCCCCAGCGTCCTCACCAACGCCGTCTCCGTCATGCTTCTCTCTGCCGTCTCCGAATCCCAGGCCGCCGGAAATAAAAATCAAATAGCCCGCACCATCCGAAAAACCATCGCCTTCTGCCTCCCCTTAGGCATCGCCTGCACCTGCTTCTTCCTCCTCACAGGAAAGCACTTAGGCCGCTTCTTCTTCAAAAGCGAAATGGCCGGCGACTTCATCATCACCCTGGCCTGGATCTGCCCCTTTTTATACCTGAACAGCACCCTCCACAGCATCTTAAACGGCCTGGGACGAACCGCCACCGGCTTCATCAACAACCTCATCGGCGTCATGATACGAATTTTCTTCATCCTGACCTGCGTCCCCCGCTTCGGAATCCAGGGCTATCTGTGGGGCATCCTGGCCAACCAGCTATTCGTATCCCTCCTCAACACCAACGCCCTAAAAGAGGAACGAAAACTCAAAACGTAAATAGAGAATGGCGCAAAATGGCCCGTGAGCTTTTCCGATATCAGGTGTCCGGCTTTTCACGGACGGCTGTCTGAATCTGGTGAACATTGTCTCAAACCACTAAAAACCATCAATAACATAGCAAGACAATGTCCAACAGAGGCAGACAGCCTCCCGTTCATGCCATTCAATCAACACCGCTCCGCAATCTCATAAAGCAGCGCCTCCGAATCCTTCCATCCAAGGCAGGGGTCCGTAATAGACTTCCCATAAATATGATCATGAATCCCCTGACACCCTTCCTCAATATAGCTCTCAATCATAACCCCCTTCACCAGCCTTCGAATATCCCCGGAGCAGGACCGACTGTGAAGCACCTCCTTCACAATCCGAATCTGCTCCTTAAACTGCTTATTGGAATTGCTATGATTTGCATCCACAATACAAGACGGATTTTTTAGCTCCCTCTCATTGTAAAGCTCCAAAAGCAGCTGCAGATCCTCATAATGATAATTCGGCAGAGACACGCCCCGCTTATTCACAGAACCACGCAGCACCGCGTGGGCCAGCTCATTCCCATCCGTCTTCACTTCCCAATCCCTATAAATAAACGTATGCTCCTGCTGGGCTGCATACACCGAATTGAGCATCACGCTAAAGCCGCCGCTGGTGGGATTTTTCATCCCTACGGGCACATCAATCCCGCTGGACACCAGCCTGTGCTGCTGATTCTCCACCGACCGCGCTCCAATGGCAATATAAGACAAAAAGTCTGTCACATACCTGAGGTTCTCCGGATACAGCATCTCGTCCGCCGCCGTCAGTCCCGTCTCCTCAATGGCCCGAATATGCATCTTTCTAAGGGCAACAATCCCGGCCAGGGGATCCGGCTTCTTCTCTGGGTCCGGCTGGGTCATAATCCCCTTATATCCCTCTCCCGTAGTTCTGGGCTTGTTGGTATAAATGCGGGGAATAATAATCACCTTGTCCTTAATTTTCTCCTGAACAGGCACCAGGCGGCGCACATAATCACAGACCGCCTCCTCATTATCCGCGGAGCAGGGTCCAATCATCACCAAAAATTTATCTGATTCTCCCGTAAATACCTTGCGGATCTCTTCGTCCCGTTTCTTCTTTATCTCTGCCACCTGAGGCGGCACCGGATACATTTCTCGAGTTTTTTCAGGGCTTGGCAGCTCCTGTACAAATTTGATTCCCATTTTTCCTCCTATCTAAGTCGCTGCGCGACGGCACTAAAGGGTAAAGTCACTTCGATGCACCTGTAATGAGAGAAACTTTTATTCGAAAGGGCACTCATAAAAGTTCCTCTCGTGCATCTTTGCGACTTTACCATCCAGCAAAAAATATTTCTCATAAACACTTGACATGTCTTAGCTGGCTATCTATAGTCGCTGCGCGACGGCATTAAAGGGTAAAGTCACTTCCGTAATATTTCACTTTTCATACTCCCGGCTCTTATCATAATACAAGACCTTCAAAAAGTCACGAAAAAAATCTGTGCGGACGCTTTTTTATCCGCACAGAGCTTCTTACACAAACAATATCTGCAATTCTTTTCTTCTTTATCCTCTTGGATGCGCCTTGGCATACAGCTCCCTGGTCCGTACCGCGTACATCATGGTGGTAGAAATATCCGAATGTCCCAGCATCTCCTGCACCATATGTAAATCTGCTCCGTTATCCACCAGATGAGCCGCAAAGGAATGTCTCAGGGTATGAGGGGTAATCTCCATCTGAATCCCCGCCTGCTTCACATACTGCTTCAAGAGCTTCCAAAACCCCTGACGGCTCATGCTCTCGCCAGAGCAATTGGGAAACAGCATCTCGCACTCCTTGTCCCCTATCAGTTCTTCTCTGGCTGACTGCATATACTGATCCAATGCTTTCCTGGCTTTAGTCCCAAAGGGAATGATCCGTTCTTTATTCCGATCCCGGCAAATGATATAGTCCAGCTTCCAGTTCACATCCTCCAGGCGCAGAGAAATCAGCTCCGTCACACGAATGCCCGTAGCATACAAAAGCTCCAGCATAGCCCGATCCCGAAGCCCCTTAGCCATATGGGTACCTGGCTGCTCCAAAAGGCGCTCCATCTCTTCCACAGACAGAATATCCGGCACCTTTTTCTCTACCTTTGGCGCCTTCAAATGCTCCGCCGGATCGATGGTTACTTCCCCATTTTTCAGCATGTACAGATAAAATGCCTTCATAGAGGCAATATTGCGGGATACGGTAGCCGCCGCCATCCCCTTTTTCTCCAAATCCAAAATGTAGGAATTCAAATTCGTTTCCGTTACATCCTTTGACTTCTCCACCTTCTGTGTCCGAAGAAAACGCATCATCTTCATCAGATCTCTCTGGTAAGAGAGCTCCGTATTCTGTGATGTCTTCTTTACGTCATGCAAATAAGACACAAACCCTTTAATCTCTTGTTCCATAAAACTTCCGCCCTCAAATTACACAATCATAGTGTCAAAACACCCGTCATGTTTACCATTATAGTAAGAAAAAAGCAGAAAAGCAATGGGCATTTTTTACTCTAATCCCTTGTAAAATCAAGGTTTTTCGGCATTTATACAACATCTGGTTTTCTTCTTTTTAAGAGACCACCAAATCTTGTAAAAGATTTTTAAAAAAATTTTGTAATTTATAATTTTATATTTCCGGCAAACTTTATTTTTTAGATTCTTTTCAAAAATGGCCGCAAAAAGAATGGATTCACATAGCTTTCCAAAAAAGCGCCGGCAAATAAAAGCGCTATTCCAAGGGCTCCAACCAGGAGATAAGAAAAAAACTGCTTTCTTCCATTGTTCCATTGGCGAAATTTGTGCTCCTGATTTCCTGACATTTCACAAATTTGTTTCAAAATCCAATATACTGACGGAATGTAAAGAATAAAGTGAGGAAGGCCACTGGCTATGCACAGCACGATTCCCATAAGGCCCATTTTCATGGCTGCTGTCGTCATGGTGATCCCAAGGGCCGCACCTATCCAAAACAGATATCCATAAACCGCCAGGGCTCCAAGAATGGTAAGCCCTGCCAGCCAAAGTAGAAAAAAGGTGGAAAGACGAGATTTCAGGGTGTAAAGAAACAACTCCTCCGGAGCAAATTCCAACCGCTCATATTTTGAAAAAAAGTATGGGCTTAAGAGGGATGTGTGATGAACGGCTTCCTTGCCGAAAACTGTAATATACAGTACTCCCAGGACAAAGCCTGACAAAAAGAGGGTCAGGAAAAAATCCTTTCCCTGAAACCAGCTCTCCTTTGCAGCCTTTACGCCGCCGCTTTTTTTCAGATACCGGCTTTGGAATTTTACAGACTTTACCGGCCTGGCCTGCCGAAACCCTAAGGCCTTTAGCTGCAGCGGCCGGATGGTTATATTTTTCAGCTCTACACCCTTAATTTTCATACAAAAAACCTCCCATACACTAATCAATGTATGAGAGGTTTCCCGCTTCCATTCCAACAGCATATTACTTTATGGACTCACATTTCTCGTAGCAGGCATCACAGGCCTTCAGTACCGCATTTCTCAATCCGTATTCCTCCAAAGCCGCAACACCTGCTATGGTGGTACCCCCAGGAGAGCACACCTTATCCTTAAGCACTGCCGGATGCTCGCCTGTCTCCAAAACCATCCTGGCTGCTCCGGCCACTGCCTGAGCCGTAAAAAGATATGCCTGCTCTCTGGGCATTCCATACTTTACCGCTCCGTCTGCCAGAGCCTCAATCAATTGATAAACATAAGCGGGGGAGCTTCCACTGGCACAGACTACTGCGCTCATCAAGTGCTCCTCCACATCGGCGCAGGTTCCTATCGCTTCAAAAAGCTTATGTATCACGGCAAGCTCCTCCTCCGAAAATTCCTCCGGCCGAAAGCTCAGGCCAGTCATACCCTCCCCAATAAGTGCTGGTGTATTGGGCATTGCACGGATAATTCTTCGATCCGACCCGAGAACCTCCTTTAAGGAAGCTATGGTGATTCCTGGAGCCAGGGAAGTTACCACATGCTCTGGTGTTACTGCATAACGTATCTGCTTCAAAACAATGGGATAATATTGCGGCTTGACCGCCAGCACTACATATTTGCAGGAATTGGCGCACTCCGCATTGGATTCTACATAGGTGACTTTTGTCTCCATATGTACCCTCTGCCTAGTCTTGGCCGTTTTTGCCGTAAACACAAAGGAGTCTGCCGGAAATACCTTCAATGCTCCCTTTAGAATTGCGTAGCCCATATTTCCCATTCCAATAAAACCTATCTCTGCCATTGCGCTCCTTTCGTTTTCGTTCTGCTGTTTCCAGTTCCGCAGAACCTCAAATTCTAAAAAGAGACTGCCACATCTTGCGACAGCCTCTTTTTGAGTTTTCTACTTTGCGTAATCCGTCACTCGGCTTTCCCGAATAACATTTACCTTAATCTGGCCTGGATATTCCAGCTCAGCCTCAACCTGCTTGGAGATATCTCTCGCCAGCAATACCATAGCAGCATCATCTACCTGCTCCGGAACTACCATAATACGAATCTCTCTACCTGCTTGAATCGCAAAAGACTTGTCTACGCCCTTAAATCCATTGGCGATATCCTCTAACTGTTTTAATCGGTTGGTATACGTCTCCAAGGTCTCTCTTCTCGCCCCCGGTCTTGCTGCTGAAATGGTATCAGCTGCCTGTACCAGACAAGAAATCAAAGAGGTCGGTTCCGTATCCCCATGATGTGACTCCACTGCATTGATGACAGTTGCTGATTCCTTGTACTTCTTACACAGATCAGCACCTATCTGAATATGTGATCCCTCTACTTCGTGGTCGATGGATTTTCCGATGTCATGTAAAAGTCCGGCTCTCTTCGCCATACGCACATCCACACCGACCTCTCCTGCCAGTAAGCCTGCCAGATGAGCTACCTCGATGGAATGCTTCAATGCATTCTGACCATAGCTGGTCCGGAATTTCATTCTTCCCAGAAGCTTGATGAGCTCCGGATGGATTCCGTGGACACCTACCTCAAGGGCAGCTGCCTCTCCCTCCTCGCGAATCATCACTTCTACTTCCTTCTGCGCCTTTTCTACCATCTCCTCGATGCGGGCCGGATGAATACGGCCATCCACAATCAATTTTTCCAGCGCAATCCTCGCCACTTCACGGCGAATGGGATCAAAGCCTGACAGTATGACTGCCTCCGGTGTATCGTCGATAATCAAGTCAATACCGGTCATTGTCTCCAGAGTCCGGATATTCCGACCCTCTCGGCCAATGATTCTTCCCTTCATCTCATCATTCGGAAGCTGAACAACCGAAATGGTTGTCTCCGCCACATGATCCGCAGCACACTTCTGAATCGCCGTTACAACATATTCCTTCGCCTTTTTATCGGCCTCTTCCTTTGCTCTGCTTTCAAGTTCCTTGACCAGCACAGCGGTTTCATGCTTTACTTCGTCTTCAACAGTCTTTAACAAATACTCTTTTGCTTGCTCGGAGGTCAAACCAGAGATTCTTTCTAGTTCCTGTACTCTCTTTGAATGAAGCTGTTCAATCTCTGCAGACTGCTTCGCCAGCTTCTCTTCCTTTGCCGCATAGCTTGCTTCCCGACGCTCTAACGCTTCTGATTTTTTATCCAATGCTTCTTCCTTAGATAAAACTCTGCGCTCATAACGCTGAAGCTCCGCCCTGCGTTCCTTTGTTTCCTTGTCCAACTCGTTCTTTGTCTTCAGCGACTCTTCCTTCGCTTCCAGCAAAGCCTCACGCTTGGACCGTTCTGCAACCTTTAATGCATCGTCTATGATTTCCCTTGCTTTTTCCTCTGCGTTGCCCACTTTTTTCTCTATGGTGGTCTTACGCACATACACTGTCACAAAGGCTGTTCCTACACAACACACCAGTGCAGTTGCCAATATCCAAACAACCGGCACAGGAGCACCTCCTTATTTAGTTTTCATTGTACAAATACAACATTTAAATTCTATACTGTTTTTTGCATTGTGTCAAGTAAACTTGATTTTTTTCCGCAAAATTTGTGCGTAAATTTGTGCGCAACAGTTACTGGCACACAAAGCTACTCCCTCTCTTCTCCTCGTAGCTCCCGCAGTATATCCTCTCTCTCGAAGCCTCTGCGCATCAGAAACTGATAAAACCTGCGCTGTTCCTCTCTGGTAGCTTTCTCCGGGAAGTAATGCTTCTTCTCCATCCATCTGCGGATCAAAAGCCTTTCATCCGGCTCCTCAAATTCCTGACCGACTTCCTCCAATATGTCACGAGAAATTCCTTTTTTATAGAGAAGCTCCTGCTCCACCTGCCGGCGGCTCTTTACCTGGCAGCGGCTCTTTAGATAATTGATGGCATATCTCTTATCATCAATGTAGTCATACTGCTTTACATAGCGGATAGCTTCCTCCACAGTTTCCGGCTCATAATTCCGACTTAATTTGGTGCGAAGCTCCTGTTCCGTCCGATCACAATGTTCCAGCAGATAAAGCGCCCGATGCTTTGCCCGTGTTAACTCATCCATTATTTTTCAGCAGCCGCCTTTGCCTTCTTTTCCTTCGGCTCCTCTGCCGGCTTTTCCTCCGGGATCACCGCGGAGTCCAGGCCAAAGCCCTCCCGCACACGCTCCTCAATCTCCTGGCATACGGCCGTATTCTGACGCAGATAGGTCTTGGCGTTCTCACGGCCCTGGCCGATCTTCTCTCCGTTGTAGGCATACCAGGCTCCGCTCTTATTCACTACGCCTGTATTCACTGCCAGATCCAGAATGTCTCCTTCACGGGAAATCCCTTCGCCGAACATAATATCAAACTCCGCCTCCTTAAAGGGAGGGGCGATCTTATTCTTTACAACCTTAATCTTCGTACGATTTCCTACCATCTCGCCTCCCTGCTTCAAGGTCTCCACACGGCGCACGTCTAAACGGATGGAAGAATAGAATTTCAGTGCTCGACCTCCTGTGGTAGTCTCAGGATTGCCGAACATTACGCCGATCTTCTCACGGAGCTGGTTGATAAAAATCACCGTACAGTTGGACTTGCTGGTAACAGCCGTCAGCTTCCGCAAAGCCTGGGACATCAGCCTTGCCTGCAGGCCCACATGGGAATCTCCCATGTCTCCGTCAATCTCTGCCTTTGGCACCAGCGCCGCCACGGAGTCTACAATAATAATATCTACCGCACCGGAACGCACCATAGTCTCCGTAATCTCAAGAGCCTGCTCGCCGTTGTCTGGCTGGGATATGTACAGATTGTCAATGTCCACGCCGATATTCTTGGCATAGACAGGGTCCAGAGCGTGCTCTGCGTCAATGAAGCCTGCGATTCCGCCGCGCTTCTGAACCTCCGCTACCATATGCAGGGCAACTGTCGTCTTACCACTGGATTCCGGTCCATAGACCTCAATAATTCTTCCCTTGGGAACACCTCCCAGGCCTAATGCCATGTCCAGACTCAGGCAGCCGGTGGGCGTTGTCTCAATCTGCATGTGGGCTCCTCTGTCTCCCAGCTTCATGACAGCTCCCTTTCCAAACTGCTTCTCAATCTGTCCCAGTGCTGCATCCAATGCTTTTAGCTTTTCTTCTTTTACCATCTTATTCTCCTTGCTTTAAACGCAAACACTTGTTTGCGAATGTTTGTTCGTTTTCTGGTTACTATACTATTATATTTTTCTTCTTCTGTCAAGTAAAAATGGGAAAAACGGCGAACTGCCCTAACGGATAGGTTTATCCTATCATACGTCAGGGCAGTCCTGCAAGTAGTTTTTCAAAATTTATGCTTTATATTTTTGTTCCTATTTTTGCATCCGTATTCATTCCTGCAATTCTATAGCTTCCACCTCTCCCGGAACCAGATCCACCACAACCAGCTCCGGCCGGTTAAATATTCGCGGAACGGATGTACTCTCACGTGCCAGTCCCCGGCTTACAATCATAGTTGTACCATTCACTCCATACTTTCCTCCGGCATACTTGGGAAGCATCCCCTGATCCGGTGCAAACACACCGTTGATAAGCCCCGGCAGGCGCCATTGGCCTCCATGGGCATGACCGGACAATACAAGGTCGAAATCATAGGTTCCATAGAGATCTATCCATTCTGGCCGGTGCGCCAGCAAAATGGTATAAAGCCCGTTGTCCGGCACATGCTCCAAAGCCTGAAGCTGCTCCCTGGCTCCCGTGGACGAGTCCGTATATCTCACAATATCCGGATCGGAAATTCCGCAGACATTAAGAGCCTGCCCCCGAATTTCTATGGTGTCACTGTTTCCGCTTAAAATGGTCACGCCGTAGGAGAGAAACAGTTCCAGAATCTTATCAATCTGATTGCTCCAGTATTCGTGATTTCCTGTCACATAGTAGCAGGGATAACGAGACGCAATCCCTCCAAGCAGGGCCTTTGTATTATCATTGGGGATCTTGTCATCACAGATATCTCCGCCCAGCAGAATGAGATCCGGTTTCTGCCTGTCAATAGCTTCGATCAATTCTTTTTGATTCTCCCCATATTTACAGGAATGCAAATCTGTAATCAGGACAAGCCTTACCGGTTCTCTGATTTTATCCGAACAGACCTCATAGGATCTGATTTTGAGCTTTGTATTGAAAGCTATCAGTAGTAACAGTAAAATCAAACATGATAGAATCACGAAAGAAATTTTTCTTTTTCTGCCCACAAAAATCCTCCTGGTGTGATGGCTGCTCGTAAATCGGACTAATCATGCAGAATATACGCCAGCCTCTGTTGGATTCTATGCCATCATTTCCTGAACAAATACTATTTCTATCCGCCTTACTCCGAAATCTGAAAATGCTGGTAATCCTTCAGGCTCTTCCAGTCCCCGCCCCAGGTAAAGCCATGTTCGGAAAAGAGCTGCCAGCACAGATCCCCGTCCTTTCCAATCTTATGAGGAAAATCCGCCTCCCGGTCTGCGTAAGGCTCACTGCCCTCCGGCGAAATATGTTCTACACCGCCCGGATAGGTCACATATGGATTGTAAAAAGGATTGATGTCAATGGCAAGGCCGTATGCATGGCGGGACAGCTTTTTGCTGCCCTCCACCACCCGGTAATTAAAGGCAGATGTATTGTTGTCCAGGATGGAGGCGTGATCATCTCCATCGTAATCATCAATGAGGCACATTTTTTCAATCTGGTAGCCGTTTTCATAGAGATCCTTAAAAATCTCCAGAATCGTATCCGCAATGGATACATGAACCACCAGCTCTCCCACATGGGTCTTCTCATCAAAGCCCACATACAAGAGACGCAGATAGCGCAGATCCTCCAGGGCAATGTCCTCATTTTCCACATAGGAAACGCCGTTCATCCGGGCAAATACCTCCTCCGGGATCTCCTGTGCATAGAAAAGGGCCGAAAGCTCCTCCTGTGTAAGCTCCTGCTCCACAATGGTTCCGGACATACAGGTGCGGTAATCCGACAGCTCCTCTTCCCGATCTGTCAGTTCGGAGGATTCATTTTCCCCGGAAGCCTCTTTATCTGACGCTTCTTCTTGCTCCGGCCGGCCTGATCTTTGTGCCTCTGTTCTCCAGTCCTCCAGCTCTTCCAGCCCTGCGCCTTTCCCTGCTGCATCCTGGCTTGCCGCTGTCTCCTGCCTGTTTTGGTTATTATCATTTTTACCCTGCAAGCACCCGCTTAACAGGCAAATGGCCATTCCTACCACAGGAATGACCATTTTCATTGTATTCCAATTTATCTGCCTCACAAGTATTCTCCTGCTGCTTTAAGTTCCATAATATTTATTTTATGTAAATTGGCAAAACTGCATAGTTATGATATACTTAATCCGTTACCGCCCCGATACTGGTGACAGAAAGGGGGGTATGCCTGTGAATATATTGATGTCTTTCATTCTCTCCGTATTGGCCAGTGTAGCCGCCTACTACCTGTGCAAGTGGCTTGACGGAGATGAATAAACAGTAACCAAGCCCAAACGGTTCACTTCTCCGTAAAAGAAGAAGAATCCCCGAAAGTACTCGCAATACTTTCGGGGATTCGTTCTTTTTTGTATACCTTGTGAATATTGATGTCTTTTGCCTACTGGCATTATAGCATATGCAAATTATATTTGCAATATCCCCGAAAATGAAGTTTTATATACAACAGCTTAAGCCTTAGCCCCAATATACCCCTGGGCTTTCAAAAGCTCCGCACAGAGAACGGCTCCGCCGGCTGCGCCCCGGACGGTGTTGTGGGAAAGACCTACAAACTTCCAGTCGTACACATGATCCTCCCGGATTCTTCCGATGGAAACGCCCATGCCCCTCTCGTAGTCCACATCCAGCTTCACCTGAGGACGGTTATCCTCCTCCATGTACTGAATAAACTGCTTCGGCGCACTGGGAAGTTCAAGCTCCTGGGGCAGTCCCCGGTAGCTTCTAAGCTTCTCAATCAGCTGCTCCTTGGTTGGCTTTTTACGGAACTTCACAAATACGGCCGCCGTGTGACCGTTCAGCACAGGAACACGAATACACTGGCAGGTGATCACCGGCTCCTTGGCAAGCTTGATCTGGCCATCCTCACATGTTCCTAAAACACGAAGAGGCTCCTTTTCGCTCTTTTCCTCCTCGCCGCCAATGTAGGGGATCACATTCTCCACCATCTCAGGCCAGTCCTTAAACGTCTTTCCGGCACCGGAAATCGCCTGGTAGGTGGTGGCCACTACCTCATAGGGCTCGAATTCCTCCCACGCCTTCAGCGCAGGCGTGTAGGACTGAATGGAGCAGTTGGGCTTCACGGCAATAAAGCCTCTCTTTGTACCCAGGCGCTTCTTCTGCTCCTCGATAATCTTCACATGCTCCGGGTTGATCTCCGGGATAATCATAGGTACATCCTGTGTCCAGCGATGAGCGCTGTTGTTAGATACCACCGGTGTCTCTGTCTTCGCATAGGCTTCCTCAATGGCACGTATCTCGTCCTTGGTCATGTCCACGGCGCTGAATACAAAGTCTACCTCTGCGGCAACCTTTTCCACCTCATTTACATTCATAACGATAAGCTTCTTAACGGCCTCCGGCATGGGAGTGGTCATCTTCCACCGCCCGCCTACGGCCTCCTCATAGGTCTTTCCTGCACTTCTAGGGCTGGCTGCTATGGCTGCCACCTCAAACCAGGGGTGGTTCTCCAGCAGGGAAATAAAACGCTGCCCCACCATTCCGGTACCCCCAAGGATACCGACTCTCAATCTGTCGCTCATTTTCATATTCTCCTCTTATTTCTCTGGCGTACGGCTGGAAAGCCGGAATCATTCAATAAACACGTCTGTCAGGCTTCCTTGTACTGCCGCCTTTTTTCTATGTATCCTATCGCATTTTTATAGGAAATGCAAGTATTTATTTTCCTGATTTACAACCAATTTAATACCTTATCTTTAATCTTTGCATACCACTCATTTTCATCTTTCGCTATTTTTGCTTGTTGTAGCGAATATTCAAAAATATTTTTTACCTGGGCTGAATCAGGAACATAATCAGCCCTATATGACTGTTCAACCATATTAATAAATACATCTAACTCCACAGGCACTATAATGGATTGTCCACCATAAAATGCTATATTCATGGTATGTAACGCATAGAAATAAGCAATACAGGATTCATTAATTTTGGGAGCAATGAACAGGCAATATGCCTCTTTTCCTATTTCTTTCTTCAATTTAGCAAGATGCCTTGAAACAGGCTCCCCTTCCATCTCATACTGTCTCTGTCCACATTGCATTGTAACTTCCACTGCTAATCCAAAATCACCATAATCACAAATGATGTCTGCCATATTTCCTTGGGCCGTTGACATCGGCTGCCCTCTATCATCCCATTTTAAATTTGCTTTAACATTACCACCATCAAGCATAGTCATGGCTCTCCAAGTATTCCATTCCAACATTAATGGAGCATCATATAACGAATCTGACTTAATATCAGTAAATATTGTCATTACATCATTATATTCTTTGTATGTCTTTAAATCCATCACTTGTTGTTTAAGAATTGTAGTTTTTTTGTTTTGGACAGCCTCTTCTAACTTATCCTTCAACTGCTCTGTGGTTTTTTCCGTCAAATCTTCTAACGAACCAACGACCTCAGAAACTTGTTTAAGCAGACGCACTCTATCATCCGAAAACAATACCGGCAATGATGCATCAAATAAATATTCTTTATATTTTTCCTCTTCATCTACGTAAATCGGATTCCTATCTACATGGTTTAGAAAAAACTCAACCTCTTTTTTCTTTTCTGGCATTATCGAAAGCGAGTGCCCTCTCTGAGATATTTCAACCATACCTGTTGCACGTAAATACCTAAAACATGCATCTGTATAGTCTCTCAAATTCCTTGATTTTGTCTTTATAAATTTATCTAAAGACTTATCTTGAGATTCTCTTGTTTGTGTATTCCCCTCCCGTATATCATCCTGATATATCTTTTCTACTTCCCTGTTTAGGTATTCTCCTCTAAACACTTTGTAGCTTGATTTGGCATATAGTTTCATCCTTCTGAACTGCCTAATTCCATCTGCAATTTCTTCAAATTTCGAGTAATGTGTTAATTGCATCCCAAATATCATCAGTTCATCAAAGCTTATTGTTCCCAACTCATAAATTAATCTAAATATTTCTAAATATGGCTTTACTCCAAATATTCCTTCAAATTGTTCTGGCACTTTATGATAAGGAGATGGAAGTTGGAATTTCAATAACTGTCTCAGCAGTATTTCTTCTGTTCTTTTTCCGCTGATAAACTGCTTCCCTGGTTGTGTTAAATTTATTATTGGTTTTAAATCAACAAACCCTAATGCCTTCGGCGCACGATTAATACGGTCTCTGGCACTAAATGCCATTTCCTTTGCAGAGCCTTCTCCTTTAAAGTCCTTTCCCTCAGATAATCTTTTTATAAATTCTATCTGTGTATCTACGTTCCACACCTTACCTTTAAAATGTTTTTCAAGAACCTCTATCTCCGGAATCATTTTTAATGGCGTCCTAGGTGATGTTGTAAAAAATAAAGTCTTACTTTTTAAATAAGCCATGCAGCTTCTCCATTCTGATAGTTTGTCACTATAATATGCTTTGCATCCGCTTTAAATCTATTTCTTATATTTACTGCATAAGATTTATTATATTCTTCTACAATATATTTTCCATACAATTCTTCTGTTAAAGATGTTTTTCCAATAACTAATAATGCTTTACATGAAAGGTTTTTAAAATCACTAGCCAATCTTCTATGTTCTTCTTCCCCAAATCCTTCTTTATAACTTTCATTTCCATAGTCACTAAACACACAATCATATGGAGGATCTAAAAAAATAAAATCATCAACTTCTGCCATATCAAAAATTTTCGAATAATCATAATTATAAATCTCTGTCCTCTGCAAAAGACTAAAATGTTCATTTGTTATAAGCTTCGTATTTAAATTTTTGTATCTTCCAAAAGGAACATTATATTCTCCATTTGCATTATATCGTATCATCCCGGAATACGCCGTTTTATTAATAAAAAAATATATGACAGAATCCAAATATTCTGTCTCAATTTTATGATTAAATGCATCTCTCATAAAATAGTACAACGCCTCATTTTTATTTTCTACTCTCTCTTCCGGGCTTTTTGCTTTTAATTCCTCATATTCTTTCTGATTCTTCTCATACTCTTTTTGTAATTTATCTAATTGTATTCTTGCCTCCGGATATTTTTCCTGCATTTCTTTATAAAAACCATATAGCTTACAATTTATATCATTTATAATTGCTTTTTCTGGTTGAAGATAAAAGTATAATGCACCTCCGCCAAAAAAAGGCTCTATATATCTCGAATATTCTTTTGGCATATGTTTTGTAAAATGCAACAGCTCTTTCGATTTTCCACCTCTATATTTAATCATGGGATTCATAAAAGCTTCCTCCTTCAAAGGTGCAAATTTCTTTGGATTAAATTATATTGTACTACAACCCGATAATTTTTTCTATGTAAAATTCCAGAAAAGCAAAAAGTAAAAAGACACCGTTCAATGATCTATTTGGATCTATCAAACAGTATCTTTTTCTGATTAAATACTTCCTAATATCTTATAATCGCACAATCACCTTAGCCGGGCACTTCTCCATACATTTCTCACAGCCCACGCATTTCTCATAATCAATATGAGCCAGGTTTCCCTCCACCTGAATGGCCTCCGCCTCGCACTGCTTCGTGCAGAGCTTACAGCCAAGGCAGCCTGCAGCGCACACCTTTTTCACCTCCGGCCCTCTGGCCCTGCTGGAGCAGGCAACGGCAGCCTTTGTATCACTGCGGATGAGCTCAATGAGATTCTTGGGACACACAGCGGCACAGCGGCCGCAGCCCGTACACTTCTCCGGGTCCACCACAGCCGCGCCCTCCTTGACATGGAGAGCGTCAAAAGCGCAGGCTTCCACACAGGAGCCAAAGCCAAGGCAGCCATAGTCGCATTCCCAGACCGACAGACCGGACAGAACCGCAGAACGGCAGTCGTGAATCCCCACATAATTGCATTTAACGGAAGTCTTCTCACAGGTCCCCAGGCAGCGGACAAAAGCCCTTTTCTTCACAGTAGCTGCTGCGTCCACTCCCATAATTGCACTGATTTTCTCAACAGCCTCCTGGCTGCAGACAGGGCAGACATTCACCTCTGCCTCGCCCTTTACAATCGCCGCAGCAGCCGCATCACAGCCGGCCTGGCCGCAGCCGCCGCAATTATTTCCCGGCAGGCATTCCCGGACAAGGGCCTCCCGCTCGTCAACCTCCACATAAAACTTCTTTCCGGCAGCCACCAGGGCGGCACCAATCAAAAGCCCGATCACTCCCACAATGAGAGTTGCTATTACAATTCCAGCCATCCTTATCCTCCTATTCTAAGTCGCTGCGCGACAGCGCTAAAGGGCAAAGTCACTTCGACACACCTGTAATGAGAGAAACTTTTATTCGAAAGGACACTCATAAAAGTTCCTCTCGTGCGCCTTTGTGACTTTGCTGTCCAGCAGAATTTTTTTTAAAATGCTTGACATTTCTTAGCTGGACTCTTCCAGTTTTATGACAATCCTCCAAACCCCATAAACGCAATAGCCATCAGCACCGCACAGAGGAGCACAATGGGCGCTCCCCGCAGGGGCGCAGGAATCACATCCTCGTCAATCCGCTCCCGGATGCCGGCCAGAAGCACAATGGCAACCGTATAGCCCACCGCCGTTCCAAAGCCGGCCAGCACGCTCTCCAGCAGATTGTAGCCGTTCTGCACATTGGTCAGGGCCACGCCCAGAACCGCACAGTTGGTTGTAATCAGAGGCAGGTAAATGCCAAGCGCCTGATAAACGGCCCGTGAGGTCTTCTTCAAAAACATCTCCACCATCTGCACCAGCGCCGCAATCACCAAAATAAATACAATGGTTTTCAGATAGGTAAGATGCAGAGGAACCAGAACAAAATCATACAAAAGGCTTGCCACCGCAGAGGATATAGTGATGACAAAGATAACCGCTCCCCCCAGGCTTGCGGAGGTCTTAATCTGCCTGGACACCCCCAAAAAGGAACAGATGCCCAAAAATTGGTTCAGCACCACATTGTTAATCAATGCCGTTGAAATTACAATCATAATCAGCGAAGTCATTTTCTAGCTCTCTCCTTTCCCGGTATCACAGGTCTTTGCACATGTGGCGCAGCAGCCGTCGCAGCCCTCCACCACCTTATTTGCCCTGGTATTGATATGTACCGCATTCATAATCATAATAATGATCATCAGCACCAGAAATGCCCCCGGCGCCTTGATAAAAATAGCAATGGGCGCAAAGGAATCCGGCATCACCTCAAAGCCAAAGGCCGTACCCGCCCCCAAAAGCTCCCGAACAAGTCCAATCACCGTCAGGGCAATGGTAAAGCCCAGGCCCATCCCCACGCCGTCCATGGCAGAGAGCATGGGAGGATTCTTAGAGGCAAATGCCTCCGCCCGCCCCAGGATAATACAATTCACCACAATCAGAGGAATGTAGATTCCAAGGGCACTGTAAAGTGCCGGAACATAAGCCTCTGTCAAAAGCTCCACCACCGTAACCAGGGAAGCCACAATCACAATATAAGCCGGAAGCCGGACCTCGTCAGGAATCACCTTTCGCAAAAGGGAAATCACCAGGTTGGACACCACCAGCACCGCCAGGGTGGACACTCCCATGCCAAATCCATTGATGGCCGAGGTAGTAACCGCCAGGGTGGGACACATGCCGAGCATTAGCACCAGCGCTGGATTTTCCTTTAAAATACCATTATAAATACGCTCCATACACGGTTTCATTTCTTTCCCCCCTTATTTGATGTATTTCCCAAAGAAATCCAGAGCCGCATTCACCGCATTGACCACCGCCCCGGAGGAGGTGGAGGCGCCGGATACACTGTCAATCTCATTGTCCGCCGTAGAATCTCCCGCCTTGTTCAAGGTAAACCGCTCCACATTCACCCCTGCGAACTGGCCCTTAAATGCCTCCTCAGCGCAGAGCATTCCCATGCCTGCGGTCTCGTTAAGCTCCGTAAATGCAATGCCGTTTACCGTTCCGTCCGTCAAAATGCACACCGACAGGGTGACATTTCCCTCAAAGCCATCGCCGCTGGTGGCACTGATCACATAGCCCACCGGTACGCCGCCAGCGTCCACGCCCACAGCCACCTCATTGATATAGGCTTTGCCAAAGTCTGTGCCGTAGACCTCACCCTCCAGGGCCTCGATAGCTCCATTGATTTCCTCATCATAGGAAAATTCCGCAGCGTCGGGACACACCTCCCGGTAGGATGCCGCCTTTGCCTCTGCCTTTTGCACCGCTATCTGCTCCTCCGTCATCTCATAGACACTGCTAAGCGCCGCCCCCGCAATCAGGGTAATCACACAGAGAATTATCGCAGATTTGGGAATCCCTCGCTTTCCCTCCCTGGGCTTTCGAAGTCCAAAAGGCACCGGAACGGAAATCTCGTCAATCAAGGGAACTGCCATATTTGCAATAATAATGGCGTAGCTGGCAGAATCCGGCGCACTCCCGTACACCCGGAAAATGCCGCTTAGGATACCAATCAGGCAGCCAAAAATAAGCTGTCCCTTGGGCGTCACCGGACTGGTCACCGGGTCCGTCGCCATAAACAGCGCCCCCATCACAATGCCGCCGGACACCAGATGCAGCACAATAAACTCTAGGTCCAGCCCACGGCCGCCGAACAGCGCCAGGAACACCGAAAAGGACACCAGAGTTGCCAGAGGAATCTCATAGGTAATAGCCCGGACTGCCAAAAGATAAATGCCTCCGATACACAGGGCCAGAATGGAGCATCCGATTACGCCATTTCCAACCCCTAAGAAAGCATCCATCACATCCACCGGCTGCCCGGAGGCCAGCGCCTCTAAAGGTGTTGCCGAGCTCATTCCGTCCAGGGAAAAATCAGCCACCACCCCGCTGAAAGAGATCAGCAGAAAGCAGCGACCTGCCAGGGCGGGATTCATAAAATTGTGCCCCAGACCACCGAAAAAGCACTTCACAAATAAAATGGCAAAAATGCTTCCCAAACAGGGTACATAGAGAGGCTCATAGGCAGGGAGGCATAAAGCCAGAAGAAGTCCCGTTACAACCGCACTTCCGTCCCCCACCGTGCCGGGCCTCTTCGTAATCCGGTCAAACAGATATTCCGTGAGCACCGCAGAGAGAACCGAGGCCGCAATCACCAGAAATGCCCCTGTTCCGAATCGGTAGATACCAAATATGGTGGCCGGCATCAGGGACAGAATCACCTGGTACATGGCCTTGCCCGTAGTCAGCCTGTTTCTCACGTGCGGACTGGAAGAAACATTGTATAATTCGTTCATCATATTTGCCCCCCTATTTTCTCTTGGCTGCCATAATCTCAGCCTTTGCCTGCTTAAAGAGCTGCATCAAAGGCCGCTTTGCCGGGCAGATATAGGTGCAAGAGCCGCAGGCAATACACTCCAGGCCATACAGCTTCTTTTCATAGCGCTCATAATTTTTCTTCTCCGCAGCCACAGCCATCATCTGCGGCGTCAGCCCCAGAGGACAGACCTGATTGCAGCGCCCGCAGCGCAGGCAGGCAGTCTGAGCCTTTTGTGCCTCCTCCACCGGGTCCGTACAGAGAACCGTCAGCGCATTGTTATTTTTGCAAATGGGAACATCCAGGGAGGCTAGGGCAATGCCCATCATAGGGCCGCCGCAGAGAAGTTTTTTGGCTTTCACACCCTCCGGGATGCCTCCGGCTTCCAGAAGGACCTCCGAAAAGCTGGTTCCAATCCGCACCATCAGGTTGCAGGGGCTCTTGACCCCGTCCCCCGACACCGTAAAGCCCCGCTCCATCACCGGCTCCGACTTGCACACGGCCCGGTAAATGGCATGGACTGTGGCTACGTTGTCCACCACGCAGCCTGCGTCCGCCGGAAGCATCCCAAGCTTCAAATGCTTCCCGGCCACCACACTGATGATGGAACGCTCACCCCCCTGGGGGTACTTGGTTTGTACTGCCTGAACCCGGACCCTCTCCTGTCCGACACAAGCCTGCTCCATAGCCTTGATAGCCTCCGGCTTATTTTCCTCAATGAGAATCACGCCCTCGGCATTGGGGAACAGCCGCAGCATGATTTTCAGGCCCTCCACAATCTCGCTGCCTTTGGTTCGCATCAGCTGATCGTCACAGGTAATATAGGGCTCGCACTCTGCGCCGTTGGCAATAACGTATTCGATCTCCTGGGGATTTTTCGGCGCCAGCTTCACATGGGTGGGGAAGCCTGCCCCTCCCAGGCCGATGATGCCCGCCGCCTTAATCTTATCCAGAATCTCCTGGCCTGTGAGATTTGCAGCGTCGGTTTCTGCTCCAACGCCGTCGGCCAGGGTATAGCTGCTGTCATTTTCCACCACAATACAGGGAACGGACAGACCGGCTACCGTCTTGCGGTTTTCCAGCGCTTTCACCTTGCCGGAGCAGGAGCTGACAATGTTGGCCGACACAAAGCCGTCTGCCTCCGCAAGAAGCTGTCCCGCAAGAACCAGATCCCCCTTTTGCACCACCGGTCTGGCCGGCTTTCCAATATGCTGATTCAGCGGGAAAACCAGATCTCCTTTGGGGAGATAGGTGCGGTAAGGCACATTCCTGGCAAATTCCTTTCCGTCCGCCGGGTGCACGCCTCCTTGAAATGTTTTTCTTAACATAAGCACTCTTTTCCCTTTCTTTCTATATATAGTTCCGTAATCTTTTCCACAGTGCCCTTTATCTAAAAGAAAAGATTACTGTTTTCTAGTTCCGCAAATCTTTCTGGTGCTGTAACAAGATTTACTGTTTTCCTGCCATTTCATTTATTTAACACTTTACCATACTTATGTAAAAAAATCTATGATTAGTCAAATTTCTTTGTATTTTTTGACAGATTTGGACAGGCATTGTCAGAAAGCACGCTTCCACATCAAACAAAAACAGACCTTGTGATTTTGCGTACAAGATCTGTTGTTTAATCTGTTTTCAACCCTAATGGAACCAGTTTTCCAGTATAGCATTTGATAAATAACCGAACCTATCGGACTGAATGTTTTTTCAAACATGCAATTAATTCTTTTCAAAGCACTCTATATCCATGATCAATCCACTAATTTCCCATGCGCCTCCAGCCACTCCCGGTTCCTTTGAATCACCTGCTCCATAGCCCTCTCCCCAGGCGCCCCCAGGGTCAGCCTCTTATTCACGCAGGTATCCATACTGACAGCCTCATAAATATCCTCCTCAAAGACCAGACTGATGCCCTTAAGCTCCTCCAGACTCAATTCCTCTATAGCCTTACCCTGCTCAATACAGTAGAGCACCAGCCGTCCAATCACCCCATGGGCATCCCGAAAAGGCACCCCGTGATTTACCAGGTAATCTGCAGCATCCGTAGCATTGGTAAAGCCGTTTCTCGCACTTGCCGCCATCTGAGGCTTGTTGAACTTCATGGTATCCAGCATCCCCGTAAAGAGGGCCAGACACCCCTTCACTGTGTCAAAGGCGTCAAAGGTCAGTTCCTTATCCTCCTGCATGTCCTTATTGTAGGCAAGGGGCAGCCCTTTCATTGTAGTAAGGAGGGAAATCAGCGCACCATACACCCGTCCCGTCTTCCCCCGGACCAGCTCCGCAATATCCGGATTTTTCTTCTGAGGCATAATACTGCTTCCTGTACTGTAGGCGTCATCAATCTCCACAAACCGATACTCGTTGGTATTCCAGATAATAATCTCCTCCGAAAACCGGCTCAAATGCATCATAATCGTAGAGAGGGCCGACAAAAGCTCAATCAGATAATCCCTATCCGCTACGGAATCCATGCTGTTCAACGTAGCTCCCTCAAAGCCCAGAAGCTCCGCCGTATACTCCCTGTCAAGAGGATAGGTCGTCCCTGCCAAGGCTCCCGATCCCAGAGGACAATAATTCATCCGCTCATAGATATCAAAGAGCCTCCCCCGATCCCGTTTAAACATCTCAAAATAAGCCCCCAGATGATGGGCAAGCGTAATAGGCTGCGCCTTCTGTAAATGGGTAAAGCCTGGCATCACCGTCTGCGTATGCTCCTCCATCAGCCTCTGCAAAACCACAAGAAGCTCCCGCACTAAACCATCAATCTCACAAATCTCATCCCTGGTATAAAGCTTCATATCCAAAGCCACCTGGTCATTCCGGCTGCGCCCCGTGTGAAGCTTCTTCCCCGGATCTCCAATGCGGTCAATCAGCACAGCCTCCACAAAGCTGTGAATATCCTCATACTTATCGCTGATCTCAAGCTTCCCGCACTCCACATCCTTGAGAATTCCCTCGATCCCGGCCAGGATCACATCCTGTTCTTCCTCCGTGAGAATCCCCTGCTTCGCCAGCATCCGCACATGCGCCATACTGCCCAGCATATCCTGCTTATAAAACCTCTTATCAAAAGAAATAGACGCATTAAAATTGTAGACCAGTTGATCCGTCTCCTTAGTAAAGCGTCCTCCCCAAAGCTGTGCCATACTCATATCCTCATCTTTCTTCGTCTACCGTTCCCATATTCCCTAACCCCAAATATGCACAAAACGGTTCCACATATTCTAATTTCCTGCAACTGTATGTTTCTTCACAATTACACTTTTTTCAATATAACACAACTCCTGCCCATGTTCAAGATTTCCATAAAATCACTTTATCTCAAGCACCCCCACACTGTACGCGAAAGTAACAACGTCTGAGAAAAGGCAGGCCGTGTACTGGGAGGCATTTTCTCAGACGGACACAGCCTCCCGCTCAGCCACATCCCTTTCCCTCTCCCGCAGCGAGTAAACACACCCACAATAATCCTGCCGATAAAGCCCATACTCTTTCGACAGCTCAATAGACCTCTTATACCCATCCCGCTTCTTAAAATCACTATTCAAAAAAGCCACCCCATACTCCCGGGCAAGCCTCTCCCCAATCTCATTAAGCTTCCGGGCATCCTTAAGTGGACTAATGGAAAGGGTCGTGGTAAAATAATCAAACCCGCCTGCCCTTGCCATCTGTGCCGCCTCCAGAAGCCGCAGGTGATAACAGCGGAAGCACCTCTCTCCTCCTTCCGGCTCCTTCTCAAGCCCCTTAGCCATCTCATAAAACCGTTCCTGCTCATAGGGGCCCTCCAGGAATGAAATCCTATGCTTAACCGGAAGCCGTTCGATCAGCGCTTCCTGCTCCTTCACCCGCATCTCATACTCCTCAGCCGGAAATATATTCGGATTATAGTAAAACACTGTAATAGAAAAATACTCCGAAAGATATTCCAGCACATAGCTGCTGCAGGGAGCGCAGCAGCTATGCAGTAAAAGCCTGGGCACCTGCCCTGCCTCTACATGCTTTTTTATTGTCTGATCCAATTCTTGCCGGTAATTCCTCTGATTCATTGTGTACACATCCCATTTTTCATTCTATTTGAGCATCAAGCTCACTCATCCCTCTATCACGTCTGTCTAACATATTGAAAATTAAACTATATATTTCTTTCTACCGCATCCAGATACTCTTCCAGGCAGATCCCCTGCTCCATAATCTCCTTAGCCGCCTTCTCGCCCACATACCGGTAATGCCACGGCTCAAAGATAATTCCCGTCTCCTCCGTCTTGTCCGTCGGATACCGAAGAATAAATCCATACCTCCAGCAGTTCTCCTTAAGCCACTGGGCTTCTGCGGTCCTGGCCTGCTTCTCATCCAAGATCTGATAATCCCTTGCCACAATATCCACGGCAAGCCCCAGATTGTGCTCACTGGTGCCGGGATAAGCCACCTCCGTGCCTGCCTCTTCCCTGGCAGCCTCCCCCGTAAGTCCGGTCTCAGCCATCACCCTGCGTACCTTATCCTCAAACAGATCCGTCTGCTTCTCTATGGTACGATACGCCGAGCAAACCCAAAAGTCAAGCCCTTCCCTTCTGCCGTCCGCCAGCATTTCCTGGAGAGCACCAACCGCTCTGGCATCAAAATAATAATTGTTCTCAATCTCCGCAACCGCCGGCTTGTAGCCGTCCTCCATGGGATTCCACTTATTCACCAGGGTCAGCTTCCAGTCTTCCTCTTCCTCTTCCTCAGCCTCCCTGCCTGCTGAAATCATCGAGCCTGCGATTGCCATTTCCGAAGCCTCCTGGCCCTGCCAGGACTCTTCCAAACCGTATTCTATACTTTCCGTATTCTCTGCCAGGCTCTGTGCAGGCTCCTCCTCCACATCCTTTGCAAATACAATTCTTCCGCACAATACCCCCAGCAAAAAGGTAAACAGACAGAAGCCTATAATCTTTCTCTGCATGGCCTGCTTGCGCTTTCTCTTTCTCAATGCCTTGTTTTCCTGCTCATATTCTCCGTATCTACGCATTTTTCATCACCTCGTATTTTTATCATAGAGGTGCCTTGCATCAAAAAAGCATCAATTTTTAAATTTTTTTACATCAACCCCAGTGTACAAGGGGACACACGCCGCCAACCGCCAAAAGAGGGCCATGTGAACAGTAACCGGCAACCAACCAAAAGCACTTTGATAATTGAATAAAGGCTTTACATATCCTTGTTCTATCCCCTATAATATAATCAGATGCGATAGTATTATATCATAAGGCGTTGAGAGGTGGTGAACATATGCCAGGTGAAAAGGAATTAAATGCCGCACTTTTCGATCAATTAACAATCATTGAAAGAATAGAAAGACGTGCGGAAAAAGGCGATCTGAATGATGTAAAGGAAGAGATTGAAATTTTAAAAAAAGAAATCAATCGTAAGCTTTACCAGGAACCGCCATTAACAACGAAATAGTAACCATATAACCAAAGGGTGTAAAGTCTTTATTGTATTATCAAAGACTTTACACTTTTTATTTTGGAGGTATGGTTATGGCAGGGAAATCAGGATATATCACTCAGGCATATAAGCGGTTACCTCAAATTGCAGCGGGGATATTTCCAGGTTATAGGGTATCGTGCCGCCGCTGTCCTCCAGAATCACCCGGTACGCATCTCCCGCATCCGGATCAATCCCCCATGCCATAGCTGTCATCTGCTCCGCCTCTTTATAGCTGTAGCCCTTGCTCATCAGCCTTTCCACCTCTATCATAAAAGCCTCCCCTTCTTCCGAACTAACATCATACCTGTAAAAATCGCCGCCTGTCGCCTGATAGCCCAGATATTCTCCCCAGCGCTCGGCAATTTTTTTCAGCTCTTCTCCGTCTATGCTCATAAAATTCTCCGACACCGACACACTGTAGCTACTCGCCGCCGAATCTCCATCATACGCTTCCGCATAGCCCAGATCTCTTTTATTTGCATACCGAAACTGGTGAAAGCTTACGATCTTTCCCGTTTCGTCATCCAGGAAAAATGACAGATAGTTTTTGGGGCTGTCTACGGAGCCCAGCCAGAACATCGTGGAGCGTTCGCTGTCCTCCATATCCACGTAAAAGCTGACTGTGGCTTCATTCATATCCAAAATATCCGTGTCAAAATCTATCAGTATTTCTTTCTCTGCCAGGATTCGGATTTCTTTTTTCATCTGTTCCTCTATGGTATCCTTATTAAAATTTTTCCCATTTACCAGGGTCAGGGCATTCTCCTCCTCCTTTTTCTGAAGCCGAAGCTTCTCCGACAGGGTCATGGAAACCTGCTCCCGCAGCACCACCTCCTGTACCTCCTCGGTCTCGCTTTTTTCGGTCCGCTGCGCATCCTGCCATCTCAAAATCTGGGAGGGCAGAATCAGGCTTGCCACAGTCAGAATAATTAGAAGAAATCCGGCAATCACATAATTTTTCATAGTTCACCTCTGATTCTAGTCCCGTAGCAGCCAGACCGTACACTTTAGAGAGAAGAATTTCCGGCCACTTGAAGCTGTGTCCGTAAATCCTTCTGTGCACGGTCTGGCTGCTACTGTTTATTCCAGTCCCGTATCCCCCGGCAGCTCCAGGAAGATCCGCACCATAGTTCCCTTGCCCGGAATGCTTTTGAAGCCCATAGTCCCTCCGTGGCGCTTCACAATCTCCTGGCAGATAGCCAGTCCCAGGCCGGCGCCTCCCTGTTGCCTGGATCGTGACTTGTCCACCATGTAAAACGCCTCCGTGATCCGGGACAGCTCCTCCTTGGGAATCCCCTTGCCCGTATCCCGCACATAGATGGCAAAGCCCTCCTCCTCCTTTCGTCCGAGCAGGTAGAGGGTCCCCTCCCCCTCAATGGCCTTTCGTCCATTGTCCAGAAGGTTTAAAAGTACTGTTTTCATCAAATCCGGCTCTAACAGCAGGGTCTCATCCTCCATAATCACCTTCAGCACAATCCCCAGCTTGCTTAAGGAGGGCTGAAGCATCCCCTTAATATCCTCCGCCATCCAACGAATTTTTACCGGTCGAAGCTCCAGCTCCTGATTTTTCACAACCATCAGATCCAAGAGCTTAAAGGAGAGAGATTCCAGACGCTTTCCCTCCTTAAAAATGTAATTGGCCGCCTGGAACTGCTCCTCCTGGGTCACCTGTGTGGTCCGCAGCATATCCGCATAGCCGATCATGGAGGTCAGCGGTGTCTTCAGCTCGTGGGCAAAGCTGCCGATAAAATCCTCCTGACGTCTTGCCGCATCCTCTAGCTCCTGAAACTGCCGCTCCAGGTTATCCGCCATATGGTTAAAATCCGCAGCCAGATCCCCGATCTCATCCTTACTCTCCATCCGTGCCCGAACGCTTAGGTTTCCCCCGGCGATTCTGCGGGTAGCCCTGGACAGACGCCTTAAGGGGCGCAAAAGCCAGGATGCCATTCCATAGCAGAGAATGCTTTGAACCACCAGAAGCCCCGCCAGCCACTGGCGGTAAATCCGATACTGCGCTTCACGCTCCTCGAAAAGCTCCGTCACATCCCGGATACTCTCCAGATAGAGAAACTCAGATTCCCCCAGGCAGACCATGCTTGCTGTCTGAAGCTCATAGCCGTTGTCCGTCCGGCGCAGCATATGACCCCGGCTGGTTCTGGTGATGGTCTCCAAAAGCCCTGTGTCCGGCCCTGTCTTCGCATTGTCATAGAGCACCTTGCCGTCCCTGTCAGAGATCCGCAGCCTTAAATCGCTGCCTGCCATTCCGTCCACCATAGCGTCCGCTGTGCGCCGCACATTTTCCTGGCTCAGCTCCATTTCCTGTATAGTAGCGCTCCAATAGGCCACAAAGGAATACTGGAGCATCCGGTTCTCCTCCCCGGCATTGGCAGCCTCCCGCTCGTAGGTGGACTGAAACAGGGCGGATATCAGAACATATCCGCCGATGCTGAAAATCAGAAGGCTTAAGACTATGGTTGAAAAACATATTTTCCAGGAAAATTTCATCTATCCCTCCAGGCGGTATCCAACCTTGTAGACCGTGACGATTTTATCCTCCCAGCCTATTTTCTTGCGCATCCGCTGTACGTGGAGATCCACGGTGCGGCTGTCTCCCATGTATTCCCCACCCCAGATCCGCTCATAGATGGTTTCCCGGTAGAGGGCCACGTTTTTGTTGCGGACAAAAAGAAGCAGAAGCTCATACTCCTTTTTGGTGAGATTGATGGGTTCCTCGCCCCGTTTTACAATCCGGGAGGAGGTGTCTATGACCAGGTCGTGCACGGTCAGAATGTTTTCCGTCTTGTGATAACGACGAAGCACCGTCTCTACTCTTGCCAGAAGCTCAATGATCTCAAAGGGCTTGGTCAGATAGTCGTCCGCCCCCAGCTTAAGGCCCTTCACCCGGTCTGTGACGGAAGCCTTGGCTGTCAAAAAAATCACCGGAATTTCCAGGGGCGCTATATAATTCATCAGTTCATAGCCGTCCACCTTGGGCAACATCACATCCAGGAGAATCAGATCATACCGATTCTTATCCAGGGCGTCCGCAGCCGCCATGCCGTCAAAGACACAGTGGCAGGAATAGCCTGCCTTTCTCAAGTTCACGGCTATGAGATTGGAAATGGGTTTCTCGTCCTCAACTACTAAAATTTCTATCATTTCTGTCTCTTCCTCTTTCTGTCAAAGCACAATGCTGTCTATGATATTTTTTGATTGTTCCCTCTGCCGCCTGCTGCCAGGCAGAGGAGTAAAAACTTAAGCTCTGCTTAAAAATTTACATCATTAGTGTATCATAATTGCATCAGAAAAGCACTTTTTGATCCCAATATCATAAAATAACAATATATTACAATAGGAGGCATGCTTATGAATCCATTATTGGAGCTTTCGCACGTCAGTTATTCCTACCATGAGGTAAATGGCGAAACCCTTGCCCTGTCTGACATCTCTTTTTCTCTGGAAAGCGGAAGCTTTCTGGCTATCGTTGGACCAAGCGGCTGTGGTAATGCGATGGTATCACAGTGGAAACATAAATATGTGCTGTTTCCCCATCCCATATCACCTTCTCTATTACCTTCCTCAAATACGCTCTCTTTTCCAAAACTGTCAGATCCTCAAACAGCTTAGAAAAATCCGTCATTATCTTTTGGATATACTCCAATTGCTCACACATCCCGGCCTTTCCTTCCTCCCCCTCTCCAATATTGCTGATTTTTCTTTGAAGCCTTTTACATTCCTCATCCAGCCTTTGGATCTCTTTATTGATATATTGTACCGATATACCATCTGCTCCAAGCCTCTTAATGGAATCAATCAAAGCTTTAATCTGTTCTTGCTTTTTATGATACTCACCGGTAAGAAGCTCTTTTTCCGTTGCTGCTTTCTGATAGGAATTTTTTATTTTTCTTCTTAACTCTTCAAGCATGGGAATAATACCTGCGTCCAATTGTGCTAATTTTAAAATTTCGCCGGAAACAGCCGCATCCATGGTATTGCCATGTACATTTTTCACCTGGCAGCTTTCCCCATGCGTTTTATCCTTATAGGGACATAAATAGGCAAAGGTTTTCTCCCCTCTTTCATTTACCCTGGAGGCCGGATACTTCTTGGGCCGCATGAAATGTCCGCAGGTACATTGAAGTAGTCCGGATAAAAGGGCAATATCATTTCTTGGAAGCTGAAAGCTCTCCCCCTTCTCTTTGTTGTGCTCCAACAGCCGCTGGACCCTCACATAAT
Organism: bacterium 1XD21-13; assembly: GCA_009917555.1. Lineage (GTDB taxonomy): Bacteria > Bacillota > Clostridia > Lachnospirales > Lachnospiraceae > Laedolimicola. The sequence continues at coordinate 58,804 of QZDX01000014.1, read as the reverse complement.
CCCTTCCGGATATGACAGCCTCATGCCTTCCCTTAGAAATAATCCAGGAGCCATACTCTGCTGCCTGGTTTTTATAAATGCCGGAGGAGGTTTTCCCATAGCTCATGAAGCCGTTTTTGCCATCCAGCTCCTCCTCATCCACACAAACCTGGCAACCCAGATCATAAAAGTATTGGCAGGCCTCCCTGTCTGCCGCACAGTAAACCGGATTTGTCAAGATATCGCGCACTCCCATAACGTAAAATTCGCAGCCCCTTCTGGTGCGGATATCATGCTCCCAAAGATATTCCGTCACCTTTGTAAGGGAACCCTTTTCCAGGAAATAGGTAAATATAAATTTTACCAGCCCTATCTCCCTGGGATTTGCAGCCAGATAGTAGGACATCCTCTTTCTCCCCGACCCGTCCTCCCGCTCAAGGCTCTCTGCTTCAAATCCAAGAGGCGTATTTCCTCCCAGCCATCTTCCACTCCTGGCCAGCATCAGCATATTATCCCTGACCCGCTCCGCTATCTGCTCCCGCTCCATCTGCGCCAACACCCCCGAAAAATACAGCATAGCCTTTCCTATGGGGGTGGTGGTATCAAATTTTTCTTTAATGCTGATGAAGGAGGTTCCCCTGTGTTCCAGCCCCTCCATCAGCGCGGCAAGGTCCGCCAGATTTCTCCCCAGCCTATCCAGCTTATAGCATACCAGGTAGTCAAAATGCCGTTCTTCCATGTCCCTCAGCATCTGCTGGAACTGGGGCCGCTTTCCATTTTTACCGGAAAAGCCCTCATCCTCATACTCAAAAATCTCCGCCTCCCTTCCTCCCTCCACAAAGCTCTCAATGTACTCCCGACACATCCTCAGCTGGTTTTCCACACTCTCTCCCTTTCCCGTCCATTTTGATTTTCTGCTGTAAACTGCTATCCGCATACTTTCCCTCCCTGAACAAAGCAAACCGTAGAACATATCTCTATATCCTACGGCTTCTCTCTGATCTCTATTCTCTTTGTTGAAAGTAAAATATGCGGATTATTGGTGAATACCCGTACAGTACTCCTGTTCAATGTCGGCCAGCATCTGCACGCGGACCTCATGGCGCCCGCCCTCATATTCTGCCTGGAAAAACTCATCCGCAATCATCTTGGCAAGCTCCGTACCAACCACCCTGGCACCTACGGCGAGAATATTGGCGTTGTTGTGCCGCACGGTCATGCGGGCCGTATAGGGCTCGCTGCACACCGCGGCCCGGATACCCGGAACCTTATTGGCGGAAAGGGAAATTCCCACGCCGGTTCCGCACACAAGGACAGCCTTTTCCACCTCTCCACTCGTCACAGCCTCGGCAACCCGCTTTCCGATAACAGGATAATCCATCCTTACGCCTGCCTCCTTTGTGCCGTAATCCACACACTCATGGCCCTGCTCTTGCAAATGCTCCATCAGTGCCAGCTTTAGCTCCACTGCTGTGTGATCGCAACCAAAGCCTATTTTCATTTTTTATCGTCTCCTCTTTTTTCTATTTCCCGCAATTTCCGAAATCCCAATATTCCGGCCCCGATGACTCCGTTTTCCTGTCCCTGCCGGGAATAAATATAGCTCAGCTCCTCCGCCGGGAAGGGCTTTCTAGCGTATCGATAGATATCTGCCTCCAGCTGTGCAAAGGGGAAGTCCGGCATGGAGGTCAGCCCGCCTCCGAGGATGATGTAATTGGGATCTAAAATATTAATCTCCGCAGCCGCAGCCAGGGACAAGTCATCTATAAATTGAAGAATCTCCGGAGCATCACCATGCTTTGTGAAAATCTCTCCGATCTCCGTATCCGGAAATCTTTCTTCGCATAAGTCCTGCAGGTGATAGCCGGAAGCGATCAGCTCAATACAGCTCGTATTGCCGCAGCCGCAGGCTCCGTTTACTCCCCGCACCGGAATGTGTCCCAGCTCCGTAGCCGCCCCGGTTTTTCCCACCAGCAGTTTTCCATCAATAGCTACCGCATTGCCCAGACCGGTACCAAAGTAAATTCCGCAGGTGATCCCCTCATCCGGAATCCCGTGCTCCATCATGTCAAAGAGCAGCAGCATATTCACATCGGTCTCTATGTAAGCCGGAACCTTGAATTCCTGTTCCAGCCGATCTACAATGGCAATATTGTTGAATTCGCTGATGTTGGGTGTGGATAAGACAGTCTTTCGATCCCGATCAATGGTAGAAGGAAAGCCCGCACTGACAGCAGCAATCTTTCGTCCCGCGCCATGATTCTTCCAATAATCCCGCAGAACTGCCACAAAGCTGTCCACCGTATTTCCGGTCCTTTGCAGCTCCTTTGTCTTTATGATTTCAAAATCTGTCAGTCCATACCGCTCATCTACCAAACCAATGCGCGTGTGAGTTCCCCCTATGTCAAGACCTAAAACATATCTATCCATTGATATCCCCTTTACTCCTTCATACAATTCTCGTAATCCTGATACAGCTTTTCAAATGCCCGCTCCAGATCCGGGTCAAGGCCAAACAGCCCGGAAGACCCTACAATCAAGATATCTGCCCCGGCTTCCGTGGCTTTTTTATAGCTCTTCACATTGCAGGCACCATCAATTTGGATCTCGTAATGATATCCCTTTTCCTCCCGCCATTTTTTTGCAAGGGCAATCTTATCCAGAACCTCATCGATAAATGCCTGTCCCGCAAAGCCCACATCCACCGTCATCAAGGTAAGCAGATCAATGCGGTTCAGATATGGCTCCGCAAAGCTTAAAGGTGTGGCCGGATTTAAGACAAGGCCGGTTTTGCAGCCAAGGCTCTCAATCAGGTTCAAAATCCGAAATGCCTCCCCGTTGATGGTTTCCGCATGAGGCGAGATGTACGCGGCACCTGCCTGTGCCAGCCGCTCAATCCAGTCCCCCGGATTTGTAGTCATCAAATGGCAGTCCATGGGAACCTCTGTTACCTTCCGAAAGGTTTTCACCAGATCCGGAGACAAGGTAATATTTTTGCAATAATGGCCATCCATAATGTCCACATGGTACAGAGGCACATGACGGTTCATAACCTCAAACTGCTCTCTCATATTGAGAAAGTCCATACACATGAGAGACGGTGAAAACTTCATATTCTTTTTTTCTCCTTTTCCCTAGTGCTCCATCCGGTGCTGAAAGTGTGATTACTGGCCGGATGGAGCACTAGCTTTATTATATGACAATTCCCTGAAGACGAAAAGATCTCTTCTTGAAATTGTTTAATCCTTTACGGTGCTTCCTACCAGCTTCTCCAGAGCAACGGAGGCAATGATCAAGGCTCCCATAACCACCTTCTGCCAGTAGCTGGATACATTCAGAATGTTCAAACCGTTGGTAATGGTGCCGATGGTTAAGCCTCCCAAAAGCACGCCGAAGATCTTTCCTTTTCCTCCGAAGAAAGAGGTTCCTCCAATGATACAGGAGGCAATGGCATAGGTTTCATAGCCCTCACCTGCCGTGGGCTCCGCAGCTCCCACACGGGAGGTCATAATCACGCCGGCCACACCGGCCAGGAAGGATGCCAGCATATGAGCAAAGAGGGTAAAATTCCGGGTATTAATACCGGAATACCAAGCCGCCTGCTTATTTCCACCCAAGGCGTAGAGATTTCTTGCCACTACTGTCTGATTGGTAAACCAGATGAGAATGGCGCTCATCACCAGCGCAAAGATAAAGGGAATCGGAAAGCCCAGCACATATCCGGAAATTCCCTTAAAGGATGCCGGAAGTCCAAAAATCGGGGAGCCCTTGGAAATAACCAGGGTCACGCCGCGGAAGATCGTGTTGGTTCCCAGTGTAACCACAAAGGGATGCAGATCCAGGGCATTGATCAAAAGTCCATTTACGGCTCCCAGCACCAGGGAAATCAGAAGTCCTATGAGGATTGCAAGCGGTACGGGTACATTTGCCTTCAGCATCATGGCAATAAAGGTGCCCACCAGGGCGGCCACAGAGCCTACGGATAAGTCAATTCCAGCCAGCAGAATCGCAAAGAACTCGCCAAATGCCAAAAGTATGTATACCGTACTCTGCAGACCAATCTGTTTGATATTGTCCAGGGTCATAAAATATTTGGGCGATGCAATGGACAGACAGATCATAATTAAAATCAAGATACTCAATGTGCCAAACTTATCCCAAAAACTTTTAAATTTTGCTCTTGTCATTTTCTCACCTCTTAATCTACTGCAACTGCCGCATACATAATCTTTTCCTCAGTTGCGTCTTCACTATTTAACGTTCCGGAAATCTCACCATTTCGGAATACGATGATACGGTCGCAGGTCTTCAAAAGCTCCGGCATCTCCGAGGACACCACAATAATAGCCTTCCCGGCATTTGCCATCTGCCGCATGATATTGTAAATCTCCGATTTCGCTCCCACATCGATTCCCTTGGTCGGCTCGTCAAAAATAAATACATCCGAATCAACTGCCAGCCATTTTCCGATGATAACCTTCTGCTGGTTGCCGCCGGAGAGATTCACCGTCATCTGATCCACACCGGAGCACTTGGTATTCAAAGCCTTTACCTCTTCCTCAGCTTTTTCCCGCTCAGCCTTTTCGTTTAACAGCCCGGTCATTCCTCCGAAAGTGGATTTTTTCAGATTCGTGGTAACAGAAGTCTCCTTCCAGATATTAAAGTTCTGGAAAAATCCGGTCTCACGCCGGTTCTCCGTCACCATAGCGATTCCTTGCTTCAATGCGCTGTAGGTGTCCGTAATCTTAAGCTCCTTACCGCGCAGATATATCTTCCCGCTGGTGATTGGCTTTGCCCCGAAGATTCCCTCCATACACTCGGAGCGTCCCGCGCCAATCAGTCCTCCAAAGCCCAGGATCTCGCCCTTTCTCACTTCAAAGCTGATATTTCTGGCTGTTTTATCCTTGCGGGTTAAATTTTCCACCTTAAAAATAACTTCATTATCCTTTTCAATCTGCTCCCTGTCGCCTAAATGATTGCCCGTGATCTTTCGGCCTACCATCATGGGAATCAGATCCTCCACCTCCAGATCCGCCACATCCTTGGTGTCCACATAGCCGCCGTCCTTCAAGACCGTTACCCGATCTCCAATCTCCTTGATCTCCTTTAGCTTATGGGAAATATAGATAATGCCGATGCCATTTTCCTTTAATCTGCGGATGATACGAAACAGCTCCTCGGTCTCCTCAATGGAAAGGGAGGAGGTGGGCTCATCCATAATAATGATTCGCGCCTTTGCAGCCAGAGCCTTGGCAATCTCCACCTGCTGCTTTTCGGAAATAGAAATATCCTGAACCAAAGTCGAGGGACTTTTTTTCAGGCCGATTTCATCCATATATTTTTGTGCTTCCTGATTCATATACTTGTAATCCACAAGCTTTAAGCCTGCGATTTTTTTGTATGGAAGCTTTCCTACGTACAAATTTTCTGCTATGGTAAGCTCATCCACAACACTGAGCTCCTGATAAATAATTGCTATTTTATTTTCCGCGGATTCCCTTGGAGTCAAGCTGGAATAGGTCTTTCCCCCAAGAACAATCTCTCCCTCCGTGGGCTTGTTGATTCCGCTGAGCATCTTAACCAGTGTAGATTTCCCCGCACCATTTTCCCCTAAAAGCACATGAACCTCTCCAGGCCTTAAGTTAAAAGATACTTTGTTTAGCGCAACTACGCCGGGAAATTTCATGGTCATATTTTTCATTTCCACTAAATATTCCATACGCATTCCCTCTTTTATAAAGGATTTCTGGGCCCAGGGGCCCAGAAATCACTTTGTCTGTCTTGTTCTGATTTCAACAATTAGTTCAGGTACTGATCCACGTTATCCTTGGTTACCAGGAAGGAATCAATGTACTCAACAGGCATCTCTGCGGAAGCATCTGCTTTCCAGCCCTCTTTTACAGCCTTTACAGCCAGCTCACAGCATGCGATACCGATACCAACGTTGTCCTGTCCTACGGTTGCTGCCATCTCGCCGTTCTTTACGGATTCCTTTGCATTTGCAACAGCGTCCGTACCAACTACGATAATGGAATCCTGCTTGCCTGCATTTACAACTGCCTCATATACACCGAGAGCCATGGTATCATTTGCGCAGTAGAATGCTTTTACTTCCGGGTTGGCCTGCATAATGTTTGTGGCAACATCGATGGAGGTCAGACGATCCCAGTCACCCGGCTGGCTTGCCACTACCTCAATACCCTTCTCGTTGAAGTAGTCCGTTGCGCCCTTGGTTCTGTTGTTAGATGTTACGTTTCCTGCGGTACCCTCGATGATTGCTACCTGACCGGAACCAATCTGCTCGGTAATGTACTCAGCACCCTTCTGGCCAACCAGAATATTATCTGTGGTGTACATACCAACCATGTTTCCGCCTGCTTCCTTAACAGCGTCCGCATCAATGGACTCATCGATGTTGACAACCGGGATGCCGGCCTCACAAGCCTTTACAACGCCCTCAACCAGGTTGGAGGCGGAAAGGGGAGCGGCGCAGATAGCGTCGTAATCCTTGGAAATCATGTTCTCCAGCTGCTCCAGCTGACCTGTGATGTTATCCTCGGACTCCGCACACAGTACCTCTACGGTAACGCCTTCCTGACCCTCGGCCCACTCCAGGAGTCCGGCCTTCATAGAGGACCAGTACTCATTGGATTCCGGCTTCAGAAGAACACCGATCTTGATTTCCTCCCCGGCTGCGGCTGCAGGTGCCTCCGCATCCTCTGCGGGCTCTTCGCTCTCTGCAGGTGCCTCGGTCTGTGCCGGTGTCTCTGCAGGTGCTTCCTCCTTGGAGCCGCAGGCTGCCAGGCTCAATGTCATTGTTGCTGCGAGTAATAATGCCAATACTCTTCTTTTCATTTCTAAAACCTCCCGTTTTATAATGTATTAATGAAAGCTTTTCGCTTTTCATCCTGTGTTGTGCAGTCGATGAACTCTACTTCAATCTCAAACAAGCGGCTCTCTCCTGCTTCCAGATATTGAAGGCTTCCTTCCTTCTCGGCCCGAATCCGGCCTCCTACATGGGCAGTTCCCGGCTCAAGTCCCAAAGCGTAATCTCCTGCTCTGGGGCTCTTCCACTCATTGAGTATGGGAAGCTGCTCCGGATCAAATTTTAATACCACAGCCTTCTCAAGCTCCGGATTGTGAAGCATGGCAAAGCCTTCCTTCACATGCTCCTTCATAGTGCGGAAGTAAACCTCCTCCTCAAAGCCTGCCTCCGGCTTTTGGAATATGTTGCTTTTCTCTGCCTTCTCCTTTGGCAGACCATCTCTGCTTCCGATCTCCCCGAAATTTGTATAGAGCAGGCAGCTCTCATCCAGCATGGGGTAGCCGATATTAAAGTGGTACAGAAGCATTAAGGGCGTCCGCTCAAAGGCCAGGTTCTCTACTCGATCGCGAATCCACAGCTTATTCTCTGTGGTGCTGACCTGAAACTCCCGGATAATCCGCATATTGGGTCCGAAAAGATGTCCTTCTCTGGCCTGGCCGCCAAATCGAATCACCGCTTCGCCGTCCTCCCAGTACACCCCATGGCTCACATACTCTGCCGGTGTATTGGAAATAATTCCGTGAAGCCCGTTAGCCTGGCCATCCTCCACCCCTGGAGTTCCCATATAGGTCAATCCGCAGGTTGTGAGGAATCCTGCCTCAAAGGTCCGAAGGAAGCCTCGTGTACCCTCCTCCTGATAGAATTGCGGCCCGCAAATTCCTGTTTTGCTGATAAAGCCCACGTTAATCCCCTGAAAGGTCAGTTCCGGAATGGCAAAGCACTTGTCCGGCAGAACCAGCATACTAAGGCCCTGACCGTTCCGAATCTGAAGGGCCTCCGTCCCCTTAGATTTTCCTTCCTCCAGCCGGCACTTTCTGATGTAAAACAGCTGGGACGCATCTCCGCAGTATGCCTCCATATCTCGTTTTGACAATTTTCTCATCACTGCTTCTTCGCTCCTGGATTATTTCTTAATGAATTCAAAGGGTGTATACTTTGGATAATCCGCAAACATCAGGTATCTTGCCTCTTCATCCTCTTCCATGGTGGGGATTCTCTCTCCCGCAGTGTGGAAACGGTTGTCAATGGTGTCGTCGTTGGTGGTAGATACCTCAAAAAGCATCACATCACCAGTTCCCGGAACGCCCTGCCAGGAATGATACTGACCCGGCATCAGGGTGATGCTGCTACCCGGCTTACAGATTACCTTGCCGCCAGCCGGAACAGTGACCTTTTTCCCATCCATCGTCACGGTTACATCGGTCTCTGCAAACTGTCCCTTTTTGCCTGCGCGTCCGCCCTCTACATCCTGAAAATCTGCCTCGGTGGAGTTGTAAAGCGTAACCTCCAGGTCCCCGCCTCCGCGATTGATGATATCCTCCATCTTGCTCCAGTGATAATGGAAGGGCAGAATCTGACCGTCATTTACGAACAACAGCTTCTCTGCGTAGGGCTTCGGATATTGATCCTTTGCATAGAAATTGCCATTGCGGAAGGTGAAGATCGTCAGGCCGATCTTGTTGAAGTCTCCGCTTCCGAAATCTGTAATGTCCCAGCCCAGCATATTCTCTACCAGCTCAATCTCATCCTTCTTCAGGTTTTTCCAGTCCTCCGGTGTATAGTAGGCGAATGCCGGCAATGGAAACGCCATCTTCTTTGCCACATCGATGGTGTGCTGAATGATATTGTTAGCTTCTGATCTTTTCATTTTGTTACCTCCATGTATTGTCTACCCACTGATTTTGAAACGTTTTCCTAAAAAAACGTTTTTCCGGAAAAACGTTTTTCTTTTGTGTTAGGTTAATTATATCACCCTACCCGCGAAACTGTCAATACATCTATATTTCACAAAAATAGAGAATGGTTTTTGTGCAATATGTGAGAAAGAGCTACGGGACCTGGTAAATGTTCACGTAACTCTTTCATATTTTTTTGAATTATTATTAAATTTTTACTCTAGATTGCAATCACAACCTGGATTACCTGCTCCAGCTGTTCCTTGGCCGCCTCCGGAATTTCTTCATCTGTAATCAAGAGATCCAGCTTGGACCAGGGGGCCACCTCCACCAAAGAGGAGGTATGGAACTTACTGCTGTCAGCCAGGACGATTTTCCGCCTGCTCTGATCCATCAACCGGTTTTTGAGAGCACTCTGCTGGAAGTTCTTGGTACAGATGCCGTTTCGACCCTTTACACCGCTGGTTCCCAGGAAAAAAACATCCAGCGTAATCTGCTCCAGCATTTGAGGAAATTCACCATAGTAAGCCATCTCCTCCTGGCTGAACTCTCCTCCCAGAGAAATCAGACGGTTGCTGCCGGCTGTCATAATCTGTAAAATCCGATGGGAATTGGTGACCACCAGAAGATCTCTTCGATAGCTGGCATAGGCGCCTAAAAGTGCTACGGTGCTTCCGCTGTCCATGCCGATGATGCAGTCACCCTCAGGCAGATATTCCATAGCCTTTTTAGCAATCCGATCCTTTACGGCGAGATTCACTCCCTCACGGACAGAAAGGGCGTCTATCTGATCGCTCTCACAAATCACAGCTCCACCGTATACCTTTTTTATAACCCCCTGTTGTGAAAGATACAGAAAATCCTGACGAATGGTCTCCGTGGATACCTGGAAAATTCTTGCCGCATCCTCCGTACTCAACCTGCCGGTGGAACGGATGATATTCATAATCTGTTCTCTTCTGTACAAAATTTCCTTATTTTTCATAGCCAAGCACCTCTTTTTTCACGATCCGTATTCCCAAGCAGCATTGACCGCACAAATAATCAAGTATTTCAGATGGAGATAAACTCATCTATATTTTATCAAAACACAATATATTTGCAAGTAAATCATTGCTTTTTTCAAAAAACTTGGATTTCAATAAAAAAACCTGTTATTTTTCTGTATTTTTTAAGGAATTCTGTTGACGCTGTCCGAAAGCCATTCCTATAATAAAGCAAAAAGCCATAAAAGGGAGGGCCATATGGAAAAGCTCAAGCTGGGGATTGACGTGGGAGGCACCAAAATTGCTTATGGGCTGCTGAATGATAAGAATGAGATTCTATTCCGTTATCAGACGCCTACGCCCCTGGAAATTATGCCGGCGGAATTTACCCAAAAGCTGTATACGGAAATTGACACGGTTCTTAAGCAGGCAGGCTGCACGGCAGAACAGCTGACCGGGATCGCAGCCGCAATGCCGTCCTATGTAGATTATGAAAACGGCATTGTGATTACCTCCGGAAGCATCCGTCATATTAAAAATTATCCGGCTCGTGATATTTTGCAGAAAAAATATCCGAACATTCCCATTCTGATTGACAATGACACCAATGTGGCGGCTTTGGCAGAGCACGGCTGCGGAGCGGGCAGGGGCTTTCACCACATGGTATATGTAGCCTTAAGCACCGGGCTGGGCACCGGGTTTATTGTAAATGACCAGCTCTTTCGGGGAAGCTATGGCGGCGCAGGGGAATCCGGCCATATGCTGATTACACCGGGGAAGGGAGTCACCGACGGCTGCGGCAATCCGGGCTGTTTTATGAGCTATGCCAGCGGCTCCTGTCTGGTAAAGCATGCTCTTTTGGCAATTGAGAGCGGCACAGAGACCTGCATGACAGAGATGGTTCCGGATCTGTCAGAGCTCACTGCCAGGCATATTGCGGATGCCTGTAAGCAGGGAGATGCTCTGGGACAGCGGCTGATAGAACAGCTGATTTACTATGCATCCCTTCACATCTACAACCTGTTTATTGCCTTTAATATCAACTGCTATGTATGCGGCGGCGGTCTGACAAATATGGGGGATTTTCTTCTGGAACGGATTCAGGAGCAGGTGGATGTCTTCAATACCCAGGAGAACCAACAGGTTTACATAAAGAAGACTTCCCTGCCGGGAGAAAATGGCTTGATTGGCTGCGGGATTGCACTGGATACCGCATTGGGGAAAATATAAAAAAGAAACTGCGCAGTAAGAGGAGGACGCTATGAACTATTTTGGTGAACCAAGTAAAAGAATTGCACGGATGCGTGAGGAGCTGCTGTCCACAGAGCCCCAGGTATGTGTGGAACGGGCCGTCTACACCACGGAGGCTTACAAAAAGCATAAGGATAAGATGAAGATTTTGCAGAGAGCCTATGCCATCGAAAATACCCTGAAGCATATGACGATCTTTATTGAGGAGGGCGGTCTCCTGGCCGGAAATCAGGCCAGTGTGAACCGGGCGGCCCCTATCTTTCCGGAATATGCCATCGACTGGGTTGTGGAGGAGCTGGACCTCTGGGAGAAGCGGGACGGCGACGCCTTCTCTATTTCGGAGGAAAACAAACAGGTGATCCGTGACATAGCTCCCTTCTGGGAAGGACAGACCCTGAAGGATAAGGGCTTGGCACTGATGCCTCCCCTTGCCAGAAAATGCTACGATCTGGGAATCATCAAGGTAGAGGGAAACATCACGGCAGGCGACGGACATCTGGCAGTGAATTATGAAAAGCTTCTGAAAAAGGGACTGAAAGGGATCCGCTCGGAGGCTCTTGCCGCCAAGGAGAAGCTTCGGTGCAGTGACTATCACGATCTGAAAAAGCTGTATTTCTATGATGCAATTCTCATTCTGGTGGATGCGTCTATTGCCTTTGCCCACCGCTATGGGGATCTGGCAGAACAGCTGGCAAAAGAATGTGAGGATGCCGGAAGAAGGGCGGAGCTCCTAAGGCTTGCTCAGGTCTGCCGACGTGTTCCGGAACATCCGGCCGAATCCTTCTATGAGGCCGTGCAGAGTGTGTGGTTCCTGCAGCTCATACTCCAGATCGAATCCAACGGACATTCCCTGTCCTTCGGACGCTTTGACCAATTTATGTATCCTTATTACCAAAGGGATGTGGAAAGGGGATCTATCAGTGATGCCGAGGCCCTGGAGCTTCTTGAAAATCTCTGGTTAAAAACCTTTACCATCAATAAGATCCGCAGCAACTCTCACACCAAGTTTTCTGCCGGAAGCCCTCTCTATCAGAATGTGTGTATCGGCGGACAGCTGTCCGGCGGAAGGGATGCGGTGAATCCCTTATCCTTCCTGGTGCTGAAATCCATCGGACAGTTAAAGCTGACGCAGCCCAACCTTTCTGTCCGGTATCACAAGGGGATCTCCAATGAATTTATGTATAACTGTATCCAGATGATCCGGCTGGGCTTTGGTATGCCCTCCTTCAACAGTGATGAGATCATCATCGATCAGTTCATTGACAAGGGAGTGGCCCCGGAGGATGCCGTCAACTACAGCTCCATTGGCTGTATTGAGGTATCCATCCCCGGCAAGTTCGGTCTGCGGTGCTCCGGCATGAACTTTCTGAACTTCCCACGGATTTTGATGATCGCTTTGAATCAGGGCGTGGATGTAACCTCCGGGGAAAAGCTGTATGATACGCCGGTTCATTTTCGGGATATGACCAGCTTTGATCAAGTATGGCAGGCGTGGGTGGATACGGTGAAGTTCTTTACCCCCTTAAGTGTAACCCTGGATAACTGCGCGGATTATGCCCTGGAGCTGGAAGTGCCGGATTCCCTGTGCTCCGCTCTGGTGGACGACTGTATCGGAAGAGGGAAGCACCTGAAGGAAGGCGGCGCTGTCTACGACTTTATCGGGCCTTTGCAGGTGGGAATCGCAAATCTTGGGGATTCCCTGGCCGCCATCAAAAAGCTTGTATTTGAGGAAAAACGAATCACTCCCGGAGAGCTCTGGGATACACTGATGAGCAATTACGAAAATGAAAACGGCTGGCGAGTTCGCCAGATGCTTCTTCATGACGCGCCCAAGTACGGAAATGATGATGACTATGTGGATCAGCTGACTGCAGATGCTTATCAGGTATTTATCGATGAGATTGCCAAATACCACAATACCCGCTACGGCAGAGGTCCCATCGGAGGTGGCTATTTCCCCGGGACCTCCTCCATCTCGGCCAACGTGCCCCAGGGCGCTGGGCTTTGTGCCACTCCGGACGGGCGAAAAAACTGGGAGCCTCTGGCAGAGGGCTGCTCTCCCTCTCACAGTGCAGATGTGAACGGACCCACGGCAGTCTTCAAATCCGTCTCCAAGCTGCCCACCCTCAAGCTGAATGGGGGCGTGCTGCTCAATCAAAAGCTTACGCCCCAATCACTAAAGGAGGATCGGGATATTCAAAAGCTGATTTTGATGCTGCGCACCTTCTTTGATGTGCTGAAGGGTTATCATGTTCAGTATAATGTAGTGGACAGGGAAACCCTGTTAGATGCCCAAAAGCATCCGGAAAATCACAGAGATCTCATTGTGCGGGTAGCCGGCTACAGTGCCTTTTTCAATGTGCTGTCTACCGAGACCCAGAATGATATTATTGAGCGGACGGAGCATGTATTATGACAAAAGGAATGATTTTTAATATTCAAAGATTTTCCGTTCACGACGGCCCCGGCATAAGAACTACCATTTTTTTTAAGGGCTGCCCCTTAAGCTGTCGCTGGTGCGCCAACCCGGAATCAAACCACAGCGGGGCGGAGCTTCTGCATACGCCAGCATCCTGCATCGGATGCCAGAGTTGTGCCGCGGCATGTCCACAGGGAGCCATCACCTTTCCGGAAGGGATGTTTTGTTATGATGCATCCCTCTGTAAAGGCTGTTTTGCATGTGCCGCCCAGTGTCCCACCCACGCATTGACCATAGAGGGAAGCTGGTATACGGTGCCTGAGCTCCTTGCAGAGATTGGCAAGGACGATGCCTTCTATGAAAAATCCGGTGGCGGTGTAACCCTGTCAGGAGGTGAACCGCTGCTGCAAAGGGATTTTGCGAGGGAGCTGTTAAAGACCTTGAAGGAAAAGGGATATCATACGAATATTGAGACCACAGGCTATGTGGAGACAGAATATTTGGAAAGCATCCTGCCGTTTCTGGATCTGATCTATATGGATTTTAAGCATCCGGATTCCAGGGAGCATGAAAAAAAGACCGGTGTTCCCAACCAGCGTATTCTTGAGAACCTGGCCTGGCTTCTGAAGCGGGAGGTTCCTCTGGTGGTGCGTATTCCGGTCATTCCTCATTTTAACCATTCCCCAGAGACGGCCCGGCAGTACGGAAAAATCCTCTCAGAAATCGGAGCCAGTAAGGTGCATCTTCTCCCCTTCCATCAGTTTGGACAGGGAAAATGGAGAGCCCTGGGACGCTCCTATGATTATGAAAAGGAAAAAGCGCTCCATGAGGAGGATGTGGCAGAAATGGCAGCCATTCTTGGATCCTTCGGACTACAGGTACAAATCAACGGATAGGCCTACCAGCCAATCCTTGGAGCCACATTCTTATCCGTGGACCTTCTCACCACCAGCGTATTCTCCAGGACCTCTTTATGAGGAACCGGAGCAGCTCCATGTTGAATACGGTCCAGAAGCAGAGAGATGCTTTTTTGTCCCAACAGACTTTTATCCATATTGATGGATGAGAGAGCGGGCTCTATGGTATCACAAATGAAGATGTTATCAAAGCCTATTACCTTCATGTCCTCCGGAATCCTAACCCCGGCTTCATGGAGGGCCTGAAGGACTCCTACCGCCATCTGATCGTTAGCCACAAAGACACTGTCTATGAGGATCTGCTTTTCCAGCAGCCGCTTCATACAGGCATAGCCACTCTCATGGGAGAAATCTCCTTCCTCCACATAGGCAGGATGATACGGCAGATGATGCTTTTTCAGTGTATCCCGGTAGGCCTCACACCGGCCAACCTCAAACTGAGGCGCCGCAATGTGGGCAATATACTGACAGCCCAGGGCTATCAGATGCTCCACGGCGCTTATTCCCCCTGCATAGGTATCCGTACAGATAGAATCTATGCCATAGGAAGAAAAATCCCGCTCCATGGTAACCAAAGGAATTCTCTTAGGACCCATGGACAGCAGCTCCAAAAGCTCTGCAGCATAAGCCTCCTTCTGGGCTTCCTGAATCACAGAGCTTAAGATAATTCCGTCCACGCAGCTCTCCAGCAATGCAGATATAGCCTGACGCTCCAGCTTGATACTGCCGCCCGAATCCATCAGGGTCACCGCATAGCCGCTTTTATTGGCGATTCTACATATCTCCTTGATGACATAGGGAAAAAACATTCCGCACATATCAAGAACAACTACACCTATCTGCTTGGTTTTCTGACTCTTAAGATTCTTTGCAAATATATTGGTCTTATAATTTAATTCCTTGATCGCCTGCTCCACACGCAGTGCGGTATCCGGACTTACATTTTTCGTATGATTGACTACATGGGACACCGTAGATATGGAAACTCTTGCCTTTTTAGCAACATCCTTAATTGTTGCCATACACTCTTCCCCCGTTAACTCTAAAGAATATTTTTATTATAATACATCCACTTTGGGAAAACAAGGGATATTAGAACTTTACCCCCTATGGGTATTCTCCCCCGCCCTCAGGCTGTCAATGAGCCGATCCAGCAATGCTATCTGCATTTCCTTCTCCCACCCGCTTTCCTTCAAAAACCTCTCGATTTTCTCCGTAAAACACTGATTCGCGGCCTGATACACGATTTTTCTTGCCTCCTTCTTATCTCCCTCTATGCAACAATGTACGGTATGCCTTCTCATATACCCACAGCCCTTCCTTTTAACCGTGTTACATCCTATGCACATACCCCTTGTCCTCTTTCCCCTAGTGCTCCTGTGAGCCCTTCCGACTTCTTCTTTGCCTGAAAAGTTTCCATTTATAAACCATCGGTAAATCTACACTGCTCTCACTTATCTGCGGCCTTCTGGAGCCAGAGGAAGGCACGATCTCTTTTCTGGGAAGGCCTCTTAGAGAGGCTGGCGCTAACATTGGATATATGCTGCAAAAGGATCATCTGTTTGAGTGGCGCACCGTCTACAGCAACGTGACCCTTGGCTTGGAGATACAAAAAAAGCTAACCCCGGAGCATGTATCCTCCGTGAACCACATGCTGGATGCCTACGGTCTCTCGGCCTTTAAGGACGCAAGACCCTCCCAGCTCTCCGGAGGTATGCGCCAGCGGGCCGCTCTCATACGCACTCTGGCTCTGGAACCGGATCTGCTGCTTTTGGATGAGCCCTTTTCTGCTTTGGACTACCAGACAAGATTATCCGTCTGCGATGACATTGCCGGAATTATCAAAAAGGAGGAAAAAACGGCAATTCTGGTCACACACGATCTGTCCGAGGCTATCAGTATGGCGGATCAGGTCCTGGTGCTCTCCAAGCGTCCCGGTCATGTACAGCGGCTGGTTCCGGTAGTTTTCCATATGGAGAATCGCACACCCATGGGTTCCAGAAATGCGCCGGAATTCAAGGATTACTTTAATCTCATATGGAAGGAGCTGAATACAAGTGGCTGAACCATCCCTTGCACAACAAAGTTTCCTGGAACAGAGAAGGCGGAGGCTGCGGGCCATTACTCTTGCCCGTATTTTTATTTTCCTTCTCTTTCTGCTTGTCTGGGAGATCAGTGCCAGGCTTCATCTCATTGATGCTTTTATTTTCAGCAGTCCCAGCCGGGTTTACCGGATGTTTGTCTCCATGGCAGCGGATCACTCGATCTTTCTGCACACGGGCATTACCCTGGCAGAAACACTGCTTAGCTTTCTTCTGGTCTTCCTGTTCAGTCTGCTCGTTGCCATTGTGCTATGGCTCTTTCACAGCCTCTCCCGGATTCTGGAGCCCTATCTGGTTGTCCTGAACAGCCTGCCCAAATCCGCTCTGGCTCCCCTTCTCATTGTGTGGCTGGGGGCCAATATGAAGACCATCATTGTAGCCGGTATGTCGGTGGCTGTGTTTGGAAGTATTTTAACGATTTATACGGGATTTTCTGAGGTGGACCCGGAGAAGATCAAGCTTATTTACACCTTAGGCGGCAACCGAAGAGATGTGCTTCGCCGGGTCGTTCTTCCAAGCTCCATACCTATCTTCATCAATACCATGAAGGTGAATATCGGACTTTGCCTGGTTGGAGTGGTGATTGGGGAGTTTATCGGAAGCAGACGGGGGCTGGGGTATTTGATTATTTATGGGAGTCAGGTGTTCCAGCTCGACATGGTGCTGATGTCCATTGTGATTCTCTGTGTAATGGCTATGATTCTGTATCAAGCTATTAATCTTGTGGAAAAGTATTGTCTGAAACGGTTCTGAAAGCTAAAAAAATCAGGAGATGCATATAGCACCTCCTGGAGTACATATTGTCTGTTAATTTTTATTCTTCAAGCTTTCCGCCTTCTCTTGAATCCATTTTACATAATTCTTTTGAGGCTTCTTCCAAAGCGTGAAGCCAAGGAATCCCAATCCGCCCAAAACCATTACGATCAAAAATCCCCAAAGCTTTGTCATATCCCCTGTTTTTACCGGATCTACGGAATGTGTTGGAGACGGACCGGAGCCATCACCGGATCTGCCGCCGGGATTGGAAGGCTTGCCCGGATCGGGAGCGGGCGGCCTCACTCCTTCCTTCCGATTGATAAAGATTGCCGTGTGAACCTCCTTATTTACAATGACACCGCTTTCTCCCCGGGAACTAGTAACATAACCATCCTGATCTGCCTCTTCCTCCGATACAGTATACTGCGTACCCACAGGCAGACCGGATATTACGATGTGTTCATCGTGGCGCAGCTTTACGCTGTCCCCGCTGGAAATCGTCCCGCTTTTTTCACCGGTATAGGGAAAGCTTTCTGCCAGCGTATTTCCATCCTCATCTGTAAAAGCTATGGTAAATGTAAATTCCTTTGTCCTGTCCCCGCTTCCGGCTACCGCCTTATGTACAATAAGGACGCCAACATCTCCCCAGGGATTCCTGCTGTTAAAAAAGGGTGCAAAGGATGTGGCATCTCGGATAATCTCTTCACTGACTGTACCTGTCTCCGGAAGCACATACCATCCCTGAGCTGAATCTGTTTTTTCTGTGACAGTAAACCTTGTCCCTGCCGGAATTCCCAGGATCGTGATCTGCTCGTCATGATGAAGCGGGAACTCCTCGCCGCTGGAAATATACCCTGCTTTGTCTGTGCCATAAAAATAATATTTTCCGGGAAGCTCCTTTCCGTCCTTGTCCGTTAAGCGGACAGTAAATATGAAGTTTTTTGTAAAATCGGATTCAGAACCTGCACCGCTGACTGTTTTGCTTATTGCCAGACGGCCAGTGTTGGTGTCCTGGGTCGTGGGGTCTGTTACTACCACAATATTGAGCAGGCTGAACAGATTCGTGATATCCGCATTTCCCAGATTGTCCTTATTGGCATCATTTGATGCGCCTTCATAAATATCATTATTCAAAGCTTCCCAGTTCTGCTGCACACGCGCCCGAATAAATCCTGTATCTGTAATAAAATAAGGTTTGTATAGCTCTCCACCATCCTCATTATGGAGTCCATAATCAATGACCGTATTTTTCCCAAAATGCAGATTCATAGAACGGGGAACTCCTGTTCCACTCAGGATAGCATCCTCCCAATCTCCTGGAAAAACCTCACTCTTAGATGAGGGCTGCTGCTGTTGAATGGCTGTAATATCCCGAAGGGTAATATCTACATTATCAGCCATAGCATATTGGCGCATAACCTGTGTCAGCCGTCCCACGCCTGCCATCACGGACACTCCATCCCATTGGGTGCCTGCATCAGCATAGATGGAATAGGCTCCTACCACAATGGGAATAACGGTATTGTTCATCTCGCACCCAGACGGTGCCGACATTTCCTTGAGATAATAATGAGTTCTCCCCTGTGATTCCCAGCCTATCTGAGCATGTCCCGAACTGTTGTTATTGGCAGG
Source organism: bacterium 1XD21-13 (assembly GCA_009917555.1). GTDB lineage: Bacteria > Bacillota > Clostridia > Lachnospirales > Lachnospiraceae > Laedolimicola. Next base: position 40,041 of record QZDX01000014.1, on the reverse strand, counting down.
CGAGAAAATAAGCGTTCCCTCCTGCTCATTTACCGTTCCTGTGGTGCCCTGTGCCACCGGCGTTCCCGTACACTGCGGATTGTTATATAGTCCAAATCTGGCACCATTGCGAGGGATTCCATTCTGATCAATCTTCATAACCCACAGCTCCCGCTGTTCGTTGGGAATATAGATAAGTGAACGGAAATCCCGGCTGAATTGTCCTCGATTCAACAGGCTAAAGCCATTACCGCTCTCTGAGTCAACAATTTTTGTATTTATAATCTTGGAAATAGCATCATCAATTTCGTGCTCCCTTACATATCTGCCAAGAGCAGCATAGCGCTCTTCTGCATCGCTTCCCTGGATTCCAAGAGCCTCCAAAGCTTCCGGCTCAATAATTCCATAGAGCATCTGCATATCACCGCCAGTGGGATTCATGAACGTGTAGCGGTTAGCCAAGCCTGGCAAATCATTGAGCGTACCTGACAAGCGGAGATTGTCTGCATCCCAAGTGAGGTTCCAATTGGGCAGTCTATCGTCTGCCGTCTGCATGAGTGCAGCATATAGTACCGCTTTTTGAAAATCTCCGTTCCTTATTTCAGACACAGTGAAGCCATATAGATTGCTGCCATATAGAGGTTCCCACACGTCCGCCTGTTTACGGTGCAACAGCGGTACAGCTATCACCAGACTATCCTTTTGTTTCTCATGATTAACGGTTTTATCCGACCTTTCAACATCATTATCCTTAAACCGCCCATAATTTAAGCTTCCTGTTCCAGCAATATGAACTACCGAGCAGGCGTAGGCACCGGTTGTCCAGCGATTGGCCACTGACAGCATAGAGGTAGCAGGGTCGTAGTATAGCACAATATCTACCGGCATCTTACGATATCCGGTTGGGGTTTTGGCTTCCTTTAGTATATAATAGGATGCTCCCCGATCAGCAAAGTTAAAATAGTTCCCTGCCTCATCAAGAAATCTGGAGGTGCCGTCTGAGGCTGTCTTCAGATGAATCAAAGAGGAATCTTCCAGCTGTTTTACATAGAAGGTTTGATTGCCAGCGACAGTGTGGTCCGTATAGAAGCACTCTATGGCACCCGGATCATTGGCTCCTACATTTTTCTCTGTTGCCGGATAAAGGTTAAACTCCACCCCCGACAGAGGAGCGCCGCTTTGATCTACCTTCTTTACCTGCTGGTAGAGAGGGGTCTGAAGGTTAAAACGTAAGGCCAGGCTGGAATCGTAGTTGCCGCGCTCCAGGTAGAACATTTTCAAGGTGTGGCTGGTGTTGCTGGCGAAGGTATCTCCGTTCCAAAGAGTGGTATCCTCTTTGCCTGCCTTCTTAAATTGTTCCAGTAAAGTTGTCGTTTCCGTAGGCACAGCATCAGCATATAATTTCGACAGATCTACCGTACCATCTGACTTATAGGGAAATCCATTTGTCTTCCAGCTTTGTCCTACACGAATAGTTCCATCTGAAAAGTCAATAGTCCCATAAATCTCACTGTGAATACCGCCTAAATCCAATACCAATACATCATCAATAAAGATCCATACATCATCATCACCAGAAAATTGAAAGGTCATAGGAGTGGTTGTTTCAGCTCCTGTATTAATCTTTCCGTTCAAGGGCTGACGGAAGTCAATATTTATTGTCATACCCAGGTGGTGGTTCATATAATTTCCATTTGTTTTTAGATTACTGCTTTGAACACACTTACTATTAGAAAGTTTTTCCTCGTTTGTTGCCGCATCTATTGTAATGGTATCAAAAACTTGTATCCCTGTGTTAAAAGGGAAAAAATTACCAATGCTTCTCCCTCCACTAAAATCTCCACCTTCATAATTTGCATCTGTACGATCTACAGCTGGTGCATCATAAAGAATGAATTGATTACTTCCTTTATCATACTCAGCAAAATTCCGCCGCATATCATAATAATAATAACCATTGTTGTCTATCTGAAACAAACCCTTTACATTCTCATAAGAACGTTTATTGGTATGGCTTATTTTAGGATCAAATAGATAATCCAATGAAGCTGTATTTTTAGAATCTTCCCATTTTTTACTTACTATATCACTGATATTTTTGGGGTTTATACTAGTATGAGCAGTACCTTTTTCATTATCATGATCACCACAAAGATTATAATCAGAAATTCCATCATAATCAGCTATCTGCCTATCTTTTTCGCCCATATTAATAAAAGGATAACCATCTTTTAGAACGCGTTCTACAATCCCTGACATACCAGCATATTTTTTACCATAAGCCGTGCCAGCTCCTGCTCCTTTATTCCAAAATCCCGCATGAATATTCCCATCACCAAAAAGAAACAGGCGCCCCTTGTTGATCCCTTTGTCCCAGTCATCAACCCCTGTTCGATCTACGGCCACCCCTGATGCATTTACATGTACATCATTTTTAGCCAAAATATCATCTGCCTTTGTAGCTCCATCTGCATCTACCCAATAGTCAAATAAGTTAACCGTAGTGTTTGCCGGATTGACACTTGAAATAATATGTCCTTCCAAAGGCATGTCATGCAGAGTAACCGTAAAATTCAAAACTCCTTTCGTTTCTGCAGTATCTGCCTCATCACCCTTTGAATCATCCCAATCTGGATCATTTGTGTTTACGCGAATTCGATAACCTTCGTTTGAAATTGGCATAGCATCAAAGATAAACTGTTTTCCCTCACTGACAGAACCACTCCCTTTAACAACCTCTTCAACATTCCATTCAATGTTTACATACCCTTCCACTTTACCATAAGAGGGGTCCTGCTTTTCTCCATATATAAACCCTGCATTAATTAAACTATTATTACTATTACTTCCCTTACAAAATATTTTTTTAGGAAGTGTAGCCTTCAATTTTTGAATTAAGATCTCTTCATCCAACTTAGATGAGTTGATTGTCAAATAGTAATCTGCAAAATAGCGATAGTTTTCTATTTTAACTTTCGAGCTACCTTTAAACTCATATTCCCATACATATTCCCACTCGTTTACAAACTTATCCACCTGACCTGGAACGGGATCAACTGCCTGAACTATATCCGGATATACCATTCCTCCACTTATTTCTAGCGCAACCCTCAATTCCGCAGCCTCATCCCCAAGCACATATCCCTCCGGCAGACCAGCTGTCAGTTCATAGCTCCCTTCCTTCACACCTTCCTCCGGGAGCACACTAAAATCCCAGTCCAGTATCAGAATCTCTGTCTGTTCCTCTCCCAAACTGGCTGTTATGGATGCCGGCAGTATCTCTGCCAAGTTCTCTGCTGTCACCGGATTTTCTTCGCTGGCACCTGGAAGGCCTAAGCCCCACTGATCCAGCTCATCGCTCCAGACAAGTACTTCCTCCTCATCTATCCATTCCCACGACAAAATAACCGCAGGCTCCTCTTCACCTTCCGGCTCCTTATTGTCCTCTGTTACCTGTTCTCCTTCGTTCCCTAGGTCCTTTTCCCCCTCATCCCCTGGAACCGTTTCTTCCTCCTCATTCTCAGCATAAGAGCAAACCAGCACCCGTGTTACACATCCGCTTTCCTCTGTACATGTATGCACTTCGCCAGCCTCAGGTGGGCTTCCAGCCTCGTCCTCATCCTGGTAGAGACAATGGGTCTCCAGCTGATAACACTCTTCTGTATGCTTATGAACTTCTAAACTACAAGAATCCTCCTGCGATTTTTCTTTTGCCTTCCCAGTCAACGTATCCCCTGAAAATGCAGAACAAAAAATGACACAGCAAAGCAGCAAACTTAGCATCCTTTGTTTCATTTTCAATTGACTCCTCCATATGGGTGTTTCCTAAATGAACCACGGCAAACATCCTTTTTTTATTTCATAACTTTTATTGTATTACTTCATCCATTAATTTCTCCATTAAATTTTTTTCTGATAAGGATTACAATTATGGATTTTTCGGGGTTTTTGTGGTTCTTGGAGGATAAAAAAGTATATAAGTAAAGCCTGCCAAAGTTCTCTGCTTTGACAGGCTTTCTACTAATTTTTTAATCTTTTCTTCTAAACTGTGCTCTTATCAGGAATATGATAAGTATCAACAGCAGGCATGCAATCAAAGTCGCAATACTATAGAATGCAATCTGTGCGGGATCACCGGTTTTTACACCTGTTGTGCGTGTTGCGTTTGAGTTAGTTGCTTTTGTTGTATTGCTATTGGTAGCCTTATTGTTACTATTGTTATTATTGTTATTATTTCCAGAATTGTTTCCCTGGTTTCCTGAGCCCGAACCATTGGTGCCACCATTAGTTCCATTATTTCCATTATTGGAGCCATTATTACCACCATTTGGATCGTTCGGATTATTTGGATTGTTAGTTGTTGTCGCCCACCCAATAGCAATCGGAGATAAGCTTTCCAACTGGAAGCGAACTCCATCCTCCACGGTAGCAACCTGATTCCATGTACGTGTTTCCAGATTACCAGGGCTCTTATTAGGGCCGTCCAGATTGGTCTTCTCCGTAATCATATGGGCTGCCGCAAAGGAAGTTGCCCGGGAGGTTCCTGCCGGGAAAGGTACCGTAACGGTCAGTGCACCCCAGGGGAATTCCTCTATCTCTGCCTCCGACAAAGGATCGCCATTGGCCTTGGTAAGTATGATGTCGTATACAGCGGTATTATTACGCTTTGCTCCCTGAGACTCCAACTGTGATTCCAAAGCCTTAATTACCTGATCTTCCGTACTGTACTGTGTACCATGGTCTTTCAGCTTTGTCATTGTAGTGGAATCAATGGTTCCTGTTTTCACGGATATCTTATACACACTGTTAGCCGGAACAGAAAAACTCTTGCTCTGAATCACATAATTGTCCTTATCTGCACCGCCCAGACGCAGCTTATCTATGGTAATCTTGCCTTTGTCGGAACTCAGATCCAGCTTGTCGTAGACCGCCACTACGTCGTCATCCTTAAGTGCATCTTCTACATCCGCCTTGTTTTCACCATCAACCAAGCGGTAATCTGTCTTCAGTCCGCCTACTACGGATACGGTATCATCATCTGTAATGACCAGGAACAGCTTCTCTGCATCCCACTCCAACTCCCGCTGATCAATGGTCAGTGTTCCGATGCCTTTTCTCGTATCAATCTTATAATTATCTCTGGTGGGATCTCCATCCTCTGCCCAGGCGGTTATCTTAATCTCATATCTGCCGCACTCTTCACCCTTGTCATCATCCACACGGGTTATTTCACCTTTCATCTTTCCGTTGTCTATATCCAGAAGCCCTTCCACCACATAGAGATCACTTGCCGCCTCATTGACATCATTGGATATCAGGAAACCACTCCATTCATCCGGGTCCTTTGCACCATAAGGCTTATGCTGATTTTTTACGGAAACAGTCAGATTCTTGGGTTCCACATGGATATAGTGAAGTCTGGTCTCTCCTATATAATCTCTGTTGGCAGGCACCCTGGCCTTAATGATATACCATCCTGCATCCCGGGGAGCAGTTGCCAGATTGCCTTCTTCGTCCTTTTCATCGTCTCTTGGCACCCAGGGCTGCAATCCGGATACATTCACCGTCTGAGTCTCATATGCTGTCATTACCTGAGTCTCCAGACCTTTGTACCATTCATATTCCAGACTATCCTTATCACTCTCACACCTTATATCATCCTTCGCCACCTCCGGCATCCGCAAAGGCTCACCGTTATAAGTAAGAAGACCATCTGTATTGGTATAATAGTTGCTGGTAAATTGGAGATTCGGCTTCTGTCGGATGATTATCAGCTTCTTATCGGCATACCAGCCAGCAAGCGTACCATCCGCATGGTCTGTCAACAACTCATAATGGGGATCATCCTTTCCTGCAGGCGTACCGGTATGGTACCAGTTGCCATCTTGGCTCTCATATACCGCAGTCAGTCTATAAGGATTCCCATACGCAAAATCTTCCGTCTCCCATGTGGATGGATCGTCGTCCAGTGGTGGCGGCAGAATGTAATCTTCGGTCCCTTTCGCTAAAGGAATCGTAATATTTGCCGTCCCCCTGCCATATTCATCGATCGGAATATCTACCGACTTGCTTGAAGGCTTCTCATCCGTAGTAATCACTCTATCGTATGCATCCCAATATAAGGTTACTTTCCCAACCCTTGCATCTTTTTCATTAAATATGGCCACTCTGACCGTACAGTTGATGTCATTTTTGTTCTCATATACGGCATAATCCGATGCGTTGTCCGGATCCATCTCCTTTACAACATCATCTGCCCCCCGGCTGGTATCAAGCACAATGCTCCACTCTGTCATGTCAAATTCAACACTGGCCGTTTGATCCGGAACTTCTGTATTTTCATATATAAGTTCATAATGACCCGGTTCTAAGATCCTTTTTCCGTTCGTTACATCGATTGTAGTTATAGTCGGATCAGTGGAATCAACACCCTCTACCCCCGGCTTCCAGCCATCCGATGTATTCGCATCTCTTTTTGCCCTGGTCAGCATAATGGTCTCAAGCTGGGCCTTTACCTTCACCGTGAAATCCACACCATGAAAACTTTTTAATTCCTGTTCAATTGTAACAACACCACCGTTTTTATTCACCGGCTTGGGGGGATTATCCGGATTCTCCGGATCTTCTATCACAGCAGTACTATCCACGATATGCGGCGAAAGTCCCGCCACATCCTCTGTCTGCGGTTCCCCGGTGTAGTCAAGTCCATAGTTTTCTGGAAGGTGGAGGATATTATCCGTCAAACCGGCAAATATAAATGTTCCATTCCCCGCAAGGGAAAGTTCCGTCGATCCACTTCCCAAACACAGGTCACCTTTAATGGTCAGGGTGCCGGGCTCATTATTTTCAAGTGTCACAGTAGAAGTATTACCCGCTTTATTCAAAACACTGTTGGCTTCAACCACAATGGTTCCTGTATTGATATTGCCACCGACCGTACTGGTAATTGTAACAGTACCACTATTAAGCGGCCCCTTTCCAACCGTCAGCTTTCCCCCATTCTCAAGGGTAGCTGCACTCATCTTGCCCCCTTCATCAACTGTTATGTCTCCCGCTGTCGATACCTTTCCGGAAGCCGTCAAAGCCGTCTTCTCTCCATTGACTGTCAGCACTGCCCCGCTGGCATTTTCGATATCCCTTGTACTGGCAGTACTGCCACTTTTCATTACAAAGGTTCCTTCATTAACAATTAGCCAATCCAATTCTGTCTGGCCTTCTTTTAACTCTACAGCCTCTGAAATAGTCAGGGAACCTTCATTTAATGTCACTGTCCTTCCTTTACTGTTCTGAAGTCGCCCTTTTACCTGTAAAGAACTTACGTCTCCACCGGTAGGATTCTTCCCATTCACCTCCAGAGTACCGTTATTGGTAAAGCTGTATGTCTCCATCTCACTGGACTGAGATACGGTTACACTTCCATCATTAGTAAAATATCCTGCAACCTTAAATCTACTGTTTTCATCCGTATTTATTTTTCCAGAATTTTGAATTTTACCTGTACAATTTATATTTGCCTGTAGCGATATGTTGATTGTGCCATCATTTATAATCGAGTGTTGATAATTATCAAACTCCAAAGCCGTCAGATTAACTGTATTTCTTGTCATTATATTGACATTAGCACCCTTTGGTATGGAAAAAATTGATTCATAATTCTCGGCACTGATATCAATTGTCAGGCCACTTAATACAAATGTATAATCTCCTGGTTTTTGTATCTCTATAAAAGAGTCCGTAGATGAAACATGTTTATCTGGTTCATCCCACTTCAGCGTACCCGAAATTGTATATTTCCCAGGCTCCTGAATCTCAATACGGTCCGCCTTCGTACTCCACGCTGCAAATGCTTTTTCTGAACCGGCAACCTCCAAGCCATTACTGTCAATGAAATATTCTTCTTCCGCATCAGAAGGTGTCTGTACAGCTCTTCCCGTATTGTTGCCCTGTGCTGTCGGAGTCCCCGCCCACATTGCCTGAATGGAAGGGGCCATTGCCACAGCATCCAACACTTCCACATCATACTCTCCATAGGCCGTCGGAGCCACCGGTGTATAATTGTGTGTTGTGCCATTATTCGATTCCGAAGTGGATGCAAGCTCCCACTGCACGCCTGACAGGGTAATCTGGTCCTCGGGCAGGCGGCTTATCTCACCTACCGTATAAACTACATTAGACGCACCCAAACCCTCCGCTTTCTTTTCTTCCTGAGCCTGACTTTTAATGGCAACCGTAACACCCAGAGTATCCGGAAGTACAGGTTCCTCCCCTGCTTTCAGATGCTGTGTCTGTATCTCAGGATCCAGCGAGTCAAAGCTCTTTACGATGAGCGTCATATCGGATTCCGTATTCTCACCGTTTTCTTCACTTACAATCCTGTCTTGAGGGGTTCCTGTCTCAGATATATCCGATGCCATTACGGATATCCCCGCCGATCCACTCATCAAAACAAGGCCCATCGCTACCCAGGCCGTCCGTCTTAACCAGATTCTCCATTTCTTCATAGATACTTCCTCTCCTTTTTTCCATCTATCTAACATTGTGTTTTTGACTTAATTGTCTTTATCATTACTATTTTATCAAAAATAATATGAAAAGTGAAGTGTCTAATTTGATATATTTTATAAATGCGCAGACACTTATATTCTATATATCGACACTCAAATAAAATAAATTATACCCCCCGTCAAATTTCCTTTCCTGGGAAAAAGCGGCAGCCTGTCCTGTGACCTGCTGCCGCTTCTTTGAAGTTTCCCTGTTCCAATGATCTTTCTATTCCCTTTGACAAACTAAGAATTATTTAATTCCCTTCCGACTTAAATATGTATGCCAATTTGCAACTGCATCAATTATTTTTTGTATGGAATCCCTTCTAATAATCTTTGTCGGATAATATCTTGTAACCGCTTCCCATGAAGTAATGATAGGAGCCTTAGATACTATTATATCGGGTATATAAATTCCATAAGCTCTTGCTTCCTTTATTAATACCGTAATATCATGTCCCCAAGGGTATAACCCATCTTTATGCAATGATATCAAATATTTAAGCGTTTTTTCTACAGATTGTTGTGTCATATATGCACTTTGATGCTTTATAAATTTATTATCACTATCTACATTCCTCTTCGCTGTTACTAAATCTGCTTTTGCCATTGACAGCAGTGTTGGCTGTGCCATTTACACCTCCTTCTTTTTTTGGTATATCACCTTACCCTTTGAATCTAATTCCCTGCAGACAAGGACTTCATTATTTTTCTTAATCTCACTTATTGAACGAAAATATAACCAATCATATGCCTGTTCCAAATCAAATTCGTAAATAGAATCCATGAATTTGCGAAAAGACTTGATATTACACAGTCTATTGACCGTATATTGGCTTAATATTGCTATGTCTATGTCGGATTTTTCTGTACATCTATCCTCCAGGGATGAGCCGAAAAGAATTACTGCTTGTATACTTGTACATTTTTCAGCCTGCTCTGCTATATTTTTTATGAAAGGCAGCTTGATATCCGCCACTTTAACTTCTGTACCGACATTTGTTTTGAAGCTTACAAGCTTGCACATAGCAATCCCCCTTTAAATATTATATTTTATAGATTTGGCTTTTATTTCCGCGAGCAACGAGCCAAAGTCATGCCCGCATGACCTTGGCGACTGCTGCGAGGGTGAAATACTCCGCAGCTTGCTGCGTATTCAAGCTATGATGCCCCGTAGCTTGCTGCGGGGTATTTCACTTTACCACAGCCCGCTGCATTCATCCCTTCTCCAACCTCAACCCCAAAAGCAGCGCATAGATATAAGGCGCCCCAAAAACATTCAGGGACTTGGGCCCTGTCACCTTCTCCGGCTCCTCCTTCACACGCTCTAAGGCCCGTTCAAAGGTTGCCTTAGTGATGGACTTGGATCTGCGATCCACAAACATCTCACCGCCTCGTATCTCATAGGTAAAGGGAAGACTCTTGGCCGTGTAAAAGGTCTCTCCCTGATGCCGCTCTAACAATTCCCATAACTCATCTCCGCTCAGGCTTAAAATCGCCTCGTCCAGTTGTCTTCCCATGCCGCCCCTCCCGGCTGCCGCCTTTTTTCGTGTGAATTAAATATCAACTTTTTAATCCTTTTTATGATATCATATATATAGTTATTTCGTACAGCCCAAAACTTCACATTTCATTTGCTTTTTTCCTCACTCTCCACATCTCTTTTATACTGGAAAATCATAGCAGCGGCTGCTGCCAGGATCAATATCAGAATGAGAATATAATCTTTGACCGGACTTCTGTCACCAAGCTCTGGCGCCTGGATTTCCTGAGGCTGGGACTCGCCCTCCGATGCCGGATGCTCCCCCGGCTTCTCCGGTTCCTTTGGCTCCTCCGGCTTCTCTGGTGTCCCCACGCCGTCCTTCATCTCCACGGTCTGAATCTCATCCGTATCAAGCACACGGAAAATCACATCCTCCGCATAGCCATAACCCTCCGGCGCCTGCCTCTCCACCAGCCGGTAGGTCCCGATGGAAAGCCTCTCTATATAGTGAGGGGTATCTGTACTGACCCAGGTCTCCAAAAGCTCACCGTCCTCGTTGTAAAGCTCCAGCAGGGCACCGGGAAGCTCCTCATTGGTTGCGATATCTTTCTTGCTGATCCGCACCTTGGTCACATCATCCTCCATAATGAGAACCTCCTGGCTCACAGGCTCTTCCCTGGGTTTTGTTTCATCCATATCCTCGCCGTCAGGCTCCAAATCGCCAGACAGCGTCTCTGCCTGCCTTTGGTACTTCTCCGGCTCCTCTCCCGGCTGTTCTACCACATAGACGCCTATTTCATCCGTCAGTCTTCCCTCCTGGTCCGTAAGCTGCTCCAATCGAAAGTAAATATCCTCCGCCGTCACGTACCCGGGAGCCGGCTCTGCCTCCCGGAAGGCATAGGTGCGGCCAAGCTGAAGGCCCTCCGTCATATGTACCATTCTGCTGGGTCCCGTGGAGATCCAGGAATCCTTCTTTACCTCCTCCTGCTCTCCCAGGCTTCTGACCCCAGGTCCTTCTGCAATCGGAAGCTCCCACACCTCCAACAGAGCTCCCGCCAGCTCCTGTCCATTGGTCAAATCCAGCTTTTGAAAACGGACCCTGGTAATCTTATTTTCCAGTACGATCAAATGCTCCTGAACACTTACCTCCTGTCCACCCTTGTCATTCTCATAGCTTCCATCCACAGGCTGGCTCTCCTCAGACAAAAGATAACCGACAGGCGCCTCCAGCTCCCGAATCTCATACTGCCCCAGAGGGAGATCCTCGTCAAAGACCGCCTTTCCCTCCGAATCCGTAATGCAGGTGGCAATCAACGTTCCCGCCGCAAACAGCACCTCCGGCTCCTCCCGAAGGACCCAGACCTCTTTATCTGCATCATACACGATTCCGGTGCAGATATCCTCCCCCGCATACAGGCCGTAGACAGCACCAGACAGATTTTCTCCCGACTCCTTATCCTTTTTTACCACCTCCAGCTTCAATCTCTGACGCTCATTTTTGTAATCTGCATTTTGAATGTCAAAGCTCACGGTCTGTTTTTGGGGAGTAATGGAAAATGTCTCCTCCCTCGTGTTGAGCACAAAGCCGCTTCCCGCAACGGTCTCTTGAATCTTATATTTACCAATATAGAGTCCTGCCGCATAGGCAAATCCGCTCCGATCCGTGGTAATCTCCGCCACCACATCCCCTTCCTTCCAAATGCGATAGGGTGCGGTATCAATTCCATATTCCTCCAAGAGTTTCCTATCCAGCTCCTGACTGTAGATATCCTCCGCAGCTACAATCCGAAAGCTTGCTCCCTCCACAGGTGCATCCTCATAGGTAAATACCGCATCACGGTGCTGCGCCACCTCCTGAAGCTTCAGATAACGGAAGGAATCGCCAGACAGCTTATCCAGAAGTGTCTCCTGGCTGGCATCTACCCCGGATACCTGCTCTCCATGCTTGTAGATTTCAATAATACCTTTTTGTTCCTGATTCTTCTGCAATGCAGTGACCGTGAGATTCCCGTAGGCATCACATAGGGCATATTTGCTGATTCCCATCTGGCCGTCCGGATAGACGGCGCCATTTTCAATGGTAAATATGGTTTTTCCCTGGGGAGAATCTACCAGCTCATAGCTGTTTTTCCCCTCCGTGCTTGTGTCCTTGACTGCCTGTTCCACACCGTTTTGTACATAGCCCTCCGGTGCCGTCAGCTCTGTCAGCTCATAGGTCCCCACTGGCAGCTCTCTGGGCAGAGTAATGTAGCAGTCCACAATTTTCCCGTCCTTTTTCAAAAAGGAGGTCTCATATGGGTGCTCCAGGGTTCCGGTCAAAAGCTTGCCGCCCGGATAATAATAGCTGAGATACCCCTCCTCATCCAGTCTCCAATTCAGGGCCTTCAAGCTCTCCGCTCCCGCCTCAAGTGACAGGCAGCGCAGGCGATAGCGGGCTCCCTCCTTGAGCACGGTTCCCCGTACCAGCTCCTCTGCCTTCACATAGGTCCCCGGAGCCGCCAAAAATTCCTCATCCGCCTTTACAATGCGAAGATAAGCCGTGGTGATGGTGTTATTGATGATCCGCTGCTTCTGGGGCAGACGGCCCTCCCGATCCTTGGAAGCTTGATGGTCGCCGTAGCGGATGCCTTCCTCCGGTGTGTAGGTTTTTTCTATGGTTCGTCTCCCCGCATCCGTATAGAGAACACCTCCATCCTGGGTAATGTGAACGATGAAGGGCCTTGCCATCACATGGTGCGCCGGGGTAGTGGTCTCCACAATCACATAGGTGCCAAAGGGAAGCTCCGGGGTCTCAATGCGGCCCTCCCGATCCGTAAACATTTCCCCCACCTGATACTGATTGGCAATGCCGGTTTCTACCAGCCATTTTTTATCACCCTCGGTCCATTCCTCATGGCCGGTACGTTTATAGAGAATTGCTTTGGGTTCATTGGTGAAATCATAATCATAGAAGGCGTTGATGTCATCGCTGCCCCAGACACCGTTAAGAGGTGTAAGAGTTCCATCCTTCACTCCGGAAAGCTCTTTAATGAGATAGATAGAAAATCCAGCCCCTTCCAGGGAGGAGAGCTCTGTGTCATAAGCGTTATCGGAGGTCTTCACAAGCCGAATACCCTGCTTTATCACATAGTCCCCAGAATAGACCTTGTGTGTACGATCTTGGTCGTCCGCCGTCAGCTCATTATCCGCATCACTGGCCCTCTCATTTCGTGTCTCTATCTTTACCATCTGATTTTTATAGGTAAAGGTTACCGGGTAAATAGTTTCGTCCAGCATATAGCCGGGAGCAGGCGTGATTTCCTTGATATAATAGCTCCCCAGCTCCAGATCTCCAAAGGCTGTCTTTCCGGGTGTTTCCTCATAAGCTATGGTGCCTCCGGGATTTGCTATGTGACGGCTGCCATCCGTATTCAGGATATAGCCGTCTCCATTTTTCCTGGGTGAGCTGCCCACTGTGGCGGTGGCAGCCAGCTGGTCTTTGTGCAGAAGACAACCTGTTTTCTGATCTCCATGCATGATATTTTCTGCCGCATAGATCCCATAGACAGCACCGTTCAAATCTGCCTCACCCTGATGGGCACCGCTCTCGCTCTCCGTATCACATTTGATGAGCTCCACACTGCCCAAGGTCCGCTCATTGGTCAAATCAAAGGTAATGGTTCCATTCCCTTGCACAGAACCTGTTTTTTCATTTGCCTGCCACACATAGCCTGTGGGAGCCGTCACCTCCCGTGTACCGTAGGTATAGCTTGTGGCAGCAAAATTCTGCTTCCGGACCTCCAGATCTGCCTGAGCCTCTCTTCGTGAGGTGTGTCCGCTTACGGCTGCCTTTTGCTCCGGTGACAAATCCTCATAATTGCTGCAGTATTCTGCATGGAAGGAAGCGGATTTGCTTGTACGGTAGGAGGCTTCCCCATTGGCATCGGTGGTAACGGTGGCTATTTTTGTTCCATTTTCAAAAATGTCAACCACACAGCCCTTTAAACCCACACCAGTCTGCCAATCGGCCTTTTTCACACGGATCTCATAGGAGACCGTAATAGAGTCCTCTATGGAGGAATACTCCGGCTCTGCCTCCGGAAGCTCCGGCTCCTCTCCCCCGCCCCCAGGCTGATAAATGCTTGTAGAGGGCTCTCTGGATATTCCCGCTCTCTGCGCGTTGCCGTTTGCCGAGCGATACACATAGTAGGGATTGGAGTGATGGAGTGCGCCCTGATAATAGGACCAGACCAGCTCGGCCATATTGGCCGCCTCATCCGAGGAGGTATTGAGCATAGAGGCTGCCCTGCTCAGAACCTGATTCTGCGAAAGAGAATCTGACTGAAGATAGAACCAGACGGCAATTTGTACGGTGGCATAGAACTTTCCGGACAGGGAGGCATAGCTTAGGAGATAACCGATTCCATCCTGCCGCCTCTCGTATTCTCCTTCTCCTGCAAAATATTTGTACCCGTTTCGGGCTGATTTTCCCATGCTCAGACACAGAGCTGGCTGTCCTCCCAAGGTAAGCTTATAGATAGTTCCATGTCCGGTGCCGGAATATCCGCTTGCGGACACAGACAGATTGGCTACCTTATCCCCTGCCTGTAGACTGCCGGCTGCCGCAGAGTAGGATTGCACCATTCCCATCCCTGCCATGATCTTCTCCATGGCATAAAGAAGGCTCTGAAACTCTTCTGCTGTCCCCGCTTCCTCAGCCGCAAGCCAATCCGTGTATAAGGTATACTCCGTGTTCTCCGCCAGATAAGCCATCAAAAATTCGTAAACCTGCTCCAAGTTCCAGCCATCCTCTTTTAGCTGACGCAGATCTGAAAGCTCCAAGGGCTCAAAGATGGTTCCCTCAAAAAATGCGGCAGGTGAAACGCCCTGTTCCAATATGATAAGAATCTCGTCCAAATCCTGTCCGCTGTATACATCCGGGTCCAGCTCTATCAGAGAGCTTCGGATGAATTCCGCCAAATCCCGCTCATAGTCATAAAGAGCCTCCCACCAGGCCTCCTCCAGCGTCAGAATATCCTGATATCCGCCCGGCAGATAGAGTTTCATCCACTCCCGGACACTCTCTACGTCCCCATCCTGGAAATGAAATTGCTCCTGCTCTTTGGCATTTTCCAAGTCCGGAAGCTCCTCCTTTCCCTCCTCATTTATCTCCTCTTTTGTACCCTCTATTTTCTCCTCTTCGTCCTTATCTCTCTTTTCAGAAGGCATATCTTCTGTGTTGTCGGTATCCTGGGTATTTTCCGTATCCTGGACATCCTTTGTATCCTGGGTGTTCTCTGTATCTTGCGTATTCTCTGCTCCTTGAGCATTCTTTGTTTCTTGCATATTCTCTATTCCTTGAGTATTCTTTGTATCTTGGGATTTCTCCGTTTCCTCTGTATTTTTCTCATCCTCTCTATCCTTTGTCTGATATTCCGTTCCCTGATACTCCTTTGCGCTCACCCCTGCTCCCGCGTAAGCGTAGGTGCCTGCTGTCTGGGCAAGTATGGCAACCAGAAGAAGTATCACGCTGACCCTTTTTAAAAGGCTTTTCCATTTTCTTTGCAAATAATATAACCTCCATTAACAAATACTTTCTATGATTCTTCCATTTTATCTATCGTAAAACTCCCAATCTCTCCCTTCTAACTGTTTTTTTAATTCAAATGTTGTGGAATAAAAAAGAATTGCGGACGAATCTCACTTGAAGCAGGGAGGAATTCCCCGAATCTTCCAATGACTTGCTGCGTCCTGTTGTGTACTATAAAACATTTTACAGGATTTGTCAATCTATTTTTACAAAAAAAGTAAATATTCTTATTCTCTCTTATTTGCTTTACAGGAATCCCTTTTGAAATTATAATGATCTGTATAACAACTTTTATTTCCGCAGCTTGCTGCCTGTCAGATCAGAAACCGGAGGTATCCAAATGAAAAAGCTTCTTCTCGTGATTGATATGCAAAATGACTTTATTGACGGCGCCCTTGGCACAAAGGAAGCCCTGTCTATCGTTCCCAATGTGCTCAAACGTATTCAGGAGTTTGAGGGGGATATTCTTTATACCAGAGACACCCATTTTGAAAATTATATGGAAACACAGGAGGGGAAAAAGCTTCCCGTTCCCCACTGCATCAAGGGAACTCCCGGCTGGGAGCTGAGATCTGAGATGAAAGCCATCCGGGACGCGGCCAATTCCCCGGTGCTGGATAAGGTAACCTTCGGAGCAAAGGAGCTGCCTGCTTATCTGGAGGCACATTACCCGCAGGGGCTTGCAGAGGTGGAGCTGATTGGACTCTGCACAGATATCTGTGTCATTTCCAACGCCATGCTGTTAAAGGCCTTTTTCCCGGAGCTTCCCGTAAGCGTCACCGCCTCCTGCTGCGCAGGTGTCACCCCGGAAAGCCACGAGAATGCCTTGAATGCTATGAAAATGTGTCAAATTACCATCCGCTAATTCAGGATGCTTCCTCATCGGAGGAATCCGAAGCCCTGGTAATCCCGAAGAACTCGTCCAGGCCGTCAGCCATGCCCTGGGCGAGCTTTTTCTGATATTCCTCCGAGGCCATCTTAAGATCCTCCTCCGGATTGGTCATAAATCCCATCTCAACAATGGTCACCGGCACCTGGCACCAGTTGATGCCGCTCATGGTATCTGTCTCCCAGACCTTTCTTGCCTTTGCTCCTGTGACGCTCACCGTATGGTTTAAAACTGCTTTTGACAGAGCCCGGCTGCTCTCATAGATCCCCGGCGTATAAGGATTGTTTGCGGTAGGGCAGATGGTCATAATGCCGCTGGCCGAGCTGTTCTCGGAGCCGTCCGCATGAATACGGATAAATGCGTCCGCCCGGGCATCATTTGCCGTCTGTGCACGCTCCGCATTGCTGATATTCACATCATTGCTCTCCCGGATCATCAGCACCTCATAGCCCCTGGCTGTGAGCTCCTCTTTCAGCTTCAAGGCTACCTGCAGGGTCAGCTCATATTCTCTCAGGCCGCTGGCTGCGCCGGAGGTTCCGCCGGCAACCTTGGCCTTCATCTCGGATGCTCCCGGTCCTATGGGCTCCTTCTCAGAGTTGCCCTTCGCCTGGTGGCCCGGATCGATGGCTACCAGATAACTGCCTGCGGCGGCCTTCTGTTCTTCGGCTAACCGGGCTTCCTCCCGGGCCTTCTCCTCTTCCTTTCGAAGTCTCTCGGCTTCTTCGGCCTCCTCTGCTTTTTTTGCCTCCTCGGCAGCCCTTCTCTCCTCCTCTTTCTGCTGAAGCTCCAATTGAACCTCCTGATTAACTGCCTCTACATTCGCTGCCCCGGCCCGTCCGATTCCAAGGCTGTCAGTCTCATCCTTTATTTTGCAGCCGGAAAGGAAGAGGCATAGGGCCAGGAGGAACACCGGCAGGCAATTCTGTATTCTTCGATTCTGTTTGACATTCATTTCAATTTACCCCTTTACAAAATGATCTTTTTGCATTATAATATCAAATGCCAAAAAGCACAAGCTGGAATAGCTCAGTCGGTAGAGCACTTCACTCGTAATGAAGGGGTCGAGAGTTCAAGTCTCTTTTCCAGCTTTTATGTTTTAAGAAGCTTGTGGAGGGACTGTCGTAAAATTAGACTGTCCCCCTTCTTTTTGCTTCTTATTCTGTTGTTATGCCCTCTCTTCGGGTTACCTGCCTTTGAATTTTCGGAATTCCTTCCGCTTCCGTCAGTGCTGCTTTCGCAAGCCTGTCCACCCGTTCATTGTAATAATCGCCGGAATGAGCCTTGACCTTCCGGAAAGAAATGCGGATCTGTGTCTGCTTTCGCTGCATAAATACCGCATATTTCTTTGTGAGCTCGTTATTTGCCTTCCATGCGCCTGTGGCCCATTTTTCAATTCCCTCATAGTCGTAGCGAAGCTCGATAAATTTATAACCGTTTACTAAGGCCCACTGGGCCGCGTACATGGCTCCCAGCATTTCACCTGCCACGTTGCGGATGGCCAGGGAATCCGGCTCTTTCCCATTGCCTGATTCCTCAATGATCTCACCGCCTGGAATCAGAATAATACAGCCAAAGGAGTATGCTCCGATTGCTTTGTCAAAGCTTCCGTCCACATATGCGATCACCTGATTTTCCCGTATTTGCTCCGTGTGTGTCCGGATCTCCGCCTCTGCGTCTTTCTGCCGGGAATCGCTTCTCTTCTCTTTCGGTTTCTGCGAGGCGTCCTTTTTCTGCTCTTTCGGCTTTTCCTCCTTCATGGATCTTCCCTCCAGATATGCTTTGGCCTCCTCCTCTGTCTTAAATCCCTGAAACTCTGCCCCGGGATATCCCTTGACAGCCTCACTGCATTCGATCCAGGAATAGAACAGTCCCGTTGTCTTTCCTTTTTTTACGGCATACACCTTCTTCTGGCCCATAAATCCTCCTCCATACGCTCCTATTGATACCCCTTATGCCCGCCATCACAGGCAAAAAGAGCTTTCCTGCGCCTGTCCTGCTGTGTCCTTCATTATATGTGGTTTTAAAAAAAGCGTCAATGCATTTTTATGGTCGAAAATTTAGAAATAATTTAGAATCTTCTCACCATTTTTTCAGAATTCAGACACATATTTGTCATAATCATTTTATATGATAGAATTATCAAAGAAAAAGAGGCTGCCGGTGCTTATGGGTGCTGACCAGCTTCGGCAAACAACAACAGGCGGATGCCTTTTACATAAGATGGGCTGTCGGGAAACCGACAGCCCCAAAAAATGAGGAGATGTAACCGGTTTCGATTACATCTCCTCATTTTTATGAAAGCTTTACTTCATTTCTGCCAATGCACTCCACATTGGATTTGTATCGTCATTGCCCGTACCGTTGAAGCGAAGTACAATATTCTCAAGACTGCCGTTCGGCATCCGATCCGCATCTACTGCAAAGATGAGCGTGTAGTCTATGCGCTCGCCCTTTGACATGGAACGGTAGAAGAAGGAGTGGAGCCTCTCTTCGCCATTCAGATTCTCCGGCCGGCTTAAGTAGAAGGCGAAATTGTCCATCTGGAGGTCATAACGTTCGCTGGGAACTGCCTCATAGGTGTCCTTAATAAAGTTCCAGGTTCCGTCGGCGCGCTTTTCCACATAAACCAGAGCTGCGTCCAGAGCGGTAGAATCCTGCGTGGTTTCACCCTCAAATTCATCATAACCGATATACTGCTCCGCCGTAACCTGTACTGCCAGGAATTTCGGCGTTGCCGCTGTTTCTTCCAGAATCTCGCCCTCCTGGTTCAGATGCATACGCTGATAGGGCTTGTGGGTTCCGTCGGCATTCAGCCAGGGGCTTAATCTCTCCATATCGTAGACGCCCTGCTCCGTATAACCGGGAACATCAAAGAGGCTGTCGTAAATCTTTACCTCATTTACGGTGTAGCTGGCGCCGTAGCCTTCACATTTCAGAGTTTCACCCAGTTTGGTAATCTGATCGGTGGTGACGCCTTTTTCTACCAGGCGCTGCCACTCTGCATCGTCAGCTTCTGCCGCCGTCTGTTTCTGCTGCTCTTCCGGAGTCAGGTCGTAAGCCAGATCCGCATTTTCCGTAACGGTAATTTTCAAGCCTTCGGCCACCTTCCTGACTTCCTCTACCGGAACCTCATTGTCTCCGAAAATACGGATTACATAGCCGTCCTCGGGATTGAAGAGGAACAAATCCTCGCCTGTCAGGTATTTGTCTCTGTCCTTGTAGGTGATAATGTGAGCCTCCATGTTCTGAATGGTGGTTTTTTCCACCCTCTCCACATGGGTGAAGTCCATCATTTCCTTTTGCGCGTCAATGTTGACCATGTTCATAGGCATAATGGAGATTCCGTGGCCGTAATTGCCGTCAAGAAAATATTTTCCTTCCTCCTGCTTTTCCATACCTTCCGGCAGGTACGTGGGCTCTGCCGTGACCTCCACCGGCTTTAATTCATAATTTACTTCAAAGGAGTAGGACACCTGATCGCCCGTCTCCTGTACATTCTTTGTAAAATATCCCATAGACGCCATAACACCCAGGCCGGAGACGGCTATGAGTGCCGCTGCCAGGCCAGCCGCCCACACACGACGCAGAGAACGTCTACTGCGGATGGGAGTTACCTTCGCCTGCTGCCGGCTCCTGGCCCGCACAATGTCATAGGCTGCCTCTATCTTATCCTCAGTTACCTTGGGAATGGGAATACTTTGGGTTAATACTCGCTCCTCTAATCTCTTTCTGTCCTCACTCATAATCTTTGCCTCCTCTACACCACCATGGGGAAAAATGCCTGCTTGATCTTTTGTCTGCCACGCTGCATTCGGGATTTTACGGTTGCCTCCTTCATGTGAAGAATTTCCGCTATCTCTCTGGTCCGGAAGCCCCACACGTAATACAGAATCATCAAAAGCCGATCCTGGTCCTCCAAGGGCTCCAGATAATCCAGAAAGGCTCTGGTCCGCTCATCAGTTCTCTGACCCCCGGAGAGCATTTCCATCTGATCCGTGTACTCCGTACGCTGGTTCGATTTTCTTATATTGTTGCAGTTATTGATCAGAATCCGCACAAGCCAGGTTCCAAAATAACGTGTTTCCCGTAAGTCCTCCAGATGCTCGAAGCAGTCCAGTATGGTCTCTGATATGGCGTCCGCCACATCCTCCTCCCGTTTCAGATATGCCTTTGCTACCTTGTACATGGACTGCTTGTGCAGCTCCATCAGTTCCACAAACGCATCCCCGTCACAGGCTCTGGCTCTCAAAAGCAGCTCTTCTGTTTTGTCTCTTTTCATTCCTTACCTCCTTAGGGTTGCTTGAATGTACATTCACTTATTAGACGGATGAAAAGGGTGTTTGGATGCACAAATTTAATAATGCTGCAAAATAAGCTGTCAGCCCCTTCCAATATCCAGTGTCCGTGAACTGTCCAGACAAGGATAAGGAAAATTCTTACAGCTTATTTTGCAACATCTCCCTATAGCCTAAGCTTCAATTCCATACATAGACAAAAGCCGTTCAAGGGTGATAGAGATTCCTGCCCGCTCTAATGCTTCCTTTCTTTCTTCATAAAGCTGCTCTAAAAGTATGCGGGCATCCTCTCCATAGTGAATGAGATTATGACAATTGCTGCAAAGAGATACAATATTTTCTTCCACATCTAAGGATACCGAAAATTCATCCGAATATGCCATAGGAATTAAATGATGCGGCTCTGTGTATGGCTTGTCCGAATTTTTTCGTATGAAGGTCTCATGGGCTTCATCGATCTCACACAGATAATGGGCATGGGCTAAGGCGTTGACTGCCGTCTGGCGATCTCTTGGATAGACAATGCGGCCATTGTAGTAGCCTGCCCGCTTTTTCCTGGGCTTTCCCTGATAAGCAAAATCATCCTCTGTACCTGTGAAGGGGTCCTGCTTCAGGCTCTGAAGCAGCCGGGCTTCCTCTTCCTCCTCTGCAGCTATTACTTCCGGATCAGGTTCAAAGATCTTTTCTGCACCCTCATACCGCTTCATTCCCTCTCCTGTAAGGGTGTTGGTGGAGGCAAACAGATAGGCTGACAGCTGCGGCGTAATTCTGCTCGGCCCCTGAACGGTGCCTAATCCGTTATCCTTAAGCCTTTGCAGCCTTAGCTTGTCGCTCTGATAACGCTCCATCAAGGTCAGCTCCATATATCTGCCATAGCTCTGATAGCTCTCATCCTCCAGGTTAAATTCGCCATCATCGTCAATGTCCGGGGCATCCAGATTTACCTTGGTTGCTATACATTTATAGCGAATCTCGTATACAGGGGCTGTCACATAAATGTATACAATGTCTCCCACCTCAATATTGGTGCTTTGCTTCCAATCAATTGCCTCTAGCTTTTCAAATGCACCGTCTAAATTGTAGGCCCTTGGATCACAGCTTATCAACCACTCTGTCATTTCCTCCTCCTTGTCGAAAGCTCTGCGGCATCCCTCTTTAAACTACAGGTCAAAATACATCTTAAACTCCGCCGGATTAGGTATCTGCTCCAGCTTCTTTAATTCCGCCCGTTTTCTGGAAATCCAGACATCAATGAGGCGCTCCGGGAATACACCGCCTTTAGTCAGATAGTCATGGTCGGCCTCCAGAGCATCCAGGGCTTCGCCCAGAGATTTTGGCAGGCCCTTGATTTTTTTCTGCTCCTCCTCAGAGAGGGTGTAGAGGTTAAAGTCATAGGGGCCCCAGCCCTGCTCTGCCGGATCGATTTTGTTTTGAATTCCGTCCAGGCCCGCCATGAGGATGGCGGCGTAGGCGTAGTAGGGGTTGGCTGTGGCGTCAGGATTCCGAAGCTCAAAGCGCTTTGCCTCCGGTGTTTTGGCGTAGGCAGGAATCCGGATAACGGCACTGCGGTTGGAGGTGGCATAGCCGACGGTTACGGGGGCCTCATAGCCTGGCACCAGACGCTTGAAGGAGTTGGTGGAGGGGTTGGTGAAGGCACACAGAGACGCAATGTGCTTTAGCAGTCCTCCTATAAAATAGTGGGCGGTACGGCTCAAACCGGAGTAACCGTTTTCATCATAGAAAAGAGGCTGTCCGTCCTTTAGGAGCAGCATATGCACATGCATGCCGCTGCCGGCCTCCTGGTAAATGGGCTTGGGCAGGAAGGTGGCTGTCTTTCCCTCCTCAGCGGCCAGATTTTTGATGATGTATTTGATGATCATGGTATTGTCGGCCATATCAGGCATATCCGCAAGCTCTACCTCTATCTCCATCTGGCCGGGGCCTCCTACCTCGTGGTGATGGTATTTTACCTGGATACCCCAGTCCTCAATCATCATACACATGCGGCTGCGCAGATCATAGCCCACATCCTGGGGCGCTGCTATGTGGTAGCCTCCCTTGTAGGGAACCTCATAGCCGTTGTTCCCCCTGGTGTCAAGGCTGCAGTTCCAGTCGGCCTGCCTTGCGTCAATGCGGTAGCCGCACTGGTGGGGAGATACCTCGAACCGGGCGCTGTCAAAGAGGTAGAATTCAAATTCCGGTCCGATGACCATGCGATCCGCGATGCCTGTTTCCTTCATATATTCGATGGCCCGAAGACTTACGTTTTTGGGGTACTGGTCAAAGGGCTTATTTTCTCCCTTTCCAATGGTGCATACGTTGCCGCACATGGTCAGTGTGGGGACCTCGGCAAATGGATCTACATAGGCGGTATCCGGATCCGGCAGGAATACCATGTCGCTTTTTTCAATGGGGGCATAGCCGTAGTTGGAGCCGTCAAAGCCGATTCCCTGGGTGAAGGTATTTTCCCCGAACCGCTCAACCGGAATGGTAATGTGACGCCAGCGCCCGTCAATGTCCGTCATTTTGAAATCGATCATGCGGATTTGCTTTTCTTCGCATAGTTTCTTGATTGCTTCGCTTTTCATATGTTTTCCCCTTTCCCGCGGCATTTTTTCTTTGCTCTCTCCCTTTTGCAAAGAATATGCCGATATGTGATTTTATTTTATCACATACCGGCATTGTCTGGCACTATTCTTTTACAAAAACATAAATTTCTGCCTGTGTCTGCCTGTTTCTCTGCCACCCGTCTGTACAATAACGAATACTACATAAGCATATTGAGGAAAAAGCTGTTGTCGCCCCCGGTCTCCTCCTGCTCTTTTCCTGCGACCTCGCTTAGACGCTTCTCGGCCTTTTGCAGCAAGGCTTTCGCTTTTTTCACTTCATTTTCATCACACATGTCATTGGAAAGACCATTTTCACAGTCAGAGACATCTTTCTTCAAAAGACTGATTACGATCTGCACCTGAGCCGGTGTCTTTGCGGATGCTATCTGTCTGGCTCTCTTCCCCTCATTAACGGCTACTTTGCCGGAACGCTCCTCTGTGGCCTGCCCTGCTTCTCCGCTCTCCGATGACAGGGTAAGGCGGTCTTCTTTTATCTCTTTTACTTCCCTGCCTGCTTCTGCCTTTCTTGTCATGATGGCTTCAATGGTCTTGCCTGAGAATATCTCATCCAGCATTCCGGCCGGAATCTGCTCTCCGGCCTTCCAGCCGGGGACCTTCTCCCGAATGGCGCTTGTCACTGCCCCTGACAGCTCCAGGCTTAATTGCCCCAATGTCCAGGCGGCGGAAAGCCGGTCTTCTCTGTCCAGGGTTTTGTAATATTCATTCAGGCCCCGGGCATAAGCCTCATCTTCCCTCTCATTTCCTCCCGACATGCCATTGTACTTGTAATAAGACTTTTTTACCTCCTCCAGTACATGGGTCTTCATGTCGTCTGACACATCAATGATCTTTTTGTAATCGTTCCTTCCGGTGACACACATTCCCTCCACTCCGTAGGAATTTTTATAATGCCCGGAATACAAGTCCTGAATGGTATTGCGGTAATATCCCATCTCTTTTCCTCCTATTTTAAAGTCGCTGCGCGACGGCTCTAAAGAGTAAAGTCGCTTCGACACACATGTAATGAGAGAAATTTTCATTCGAAAGGGCACTCATGAAAATTCCTCTCGTGCGTCTTTGCGACTTTACTATTTTAGTCGCTGCGCGACGGCTCTAAAGAGTAAAGTCGCTTCGACACACCCCTCTATTTGCTAAATGCTGGAAGCTTCAGCATCATGGCCAAGGTAAATACCCCGTTCTCCGCAGTCCAATCCACGGTTCCCTGATAGCCCTCAGCCACCCGCTTCATATTGAGCATGCCGATTCCGTGAAGCTCCCGGTCCTTTTTATCTGTGGCTGGAAATTCCGCCTGAGGGTTTTTGATGAGGCTGCCGTCAAAGCTGTTTTCCACCCGCAGAAAGAAAAGGCTTCCCCTTTGAAAAGAAACGAAGCGTATAAATACCTTGGCCTCCGGCTCCTGGCTTTTGAGCTTTAAGCAGGCGGTAAAAGCATTATCCAGTGCATTTCCCAGAAGGATGCCCAGCTCATAGCTTCCAATGGAAAAGGCTTCCGGGAAAAATAGCTGCTCCGCGTCAAGCTCCAGATCCGGCATGCTCTCCTGCGCCTCCTGATACTTCCGGTAAAGGAGGGCATCCGCCACCTGATTTCCCGTGTGAAATGGCGCCTCCAGCCGCTCCATGGTCCGGCCCAGGGATGAAAGGTAAGCCGTAAGCTCCTCCCTCTGCTCCGGCTCCTGCTGTCCGGCCAGGCTGCTTATGACTGCAAGGGTATTCTTCATATCATGCCGGATACTTCGAAGGCCGGAATGGATGCGCTCCTGCTCCCGCAGATATCCCTGGAGATCCTCCACCTGCCTTTCCAGAACCATCCTGCTGTTCCTCTCCCTGCCCAAGCTCACCATTTCCCAAAAAGAGCGCACGCCCTGAAGGATGGACAGCAGGGACAAAAGGAGTACCACCGGAAGCAAGAATGCAAGCAGCGGATATTTCTGGTACAAAAGGACGGGAATCTCATCCTCCATGGTAATCATAATCACCCGAAGCAGCGTGCACAGGGCAAGTCCGGTGAAGGCCGGAAGCAGAATAAACCGCAGCTCTGCCCGCCCTGCCGGCACATCCTTTTCCTTAAAATCCCTCACAATCCGCCTAAGAGCCAGGCCCATCAGCACCAGGATAAAGACCACCCGAAGGACCTGTATGCCCCCTGCGGTCAGCTCTGCCGCTCTGGTCCATGCGGAAACAGACCTAAATATTCCTCTTCCGCCCAGCCAGTCCCACAGGACAAATGCCAGATCTGCCGGTTTATCCAGCAGAATCACTGCCAGGTAGACACTGATATTCCGGACGGCCTGAAAGGCCGCCACCAGAAACAGGGTAATACTCCTATATGCCCTATAAGAGCACAGAACTAGGATGACAAGAAGCAATAAGGACAGAAGCTCCTTTCCCAGCATCCTGATTCCTGTGTATTCCAAGGGCCACACATAGTCCAGGGCTTTTCTCAATGCTCCGTAGGAAACGAGCCCATACAAGCCCGCATGGCGTCCCCTTCCTCTTGGCTCTAGGAAGCTTCCGAAAAAGTACTGGTAAAGATATCCCTGACCCAGCACAAGGACCAGATCCAGAAGCTCAAATAAGATTTTCATGGAGCTAGACACTGGACACGCCTCCGTTCTGCAGATACCACATGTAGGTCTTTACAAATTCTCCGTGCTTTTTCTTGGTCAGATAAACCGTAGCGCCTCCTGTGAGCATAATGCTGTCGGGGCCATACTGGGTGATAAAGGCCATGTTTACCAGATACCCCCTGTGACAGCGGTAAAAGGATTCCCCAAGCTGTGCCTCAAGCTCGTTCATGGAGCCGTAGATGGTGAAGGTCTCCTTCAAGGTGTGAATGTCCACCTTCTTCCCCCGGCTTTCGATGTAGACAATATCGCCCTGGGCTATGGTCTTATTTTTAGCCCGGAGAAAAAGCCGCTCCTGCCGGCTGCTTCTGCGCCTTTTTACTTCCCTTTGGGCCTCCTCTAATACTTGGGTAAATTTTACTTCCTCCAGAGGCTTTAAGAGGTAATGGAAGGCTGACACGTCAAAGGCTTCCAGGGCATATTCCTTTGCGCCTGTGACGAAGATCAGAAGGGCATCAGGCTGTGCCTTTCGAAATGCCCTGGCTGTCTCCATGCCGTCGATTCCTTCCATCTGGATATCCAGGTATACCAGATCAAAGTGCCTTCCCTCCTTCAGTAAGGAGCGGCCGGAGGTGTAGAGGGCAATCTCGCTGTCTTGGTCCGGCAGAGCTTTTTGAATTAAGGTTTTTATCTGTTCACAGACAATGGCTTCATCATCTACAACTGCTA
This sequence comes from bacterium 1XD21-13, assembly GCA_009917555.1. GTDB lineage: Bacteria > Bacillota > Clostridia > Lachnospirales > Lachnospiraceae > Laedolimicola. The sequence continues at coordinate 13,361 of QZDX01000014.1, read as the reverse complement.
TGTGCAAGTGGTTCACCTCGCTTGGGGTTTAATTATATATCGGCAGGAAAAAAAGAGATTTTGGGGCTTTGGAATGAAAAGGGGGGTTTTATGGAACGAAAAACCGGTGTGCTATTTCTAGCTTTTGGCCAGCCTCTCCATGCGCATCTTATACTCCATCAGCCGCAGCAGATAGTGGGGCATGGTCCGCTTTCCATGCTCCCAGTCCTGCATAGTTCGATAGGGAATCTCAAAATATTCCGCAAATTCCTTCCAGTTCATACCGGAGGATTCCTTTAATTGTATCAGCCGTTCTCTGTCTTCCATTCTCGCAGGCTCTCCTTTCTTTTGGACTTCTATAAATCTTCCAGGCAAAAACGCAATGCGTCTATATCGGTTATTATACCAATACACACGCATTGCGTCAACTTTTTTCTGCCGATTTAACTATTTTTCCCTTTTAGTTCGAAAAGCCTCTCCTTAAAAGGAAACCGTAAGCAGCATCTTAAACTGCTCCTCCCCATACACTGCATGAGGAATATCCTTTGGCATAATCAAGGTCTCCCCCTCCGTGAGGATAAATACCTCCTCCCCAACGGTAAACCGCCCTGTTCCCTCCAAAACCGTAACCATGGCATCACCGCCGGATGCATGGGTGGATATCTCCTCGCCTTTGTCAAAGGAAAAAATCGTCACGCTGACCGCCTGATTCTGAACCAGCGTCCTGCTGACTACCTGGCCTTGCTGATAAGCCACCTGATCCTTTAATCTCAAGGATTTCTGTTTTTCAATATTTTTGTACATAGCTGTGCTCCCTTCTTATACGTATTGCTCCATCAATAGAAAGTCCCTGATGTGAAAATGCTTAATCCCATTCCTTCCACGCATAATCTCATCCATAGTAACAACATATTTGGGATAATTATCTGCAATTCTTTCCAAAGAACCAAATTCCCTCTCTATGGTCTCCTCGCTTGCCAGAAGATAGCTGACCTGAACATACAGCTTTTCATCCCCCCATCTGGCAACAAAATCCACCTCCGTCTGCTCCACCCTTCCTACGGTAACATCATATCCACGCCGCAGCAGCTCCAGGTACACGATATTTTCCAGCACCTGGTTAATATCCCGCAGATTATTTCCAAAAATAGCCTCCCTGATTCCATGATCCGTAAGGTAAATCTTTTCCTGAAACTGCAGCACCTGCTTACCCAGGATATCCTCCCGCGACACCAGATGCAACAAGCAGGCCGTCTTACAATAATCAATATAATTATAAAGAGTCTCATTGGAAATGGTTCGCTTCTCATTTTTCAGATATTTGGTAATACTTGTTGTCGAAAAAGGATTTCCTATATTTAATATAAAATATTGCAATACTCTTTTCAATAATTCCAAATCACGGATATGATTCCTCTGAGCGATATCCTTCAAAATAATGGAAGAATAAATATCGTCCAGATATTGTCGAACACTCCGCTCGTCCATAGGAAACTGGTACAAAAAAGGCATCCCGCCCTGCTTAAGATAAATCCGAAACGCATCTTGTACCGAAATTTCTCCTAAAGCCTCCAAGACCTCCTGAAAGGAAAAAGGATAGATTTTAAACTCCACGTAACGTCCCCCCAGGTAGGTGGCTAGCTCCCCTGACAGCATTTTTGCATTGGAACCTGTAATATAAATATCTACGTCAAAATCAATCATACAGGAATTAATCATGGTCTCCCAGCCCTCCAATTCCTGTATTTCATCTAAAAGAAGATACACCTTCCCTTTATTCTTTCCTGCAAATCCCTTTATAAAAGAATACGCAGCCTCCGTTGTGCGTACATAATCTACTGCCTTTGTCTCAAAATTCACCTGCAGTATACGGCTTTCCTCAATTCCCTGCTCCAAAAGCTCTTCCCGAATTAATTGAAGCATTACGGACTTACCGCACCTGCGAATTCCGGTTATAACTTTTACAATATCCCGATTGATAAAAGGACGTATCTGTTCCATGTAAAGCCTGCGTTTAACCATGCTTGTCTCCACCACCCTCCTACTGATAGCTATATACTGATTATATGTTATTTATACCGAACATTCAACCTTATTTTGCAAAAAGTTTTCGTTATACCGTAAACTTTCACGAGAACTATTCCATTTCCTGAAAGCTCTTCCCATCCTTATATAAGAAAAACAGAGTAATCACCAGGGTCACCGCCTCCGTCACCGGCGCGGCCATCCACACACCGGTCATTCCAAATAATGCAGGCAGGGTAAAAATACAGGCCAGAAGCACCACAAGCCCCCTGGAAAGAGAAATCACCGCCGATTCCAGGGCTCTCCCCGTTGCCGTAAAATAAAAGGAGGTAATTCCATTGATCCCCTCAAAGAAAAAGGCGCTTGTAAAAATCACCATTCCCGACCGTATCATCTCCTCAATGACCTCCCCCTGCACAAAGAGACCTCCGTACCAGCCGGAGGCCGCCCACATGACCAGAAATACCGCCGCGCCTGCGCAAAATACATACCTGCTTGTCCGCCTCCGAAGCTCTCCTGCCAGCTCATATACCCTGGCTCCATAGGTAAAGCTGATAAGGGGGCTGGCTCCCTGCCCGAAGCCCACTACAAGCATGCTGAAGCCATAGGCCACATATCCTCCAATGGTAAAGGCCGTCACCCCGTCCACCCCGATTTTTCTCATAATCACAAAATTGTAGGCAAACATGGCGATTCCTGTTGACATTTCCCCAATGAATTCCGAGCTTCCATTGAGAATCCCCTTCACAAAAAGCTCTCCCGAAAAACAGAAGGCTCCCAGATGGTAAATACTAGCCCTTTTTATAAAATACCACACAATACAAGCCAGGGAAGCCAGCGCTGCCAGAAGGGAGGCCCACGCGATTCCCCCTGCTCCCAAGGAAAAGCACCCGGCAAACAGATAATCAAGGGCTACATTCAAAACAGCATTGAGAATCGTCACATTGAGGTAATACTCCGGCTTGCCCTCACCCCGGATAAACATGCCGAAGGAGGAATTTACCACCATCACCGGAAGCTCAAGGAGCATAATCCCGTAGTATTCCCGAAAATACCCGATCACCTGCCCCTCCGCCTGCAAAATGGAAAGCATAGGTTCAAAGGCAAACAGCATCACACCGCTTAAAAGGACCGAGGCCCCTATGGTAGTGGCAACAGTCTGGCGGAAAATGCGGTTGCACGCTTCCTCTTCACCGGCTCCCAAGGACATTCCCGCCAGGGCCACGCCGCCTATGGATATCATCAGCCCCACTCCCAGATACAGGTACACAATGGGAAGCCCCAGGTTCACCGCCGCTATCCCCTCCTTTCCCACATAATTTCCCATGAAAAAACCGTCCGCTATGGTAATAAAGGCAGTGAGCAGCATGGAAATAATGGCCGGGATGGAAAATTTGATAATCATGCCGGAGGGATTCTTTCTGATTTGTTCTAAGCTCATAACAGGCTCCTTTCTTTGATTGGTCTGTGTCCCTGGGGAATTCCAAAAAATAATACCGTCCCCTCCAGAAACACACATTTTCTGTAAGATGACGGTATTCATTATAGAAAGAAAGCAAATTATAAACTTCTGAATTCTTGCCCTTTTCCTCCGAAAAAGGCACTCTCTTGCTCCGGCCCTTTGGAATTCATTTGACCGGAATGCAGATATCCAGCTCCATATACATGGTATCGCTGTCCACTCTGTGATAAACGTCAAACAGGCTTCGCCCGGTGTCCAGCTCATAGTCAGTACGGGGCAGCCACACCAGAAAAATAGTCTGATAGGCCGCATAAATATGCTTTGCATGGCCTTTAAAATGATACACGACACAGGCTCCGCCCCTGATGAGCGCCGTATTTTCCAGGGGGCAGTCCGCCTCCACACTCATGCAGAGATCGAAAAGACAATTCTCGGAGGCCGTCACCGCCGGATCGTCATAGGTACGCTCCAGCAGCTTCGTATCCTCCGCAATGTATTCTCCATATTTCCCCAAAAATTCATGCCAGGCCCTGCTAATCCCCTCGTAGCTTCCGAATCGCCTCTCATAAATCACATAGTAATCGGGCAGCACCTCTCTTGTAATCCTGCTGCCGCACTCCTCAAAGCTCCCTACCTGCCATTCCTCCTGGTGAAAAAAAGGGTGCTTGAGGGATTCATAGGAAATGCTTCTGCGAAAGGCGATGGGTGCCACCTGGTAATGCCGGCGAAAAGCCGTACTGTAATTGGAGGAGCTGTAGCCATAATCCGCCCCAATCTCCGTGATGGGCCGCTCCTGCTCCACCTTCAGGCGAAAGGCGCTCTGCTCCAATCTCACCCGTTTGATAAAGCCATGAACGCTCTCCCCGGTCTGGGCCTTGAACAGCCGGCAAAAATAATATTTGGAAAAATGGCAGTGAGCCGCCACCTCCTCTAAGGTCACATCCTCAATGTGGAGTAAAATATAGTCAATAGCTCGGTTGATGCTCTCGTTGGTTATCATTTTGTCTCCTGGCTTCGCCTGAAATCCTCACTGTTCATGTACTAATCAGCCGCCTGAAATATCCTTGCCCCTGCATTTTTTTACCACTTACCTGCTGAAAAAATACTGGCCTCTCTGATCCATTCCATCAGCTCATCATCAATCTCCTCTGGCTTAGAAATCAGCATATGGTGGGTCCAGCGGTTGGGGTAAGGCTCCACAGCCACATCAATTCGGGGGGATTCCTTCCGATAGCCCAAGCCAAAGGTCACTACAATGTAGATATCCGGCCGCTCCTTTGCCTTGCGCACAGGCAGAAAGGAGACAAAGGCAAAATTGTGCTTATTGGAAAAAGAAATCTGTGTTTTCTGTACCTTAACTGTGACGTCCTCTATTTCCGACAAAATCTTCTCCTCCAGGGCCTCATACAAGGGCAGGGCCTCCGGGTGCTTGTCAAAAAAGAGTAAAATGTCCTGGTTCATTCAAATGGCTCCTTTCTCTTGGGGATTAGGGCAATTCTGGTGCCTGATCTGCTCTCCCTGTACCAGCGGATACCGGATCAGCGCTGAGCTGTCCAGATTTTCCTGGTGCATATCCACAGCCGTTATCTGATGATCCTATGGCGCCCATGCCGATGATGGCATAGTGGCGACCCAGGCTTTCCATATGTCTCAGGGGCAGGGGATAGCATCGAGGGGTGATTGCGATTTCCTCGCCGTAAGAAAAATCATAATCCAGGGTGCGTCCAAAATAGAAATCCTTTGTCTTATAGGTAATGGCTGTACACATATGGCTTCTCCTTCCTTTTCCGTGAAATGCTTACTTTGCTCTGTTATGGCTTTATGCCTTTTGATTGTGTAGCATAAAGCTAAGGCTGCTCCTTTATAGCTTAACCAAAAGTTAGAACAATATTGGCGGAGGAAGGCTGTGTTGTTATGGAGATTGGGGGGAAGATTTCTTATAGTATAGCATAAAATGTTCAAGGTCTGCAGTAAATATCAGTATTCATGTGACAGAAGTTGTGTTACTATATCCTATAGGTACACCATAATGTATTCTTTTACAGGACAGGTGGACTTTATCTGGTAAAGTATAAGGAAAATAGAAGGAACATACATGAATATAAAAATCACCGATGATTTTAATTTACAGAAAATAGCTGACAGCGGGCAGTGCTTTCGGGTGAAGGTCTTTTCTGACGGAATGTACCGCTTTATTACAGGCGAAAATGTTCTTTACATAAAGCAGACGGAAAACGGCTTCTACGAAATTAGCTGTTCAGAAGATCAGTGGCAGGATCTTTGGCATGCCTATTTTCATCTGGATCGCAGCTACCAGGAGATACGCCGGAAAATTCCGGACACAGATTCTTATATGAAGCAGGCGGCGGACAGCGGCTTGGGCCTTCGCATTCTTCGGCAGGAGCCCTGGGAAATGATGATTACCTTTATTATCTCCCAGCAGAGAACCATCCCTTCTATCAAGAAGGCAGTTGAGGGAATTGCTCAGAGCTTTGGGGATGCTGTGAAAACAGATTACGAGACTGTCCACCTGTTTCCCTCACCGGCTCAGATGTGCCGGATAACCTCCAAGGATCTGGATCAGTTCCGGCTTGGATACCGTACCTCCTATATTCTGGATGCCATTGATAAGGTGTATGGCGGCCGGCTTGATCTGGATAAAATCAGCGTCTATGATGATATGGCCCTGTTTCATGCCTTAAAATCTGTCCGGGGCGTGGGGGATAAGGTGGCCAACTGTATTGCACTTTTTTCTTATGGCCGAACCTCCCTGGCTCCTGTGGATACCTGGATCAAAAAGGTGATTGATCAGGAATACCAGGGGCAGACGCCGTTTCCCGGCTACGGGGATGTGGCCGGGATTATGCAGCAGTATATGTTTTATTATGCACAGCAGCATAAGGGGAGGTATCAATAGCATTATATTTTCTTACTCATTTTCCGGGTAGTCTCTGTCCTTCCAGTACCACCATTTCAATTTTTCCGGATCGTGCTGCTCATGCTCTGCAAAATACACCGCACATCGGAACACATAGAGAACGCATTTGTCATCCTGGAAGCCTTTTTTCAGACAGTCCAGGTGGTACAGCTCTTCCGGGTCCCTTCCCTTTAAATCCGCAATGCATCGGATTCCGATGTTATTGAGGTGCTGTTCCATATTGGCGCCTATGCCAGGGATCTTTTGAAGGTCGCCAGCAACATTTCTCTCAAAAAGCTCCATCTGCCTAACCTTCAGGGATTTTACCTTCCGCTCCGTCACAACATCCTCCGGGCCGATTCTGCCGCACAGCAGAGGGGCGTTTACATCATACAATGCCGTGTTTCTGTTTATCTGCTCACTGCTTCCATTGGCATAGCAATAACGGCACCCATTTTTACAGGTGTTGTAGGTTCCCACCTCAATGCTCTCCAGGCAGCCGCAGGCTTCTCTTTGATTCTTGTCCTTATTTCCCTCTATTTTACAGCCGATAATTTTTTCAATCAGCACCTGGTCAATACAGCTTCCGGGGTTTATACCGGCCTTCTTTAGATCAATCGGCTCCGCACAGGCTTCTATGGACATGCGGTGTTTTCCTGCAATGTCCGCCAGGCCTTTGGCCAGCGATACCATCTCTTCCTCCGGGGGCACCTGAATATCCAGGTCCTTCATCCTCCCCTTTGCCTTTGCATAGAAATCTACAAAGCTGATGATTGCCTTGTATGTATACCCCTCCAGACTCCCGGCGATTTCCTCAAACGCCTTCCGATGATATTCTGGCGTATACACGCTGTTGAATAAAATGGGATCGTACCGCCACACCACCCTGTCCGCTCCGATTTGCGCCGAAAGCCTCCTGAATACCTCCAGCATATGCCTCCGCTTATGGGGAATTCCCGGCTCCATATCCTTGCCATACCCTGTCAGTGTAAATTGAAAATAGAAGGAATAATCCTTTAATTCTCTTAATCGGTCAAGCATATTCTCCGGATTCTTGGTCCAGAATACGATGCAGTCCACCACTTCCGGTCCCAGGGGAATCCTGCTGATTTGATGGGGGTTGAAGGGATTTCTCACGTACAGAAATCCTTCCCTAATCCGGTTATAAAACCAGTCCGCATAATAGTTGGGAATGTCCGTTCTCCTGCTGACGCTCAGTATCATAGCAAGCTCCATTCCTTTCATTTTCAGGCGCTAGCACCCCCATTATCAGTCAGAGTGCCGCTTTTTCTTCTCTTCCTGATACCATAGAATAAATTCTTCTTTTTTATCCTTCATCCGTGTTGCCGCCTGCTCCATGGATAAAGTTCCATCCTCTACCAAGGATGCGAGCATTTCAAAGTTTCCAAGGGTAATCCCCTGTTCCATTCCTTGTTGTATTCCTTGTTCCAGGCTTTCCTTTTTGAGATACTCCCGCTCCGCCTTCTCATCATACTCCTCCAACAGCATACTACGCACCTCCATTTGACTTTTCCGCAAAATGTCCGTTAGGATTCCATGGGACAAGCAGTATTCCATAGCTCTCTCTACGGCCTTTTCCAGAAGCATTCCCCTTTGAAGGTTTTCCCGAATCTTTCCGATGAATTCGGCATATTCCTGCAGCCTACGGCATTTTGTTCTCCTTTCATTATACGGTTTTCCTTTTTATCCTGCAAGGCTGAAAACAGCAATCATAGGCATCACTCTCTCTCTTTCGATTCTTTTTTGTCATCATGGGAATGGGAAAACGGAATTGTTTTCCTATGAAATTTCTGAAATCAGCGTCTTTTTTTACCGATCTCTTTTATAACGTATTCAGTTTAACATATTTTATCAAAAATGCAATGCTTTTTACAATTATTCACAATTTTTTAAGAAAAGCTGCTGCTCCATATTTTCCATTCTCTGGCACAGGAGCAGCAGGAATTTTTTCCGCAAACTTATCTGGCAAACCACTCCTTCATAGTCCCTAACACCTTCACCAGTTCATCCTCAGAAATAACATAGGGAACCATGGCATAGAGATATTTCAAAAAGGGCCTGCTGAACACGCCGCGCTCATAGGCAAACTGCTGATACCCCTGAAGCACCTGGGAATCCTTTACCTCCACACAGACACAGCCACCCATAATCCGAACCTCCTCTATCCGCTTGTCAGCAAATCCGGCCATTTCCCGCCGTGTGATTTCCTCAATCCGGCGGATTTTCGCCATGTAATCCTGGGTCTCAAAGAGCTCGATGGATTTCAGCGCCACACTGCAGGCCAGGGCATTTCCCATGAAGGTAGGTCCATGCATCAGGGCGTGGTCCGGGTTGTCATCATAAAAGCCCTGGAATACCTTCTCATTGGCAACGGTAACCGCATGGCCGATATAGCCTCCGGTCAGGGCCTTTCCAAGAACCAGAATGTCCGGCAGAACCCGATCCGATGCGAACCGGTTTCCGGTACGGCCAAAGCCTGTTGCCACCTCGTCAAATATCAGCAAAACGCCGTATTTGTCACAGAGCTCTCTGGCTCGTTTTAAAAAGGAAATATCATACATCCGCATTCCGCCTGCCCCCTGAAGGAGCGGCTCTGCGATAAAGCAGTTCAGCCGGCTGTGGTATTTTTCAAATGCCTGCTCTAAGGCGTGGATTTCTGAGGGAATGTGAATCACATATCTGCTGGGGCCATAGGCATTGAGGACAAAATGATAATCCTCGTCATCCCCCACCTCCATGGTCTTGAAGGTGTCGCCGTGATACGCATGGTTCAAGGCAAGGATCATGGTGCGCTGATCCTGACCTCGGTTCACATAATACTGCAGGGCCATTTTCAGAGCCACCTCTACCGCCACACTGCCGGAATCGGAGAAAAAGGAGTAATTCAAATCGCCGGGAAGGAAATCCTTCAGCTTTTCGGCCAGCTTCTGCACCGGCTCATGGGTCAGGCCCCCCAGCATCACATGTGAAAAGCGCTCCACCTGGGATATAATCGCCTGGTTGAGCTCAGGGTGCTTGTAGCCGTGTATAACACTCCACCAGGAGGATACGGAATCTATCAGCTTCTGGTCCTCTGTATAGAGATAGACGCCTTCCGCGTCTATGATTTTATAGGGTTCTTTCATAGTTTTCATCTGCTCGTATGGATACCAAATCATTTTCATTCTCCTGCTATTTCAGTTTTGCAATATTCTGCTTTGCACATCTTTATTCGGAAGGATTTCCATCCGTTAAATCATACAGCCTTTTCAAATCCTCCGCAGAAATCCGAAGCTCCGTGTCACCTTCCTGAACACAGGCAACCACCTTTACTCCGGTCAGGTGCTCACACATGTTCAAATTGTCCTCCTGCATCACATTCCCCGGCTGATAATGGTTAAAAATAATTCCCTTCAGCGGAATCCCATGCTCCTTCATATAAAATGCAGTCAGCCCCACACTGTTAATGGTGCCCAGACCGGCATCCGCAACCAACAGACAGCCTGCGCCGCACGCCTTTATCACATCGGGAAGCCAAAGCTCTCCTTCATCAAAACAAATGGGACACAGAATCCCTCCGGAGCCCTCAAGGGTAATATACTCATAGCTGCTTAAGACCCTCCGAAAGCCCTCAAGCACCACTTCCATCCGAACCGGATTGCCCTCTATTCTGGAGGCAAGGTGAGGCGAGACAGCCGTCTCATAAATATAAGGACACATTTCCTCCAAGGGCTGGCTGATTCCGGATGCCTCCTTCACAAAGCAGGCATCGCCAGGGATCAGACTTCCGTCCCCACTCCGCTCATTGCCGCTCATAGCTGCTTTATAGTAGGCAGCACTGCTTCCGCTCTCCCTCAATTTCTTTACCATCAGACCGGAAACATAGGTCTTTCCCATATCTGTCCCTGTTCCGATGACAAACAGCACCTTACTCATTTTCCATACCTCACCTCGTATCCCAGCTCCTTCAAAAGTCTCATGTCCGTCTCCACTGTAATGCCTGCAGTGGTCAGCATATCACCGGAAATAGCCGCATTTGCCCCTGACTGAAAGCAGCTTTCGCCCTTGTCTCCAAGAAGTCCCCGGCCTCCGGCAAGACGGATGGAGGCATCCGGCAGGATAAAACGGTAAACTGCCACGATACGGCACATATCCTCCTTGGTCAATCTTCGATTGTGCGCAAAGGGTGTTCCCGGAATGGGATTCAGCATATTGACCGGCACACTCTTGATTCCCAGCTCCCGCAGGGTAAATGCCATATCAATCCGATCTTCAACCGTCTCCCCAAGTCCCATAATACCGCCGCTGCACACAGAAAGTCCCGCAGCCTGGGCGGCTTCAATGGCATTGATTTTGTCCTCAAAGGTGTGAGTGGTGCACACATTTGGAAAATTGCGCCGCGAGGTCTCAAGATTGTTGTGGACTCTTGTGACCCCGGCCTCCTTCAGCCTTCGATACTGCTCTTCCTCAAGAAGTCCAAAGGAAATACACACGCCTATGTTTATTTCCCTGCGAATCTGCTCCACAGCCTCACACATCTGGTCCACCTCTCTGTCTGACAGACGTTTCCCGGAGGTCACAATGGAATAGCGGAGCACGCCCTGTTCCTCATTTCTTTTGGCCTGGGCCAGAATTTCCTCTGTGGATAAGAGAGGGTATTCCTCAGCTCCTGTGTGATTGTGAGCAGACTGGGCGCAAAAACGGCAGTTTTCCGAGCAGCGGCCGCTCTTTCCGTTGATGATTGTGCAGATGTCGAAGCCGTTGGAGCAGAAGAATCTACGAATTTCATCTGCCTTCTGGCACAACTCCTTGAAGGGCTGTCCGTAGAGCCAGTGAGCTTCCTCTCTGGTAATCTGTTTTCCCTGTATCACTTCATTCCCTAAGATTTCCACATTCATTTGTTCTTCTTTTTTAAGCAGTTCATTCATACAAGTCTCCGTTTCTTTTGTTCCACTCAGGCACAAATAGCATTGAAAATTTATATTCCATCTAACAACCTACAGTTTTCCATCCCTCACCAGCGGAATCATCCTCCTGCCAATAACAGCCCCTGCAATACATAAAAGAATGTCACCGGGAACCGCCAACAGAAAGCAGTACAAAAACAGGGGCCAGATCCCCAAAGGAGTGTTCAGATAGAAATTGCTGATCAGATAATAATACACCATGCCAAAAAGATACACGATCCCAAGCCCTGCAAAATTGGCACAGAGAAGCAGTCCAAAGCCGGGTCTGTTTGCTCGGCCAGCAATGGCCCCTGTCACATAGGCTCCTACGGCAAATCCAATGATGTAGCCAAAGCTTGGCTGAAAGATGTAGCCGAATCCACCTCCCTGGGCAAAGACCGGAAGCCCCATAAGGCCAAGGGCTACGTACACACAGACAGCAAGGCTCCCCCGCCTCTTTCCAAGCAGCAGACCTGCAAGCATGGTAAACAAATATTGCAATGTAAAGGGAACAACCGGAATGGGAATCTTGATAAAGGCTCCCACGGAAATCAGCGCTACGAACATGGCGCTTAAAATCATGTCTTTTGTCTTTTGGTTTCTCAAATTTTGTCCTCCGCACAGGAAAATCTAAAGGGGAAAGTCTAACTCATCCGCTCGCATTTCCTTCATACCTGATACCATCTGTTTCCAGGACAAAATATATCATGTTAAGGAAAAATAGTCAACCATTTTTATTAATTAGTTAACTATTCTTTCTTTTTCTTTCTTATACCCTGTTTTTGAGCATCTCTCTTGAACTTATTTTAAGACATCTGCTTCTCTATTTCTCTGATAAGGCTTATATCTGCCGGAAGCCACGGAACCTCATACAGTTCTTCCCTGGTGAGCCACCTGGCAGCCTGGGCCTCTTTAAGGCAAGGGATGCCCGATAAAATCTCGCACCAAAAGCAGTCCATGCTCAGATGAAAGGCCGGGTAATCATACTCTATGGTTCCAATAGGCTCTCCTATGACGATTTCAACAGCAAGCTCCTCCCGAATCTCTCGTATCAGCGCCTGCTTCGATGTCTCACCCGCCTCCAGCTTTCCGCCTGGGAATTCCCACTGTCCTTGAAATTCCCCGTAGCCTCTGGCTGTGGCAAATATTTTCTTTTTTTCCGCAAAGGAATCACAAAACACGGCGGCGGCGACCCTCACTGTTCTCATTGTTCTTCTCCTGAATTTCATCAAAAATAATTGCAGGGATAGCTTTTCCGTCTGCTAAAACTTCTTTTTCGTATAATGAGCTTTTTCTTTCATATTCTTTATTTTATTTAAAAATACAGTCCAAAATACTCATCTCACTAATATTGCCATAATCATAATCCTGCTCATGAGGCTCATAGTCCAGCTCCGGCGGTTCAAAATGGCTCTCTACAAAATTGTCCACATCATTTGTATCTATGTCAATAGTACTTCTTAAAATTTCAATATCCTTTAATATATCTTGCGGAATATTTTCTATCATTCCAACAACTTCCTGCTCTACATCATCTTTAATCCATTCACATATGGTTTGCACAACAGGTTCTTTATTCAATTCCTTATAACAACCATTAAATATCATATTTTCATTCAACAAATCTTTAATATCATAGCCCCCATAAAAATCACTCGGCTCAATATCCTCCATATATGCAATAATTGCAGCCTTTATTGCATCAAGAAATATATCTCTATATTTCACATAGAAAAAATCAATCCCATACTTTTTTGCCATTGTGGTAAGAGTTTGATACTCATCTAAATCCATACTGTAAAAGAATTTTATTAATATTTCATCTTCTAAGTACTCATATGTATGATAGAATTTACGGAACCTGTCTGAAAGCAATATAATAAACAGCTCACATCTATTCATCATTCCGTCAACCAAATCGAATGGCAGAGATTCAAAAAAATTTGCAACTAAATATTTATAACTCAAACTTCGCACATAGATTTAGCCTATGCACCTTGAAAATTCAATACCTGGCAGTTATTCGGTTATC
>QZDX01000013.1 GCA_009917555.1 bacterium 1XD21-13 | reverse complement strand
TACCTCCGGGATGCACAGACCTTTCTGGGCTGTGAGATCCTCACTCTCATAGATTTTCTGAAAGAGAGAGATCTGCTGTATGCGTACCTGCGTTATAAATATCCTGAACCACTGACAGAGGAAGAGGAACTTCCATTCTGATCTTTTCAGGAAGACATACCCCTGCGCAATTAATTTGCATAGGGGTATTTTCAGTTCCGAATAATGTGCGAAACCGTGTTCCCACAATGTGATGGGAAATCTATCATGGATTACTTTACTGCTAATATAATCTGAAAATCGAATGCTCTTTTAATCTGAAGAACAACAGTACAGGAGGATTTGAAGAAGCTGCGGGACATCCGTTATTGGGTACGGAAAGCCACACCCGGCACAGAGGAAAGTAAAGAGCCACCCAAGAAACAGCCCATCAAGGAAGCCTTGCAGGATAAGGTGGACGAGAAAAAGGCTAAAAGAACTATCCCGGCGCAGACAAAACGCAAACAACAGGATATGGAACTTTAACAGACACTTGCCATTTTCAATCAGAGAATGTCAGGTGTTTTTTCTTTTTTTCAAGGAGGGACAGATTTGAATGTATTTGAAGCTGTGAAGCAGTCCGTCACAACCAGACAGGCTGCGGAGCATTATGGAATCCATGCAGGGCGGAACGGGATGGCTTGCTGCCCGTTCCATCACGATAAAACCCCAAGCATGAAGCTGGATCGGCGTTACCACTGCTTCGGTTGCGGTGCGGATGGGGATGTGATTGATTTTGCCGCCGCCCTGTATGGGCTGGGAAAGAAAGAAGCCGCCGTACAACTGGCACAGGACTTCGGGCTTTCCTATGAGGACTGGAAGCCGCCGGGAAAGGCAAAAAAGCCCAAGCCCTGGCAGAAATCCCCGGAGGAACAGTTTCAAGAAGCAAAGAGCCGCTGCTTCCGTATTCTTGCCGATTATCTCCATCTGCTTCGGGCATGGAGAACGGACTACGCCCCACACTCCCCGGAGGAAGCCTTTCATCCCCGGTTTATAGAAGCCTTACAGAAGCAAGACCAAGTGGAGTATCTGCTGGATGTGCTGCTGTTCGGGGAAACAGAGGAAAAAGCGGCTTTGATTACGGACTACGGAAAGGATGTGATACAGCTTGAACAGCGAATGGCAGAGCTTGCCGCCGCAGACGCAGCAAGAACTAAAAAACACCATGAACGCCATGCAGCCACCCCAGAGCATTGAGGAAATCAAGGAGGGGCTGGAAACTACCGAGAAAGGCGGCGTCCGTCAGAGTATACGGAACTGCCTGACTGTATTCCAGCGTGACCCGCTGCTTTCCGGGGCTATCGCATACAATATCCTGACTGACCGCAAGGACATCATAAAGCCCATCGGCTTCCACAGGGAAAGCACCCCCCTGAACGATACAGATATGAAGTATCTGCTTCTCTATCTGGAAGAAACCTACGGGCTTACCAATGAGAAAAAGATTGATAACGCCATCGGGATTGTGGCGAATGAAAACAAGTACCACCCCATCCGGGATTATTTAAGTTCCCTTGTGTGGGACGGGACAGAGCGAATCCGCTTCTGCCTGCGGCACTTTCTGGGGGCTGACGCAGACGATTACACCTATGAAGCGTTGAAGCTGTTCCTGCTGGGTGCAATCTCACGAGCCTTTCAGCCGGGGTGCAAGTTTGAAATCATGCTTTGTCTGGTAGGCGGTCAGGGGGCTGGCAAGTCCACCTTCTTCCGTCTGCTGGCAATCCGGGACGAGTGGTTCTCCGATGATTTGCGGAAGCTGGACGATGACAATGTGTACCGCAAGCTGCAAGGTCACTGGATTATCGAAATGTCGGAAATGATGGCAACCGCAAACGCCAAGAGCATTGAGGAAATCAAGTCATTTTTAAGCCGGCAGAAAGAGGTTTACAAGATACCCTATGAAACCCACCCGGCAGACCGCCCCCGTCAGTGCGTGTTTGGCGGCACTTCCAATGCCCTTGATTTTCTTCCCCTTGACCGTTCCGGCAACCGCCGCTTTATCCCCGTCATGGTGTACCCGGAGCAAGCCGAGGTTCACATTTTGGAGGACGAAGCCGCTTCCAGAGCCTATATCGAGCAGATGTGGGCGGAAGCGATGGAGATTTACCGAAGCGGCAGGTTCAAGCTGGCTTTCAGCCCCGCCATGCAGCGGTATCTCAAAGAACACCAGCGGGATTTTATGCCGGAGGACACCAAAGCCGGAATGATACAGGCGTATCTTGATAAGTACACCGGGAGCATGGTCTGTTCCAAGCAGCTCTACAAGGAAGCCTTGAACCATGCCTTTGACGAACCGAAGCAATGGGAAATCCGGGAAATCAACGAGATTATGAACCAGTGCATTTCCGGCTGGCGGTACTTCCCGAATCCAAGAATGTTTTCAGAATATGGCAGACAAAAGGGCTGGGAGCGTGAAAACCCGGCAACGGACTCCGGCAACCCGTCTGAAAAAATGGTGGACGGTTTTGTGGAGGTCACAGAACAGATGGAGCTTCCATTCTGAAAATGACAGCCTGTTGCACACCCTGTTGCTATCCCGTTGCCGAGCCGGTTGCCGGAGAAAATCCCATAACTGCGGGCTTTTCTCCCCTATGACAACCAAAACAACAGAAAAATAAAAGAAAAATATAAATAGTAACCATCGCCAGATTGAGATTGTTTGCAAGGTCTTTTGAAGCCCGTTGCCGGACTTCGTTGCCGACACCCTCTGTCTGGCTATTTTCATGTATGGAGGATAACTGCCTATGGCAAAAAACAAAACAGAGATTCATGTGACTACTGTGTTTGACGGGGAGCTTGACGCAACCGATGTGTTCGTCAGCCTGATTTCCCAGAAATATGGAAAGACAAATTCAAAAGAATATCTTGCTAAAAAGAAAGATTTGAAGTATAATGAAGATGAGGTTCAAAAGAGCCAGATACCGTCTGGATTGTGTGGGTAAATGGCTATGATGAACGAAATGGAATACAGAACAATCGGTTCGGCACTTGCCGGGGGCTATCGTGCAGCGGTCTATTGCAGACTGTCAAAGGACGATGACCTGCAAGGCGAAAGTGCCAGTATCGCAAACCAGCGTGATATGCTGGAAAAATACTGCGAAAAGCAGGGATGGGAGGTTGTGGCAGTCTATCAGGACGATGGCTTCACAGGTCTTAATATGGAGCGTCCTGATTTACAGAGAATGTTGAGAGCCATTGAGCGCAGGCAAATCAACCTTGTCATCACGAAAGACCTCAGCCGACTGGGGCGGAACTATCTGCAAACCGGGCATTTGATTGAGGACTTTTTCCCAAGAAACGGTGTCCGCTATATCGCCATGAATGACGGTATCGACACCCTGCGGGATAACAACGATATTGCCCCGTTCAAGAATATCCTGAACGAGATGTACAGCAAGGATATTTCCAAGAAAGTCCATTCCTCTTATCTTCTGAAAGCGCAGAAAGGACAGTTTACCGGGTGTCTTGCCCCGTTTGGGTATCGGAAAGACCCGGAGGACAAAAACCATCTGCTCATTGACGAGGAAACCGCCCCGATTGTGCGGCTGATTTTCGGATATGCCCTGAACGGTCATGGTCCGAACTATATCCGCAGACGGCTGGAGGAAGAAAAAATCCCCTGCCCCACATGGTGGAACCGGGAACGGGGGCTTCGCAATACCCGCACCAAATGGGAAAAGAAAGACCCGGAAAACGGGCGGTATATGTGGGACTTCTCCGTTATCAAAGACCTTTTGATGAATCCCGTCTACACCGGGGCGATTGCTTCCCAGAAAAAAGACTACCGCTTCAAAATCGGCACGATTGGGGAAAAGAAGCCGGAGGACTGGATTGTGGTGGAGGGACAGCATGAACCGCTGATTGACCGCATGAGTTTTGACATTGTGCAGAACAAGCTGAAATCCCGCCAGCGTCCGGGGCAGACCAATGAAATCAGCCTGTTTGCCGGACTGCTAAAATGCGGCGAGTGTGGGAAGTCGCTGACGATACGCTACACAAACGCAAAACATCCCCAGCGGATATACTCCTGCAAAACCTACAATGCCTTTGGAAAGAACCACTGCACCCAGCACCGGATTGATTATGACACCCTTTACAGCCATGTGCTGCGGAAAATACGGGAATGTGCCAGAGCTGCCCTGATGGACGGGGAAGCGGTTGCCGACCGCCTGACCAATACCTGTGAAGCCGAGCAGCGGGAACAGCGGGAAGCAATGGAACGCTCCCTTACAAGGGACGAGGAACGGATTGAGGTTCTGGACAAAATGGTAATGCGGCTTTATGAGGATATGATTGCAGGGCGTATCAGTGAGCAGAACTTCAACACCATGCTGGAAAGGACACAGACCGAGCAGACGGAGCTTAAAACAAAAGTGTCCGAGGGCAGGAAGCGGCTGTCCGATGAAGTCCAGCTTGCCAATGACGCAAAACAATGGGTGGAAGCCATTCAGGAATACGCCAACATCACAGAGCTGGACGCAGCCACCCTCAACCGCTTAATCAAAGAAATCGTCGTGCATGAGCGCATTGACGAAAATAAAACAAGACACATTTCTATCGAAATTCATTTTAATCTCAAACCCATCCCGGAGGTGGAACAGGTCACTGCCTGACCTGTCCCGCCGGGACGGTTCTCTTAACAACACCATATAGATTTTTTGTACGCCGCCGCCCGCCATCGAGCAGAGTTTTTACACCTAATTGGGGATAAAACACATCATCCGCAGAGGCGGCAGGGAGAAAGGAAAAGCCAGGAGCCGGGGACACTTGCTCCTGTTCATGGAGCAGAGCATATTTAAATTCCGAATAGCCGCGGTATCCCAGCTTATGACAGAGACGGATGATCGTGCTTCTGCTGGCGCCGCAGATAGCGGCAATGGCTTCACTGGAATATTCATCTATATTTTTCGGATGCTGCAAAAAATAATCCGCAATCCGCCGTTCGTTTTTAGAGAGATCCGGTAAAATTTCCTGCAGCTTTGCAATTACGTTCATAGCTTAATCCTCCTGATTTTCGAAAATTCTGAAAAGATATCCCTAATGATAGCATAAAAATGAACAAATGTCCACAAATGCTTCAAAAAAGCAAGGATTAAATCTTTGCCTGGCTGAAAAACAAGAAGAATAATTGGACAAATGTTACAAAAAACCACATAAAAATTGCGAAAAAGCGCGAAAACGGACAAATAAACGAAAAAAGTGTTGCAAAAATAAAACAAACATGTTTTGATATCAGGAAGTGTGACCCCGGTACTTCCGATTATTATTGCAGGCGGTATCTTTAAAATGATAGCGGTATTGCTTGCTTGTACCGGATAACATTGGACTTTTGTCAGAAGACAATCAATTTTACATACTGTGCAACCTGGTAAACAACGCCGCATATTATTTTCTGCCATTTTTTGTAGCCTACAGTGCGGCAAAGAAGTTCCAGGTGAATCCGGTTATGACTATGCTTCTTACAGCCATTATGCTTCATCCGGATATGCGGGGATCGTGGAGGCGGGAGAAGCCTTTCATATCCATGGATTGATCCCTATGAAGTTGGTAAACTATACACAGGCAGTTGTTCCTGTTATACTGAATACCTGGATTATGTCTTATGTAGAGCGGTGGGTCAAGAAGATTATTCCCGACATGCTGCGAACCATCGGCGTTCCGGTATTGCTGACGGCGGTTATGATTCCCTTAGGCTTGTGTGTATTCGGCCCCTTGTGTAATATCATCATGGGATGGGTGGCAAACGGAATTATCTGGCTCAACAATACGGTAGGAATCATAGCGATGCTTCTGGTAGGCGCACTGTGGACCATTCTCATTATGTTTGGAGTACATATGCCCATTATGATGACACTGTTACCGGTATGGATGGAGATGGGCTTTGATGCCATTGTAAGCCCGGGCAGCATTGCATCCCAGTGGGCTGTGATCGGCGTGGAGCTTGCATATGCCCTTCGCTCAAAGGGCAGGGAGAACAAGAGCGTGGGATGGAGCTGCTTTGTTACAAATGTAACGGTAAATATCAGCGAGCCGGCTATCTACGGAATCCTGCTTCGAGACAAAAAAGCAATGGCCTGGAGTATGGCGGGCGGCGCGGCAGGCGCCCCAGAAGAAAAACCGTAAGCATTATATGTTCACGGACGTGCAGGTGAGGGGGGATTACCCTGTTTATATGCGTAAGGAATTTGAGCGCAGGGGCTTTGAGATTCCCTTTCGGGAAAATGATGCGGAAATCCTGCAAAAGAATCTGGTAGATTTCGTATCCTTTTCTCACTATTCCACCCGTGTGGCTGAGGCGGACAGCGAAGGAAAGTACGAATCCAATCTGTTGAAATCTGCGGAAAACCCCTATCTGGAACGGGAGCCCTGGGGACGCTTCCTGGACCCTTTGGGGCTTCGCATTACCATGAACGAGATTTTCGATCGCTATCAAAAGCCCTTATTTATCGTGGAAAATGGCCTTGGCGCTGAAGACATTCCGGATGAAAACGGGTATGTAGAGGACGATTACCGCATTGACTATTTGCGAAAGCATATCCGAGAGATGAAGGCGGCTGTAGAGCTGGACGGACTGCCTCTTTTAGGCTACACCTGCTGGGGGCCTATCGACCTGGTATCCGTAGCTACAGGAGAAATGCGCAAGCGCTATGGCTTTATCTATGTGGACCGGGATGACAAAGGCAGCGGCACACTGAAACGGACAAAGAAGAAATCCTTTGCATGGTATAAAAAAGTGATTGCAAGCAATGGAGAATGTCTTGATTAGGGATAAACTCGAAAGGGCAGGGAGACCAATTATGAGAAGATAGATTTTGATTCGCTCCGATGACTTGGGATATTCGGAAGGTGTAAACCTGGGAATTGCAAAGGCTGTAAAGAATGGTGTTGACTTTATCGTCAAGGGTGTGATAGGATTGGACAGATATCATTTTACAAGAAGGAAAGAGAGGAACCCCCATGATAAAAGTAATTGCAAGTGACCTGGACGGCACCCTATTCGGAAGCGACAGCAAAATGGCGCCGGAGACACTGGCGGCTGTGAAGCGGGCCTGCACGGCGGGAATCCGTTTTATCGTCACAACCGGAAGAAATTTTCGCGGTGCCATGAAGGATCTGGAAAATGTCAGTGTGACCTGCGATTACATCCTGTGCAGCGGCGCGGAGGTCCGCAACAGCAGGCAGGAGATTGTAAGCCAGGTCCCCATGAGCATGGAGCTGTGCCAGGAGGTTTATGATGTTCTTAAGAAATACCCCGTATCGGTTATTTTCGGCACGGATACGTATGATTATCAGATTGGCGCTTATGAAGAGATAGAGCGGCAGACCCAGGCACGGCTGAATTCCTATTTTTCGAAAATGGGCGTGAGCGAGCGTCAGAGGGAGCAGATGCTGGGCGAGCGGATGGATACCACAAAAATAGTCAGTGATTTTCGGGAACTGAGGGATGCGGATGTGTCGGTATACAAGATCCTTCTCTTTTCCGACGACAGGGTGATGCTTGGCCGGATCGACGGGGAGCTGGCGGAGCATAAGAACCTCGCCGTGTCTTCCTCCTTTCCCACCAATCTGGAGATTACGGATGTCCGTGCTCAGAAGGGGCCGGTGTTGAAGGCGTATATTGAATCCCTGGGCTATCGGATAGAGGAGGTCATGGTCTTCGGGGACAGTAGGAATGACGAATCCATGCTGGCCATGGACTTTGGCGCTACCATAGCTATGGGCAACGCAGACGCGGAGCTCAAAAATAAGGCGAAATATGTTACAAGATCCAATGTGGAGCTTGGTGTGGCTTATGCCATAGAGGAGCTTTTAAAGCGCTCGTAAAAATTCTTCTTGCCTTTCCTGCCAAAATATAGTAAGATACATCAAAACACCAATACATATGAGCTATAAGGGAGTAGTTGGCGGCCTGGGGCTATTGGAGAGCAGGACGTAACAAGATCAACATCATGGTCGCAAGACCTGGTTTTGTTTGAAACGACGAGACTTATCTACAGAGAAAAACTGTGGATAGGTCTTTCTTTTTTTACAAAAGTGCCTTTGTGACTTTACCCTTTAGTGCTGTCGTGCAACGACTTAAAACAGTAATATCCCTCACAGTGCACAAATCAATTTACAGGCACAGTTTTTGTGACTGGGAATTGATTTCATACAGGTGTACGGGGAGGGGTATTACGGAACTGGAATAGGAGGAAAAAGGTATGAGCTTACCTGAACTATTTGTACTGGCCGTGGGCCTGTCTATGGACGCCTTTGCCGTATCCATCTGCAAGGGTCTGTGTGTACCCAAAGCAGGCATGCGGGAGTGCTGCACAGCCGGAATTTATTTTGGAGGCTTCCAGGCATTCATGCCCCTGCTGGGCTTTCTGCTGGGAGTACAATTTAAAGAATACATTACCAGCATTGACCACTGGATCGCTTTCATCCTCCTGGGCATCATCGGCATCAACATGATCCGGGAAGCCAGAAGTGCAGAAGAAGACTGCCCGACCTGCGCCACCGAGAACGGCCAAGCCCCGTTCTCCTTGAAAGCCATGCTTCCACTGGCCATTGCCACCAGTATAGACGCCCTGGCCATAGGGGTAACCCTGGCATTTCTCCAGGTAGAGATTCTTCCGGCCATCACCTTTATCGGAGTTATCACTTTTCTGATCTCTGGGGCAGGCATCCGAATCGGAAACATATTTGGCAGCAAATGGAAGTCAAAAGCCGAGTTTGCCGGCGGAATCATTCTAATTTATATGGGAATGAAAATTTTATTGGAGCATTTGGGAATAATAGGGTAAAGAGGAACTGGAAACAGCAGCCTCCCTTGAAGTGCCAGAAAGAATTACGGGCGCATGCTTTTGAGACCGGAATTCTTTCTAGATGAGTGGTACTGCCGGGGAGGGTGCGGAACTGGAACAGGAGGACATCACGCATGAACAGCCACAGCCAAACTATAGAAGAATTACAACTGCAATTAAAAACCACCCCCCAGGGTCTGACCAACAGCGAAGCAGGGAAGCGCCTCAAAGAATACGGCGAAAACCGCCTGAAGGAAGCCAGGAAAAAATCCCTCCTGGTAAAATTCCTGGAACAGTTCAAGGACGTCATGGTACTGATCCTTTTAGCCGCAGCAGCCGTATCTTTCTTTGTAGCCTTGTCCGAGCAGGACAGCTCCGCCTTTTTTGAGCCCCTGCTCATCCTGCTGATCGTTGTATTAAATGCAATCATGGGTGTCATCCAGGAAAACAAAGCCGAGCGTTCCCTGGAAGCATTGATGCGTATGGCCGCTCCCCACGCCCGTGTCCTGCGTGACGGGCAGGAACAGGTCATTGATGCCACCGCCCTGGTTCCCGGCGATATCATCAAGCTGGAAGCAGGGGATTTTGTCCCGGCTGACGCAAGACTTCTCACCTCCTTCAGCCTGAAATCCGAGGAATCTGCCCTCACAGGAGAATCTGTTCCTGCGGAAAAGGACGCAGAGGCCATTCTGCCAATAGATGCACCCCTGGGTGATCGGACGAACTGCATCTATTCCGGCTGCAGCGTCGTCTACGGAACTGCAACAGCTATCGTAACGGAAACCGGCATGAGCACCCAGATGGGCAAAATTGCCGGTATGCTGGAGGGTGAGAGGGAGGTCGAGACCCCTCTCCAGCAAAAGCTTGCCCAGCTAGGAAAATACATGGGAGCCTTGGCCCTCATCATCTGCGCCATCATCTTTGTCATGGGCCTTGCAGGAGGCATACAGGTTATGGAAATCTTTATGACCGCCGTATCCCTGGCCGTATCCGCCATCCCGGAGGGACTTCCGGTGATTGTAACCATTGTCCTCTCCATCGGCGTAGAGCGCATGGCAAAGCGAAACGCCATTGTAAAAAAGCTTCCAGCTGTAGAAACATTAGGCTCCACCTCCGTGATCTGCTCTGACAAAACAGGCACACTGACTCAGAACAAAATGACCTTAACCCAGGCATTTGTGAATGGAGAAAAGGACACCGAGGCAATCACCGCCGAAAATACTCCCGAAATCCAACAGCTGCTCTTGTATGGAGCCCTCTGCTGCAACGGTTCCCTGGGCTTTGAGGAGGGAAGAGAGATCCATATAGGCGATCCCACCGAAACCAGCATTCTGTCTGCTGCCCACAAAAACGGCATTTTCCAGGAAGAAATCAAAGCCAAATATCCCCGCACAGGTGAGATTCCTTTTGATTCCGACCGAAAGCTCATGACCACTGTCCAGACCATAGACGGCAAAATCACAGCCATCACCAAGGGAGCCTTTGACATGCTCTCGAAGCGCTGCGTTCAGGGCGACCTGGAAAAAGCCGCCGCCATCACTCAGCAGATGAGCTCCCAAGCTCTCAGGGTCCTGGCCATCGCCTACCGTACCCTGGACAAAGAACCAGAAGAGCTGACCAGTGAAGCCTTAGAGCAAAATTTAACCTTTCTGGGACTGGTAGGTATGATCGATCCGCCGAGGGAGGAGGCGAGGCAGGCGGTAACAGTCTGCAAACAGGCTGGAATCCGTCCCATTATGATCACCGGCGACCATGTGATTACCGCCTCCGCCATAGCAGAGCAGTTGGGCATTCTGGAAGGAAACCAGCAGGCCCTCACCGGATCAGAACTGAAAGCCATGTCAGAGGAGGAATTTGACAAAAAGCTGGAAAGCATCTCCGTCTACGCCCGTGTGTCCCCGGAAGACAAAATCCGGGTGGTAAAGGCATGGCAGAAAAAAGGAAAGATTGTATCCATGACCGGGGACGGTGTAAACGACGCCCCGGCCCTGAAAGCCGCCGACATCGGCTGCGCCATGGGAATCACCGGCACAGACGTGGCAAAGGGAGCCGCCGACATGACACTCCAAGACGACAACTTTGCCACCATCGTAGCAGCTGTCCGGGAGGGCAGAGGGATCTACAACAACATCCGCAAAACCGTGGGCTTTCTATTAGGAACCAACATTGGAGAAGTCCTCCTGGTATTTTGCTCCATGCTGTTTTTTAAAGTATCTCCCCTATTATCCATGCAGCTTTTATGGATCAACCTGGTCACCGACAGCCTGCCAGCCATTGCTCTGGGTATGGAGCCTGTGGAGGACAGTGTTATGGACACACCCCCAAGGCCAAAAGAAGAGGGAATCTTCGCCCACGGCTTAGGTATCCAGGTCATTCTCCAGGGAATCATGTTCGGTCTCTTATCCCTGGCTGCCTTTTACATTGGCTGCAGCTCCTCCGGGGGCTTAAAAGCAGGCCGGACCATGGCCTTTTTCGTCCTGGGCTTCAGCCAGATCCTCCATGCCTTTAACATGCGATCAGCCAAATCCCTCCTGAAAACGGGAATCTTCACCAACCAAAGGCTAAACCTGGCAGCCCTGGTTTCCATCCTGCTCATGGCCGGCGTCCTCTTTATTCCGCCTTTGACCCAGATATTCGGCCTGACAACCCTGCCCTTAGGCATGTACGGAACCGGCCTTACCCTGGCACTCTTCCCGATAGCAGCCTTAGAACTGGTCAAGGCCCTGGGCCTGATAGCCAAATAACAAAAGAAAGTACAGCCACAAGCTTCAAACAACCAGCCAGGAGGAGAACATCCTATTTCCCGGAAAGCGTGTTAGCGCAAGCGGAGCAGGGAGGGAAATAGGATGTTCTCCTCCTGGCGTCCGTCCACTAGAAGAACCCTTTCCCCACAACCCCAATTTCCCACTATCTGAACCATCACCGAATTTTGTACACGAATTTATACAAAACACTTGATTATTTGACAAGTTATTGATAAAATGGTAAACGGCATGAAATGGTTTAGAATTATCAATATAAAAATGGAGGGCTGAAAATGAGTACTACAGCACAAACCTTGGCAGGTAAGAGAATCGAAAGCTTACTTGACGAGAACAGTTTTGTTGAGATCGGCGGAATGGTAACCGCCAGAAGCACCGACTTCAACATGCAGCAGACAGAAACACCGTCCGACGGCGTCATCACCGGATACGGCGTCATAGATGGCAATCTTGTGTATGTATACAGCCAGGACGCATCCGTACTGAATGGGACCCTGGGTGAGATGCATGCAAAGAAGATCACAAAGCTCTATGACATGGCCTGCAAAATGGGAGCACCCATCATCGGTCTTATCGACTGTGCAGGCGTACGTCTCCAGGAAGCCACAGACGCATTGAACGGCTTCGGCGAGATTTATTTAAAGCAGACCCTTGCATCCGGTGTAGTTCCACAGATAGCAGCCGTATTCGGAACCTGTGGCGGCGGTCTTGCCGTAGTTCCGGGATTAGCTGATTTCACATTTATGGAGGAGAAAAAAGCAAAGCTCTTCGTAAACTCCCCCAACGCAATTGAGGGAAATGAGATCTCCAAATGCAACAGCGCATCCGCTGCGTTCCAGGCAGAGGAAGCCGGAAATGTAGACGTCGTAGGAGACGAGGCAGGCATCCTGGCTCAGATCCGTGAGCTTGTCACCATGCTTCCGGCCAACAACGAGGACGACGCCTCCTACGAGGAGTGCCTTGACGACCTGAATCGTGCATGCGAGGACCTGGGAAATGTAGAGTATTCCGCACCCTACATACTTTCCAGTATTTCCGATGGAAATGTATTCTTCGAGACGAAAAAAGACTATGCAAAGGACATGGTAACCGGCCTCATAAAGCTCAACGGCGTGACCGTAGGCGCCGTGGCCAACAACGACCCGGAGCTGACAGCCAGAGGCGCCCAGAAAGCCGCAGACTTCATCAACTTCTGTGATGCGTTCAACATTCCGGTCCTTTCCGTCACCAACGTAAAGGGCTACAAGGCAAATATGTGCACCGAGCGCAACATCGCAAGAGCTATGGCCAAGCTTACCTACGCCTTTGCAAATGCCACCGTTCCCAAGGTAAATGTCATCGCAGGAGCAGCCTACGGTAGCGCCTACGTATCCATGAACAGTAAGGGAATCGGCGCTGATATGGTTTATGCCTGGACAGGTTCCCAGATTGGCATGATGGATGCGAAGCTGGCGGCAAAGGTGATGTACGCAGATGCGGACGCAGCTACCCAGCAGGAAAAGGCTGCCCAGTATGCGGCCCTTCAGTCCAGCCCTGAGGCAGCGGCAAAGAGAGGCTACGTAGACAGCATTATCGAGCCCAAGGACACCAGAAAATATGTCATTGGCGCATTTGAGATGTTATTCACAAAGAGAGAAGATCGCCCGGACAGAAAACACGGAACGGTTTAAGAGAGGTGAATAATATGAGAAGAAACATGAAAAAAATAATCAGCCTACTGACAATGCTGGTTTGTGTCATGTCTTTAGCCGGCTGTGCGGCCAGAGAAAAGCTTCCCAAGGAAGAAATGTACCAGACCAAATCCGATCAGTATGTGAAGATGCTGACCTCCATGAGCGAGGAGGAGTTAAACGAGCAGATCGCAGGGCTGGAGGAGAACTTTGAGGACTTCGAGCAGGAGGTAGCCCTGTATCCCTATATTAGCGGAGCAGGACAGAAGTTTGACTTCACGGCAGACGCTTACCTGTCCCTTTTCAAATCCTACGCCAGCAACCTGGACGAATTTGGCGCCTATGTGGGTGTCAAGGAATACGAGGGTGGCGTGGAAAAGGACGGAGAGGTTACCTATGATGTGGTATATGAGTTTGAGAAGCATGATATGCGGCTCTCCCTGGTATACAACAGTCACGACATCGTCACCACGGTAACGGCAGACCCCATCTACAGCACCGGCGAGATCCTGCAGAAAGCAGGCATGAACACGCTCCTTGGCATGGGCGTTGTGTTTACAGTCCTGATTCTTATCAGCCTGATCATTTCCTGCTTCAACTTTATACCGGCTATTGAAAAGAAGTTCAGTAAGAAGAAAGCGGTAGAAAAGAAAGCACCTACACCTGCAGCAGCCCCGGCTTCCGTACCGGCTCCGGCGGCACCCGTGGAGGAGGCAGTCACCGACGATCTGGAGCTTGTGGCAGTCATTACGGCTGCAGTGGCAGCGTCCATGGGAAGTACCTCTACGGACGGCTTTGTAGTACGGTCCATCAAGCGCAAAAGCAGCCAGAAATGGAAAAGAGCGTAAATAGAAACAGCGAAAGCTTACACATCATTCAAATTTTTAGGAGGAATCAATAAGATGAAAAATTATACAATCACCGTAAATGGCGTGGCATATGATGTAACCGTAGAAGAGGGCGGCGCAGGAAGCGCACCGGCACGGGCAGCAGCTCCGGCCCCGGCGGCAGCTCCGGCCCCGGCAGCAAAGCCGGCAGCAGCGGCAGCAGCAGGGGGAATCGAGGTAAAGGCTTCCGTTCCCGGCAAGGTATTTAAGGTAGAGGCTTCTGTGGGCCAGGCAGTAAAGGCCGGCGACAGCATTGTGATTCTGGAAGCCATGAAGATGGAGATCCCGGTTGTTGCTCCTGAGGATGGTACGGTAGCCAGCATCAATGTTGGAGTAGGCGACGCAGTAGAATCCGGCGATTTACTGGCATCCCTGAACTGACAATACACTGGAACCCTATCAAACTAACGGAGGTTAAGACATGGGATATATATTAGAAACACTGGGAAATCTCATGCATCAGACAGCGTTCTTCAACCTGACCTGGGGAAACTACGTCATGGTCGGGGTTGCATGCTTTTTCCTGTTCTTAGCTATCAAAAAGGAATATGAACCTCTACTTTTGGTTCCGATTGCTTTTGGTATGCTGTTGGTAAATATTTATCCGGATATTATGATGAGTCCGGAGGAATCTGCAAACGGCGTAGGCGGTCTTCTCTACTATTTCTATGTATTGGATGAGTGGGCAATTCTGCCGTCACTGATTTTCATGGGCGTTGGAGCTATGACCGACTTCGGCCCCCTGATTGCAAATCCCAAAAGCTTCCTTTTGGGTGCTGCAGCACAGTTCGGTATCTTTGCCGCTTATTTGGGCGCTATGGCTATGGGCTTCTCCGACAAGGCGGCAGCGGCAATCTCCATCATTGGAGGCGCTGACGGCCCTACCTCCATTTTCCTGGCCGGAAAATTGGAGCAGACAGCCATTATGGGTCCCATTGCGGTGGCGGCTTATTCCTACATGTCACTGGTTCCCGTCATTCAGCCGCCCATTATGAAGCTGCTGACCACGGAAAAAGAGCGCAAGATCAAGATGGAGCAGCTCCGTCCCGTATCCAAGCTGGAGAAGATTCTCTTCCCCATCATTGTTACGGTGGTAGTCTGCCTGGTTCTGCCCTCAACGGCGCCCCTGGTTGGTGCGCTGATGCTTGGCAACCTGTTCCGTGAATCCGGCGTAGTCCGCCAGCTTCAGGAGACAGCTTCCAATGCTCTGATGTACATTGTTGTTATTTTGCTTGGTACCTCCGTAGGAGCTACCACCAGCGCCGAGGCTTTCTTAAACCTGGATACCCTTATGATCGTAGCCCTTGGTCTAGTCGCCTTTGCCTTTGGTACGGCAGCCGGCGTAATCTTCGGAAAGATTATGTGCAAGGTTACCGGCGGCAAGGTAAATCCGCTGATTGGCTCCGCAGGCGTATCTGCGGTTCCCATGGCAGCCCGTGTATCCCAAAAGGTAGGTGCGGAGGCAGATCCCACCAACTTCCTGCTGATGCACGCTATGGGCCCCAACGTAGCCGGTGTCATCGGTACGGCCGTAGCAGCCGGAACCTTTATGGCTATCTTTGGTGTGATGTAAAATAAAAATAGAACTGGAATAGGAGGAGAATCATGTCACAGACAAAACCGGTAAGAATTACCGAAACCATACTGCGTGATGCCCATCAGTCCCTGATTGCCACACGTATGAGCACAGAGCAGATGCTTCCCATCGTAGAAAAGCTGGACCAGGTAGGCTATCATTCCCTGGAGTGCTGGGGAGGCGCAACCTTTGATGCTTCCTTGCGTTTTCTTCATGAGGACCCCTGGGATCGCTTAAGAAAGATCAAAGAGAAAGCAAAGAAAACTCCCTTGCAGATGCTGTTCCGTGGACAGAACATCTTAGGCTACCGTCCCTACGGCGACGATGTAGTAGAGTATTTTGTACAGAAATCCATTGCAAACGGCATTGACATCATTCGTATTTTCGACTGCTTAAATGATCTGCGTAACTTAGAGACAGCCGTAAAAGCTTCCAACAAGGAGAAAGGCCATGCACAGATCGCCCTTTCCTATACCTTGGGAGATGCCTACACCCTGGATTACTGGACCAACATAGCAAAAGAGATCGAGAGCATGGGTGCGGATTCCATCTGTATCAAGGATATGGCAGGCCTTTTGCTTCCCTATAAGGCAACGGAGCTGGTAACAGCTCTGAAGAGCGCTGTTCGGATTCCCATTCAGCTTCACACCCACTATACCTCCGGCGTAGCTTCCATGACCTACTTAAAGGCCGTAGAAGCAGGGGTGGATGTCATTGACTGTGCTATGTCACCCTTTGCACTGGGAACCTCCCAGCCTGCAACAGAGGTTATGGTAGAGACCTTTAAGGGAACGCCCTACGACACCGGCTACGATCAGAACCTGCTTGCGGAGATCGCAGATTACTTCCGTCCCTACCGTGACGAGTGTCTGGAGAGCGGACTTCTCAATCCCAAGAACATGGGTGTCAACATCAAGACACTGCTGTATCAGGTACCTGGCGGCATGCTGTCCAACCTGACCTCCCAGTTAAAGGATCTGGGGGCAGAGGATAAGTACTATGAGGTTCTGGAGGAGGTTCCACGTGTGCGTAAGGACTTCGGTGAGTGTCCTCTTGTAACTCCGTCCTCTCAGATCGTAGGAAGCCAGGCAGTTATGAACGTAGTAGCCGGCGAGCGCTACAAGATGGTAACCAAGGAGACCAAGGACGTTCTCTCCGGAAAATACGGAAAGACCGTAAAGCCTTTCAATCCCGAGGTACAGAAAAAGTGTATCGGTGACGCAGAGGTGATCACCTGCCGTCCGGCGGATCTGGTTCCCAACGAGCTGGAGACCTTAGAGGCAGAGATGGCTCAGTACAAGGAGCAGGATGAGGATGTATTGTCCTACGCTCTGTTCCCCCAGGTAGCTGTAGACTTCTTCAAATACAGAGAAGCTCAGAAAACAAAAATGGATGCTTCCGTAGCAGATACCAAGAACGGGGCGTATCCCGTATAAAATAACACAGCAATAGGGCTGCCCTGAAATAAGACATACGCAATTGTATCGGGTCTTATTTCAGGGTAGCTCTATTTTATTCCTGCGGGCAATTAGCCAAGCGGACGTTTTTCACGAATGTTTTTCCGAACACAAAAGACTTGACAAATAATTCCATATAAGATAGAATGATTCTAAAATATATAGAATTATTTTAATAAAAACCTATGAATTTTAGATTGGAGCCTATATGACCACATACGAACGGGAAATCTATGCTGTCATCACTACCTCCAACGAACATTTAACTGTGGAGCAGATTTTCGCGGAGGTTCGAAAAACGTACCCCAGAGTTGTTCTGGCAACGATTTACAACAATGTGAATAAGCTCTGTAAGGCCGGATTGATTCGACGGGTATCTGTAGAGGGCATTCCCGATCGGTATGACCGCATCCAAAAGCACGATCATCTGGTCTGCAGACGCTGCGGAGAGCTGGCAGACATTACATTTGAGGATTTGACAGCATCCTTGCGAGAGACAGTGGGGGACACATTTTTATCCTACGATTTGAAAGTCTTTTACCTGTGCCCCCGTTGCAGGAAAAAATGAAGCAATAAAAAGTTGTGATATTTTATAGAAGAAAGGGTGATAGCATGTTAAAAAATAAAACAGCCATTGTAACCGGCGGAACCAGGGGTATCGGCCTGGCCATTGTAAAAAGGTATCTGGAAAACGGAGCCAACGTAGCCGTAGCCGGCTCCAAGCAGGAGACGGTGGAAAATGCCCTGGCTGTCCTTGGAGAATTTGAGGGCCGTGTCATGGGTATCTGGCCGGATCTCTGCGATCCTCAGGCGGTAGCCACAGCCTTTGCCTCCGTGAAAGAGCGCTTTGGCTCCCTGGATATTTTGGCAAACAATGCAGGCATTTCCTCTCGGACCAGCCTCTACGATTATACCCTGGAGGAATTTTCCAAAATTCTGGATATCAACCTCAAGGCAGTCTTCGTGTGCTCCCAGGCGGCGGCCCGGATTATGAAAGACCAGGGCGGTGGTGTGATTATCAACACCAGCTCCATGGTGGGAGAGTACGGACAGCCCTCAGGCTGCGGCTATCCGGCCACCAAGTTTGCCGTCAACGGCCTGACAAAATCTCTGGCCCGTGAGCTGGCAAAGGACCAGATTCGGGTAAATGCAGTAGCTCCCGGCGTCACAAGGACCGACATGGTAGCGGCGCTGCCTCAGGAAATGGTGGAACGCATTTCCGCAGGCATTCCTCTTGGCAGAGTGGGAGAGCCCATGGATATCGCCAACGCCTATCTGTATCTGGCCAGTGATCTGGCCTCCTACGTCACCGGTGTCACCCTGCGTGTGGACGGTGCGGCCATGAATTAAGGAAGAGAGGGATAATGCCATGGATAAAAAAACAATGTACAAGCTTACCTACGGCCTGTTTGTTCTCACCTCCCAGGCAGAGGGGAAAGACAGCGGGTGCATCATCAACACGGCAGGACAGGTCACCAGCGAGCCCAATCGAATCAGTATTACCGTGAACAAAGCCAATTTTACCCATGACCTGGTAAAAAAGAGCGGAAGCTTCAACGTATCTATTCTCAGTGAGGAAGCCAGCTTCGACACATTCCGGCACTTTGGCTTCCAGTCAGGGCGGGAGGTGGACAAATTCGCCGGCTATGAGGATTGTAAGAGATCCGCTAATGGCCTCTATTATATTACGGCGGGAACCAACGGGTACATCAGCGCCAAAGTGGAGCAGGCCATAGATCTGGGAAGCCATACCATGTTTATTGCCTCCGTGGAGGACATGGAGGTTCTCTCCGGCACAGCCTCGGCTTCCTATGCCTATTATCAAGCCTCCATTAAGCCGAAGCCGGAAAAGACGGCTCCTGCGGGCAAGACGGTTTGGCGCTGCAGCGTATGCGGCTACGTGTATGAGGGGGAGGAGCTTCCGGAGGACTTTGTGTGCCCCCTGTGCAAGCACCCGGCCTCTGATTTTGAGAAAGTAACACAGTAAAACAGATGGACCCACCGTCAGGATCAGTGCCTGCCGGTGTGAAAATAAGGAAATAATAGAAAGGAAGAAACGAATGATGAACAAGTACGCTGGTACACAGACAGAAAAGAACCTGGAGGCGGCATTTGCCGGAGAATCCCAGGCACGTAACAAGTACACCTACTTTGCCTCCAAGGCGAAAAAGGAGGGCTTTGAGCAGATTGCAGCCCTGTTCCTCAAGACGGCCGACAACGAAAAGGAGCATGCAAAGATGTGGTTCAAGGAGCTGGAGGGAATCGGATCTACCGCCGAGAACCTGGGAGCCGCAGCCGCCGGAGAAAACTACGAGTGGACAGATATGTATGCGGGCTTTGCCGAGACAGCCGAGAAAGAGGGCTTTCCGGAGCTGGCAGAGAAGTTCCGTCTGGTTGCCGCCATTGAGAAGCACCACGAGGAGCGCTATCGTGCTTTGCTTCGAAATGTGGAGGCCCAGGAGGTATTCAAAAAGAGTGAGGTTAAGGTGTGGGAGTGCCGGAACTGCGGACACATTGTGGTAGGCGAGGCCGCCCCGGAGGTTTGCCCTGCCTGTGCTCATCCTCAGGCTTACTTTGAGGTTCGTGCAGAGAATTATTAAGCTTAGGAATTGCTTCCCATTACTTGATTTCAAAAAATGGCTGGACTGGTCTTAAAAAAATCAGTTCAGCTTTTTCCCTTTATAGAAAAGACCGCCAAAAGACTTTTTCTTGCGACTTTCTTGTTTGGGAAATTGTTTGGAAAAATTAAGGGAGATTTTAGAGGCAAAAGGTGTTAAAATAAAAAAAGTTCTATAACAAAGAAGATGTATAACAAAGAAACAATATAATAAAGAGGTTCTAAAACAAAAAAGTTGTATAACAAAGAAATAGCATAACAAAGAGTCTCTATAACAAAAAAATTCTATAACAAGGAGAGGCAAGCAGATGATGGAATCAAGAGTAGAAGCAGCAAAACAAAGACACGCCAGCGGATATCACTGCTCCCAGGCAGTGTACTGTGCATTTTGTGACCTGGTAGGGGTGACGGAGGAGCAGGCGAAGCGGGAGGCGGCACCCTATGCGGGAGGCGCAAAGATAAAGTGCGGAGCCGTGATGGCAGCCGAGCTTGTGCTTTCGGCAAAGGCTAAGGAGCAGGGGCTCAATGAAGAAGCCCTCATCCATGATTTGGAGGAACGTTTTCAGGAGAAAAATA
Source organism: bacterium 1XD21-13 (assembly GCA_009917555.1). Classification (GTDB taxonomy): domain Bacteria; phylum Bacillota; class Clostridia; order Lachnospirales; family Lachnospiraceae; genus Laedolimicola. The sequence continues at coordinate 103,013 of QZDX01000013.1, read as the reverse complement.
CAACCGTAGTCTGCCGAGAGCTTCGGGGCGGCAAGGGACAGCCCCGCCTGCGTACCTGCCGGGGCTGTGTGGAGGATGCCGCTGAGATATTAGATTGTATGCTGGAGGAGCTTTAAGCTTTTTAAAAAGAGGATTTGACATATGAAGAAAGCTATCATAAAAATGGAACAGCCTGAATACGCAGCAAAGTTATTTGCAGGCTGGGAGGAAACCCCCATCTGGTCCTGTCTGCAGGGTGTCATGGGAAGCATCTACAGCGATCATCCGAAGCAGCCCTCCTCGGCGGCCGCCATCCTTGGTGATTTCTGCTTCCTGGCCGGAGAGCCTTGTGAGGCTCTTGCTGCCTTTAAGCCCGAGGACAGCAGGCAGGATTTTATCATTATGATCCCCCAAGGGGAAGCCTGGGAACAGATGATTGAAGCCTGCTGGGGTGACAAGGCAAAAAAGGTTACCCGCTATGCGGTAAAAAAAGAACAGGACAATTTTGATAGGGGAAAACTCCAAAAAATGGCTGCAAAATTACCTGTTGGATATGAGATGAAAGCAATTACACAAGAGCAATATGAGCTGTGCAGGAAAATGGAATGGAGCCGGGATCTGGTAGGACAATACAAAAGCTTTGCTGAATATGAGAGGCTGGGATTGGGCTTTGTGGTTATAAAAGACGGCGAATTGGCCGCCGGCGCTTCTTCCTATTCTTCCTATACAAGCGGGATTGAGATTCAGATCGATACACAAATGGAGCACCGGAGAAAAGGCTTAGCCAGAGCCTGCGGTGCCGCCCTGATTCTGGAATGCTTAAAGCGGGGCCTGTATCCAAGCTGGGATGCCCAAAACCCGGAGTCTATTGCTTTGGCAGAGCAGTTTGGATACCATCCGGATCACCCCTATACGGCTTATGAGATATGGGGCTATTGAATTGGCGAAATGTGAAGTATCGAATCAATGCTTGTACCATTGCGGAAGATATGCTACACTGATCCTGGTCAAAGAGGAGATACAACATGAGCAAAATTCTGATCGTCGGCGGCGGGGCTGCCGGAATGATGGCCTCGGTGTTCGCCGGAAGAAACGGCCATGAGGTCCATATTTTTGAAAAAAATGAAAAAACAGGGAAAAAGCTCTACATCACAGGCAAGGGCCGCTGCAATCTTACCAATGCCTGCGAGATGGACGCTTTGTTTGCAAGCGTGTGCTCCAACGAAAAGTTTCTCTACAGCGCCTTTTATGGCTTTACCAACCAGGATGCCATGAGCTTTTTTGAGGAGGCAGGCGTACCCCTAAAGGTAGAGCGTGGGAACCGGGTATTTCCAAGCTCCGATCGCTCCGCAGATGTGTTGGACGGACTGCGCCGGCAGATGAAGCAGGCCGGGGTTCGGGTTCACATGCATACGGAGGTGACGGACATCCTGACAGAGAACGGACATGCCACAGGCATTTGCCTGGCAGATGGAACGCAGATCCTGGGAGATGCCGTTGTAATAGCCACCGGAGGACGCTCCTATGCAAGCACCGGATCCACCGGAGACGGCTATCGCTTTGCCGAGAGCCTGGGCCATCGGATAACACCCTGTCAGCCCTCCCTGGTTCCTTTTAACATTCGGGAGGCATTTGTCAAGGAGCTCCAGGGCCTACCCCTAAAAAATGTGGAGATCCACATCCGAAATGGCAAAAAAGAGCTTTACCGGGAATTTGGGGAAATGCTGTTCACCCATTTTGGTGTAAGCGGTCCCTTGATACTGACCGCCAGCAGTTACGTGGGAAAGCTTGCTGCCAAGCAGGAGCTAATATTGACTTTGGATCTGAAGCCCGCTCTGACCATGGAGCAGCTTGACCAGAGGATTCTCCGGGATTTTGAGGAGCATAAAAATAAAGCCTTTAAAAATGCCGTCTCCGGCCTTTTCCCATCCAAGCTGTCTCCGGTTATGATCGCCCTAAGCGGAATCAGCCCGGATAAAAGGATTCACGAAATCTCCAGGGAGGAGCGGCAGCATTTCGCATATCTCATCAAGAATCTGGAAATGACCATAACAGGACTTCGGGGATTTGAGGAGGCCATTATCACTAGGGGTGGAGTGTCTGTCAAAGAAATCAACCCCTCCACCATGGAATCCAAGCTGATTTCCGGCCTTTACTTTATCGGCGAGGTGCTGGATGTGGATGCTGTTACAGGGGGCTTTAACCTGCAGATTGCCTGGTCCACCGCCTATGCAGCCGGGAATGCAGTCTGATTTTTTAGAAAACCATCTGTAAATATTCCAGCTGGCCCAATGAGGATCGGGTATCTGAGGTAAAGGATGTTATACAAAGCTTAAATACAAAGAGACAGGAGTAAACATTATGAGCTATCAAATTGCCATTGACGGTCCGGCAGGGGCCGGAAAGAGTACCATTGCCAAGGAAATTGCCAGGAGGCTTGGCTTTATCTATGTAGATACGGGAGCCATGTACCGGGCAATGGCACTGTATCTGCTGAAAAAAGAAATTCCCACGGACGATCCGGAGAAAATCCGTGCAGCCAGCCAGAAAGCAGATATTACCATTGCCTACAAGGATGGACTTCAACAGGTACTTCTTGACGGAGAAAACGTCACTGCCTTTCTGCGGACAGAGGAGGTGGGAAATATGGCCTCCGTCTCCTCCGCCAATCCGGATGTGCGGAAAAAGCTGGTGGAGCTTCAGCAGGAGCTGGCCAGTCGGGAAAATGTAGTGATGGATGGAAGAGATATTGGAACCTGTGTGCTCCCAAATGCGAATGTAAAGATCTATCTCACAGCCACCACTGCCTGCAGGGCCAAGCGGCGTTATGACGAGCTGACAGCCAAAGGAGAGACCTGTGATCTGGCAGTGATAGAGGCAGATATTGCCAAGCGTGACCACCAGGATATGACACGGGAACATTCCCCCCTGCGGCAGGCAGAGGATGCAGTGCTTCTGGATTCCTCAGACCTGACAATCTCAGAGGTTGTAGAGCGGATTCTTGAGCTTGTAAAAATTGGATAGATGGCTTAAAAAGAATCAAAGAAAGGATCACCCCATGGAAGTAAAACTTGCCAAAACCGCCGGCTTCTGCTTCGGCGTCCAGAGAGCCGTAGACACCGTCCACACCCAGATAGAGGAAGGCAGCGCCCCCATCTACACCTACGGCCCCATCGTCCACAACGAAACCGTAGTCCAGGAGTTAGAAGAAAAGGGCGTCCAGGTACTCAATACCAAGGAAGAGCTGGCAAGCCTGGAGGAAGGAACTGTCATCATTCGTGCCCACGGGGTAGGAAAACACATCTATGATCTTCTGGAACAAAAGGGCCTGCACCTGGTAGACGCCACCTGCCCCTTTGTCCGTAAGATCCACCGGATCGTACAAAAGGAAGGAGCCTTGGGCAGAAGCATCCTGATCATAGGCAGCGCGAAGCACCCTGAGGTAGAGGGAATCAGGGGCTGGTGCAGCACTCCTTCTTATGTGGTAGAATCTGTAGAAGAAGCCCAGAACTTTACAATAGCTTCTTCAGAAAAACTGTGCGTCGTATCCCAAACGACATTTAACTACAAGAAATTTAAAGATATAGTTGAAATTATTTCGAAAAAGGGTTATGATATAATTGTTTTAAATACGATCTGTAGTGCCACAGAGGAGCGTCAGACCGAAGCCAGGCAGATTGCATCCCAGGTAGATGCCATGATTGTCATAGGTGGAAGCCATAGCTCCAACACACAGAAGCTATTTGAAATATGTAAAAAGGAATGTGAAAATACTTACCATATACAGGAACTAGAGGATTTGGATTTCAAGGCATCGCAATCCATTCGTTGTGTAGGTATTACAGCAGGGGCTTCCACCCCAAAGAAAATTATTGAGGAGGTTCAAAAACATGTCGGAATTAAGTTTTGAACAAATGCTGGAAGATTCATTAAAAACAATACGGAATGGAGAGGTTGTCGAGGGCACTGTTATTGATGTCAAAGAAGATGAGATCATCTTAAACATAGGCTACAAGTCAGATGGTATTCTTACCAGAAGCGAATACAGCAACACTCCGGTGGATTTGACCACCTGTGTATCCGTTGGAGATACCATGGAGGTAAAGGTACTGAAGGTAAATGATGGGGAGGGACAAGTTCTTCTCACCTACAAGAGGCTGGCAGCAGAGAGAGCAAGCAAGCGCTTAAAGGAGGCATTTGAGAACGAGGAGGTATTGACCGCAAAGGTAACCCAGGCATTGGAGGGCGGTTTAAGTGTTGTAGTGGATGAATCCAGAGTATTTATTCCTGCCAGTCTGGTATCCGATACCTATGAGCGGAATCTGGCAAAATATGAAGGCCAGGAGATCAGCTTTATCATTACAGAGTTCAATCCCAGAAGAGGACGTATCATCGGAAACCGCAAGCAGCTTGTGATGGCAGAGAAGGCAGAGCTTCAGAAGGCTCTCTTTGAGCGCATCCATGTGGGCGATGTGGTAGACGGTGTGATTAAGAACGTAACCGACTTCGGCGCCTTCGTAGATTTGGGCGGAGCAGACGGTCTGCTTCACATCTCCGAGATGTCCTGGGGACGCGTGGAGAATCCCAAGAAGGTATTCAAGGTAGGACAGGAGATCACGGTTCTGATTAAGGATATCAACGATACCAAGATTGCCTTAAGCTTAAAGTTTGAGGATCAGAATCCCTGGCTGGATGCTGCAGTGAAGTATGCACCGGGCAATATTGTAGAGGGCAGAGTGGCCAGAATGACCGATTTCGGCGCCTTCGTAGAGCTGGAGCCGGGTGTGGACGCACTTCTTCATGTTTCTCAGATTTCCAGAGAGCATGTGGAGAAGCCGGCAGATATTCTTTCCATCGGCCAGGAGATTGAGGCAAAGGTAGTGGACTTCAATGAGGAGGATCGGAAGATCAGCCTGAGTATGAAGGCTCTCCAGGCACCTCAGAGTGAGCCGGTACAGGAAGAGTACGACGAGGATGTGGCAGATGTGGACATTGACGCAGTTGTCGCAGAGGAAGAAGAGTAAGAATTACAACAATTAAAAAGTGAGATAAGCAGACGGGAGGACAGGCACTGGCGTGCGTGTCCTTGCGCCTTGTAAGGGGGATATTTATGTGGGATCTGGAGATTCGAGGTGTGGATCTCTATCATATCTTAAACTGGTTTTTCATCTACAGCTTTCTAGGCTGGGTATGGGAGAGCTGCTATGTATCGGCAAAGGAGAAAAGACTGGTAAACCGAGGCTTTGTGACGGGGCCGGTATGCACCATTTATGGATTCGGGGCTGTGAGCGTCTACCTGATGCTAAAGCCAATCTCCGGCAATCTGTTCTGGCTTTATGTGGGAGGCGTAGTGGTCCCTACGATTTTGGAGTATTTCACTGCCGTGCTGATGGAGCACATCTTTCACACAAGCTGGTGGGATTACAGCAAAAATAAATTCAATTTCCAGGGGAGAATCTGTCTGGGTGCTTCTCTGGGATGGGGCATTTTTTCTATTATCCTGTTCTATGGCTTTCAGCCGGTGGTGGATCGGATCGTGGGCCTCTACTCCGTGGCTGTGGGCAAGGCTTTTGTGACGGCGGCTTCCCTGGCTTATGCGGTGGATTTTGGAATGTCCTTTATGAATGCCATGCAGATTGGCGAGAAGCTTCGGAATATGGATGCCCTTATTGACGAGATTTACGAGTATATGAGATCTACCCGTCTTTTCCGTTCCACAGAGGAGTTGAAGGAGAGACTGGAGAGCTATGGGGGGCTGGAGCATGGCACGGAGCTGCGAAGAAGGCTGGAGGCGCGGTTTGATGCCCTTGTAGCCTTTGGCACAGAGCTGCCCATGGCCGAGAGAAAGGAGCGCCAGGAGGAGTTAAAGGCCCAGATGGAGGAGCGCATTGCAGGGCTTCGGAGCCGGTTTGAGCAGGTGCAGAGCCGGGGCGGATGGCTTGCCAACCGTGCTATGAATGCATATCCCAATATGAAGTCCAGGGCACAGGCCCTGCGTGACCGCAGAAAAAAATAAAGAGATGAGAGGAAGCTATGTCACATTCAACTTTTAAAGGGGGAATACATCCCCATAAGCGGAAACGATTTACCAGAGAAAAGCCTATCCGGGAATATTATCCCAAGGGAGAATTGGTGTATCCGGTGTCCCAGCATATAGGAGGGCCGGCAGTTCCCATTGTCAAGGTGGGAGAGCGGGTCCTGAAGGGCCAGGTGATTGCCAAGGCGGACGGCTATATCTCTGTGCCTGTTCATGCGTCGGTATCGGGAACGGTAACGGCCATTGAGCCCCGCATGACAGTAGGCGGAAATAAGGTGCTGTCCATTATAGTGGAAAATGACAATCAGTATGAGCGGATGCCCATAGAAAATTTCTGTCCCTGGCAGGAGATGGAGCCGGGAGATCGGATTTTACAGATTCAAAGAGCTGGAATCGTGGGCATGGGCGGTGCCGGCTTCCCCACCCATGTGAAGCTGGCTGTGAAGAATCCCAAGAAAATCCGCACTGTGATTGTAAACTGCTCGGAATGTGAGCCCTATCTAACCTCCGATTACCGCCGGATGGTGGAGAACCCGGAATGGCTTGTGATGGGACTGAAAATGATATTAAGCCTCTTTGAGCGGGCTGTGGGTGTCTTTGCCATTGAGGACAGCAAGCGGGATGCCATCACTGCCCTGCAGCTTGCCTCCGGAAAGGAAAGCCGGATGGAGGTAAAGGTTCTGGAGACCAAATATCCGCAAGGGTCGGAGCGGATGCTGATTTATGCCTGCACCGGAAAGGAGATCAATTCCTCCATGCTTCCGGCGGATGCCAGCTGTATCGTCCACAATGTGGATACGGTCTGTGCCATTTACCAGGCATTGGCTTTTGGAAGGCCCTTGACAGAGCGTGTGGTGACGGTGACGGGAAAGGCTCTCAACAATCCGCGAAATTTCAATGTGCCAATCGGCACCAGCTTTGCGGAGCTCATTGACGCGGCAGGAGGATGTCGGGTGGAGCCCAAAAAGCTTGTGGCAGGGGGGCCCATGATGGGAATCAGCCTCTTTGATCTAAATGTGCCTGTGGTAAAGACCTCCTCGGCACTGCTGTGTATGACCAAGGACGATGCGGCGCGTTTTCGGCCGAGTGCCTGTATCCGCTGCGGCTCCTGTGTGGAGGCGTGTCCCGAGGGCCTTCTTCCTGCTAAGCTTGCGGATTTGGCAGAGCATTTTCAGGAGGAGGAATTTCAGAAGCTGTACGGAATGGAATGTCTGGAGTGTGGAAGCTGCAGCTTCGTGTGTCCGGCCAGGCGCCACCTGACCCAATCAATTCGGGCCATGCGCCGGAGCCTTTTAGCGAAGGGAAAGAGATAAGAACCAGTTAGGGAGAAGCTTAGATGGAAAATAGAATGAATGTGTCAGCGTCGCCGCACATAAGAGGAACCATGTCCACCGCCAATATTATGCGGCTTGTGATTGTGGCTCTTCTGCCTGCGGCGGGCTTTGGAATTTATAACTTTGGCATACGGGCCCTGTATCATATGCTGGTGTGCATTGTGACCTGTGTACTTACGGAATTTACCTACGAAGCCTTTGCGGATCGGCCCATTGCGGTGGGAGATTTCAGCTCTGTGGTGACGGGGCTTTTACTGGCAATGTCCCTTCCGGTGAATGCGCCCCTTTGGATTGGGTGTGTCGGTGGGGTGTTTGCTATTTTAGTGGTAAAGATGTTTTTTGGAGGAATCGGGCAGAATATCGTGAATCCGGCTCTGGCGGGCCGTTGCTTTCTCCTGATTTCCTTTGCCAATCGTATGACGGATTTTGCCTGTGACGCTTACACAGGCCCCACCCCTCTGGAAGCCTTGAAGCAGGGGGAGATGGTGGACCCACTGTATCTTGTTCTGGGAAATACGGGGGGTTGTATTGGAGAGACCTCAGCAATTGCTATTTTGCTGGGAGCCGTTCTCCTTCTTGGATTTGGAATCATCAGCCTGAGAATTCCTGCCGCCTGCTTTGTCGTGTTTACGGGAATGTTGATTTTCTTTGGAGGCAGGGGATTTGATGAGATCTATCTGGTTCAGGAGCTTTTGAGCGGCGGCTTGATGCTTGCCTTCTGGTTTATGGCCACAGATTATACTACCTCACCCATTACAAAGAGTGGACAGATCATCTATGGAGGGATGATAGGTGCCCTGGCTGCCATGTTTCGGCTGTTTGGAAGCGCCTCGGAGGGGGTGTCCTACGCCATCCTTCTTGCAAATCTGCTGACGCCGATTATAGAAAAGGTAACGATTCCCAGGGCCTTTGGAAGAAGGCACTGATGCGTGTACTGTTTGCCCAATCGTCAGACAACCTTAGAAGCCCTCGGAGTAGAGGAGTTCCCCTTCCTGTGTGATAAAGATCGCCCGCACATCCGGGAGACTGTCAATGAGCTCCATCCCTTTTTGGGTTCCCATGAGGAAACAGCAGGTGCTTAAGGCGTCCCCATCTACGGAATCATCGGAAATGATGGTCACGGAGGCCAGCTCATTTTCACAGGGATAGCCGGTACGGGGATCCAGAAGATGGTGGTAGAGAACGCCGTCCTCGGTAAAGCAGCGCTCATAGATCCCGGAGGTGACTACGGACTGGTCGGTGATGGAGAGGACCGTGGCTGCAGAGGAGGTATCCTCAAAGGGCTGACGGATGCCGATCTGAAAGGGGGAGCCGTCGGGCCGGCTTCCAATGCAGAGCACATTGCCTCCCAAGTCAATGACGGCGCTCTTTACGCCCTGGTCCAGAAGGAATTCCTTGATGCGGTCGGCAATATAGCCCTTGGAAATGGCCCCCAGATCCAGGATCATTCCCTCATCCATGGCAACCTTGTGGTTGGAAATCCGGATTTTTTCAGCATTTATCAGGGGGAGGGCTGCTTGAAGGCTGGCATCCTCCGGTACGCTTGGATTCTCTGCATGAAAATCCCACAGGCTTGAGACCGGACCAATGCTGGGATCAAAGAGCCCGCCAGAGAGACGGCTGTAGGAGAGGGCTGTCTCCAGAAGCTCCTCGGTTTCAGGGGAGAGCTGGTCCGTAAGACCCTGATTGATTTGATGGATTTCGCTGGTTTCCCGTGTGCGGCTGAAAAGATTTTCATACTCATCACAGAGGGCCAGGGCATCGTCCAGAAGGGTCACATCGGAGGAATCGTAAATGGTGATGGTTACAACCGTATTTAATTTGAAGCTTGTTTTCGTAATGGGGTCCGGTGTCCTTTTACAGCCCCCCAGCGGGGAGCACAGGAGCAAAAAGAGAGTGATAAGGAAAAGATAATGTATGGTACGCTTCATGGGACAGCCCCCTTTCGTTGTATTATTGTACCGGATTTGGGAAATGGCTGTCAAGGGGCGAGATATTATGGGACTTTAATAGGAGGTATTTGATATATGGGTGAAAGTAGAACAGGGCGCATGGCGCCGCAGACCAACGAACCAGTGAGGGAGGTCATTCTTCCCCGCAGTATTCATCTGGTCCCCATGGACCTTGTGGACGGCTTTGAGGTGCGTCCCGGTTTTTATGAGATTAACGGGGCTACGGCAATTCCAGGAGGTGTCAACTTCACGGTTCATTCCCATGGGGCTACCTCCATTGAGCTTCTTCTATTTAAAAGGGAGCAGGATGAGCCCTTTGCCGTGCTTCCCTTTCCACAGCACTACCGAATCGGCAATGTGTATTCCATGATTGTATTTAAGCTGAATATTGAGGAGTTTGAGTATGCGTACCGGGTGGACGGCCCCTATGATCCGGATAAGGGTCTCATTTTTGATAAGAACCGGTATCTTCTGGACCCCTATGCCAAGGCGGTGACGGGACAGAGCAGATGGGGAGTCTCTACCTCTCGGGAAAAGCATTACAAGGCCCGTGTGGTAAAGGATGATTTTGACTGGGGTGACATGGAGGCACCACTTCTTCCCATGGAGGATCTGATTATCTACGAGCTTCATGTACGAGGCTTTACCAAGCATGAATCCTCCGGCGTGTTCAAGCCCGGCACCTTTGCGGGCTTAAGGGAAAAGCTTCCCTACTTAAAGGAGCTTGGGGTCAATGTGGTGGAGCTCATGCCGATTTTTGAGTTTGACGAGATGCAGGATTACCGGAAGGTGGATGGAACGGAGCTCTATAACTACTGGGGCTATAACACGGTGAGCTTTTTTGCCCCCAATACCAGCTATACGGCCAGCACGGAGTACAACCGGGAGGGCAATGAGCTGAAAAGCCTGATCCGGGAATTTAACCAGAACGGCATTGAGGTCTATCTGGATGTGGTGTTTAATCATACGGCTGAGGGCAACGAGGAAGGCCCCTTCTTTTCCTTCAAGGGCTTTGACAACAATATTTATTATATGCTTACCCCGGACGGCAAGTATTACAATTTCAGCGGCTGCGGCAATGCCTTAAACTGCAACCATCCCATTGTGCGGCAGATGATTCTGGACTGCCTGCGCTACTGGGTGACCACCTACCGGGTGGACGGTTTCCGCTTTGACTTGGCTTCTATTTTGTCCCGAAATGAGGATGGGACGCCTATGAGCAATCCGCCTCTTCTGCAGTCCCTTGCCTTTGACCCCATTTTAGGGGACGTGAAGCTGATTGCCGAGGCTTGGGATGCCGGCGGCTTGTATCAGGTGGGAAGCTTCCCTTCCTGGAACCGCTGGGCAGAGTGGAACGGGCGCTACCGGGATGATCTGCGCCGGTATCTGAAGGGAGATGCGGGAATGGCTCAGGCGGCAGTCCAGCGACTCAGCGGCTCCCAGGATATCTATGGAGCTCTTTCAAGGGAAAATGCTTCCGTGAACTTTATTACCTGTCACGACGGCTTTACCCTGCATGACCTTTTTTCCTACAACAAGAAGCACAATGAAAAGAATGGTTGGAATAATACGGACGGCGCCAATGACAACAACAGCTGGAACTGCGGTGTGGAGGGAGAGACACAGGATCCAGATATTCTGGCCCTGAGATATCGGCTGATGCGCAATGCCTTTACCATGCTTATGTGCAGCCGGGGGATTCCCATGTTTTTGGCTGGGGATGAGTTCTGCAATTCCCAGTTTGGCAATAACAATGCCTACTGTCAGGACAATCTCACCTCCTGGCTGGATTGGAGGCTGCTTTCTAAGCATCAGGGAATGTTTCGGTTTTTCCAGTATATGATTCAGTTCCGCAAAAGCCATCGGGTGCTGCGGACCAATGTGAGCAATGGGGCCCTGGGCTTTCCGGATGTGAGCTTCCACGGGGCAAAGCCCTGGAAGGATCGGTTTGAGGACTATGACCATTATGTTGGCGTGATGTTTGCGGGACAGGAGAAAGGGCAGCGGCCGGAGGTGGTTTATCTGGCATCCAATGCCTATTGGGAGGAGCTTGAGATTGAAATTCCGGCTCTGTCAAGAGATATGCACTGGGAGGTGGCGGTGGATACCTGGGAGGAGCAGCAACGGCCAGGGAGAGCAGTGAAAGGGAGCCTTGCTATGAAGCCCAGGAGTGTGATGGTTTTGGTGGGGAAGACAGGGTGAGGGCATGTGAGTGTCGGTCAAAGCGTTGACATAAGGTGTTGTGTCAGAGGACAGTGCCTTACGAGCTTTGAATGGGTTTGACGTTTACCGCATTCTGGCTAGACTGCATAGGCAGTTGAAAGAAAACGTCAGGAAAGCTCTGCGAAAGCAGGGCTTTTTTCCTTCAAAAAGGAAAGAGATATGTTAGATGCGTAATGTATATGATAATAGATGTACAAAAGTAAATTATAAAACAGGTAGAAGGATTTGAGCCGGTAGCAGCTATTGGTGTCATTACTTCTCTGATTCAGGCAAATAATGATTGCTGTCATTTCATGTAATGATATCTAAATAACGGATTCGTATGTTCGCATGGTAGAAAAAGGCAAATGAGATTTTTAATGAAAATTGAATGTTCCCGTATTCATTGCGACACTTGGTATGCAATATATTGCAAAGGGCTTGGCTAAAGTCGTGAATTCAGGTGCAGCACTTTCGATTTATTCATGTGGTCAGCCATTTGTGAAGGAGTACTGTGATACCCTTTCTTACAAACTCTTTGGTGTATCCATTGCATTTCTAAGCTTTATTGTTTTAATCTTTGTGGCACAGTTTGTTTTACAGAGAACAAGCTTTGGCCGTAGAGTGTTTGCTGTGGGAGATAATAAAAAGGTTGCAAGGATGGCCGGAATACCGGTTGAAAAAGTAAAAATGCAGTGCTTTGTTATCGTGGGCGTTTTAATCGGCCTTGCGTCCGTGCTGTGGGTTGCAGGTAAACATGAGTATTATCTATAATGTAATCACACTTCTTCGAATAAATGTAAATTATCAGAATATTTTTGATGTAATACGCCGTGAAAAGACGCTTGGAAAGAATTATTGGCAGCTCTTGCAGGTTCATTAAATACAGCATATATTGGTCAGGGCTCCATTCAGATTGGATTAAGCTGGGAAATGATAGTGGTATCTACTTGTGTCATTGGTGGTATTAAAATGAGTGGCGGTTCAGGAAATCTGATTGGTGTTTTCATCGGGTTGTTCATTATCAATTCCTTAAACAGCGCAATCGCAATGCTGGGAATCAATGCTTTCCTTCAGGAGGTAATTCTTGGGGTTATGCTGATTGTAATTGTTGCATTATCTGAATATCGGGGTAGCAGGAAAATCAAAGCATGATGGAAAAAAAGTATAATAAAAGGGGTAAGAATTTTTAAACCAGGTGATATCCGGTGTGTAGAGGGTAGGAGACGAATGGGAAGCGAGGGTTTTATGAAACAAAGAAAGAATATACTTTTGATTGGTGGTGAAAATCCACTGATTGAAAGTGTAAGAAAGGCACTAGAGAAAGAAAGCAAACTTACTTATCTGTCGGATAAAGAGTTGAATTCTTCTAAAAAAGTACAGAATGCAGGTAGGATGTTTTCGGATCAGATTGACTTGTTGATTGTAGATTTATTTACACCAACGAGATTTCAGAAACAGAGCTTAGAAGAGCTGACAGAGGATTCTTGGAAGGATTATAAGTAGAAAACCGTCAAATATATGTATGACATTGGCAAATATTTTGTTAATGAGAGACTTGGAAAAGACTTGGAAATTTTACTTCTTACTTCTATTGGCGGAGTCCTTCCTTTGTGCGATAACATGCTGGTGTGCGGAGGTGATGCCGCTGCAATTATGTTTACACAGGTTCTGGCAGAGGAATTGTCTGATAGTCAGGTGATTGTAAATTGTATAGCGGTGGGCTATAACGATGGCAAAGTTGGTATAAACACGAAAAACGAAGAGGAACTTTTACTTCATATCCCGACACATGAAGCTCTTTGCTGTGAGAAATTGGGAGAGCAGATAGCAAATATTGCTCTTACAAGTAAATATGGACAGACTGGAAATGTAATTAAGCTTGACGATGCATTTTCTGTTAGCTACATGAGGGAGTATTGATATGGGAAGAGAGAATAGAAGTGTAATACTGATTACAGGTGGTACGGGAGCAATAGGTTCTGCTACTGTGGAGATTGCCGCAAAGCATGGAATGCGAGTTTATTTTACCGGAACCTCTATAGAAAAAGGAACGAAGCTGGTAAAGGAGTTAAAGAAATAGGAATTAGAAGTAACCTTTGTTCAAAACCATGTACAATCTTTTGAGGAAGCATGGGATCGTGTCACAGAGATCTGCCTGGATGGATTATATCATATGACCAAAGTGCTCCTGGATATGCTAAAAGAAAGTGAAAATGCCAGTATCATTAATATTGGTTCTGTAACCGGTTTATATATGGGACTGAGAAATCAGTGTGCATATAATGTTTGCAAGGCTTTGATTCATAATATGACACGTGGAATGGCAATTGAATATGGTAAATATGATATTTGTGTGAATGCAGTAATTCCCGGTTCAACTATGAATCCGTCCGTTAGAGAATTATTTTATACCGATCAAGAATCAACGCATAAAATGCTGAAACATATTCCCCTTGAAAGGGTATGTGTACCGGCGGATATTGGTGAAATGATTGTGCATCTCGCTGAGAAAGAATCAAATTATGTAAATGGATGCTTAATCAATATTGATGGGGGATGGGCAGCCGGATATAGTGCAGGCAAATAAAATTTAAAGGATAGGAGATAAAGAAGTATGGAAAAAAGGAATGGAAATTAATTAATGCAGAGAATCTTGAGCCCTTTGCGTGCGATGAGGTGTATAGCTCAAAATTGTTGACGGGTGATGAGATGGCTGGTTTCCCGGTTATCAATATTAATGAGGGAATTTTAAAGGGCGGTCATCGCACAGGCGGAGGAGTGCATGATGAGACGGAGCTTTATTATTTTCCATTCATATTTAAAATATTATTTTGGGATGGTATTGAACTCAAATTGTGTGGTTATATTATGCTGAGAGTATACAATGTAAAAATAGTAGAATGAAGAAAGGGGTTATATGGGGAAGAAGATAACGATAAAAGAAATATCCAAAATTATGGGTGTATCAGCTTCAACAGTGACAAATGCACTGACCGGACAGCCTAATGTTAGCGATGAATTGCGTCAGGCAATTAAGGATAAGGCTAACGAATTGGGGTATAAGCCTAATTTTCATGCTAGAGCTATGGTAAAAAACGGTATTACTTTAGCTGTAATTACAGCACAACAGCCTGCGCAGTATATGGACATGGTAATAAAAGGAATGGAAGAGGAAGCAGAGCGATTAAGTGATTACAAGATTACATTGAAAAAATATCTATATCATGATAATAGGGCAACGTTGGAGGCACATGATTGTGTTGAACGTATGATTGCAGATGGCGCAGATGGTGTTATTTTTGCATCTAGTTTTATGATAGAGACATATATAGATACATTAAAAAAATATATTATAGAGAAGAAAATTCCGATTATTGGGATGAATGATGATAAAGAGCTGCTGCCTTACATCAGCATTGTGAATTCGAATACAAAGGTAATTGCCCAGATAGTTGCCCAGACGATACATATTCAATTTGGAAGCAATGCGCATATAGGTGTTATTACTACAAGCAGCAGACATGCGAATCATATGAAAATATTAACAGTATTTAAAGAAGAATGCAAAAGATATGGGATCACGATTGTAGATATTCTGGAAAATGATGATAGTAATATAAAATCATATGAATGTACACATCAGCTTCTTACGGAACATCCCGAATTGGATGTAATTTATATGACATCTTATGATTCAGTCAGTGTTTGCAAGTGCATAGAGAATATGGGAATGCAGGAAAAGGTAAAGGTGATAGGGCATGATATTTATCAGGAAATGGTTCCATATATGCAAAAGGATTTGCTTATAGCTTCTATATTCCAGAATCCCCAGAAGCAAGGAAGGACAGTTGTTCGAATGTTGGCAGAGTGGATTCTTGGAGAAAAAATTGATAAAGAACATATTCACATTAAGCCAGAGCTGGTAATGCGTTCGAATCTTGAGGCATATATGGAAGAGCATGGATGCACGATGTAGAGGAAGTAGTCAAATGCCAAGCATAGATGCGCCAGGTTTCCGTTTGCCAGGTTATAGGATAACCTGCTTGGAGAATAAGATAAAGAGAATAAAATGTGAGACTGTCCGCAAAATGCGGACAGGGAAAAACGGGGCAGGTTATGGCAGAGGATTGCAGAGAAAAGATTATGTCAGATGAGTACGTGGATTTTATATGGAAGTCCGATTACAATGTGAGAGAGCTTGAGCGACTGTATCCACAGTACTGTGTACAGATCCTCAATGATTTTTATGCTGTCTTTTATGTGGAGTCACGGATTCTGGAGCAGAACCGGCTTCCCTACAGCTATGAGGTATTTCCCATTCTCTACACGCTTCTGGAGAATGAAAATCTGGAGAAAAGCGGCATTATGCAGCTTTTGGAGCATTCGGTGCTACAGCTTCGGGGGGAGGGCGTGATTGTCGGTGTCATTGACACGGGAATCGATTACACCAACGACTGCTTCAAAAAAATGGACGGCACCACCCGGATTCTGGAGATCTGGGATCAGGCGGATCAGAGCGGCCGTCTTCCGGAGGGAATCGGCTACGGAAGCGTTTATAGTCAGGCAGAAATCAATCAGGCGTTGGCAAGTGACGATCCATTTTCCGTGGTGCCAACCAGGGATGAATCGGGACACGGCACACAGGTTGCCAGCATTGCGGCGGGAAGCGTAGACGACAGCCGGGGCTGGACGGGGGCGGCTCCCATGGCAGATCTGGCCGTGGTCAAGCTAAAGCCTGCCAAAAAGCGTCTGATGCGGTACTACATGGTCCGTCCGGATGCTGAGGCTTATCAGGAAAATGACATTATGATGGGTGTCCGCTACTTAAACGAGCTGGCCTTTCGGGAAAAAAAGCCATTGGCTCTCTGCATTGCCCTTGGAAGCAACCGGGGCGGTCACGAGGGGACGACACCCCTTTCCGCCACACTCAATGCGGTGGGGGCACGATCCGGTCGTTGTGTAGTGATTGCCGGAGGAAATGAAGCCAACCAGGGACATCATTTTTACGGAAATCTCAAGGATGGCCGTCCATATGAAGAGGTGGAGCTTCGTGTTGCGGAGGGAGAATACGGGCTTGCCATGGAGCTTTGGAGCAGTACGCCGGATCTTCTGGCCATCTCCATGATTTCACCGTCGGGAGAAGAGATTCCCCGGGTAAGCTCAAGCCTGGTGGGACAGCAGTATAATTTTATTTTTGAACGGACCGTAGTGTATATTGATTTCCAGGCCCTGGATCCCAACAGCGGAGAAGAACTGATCCTGATTCGTATGTACGCACCCTCGCCGGGGGTATGGAGACTGAGAGTGTACGGAACGAGCATCATTCACGGTATTTACAACATCTGGCTTCCGGTAAAGGGATTTATATCAGAGGGGACTGTTTTCCCCAATTCCAATCCGGACATTACCCTTACTTCTCCGGCCAATGCGGAGACACCGATTGCAGTGGCCGGCTATCAGGTCCAGAATGACAGCATCTACATAGCGTCCAGCCGGGGTTACACCCGGAGAGGGCGTATCAAGCCGGATATTGCGGCTCCCGGTGTGGAGGTGTGCGGCTTTGAGCCGGGAAACCGGATTGCCTGCCTGACGGGAACCAGTGCGGCGGCAGCCATAGCAGCGGGGGCGGCGGCACTTCTCCTGGAATGGGGGATTGTGCGGAATAACCGCCCGTCTATGGGGACCTTTGAGATCAAGCAGTTAATGATCCGGGGGGCCAGACGGGATCCCAGGGACCTTTATCCTAACCGATCCTGGGGGTATGGTGCCTTGGACCTGTATAAAAGTTTTCAATTGTTGGGGAGGTTTTGATGTTTTTTTAAATGAACCAGATGTAGAGCTTGTTGAAATTGAAACTTTGCTAACTCTATAAATAATTATTTTGTAAAATATCCTCTTTAAACAGACGGATAAGTTTTTGTATATCTGTTTGGTTAAAGAGGATGTATTTTATTTTTTTCCAACATCTGCCGCTTTTTTTCTTCAAACTCTGCCTTTGTCATTAGGCCGGAGTCCACAAGGGACTGATAGGTGTTCAAAGAGTCAGTTACTTCTAATGAGGTCTTTCCAAGGCTTCCCGTCTGATTTTTCAGATAAGATTCCGTATAAATTTCTATGACAGACTCTTTTGGGGTCTCACCTCCTGTTGGAAATGCCTGAAACCATAACCCCATCACAAAAAAACCGATAAATTCCAGAAGTTTCATAAGAGTAGAAGGCAATAGAATGACCTCATGGAAAAGACCAAGAATCACAAGTGTTGATTGTCTGACTGCAAAATCCAAAAAGAAATAAATAGCTGGCAGAAACCACGCTCTTTTTACCATTTTGTAGGCATTCGGTTTTAAGGCAGGCAACATGCTGCCTGCTGCTAATATGGCTAAAAGCAAAGCACCATAACTGTTTAACACTCCATAGATGCCGAAACGTATGTTTGGTAGATTTATCAGCGCAAAAAAGACAGTAGTTGCAAAAACTGCTGCATTCCGTTTTCCGATAAGGAGGACACATGTAAAGGCCAACAAAGCTCCGCAGTAAAGTGCCTCAACCAGTTCCGTAATCCAGCCATAACGAAATCCTTGAATGATATAGTAAGAACTTACAATCAAAAAAATCAAGCCTGCAAGCAACGAATAAATACGATCCCTTTGGTTATCCTTAGGTATCACATTTTGTTGTTCCATACCTTGCTTATCCGAAATAAACATTACATGAATAATTGCCACACCAAACAACAGCCACCCATAGAGCCACCACAGCCAGAAGCTATACCCCTTTTTCTTTGCAATTGTTGCTGGAATCAGTCCAAGAAGAGTTGCGAAAACAAGTCCGGATATTATAGATAATATAGACAACATTGGCATCCACTCATACTGCATTTTTCACTCACCTTTATTTATATATTATGATATTTTATCGTCAGTGCATAGGAAGACACTGAACGTATTGTAACATAAAGGTTAAATTTTTTCCAGCAGCAATCATAATTTATCTATTATATTTTATGCAAACTTAACTTGCGGACCGGATAAAGATCGACTATAATAAGGAACAGAATCGGCTTCCGGCCGAAGATCTGAGGAGGACAAAAACGATGGACAAGATAAAGATGACAACCCCTCTGGTAGAGATGGACGGGGATGAAATGACAAGAATTCTCTGGAAAATGATCAAGGAAGAGCTGCTTCTTCCGTTCATTGACTTAAATACGGAGTACTATGATCTGGGGCTTGAGAAGCGGAACGAGACGGATGATCGGATCACCGTGGAAGCCGCCGAGGCAACCAAAAAGTACGGCGTGGCCGTAAAGTGTGCCACCATCACTCCCAATGCCGCCCGCATGGAGGAGTACGACTTAAAGGAGATGTGGAAGAGTCCCAACGGCACCATCCGGGCCATCTTAGACGGAACCGTATTTCGTGTTCCCATTATCGTCAAAGGCATTGAGCCTTACGTAAAGACCTGGAAGAAGCCCATCACCGTAGCACGTCATGCCTATGGAGATGTGTATAAGGCTACGGAGATCAAGGTTCCCGGCCCCGGAAAATGCGAGCTTGTATTCACCGGAGAGGACGGAACCGAGATTCGGGAAACCGTACACGATTTTAAGGAAGCCGGAATCGCCCAGGGCATGCATAATCTGGCAAGCTCCGTGGAAAGCTTTGCAAGAAGCTGCTTTTCCTATGCCGTTTCCCAGAAGCAGGATCTGTGGTTCGCAACCAAGGACACCATCTCCAAGAAGTACGATCACTACTTTAAGGATACGTTCCAGGAGATCTTTGAGAAAGAATATAAGGAAGAATTCGATCGCCTGGGTATAGAATACTTCTACACTCTGATTGATGACGCAGTAGCACGGGTGGTCAAATCCGAGGGCGGCTACATCTGGGCCTGCAAGAATTATGACGGTGACGTTATGAGTGATCTTATAGCTACGGCATTTGGCTCTCTGGCTATGATGACCTCGGTTCTGGTATCTCCCCATGGATACTTTGAATACGAAGCGGCTCACGGCACGGTGCAGCGTCATTATTACAAGCACCTTAAGGGAGAGGAGACCTCCACCAATTCCATGGCAACCATCTTTGCCTGGTCCGGTGCACTGCACAAAAGGGGAGAACTGGATAAAAATGAAGCCCTGATGCAGTTTGCGGATAAGCTGGAAGAGGCTTCCTTAAAAACCATTGAATCCGGGAAAATGACAAAAGACCTGGCACTGATTACCACCCTGGACAATCCAACGGTACTTTCCAGTGAGGAGTTTATCAAAGAAATCAGAAATACCTTAGAGGAACTTTTACATGCTGTTTAATTCCAATGCATTTTACGTATTTTTACCCATTGTATTTACGATTTACTGGTTGATTCCGGCAAAATATCGATGGGGCGTGCTCTTTATCTCCAGCTATTATTTTTACATGAGCTGGAATGTAAAATACGTGATCCTGATTCTAACCACCACCCTGGTATCTTACGGGACGGCGTTACTCATGGAGAGGACAGAAAGCCGGAGAAAGAAGAAGCTGTGCATGGCCACAGCTCTTCTTATTAGCTTTGGCATTCTGTTTTTCTTCAAATATTTCAATTTTTTAAGCAAAAGCGTTACAGATTTGCTGCAGAAAATAGCGATTCCGGTTCATGAGACCACATTGAACTTCATGCTTCCGGTTGGTATCTCCTTTTATACCTTCCAGACCTTAAGCTATGTGATCGATGTATACAGAGGTGAAGTAAAGGCTTGCCGTCATCTGGGAAAATATGCTACATTCATTGCATTTTTCCCTCAATTGGTGGCTGGCCCCATTGAGCGTACCAGAAATCTGCTTCCTCAGATCGAGGGGGAGCATACCTTTCACACAGACAAGGGGATACATGGTGCCAAAATGATCGCCTGGGGCTTTTTCAAAAAAATAGCCATTGCGGACACCGTGGCCGTTTATGTGGACACCGTATACAATGCGGCGGAAAGCTTTACGGGATTTCCGTTGCTTCTGGCGACTGTGCTGTTTACCTTTCAGATCTATTGTGACTTTTCGGGGTATTCGGACATTGCGGTAGGAACGGCGGAGCTTTTGGACATTGATCTTATGACCAACTTTAAAAGTCCTTATTTTTCCGCATCCATCCGGGAATTCTGGAGCCGCTGGCACATATCCCTGTCCACCTGGTTCCGTGATTATGTTTACATTCCATTAGGCGGCAACCGAAGAGGTGTATGGCGGACCAGATGGAACCTTATGGTTACCTTTCTGGTCAGCGGTCTCTGGCATGGAGCCAACTGGACCTACGTCCTCTGGGGAGGGATTCATGGCTTGGGACAGATACTGGAGAGGGAATGGAACCGCATCTTCCCGCCAAAGAAAGAAAAGAGAAGATGGCTTCGAATCGGCTTCACATTCTTGTTTGTCTGTGTGACCTGGATCTTTTTCAGGGCAAACACCATTGCCGATGCGGGCTATGTACTAACGCATCTATTAGATGGAATCACCAATCCTGTCACTTATCTGGCAGATGGATACCACGCATTCCAAATGGCCGGAATGGTACAGGCTTCAGGCTTGAAAACCTTGATCGCCGGTCTTTTATGCATCATGGTCCTGCTGATCCACGATTACCTGGATCAGACAAAAAGCATATGGGAGCGAATCGGAACCCTAAAAAAACCTGTCCGCTATGCCCTATACTTTTTACTATTGTTCATCATCCTATATAGCCGTCAGCTAGGCGAATACGAATTCGTCTACTTCCAGTTCTGAAAACGATCGCATGCCAACCACAAACAAAAAGCTCCATTCCTGATTCCTGCCAAAAACCAGCCGCCAGGCCGGAAATACTCTTCTGACCAGGCGTGTTAGCCCGAATGGGCGGAGCAGGGGCAGAAGAGTATTTCCGGCCTGGCGGCGTCCGCTTTCACAAAAAACAAATGGAGACCCAAATGAAAACATTCCTGAAAAAAATGGCCCCCTTCATTCTATTTATTCTAATCCTGGAGATTGCCATTCCTATTCTGGCAGACCCTTACAACGTATTCCACTGGAAGAGGATTCGTGACAACGGAGTGGAGCCCAACAGCAACTACATCAAAATGCAGTACATCCTTCATAATCCGGATAAATTTGATTCTTTCCTGTTCGGTTCTTCCCGTACCGGCTTCATTGACGTGGAGAAAATCCCCGAAGGGCGCTGGTACAACATGTCCTACTCCGAGGGGCTTCCGGAAGAACACCTGGAAAATCTGCGGGAAATGATAGAAAATGGAATCATCCCCAAAAATGTCATGATCGGAATAGATAATATATCCGGTTTCGTTGATCCCTCCATTCATGACAAACAGTTTTATCGCATTCCCTATCCAAGAGAAAATAAGCTTAGCTTTTATGCCAATTACTTTAGTATCAAAGGAGTCATTCGTTCTCTGGAGGTTACGCTTGAGCACGAGATAGAAGATCCCGATTATGTGGACCGTTATTACCGAAGCGGATCCAGCAAGCGAGATCCTTCTCTGGGAGGAAATTGGAAGGGAGATGCCCCTTATTGGGAAAACTATTATCGGAATTGCATGGATGATGCCATATTAAGTGTCAAGCGAATTGCGGCACTGTGTGAAGAGAATGACATCAATCTGATTGTATTTACCAATCCGATTTATTACACCACCTATCAGGAATCAAAAAACTTAGGCTATGATGTCTTATTGGAGTGGCTTTCGGATCCGGTTGATTATTACAATTTCAGCGGAGTGAATGACATCACTACGAACCGAAATAATTACTATGAAGCGAGCCACTATACGGAGGACATAGGAGATATGATCATAGATCGAATCTTCAATGGCGTAACAGATGAAAAGCTGGAAAGCCAGGGATTTGGATTTTATGTAACAGGGGAAAATTATTGGAACGAATTCCAGGAAGCTATGGATAATCATTAAAATGATTATGCCAATGCCTCCCAGGTTTCATAGAGCTGTTCCAGCCGCTCATGGATGGCCTCCTTTTCCTGATGAAGCTTCAGGCACTCCGCTGTGCTGGTATAGATTTCCTCCTTCATAAGAAGCTCGTCAATCTCCTGGTCCCTGGTTTCCAACTCAAAGATTTCTTCCTCTGTCTTCTTTAAATCATTTTCCCGCTTGCGGATGCGGGCCTGTTCCTCCTTTTGCTGCTTCCAGTCAAGCTTTCCCGTAGAAATGGGATCTGCTTCAGCTGTAAAGCCATTGTCAGAAAGAGAGGCTGGGGAGAGCTCCTCCCGTTTTCCCAGATAGTAATCGTAATTTCCAATGTAATTGACCAGCTGGCCTTCCGTCAGATCCAAGATCCTTGTAGCTGTGGTATTGATAAAATACCGGTCGTGGGACACATAGAGCACCGTTCCCGTATAGCGATTCAGTGCTTCCTCCAAAATTTCCTTGGACACAATATCCAGATGATTGGTGGGCTCGTCCAAAATGAGGAAATTGGCCTCAGACAGCATAAGCTTAGCCAGAGAGACCCGGCCCCGTTCCCCGCCGCTCAAATCCTGTATCCGCTTAAATACATCGTCTCCCGTAAAGAGAAAGGCGGCCAGGGTATTGCGTATCTTGGTATTGTCAAGGCCCGGATAAGTGTCTGATATTTCCTCAAAAAGAGTTTTTTCCATATGAAGCACATGATGCTCCTGATCGTAATAACCGATTTTTACCTTTGTGCCAAGGCAGAAGGAGCCCTGATCCGCGTCCAAAAGTCCGTTTAAGATCTTCAGAATGGTGGTCTTGCCGGTTCCGTTGTTGCCAATCAGTGCCACCCGTTCCCCGCGCTTGATTTCAAAATTCAGATTGGTAAACAGGGAGAGAGGGCCGAAGGCCTTGGAAAGTCCCTCCACGGTCAGCACATCATTGCCGCTCACGATCTCCGGCTCCAGACGAATGTGCATTTCCGAGCGAACCTCCACGGGCTTTTCCAGAACCTCCATTTTACCTAATAGCTTTTCACGGCTTTCCGCACGCCGGATGGACTTCTCCCGGTTGAAGGACTTGAGCTTTGCGATGACCTCCTCCTGATGCTTGATTTCCTTTTGCTGATTCAGCCAAGCACTCATCTGTGCCTCACGAAGCTGCGCCTTCTTGGAGGCGTAGTCAGAATAATTTCCCTGGAAGGTGGTAACCTGCCCATTGTCAATCTCAATAATCTTTGTGACCACTCGATTGAGAAAATACCGGTCATGGGCTACGATCACAACCGCTCCGTCATAATTGAGCAGGAAGGTTTCCAGCCAGGCGATAGAGGCCATATCCAGGTGGTTGGTGGGCTCATCCAGCAGAATCACATCTGGTCTGGACAACAGAAGCTTTCCAAGAGAAACACGTGTCTTCTGTCCGCCGGAGAGAGTGTTGACTTCCTTCTCAAAATCCTTCTCCAAAAAACCGAGTCCCTTGAGAACACCGACAACCTCGCTTTTGTAGGCGTAGCCATTTTTTTGCTCAAATTCATGGTTCAGGCGGGTATAGGTATCTAAGGCTGTCTGAAGATGGTCGCCGGAGAGCTCCTTCATTTCCTGCTCCAGCCTGCGCAGACGATCCTCCAGATCGATCACATCCCGCTTTACCTCCAAAAGCTCCTGGTAGATAGTACGCTTACTTTCCAGATCCTGGTGCTGGGCCAGGTAGCCCAGGGTACGCCCCTTCGCCAGTATGACCTCGCCGGAGTCCGGCTCCAGCTCATGGACAATGATCTTTAAGAGGGTAGACTTTCCGGCTCCATTGATACCTACAATGGCCGCTTTTTCCCGCTCTTCTATATGAAAGGACGCATCCCTTAAAATCACATCGGTGCCAAATGACTGACGGATGCCTTGACATGCTAGTATCATAAGTAAAAAACCTCAGCTTTCTTGTGTCTGTAGTTATTCTTTATTATATCGGAAGAGGTGGAAAAGTCAAATAGTTTGTGAAAAATCCTACAAACTCATTGACAACCTACAGGGGGGCAGATATAATGATAACAGAAAATAAAGAACGGGAGCGGTGTTTCAATGGAAGAACGGGAAATTTCAAAAGCAGTCATCAAAAGACTTCCGCGTTACTACCGATACCTGGGTGAGATTATGGAAAGCGGTGTGGAACGTATTTCCTCCGGGGAGCTCAGTGACAGAATGCACGTGACGGCTTCGCAGATCCGGCAGGATCTGAATAACTTCGGCGGCTTCGGACAGCAGGGCTATGGATACAACGTTGCGCATTTATATGAAGAAATCGGTAAGATCCTAGGACTGGATAAGAAATATAATATGATTATCATAGGAGGGGGCAATCTGGGTCAGGCGCTGGCCAACTATGTATCCTTTGAAAAACGGGGCTTTGTCATCAAGGGAATATTTGATGTGAACCCGGTGCTGAAAGGCTTGAGTGTTCGGGGAATCCAGATCTATATGCTGGAGGAGCTGGAGGACTTTATCCGGGAGCAGGACATTCAGATAGCAACCCTGACACTTCCCAAGTCTAAGGCGGCGGAGATGGCGGAGCTTCTGGTGAAATATGGTATCAAGGCTATCTGGAATTTTGCCCATGTGGATTTACAGGTTCCTGAGGATGTTTTGGTGGAGAATGTTCATCTGTCCGAGAGCCTGATGCAGTTATCCTACAACATTAACCGGTATGAAAAAGAACATTCTTAAGAGGAATACCAGGGGGAGCTGAAAAGCCAAGGGGGGCTTTAGGTTCCCTTTTGCTATGGGAAGACTTGAAAAGGGAGCTTCCGGCATCTGACAAAGGAGAGGAAGCCTACATATACTGGAAATAGAGAGGACGAAAAGAATGAGTACATATACGCGTATAGCGGCCTTTGTGGATCTAAATGCCATAGAAGAAAATTTGGAGGCTGTCAAATCCTGCCTGTCCTGGGAGACTAAGGTGATGGCTGTGATCAAAACCGACGCCTACGGACATGGGGCGGCGGCCATTGCCCGGCATGTGGAAAAAAAGGAGTATTTGTGGGGCTTTGCCACGGCCACCTTGGAGGAGGCGGTGGAGCTTCATGAGGCTGGCATCAAAAAGCCGGTTCTGATTCTGGGATGTGTGTACCCGGAGGACATGAAGGAGCTTACCGGTATTTTGGAGCAAAATTCCGGCCCGTCAGGAGCCTGCTTTAGTCAAATCCGTCCTGCCGTATACAACCTGGAAACAGCCAAGGAGCTGTCTCGGGAGGCAGAAAGGCAGAGCGCCTTACTGGGAAAGCGGATCGTGATTCCGGTACATATTAAGCTGGACACCGGAATGAGCCGTATCGGTTTTGGAGACACCAGGGAAAGCATAGAGCAGATTCAGGAGATCCGGCGTCTTCCCAACCTGTCTCTAGAGGGAATCTTTACCCATTTTGCCAGAGCGGATGAGCGGGATAAGGCCTCGGCTGTGAGTCAGCTAGACCGCTTTCGGCGGTTTGTGGAGGAATGCGGCCGGGATGATATTCATTTTTCCATGTGTCACTGCTCCAACAGCGCGGGAATTATGGAGCTTCAGGAGGCTCACTTTGATATGGTTCGGGCGGGGATTATTCTTTATGGAATTTACCCTTCTGATGAGGTCCGCCGGGAGACCATCGCCTTAAAGCCGGCCATGGAGCTGAAAAGCCGCATTGTCTATGTGAAGGAGATTGGACCGGAAACGGAGGTCAGCTACGGGGGAACCTACCGGGCGGATTCCGTGCGCCGGATTGCCACGATTCCCGTGGGTTATGGGGACGGCTATCCCAGAAGCCTTTCCAACAAGGGTTATGTGCTGGTTTGCGGAAAGAAGGCGCCCATTCGGGGGCGTGTCTGCATGGATCAGATGATGGTGGATATTACGGAGATTCCTGAGGCGGAGCTTGGAATGGAGGTCACTCTATTTGGAAGGGATGGGGATGCGATCCTTCCCCTGGAGACCTTGTGTGAGCTGTCCGGCCGCTTCCCCTATGAGTTTATCTGTGACATCAATAAGCGGGTGCCCAGAATCTATCGATCCTGATTTGTATACATCCGATTTTTTTGGAAATACTTGAGATATGACCGGGCAATATAGGATAGAACGGTCAGAAAAATTTCAGGAAATCGGAGTGTGAGAAAATTGGTAATCAGGCGGGGAGACATTTATTATGCGGACCTTCGCCCTGTAGTGGGATCAGAACAGGGGGGCATACGGCCGGTTCTGGTGATTCAGAACGATACGGGGAATCGTCACAGCCCTACGGTGATTGTAGCGGCCATTACCTCAAAGATGAATAAGGCGAAGCTTCCCACCCATGTGGAGCTGAGCACCAGACAGTGTCAGATTGTAAAGGATTCGGTGATTCTTTTAGAGCAGCTGCGCACCATTGACAAGCAGCGGCTGCGGGATAAGGTTTGTCATTTGGATGAGGTCATATTATCAAAGGTAAACGAAGCCCTGCGGGTGAGCCTGGAGCTGGATACATAATGAAACCGTATTCGTAATGCTTGCCTTTATGAAAGATTAATGCTAAAATGGATAAGAACGTCTGCTTTATGGAAGGGCAGATAAAAAAGAACGAAGGGAAAAGGAGTGTTTCGCTATGTCAGGACATTCAAAATTTGCGAATATAAAGCACAAAAAGGAAAAAAATGATGCGGCCAGAGGAAAGATATTTACGATCATCGGCCGTGAGATTGCGGTAGCCGTCAAGGAGGGCGGAGCGGACCCGGCCAACAACAGCCGTCTGCGGGATGTGATCGCCAAGGCAAAGGCCAACAACATGCCCAATGATACCATTGACCGGGGTATCAAAAAGGCAGCCGGCAATGCCAACGCGGTGAATTACGAATATGTATCCTATGAGGGCTACGGCCCCAGCGGGATCGCCATCATTGTGGACGCGCTGACGGACAATAAGAACCGCACGGCCGCCAATGTCCGCAGTGCCTTTACCAAGGGAAACGGATCCGTGGGGACCCAGGGCTGTGTGTCCTACATGTTTGACAAGAAGGGGCAGATCATCATTGATCGGGAGGAGTGCGAGATGGACCCGGATGATCTGATGATGATGGCTCTGGACGCGGGGGCGGAGGACTTCTCCGAGGAGGAGGACAGCTTTGAGATCATTACGGACCCGGATGCCTTCAGCCAGGTAAGACAGGCCTTGGAGACCGAGGGAATCGTGATGGCGGAGGCCGAGGTGACCATGATTCCTCAGACCTATGTCTCCTTAACAGATGAAAATGATATCAAGAATTTACAAAAGACCCTGGATCTTCTGGACGAGGATGATGATGTCCAGAACGTCTACCACAATTGGGAGGAATAGAACGAAGATGGATATGGTAGCATACGGTGAGTACTATAACAAAGCGATGCAGGGCTTGGAGGACATGCTTTTTCAGGCGGAAAATCCTCTGAAATCCTTTAAGAAGAATCTCTATGCGGAGGCCTTCCAGGCATATCTGCGCAAATACATAGATGTGATTGATGCCATTGAGAAGGTCTATGTAAAGGAAGACGGCGTGGACGAGGAATGGCTGAATAAGCTTGTGGATCATCTGATTGATCAGGTGGATAATGAGCTTGGCCGGATTCCGAAGAAGGGAAAGCGCAATGAGCAGCTGGTGAACTACAATATGACCCTGGCGGTGTATACCTTCCCGGCCATTCTGGAGCAGAAGGGGCAGTCTGCGGAGCCTCTCACAAAGCTATTGGTGGAAAAATGGAACGCTGCCTTTAAAACAACCATTGGCTGCGCAAGCTATGAAAAGATTGAGAATGGCTTTCATAAAAAGCTCTGCTATATTACTACGGCCGTGTGCGAGAGTCAGGGAAAGGCAGATGACTGCTATGAGCTGGAGCTGCTTCGGGACTATCGGGATCATTACCTTCTTTCCTCGCCGGAGGGCGAGGCATTGGTAAAGGAATATTATAATATTGCACCTACTATTGTAAGCCGCATCGGACGCTCGGAGGCACCGGGACAGGTGTATGAGGAGATTTGGCAGAATTACCTGGCTCCCTGTGTGGGACTGATCGAGGCCGGAAAGCCGGAAGCCTGTCGGGAGAAATATATGGCTATGGTGTATGAGCTGAAAGGAAGGTACATGGCATGAGACAGGATACCATCTGTGTGCAGGGAGGCTGGAAGCCGAAAAAGGGAGAGCCCAGGGTTCTTCCCATTTACCAGAGCACTACGTTTAAGTATGATACCACAGAGGAGATGGGACGCCTCTTTGCATTGGAGGACAACGGATACTTCTACACCCGCCTGCAGAATCCCACCAACGACTGTGTGGCAGCCAAGATTTCGGAGCTGGAGGGCGGCGTGGCGGCTATGCTTACTTCCTCCGGGCAGGCAGCTAATTTCTATGCGGTGACCAATATCTGTGAGGCAGGGGATCACCTGGTATGCTCGGCCAAGGTCTACGGGGGAACCTTTAATCTGTACGCAGCTACCTTAAGGAAAATGGGGATGGAATGTACCTTTGTGGACCCGGATGCGTCTGAGGCGGAGATTGAGGCGGCTTTTCGTCCCAATACCAAAGCAGTGGTGGGAGAAACCATTGCCAATCCGGCCTTGACCGTGCTGGATATCGAAAAGTTTGCCCGCATTGCCCATGCTCACGGGTGCCCTCTGATTGTGGACAATACCTTTGCTACACCCATCAACTGCCGTCCCTTTGAGTGGGGGGCGGATATCGTGACCCATTCTACCACCAAATACATGGACGGCCATGCCATGGCCGTAGGCGGCTGTATTGTGGACAGCGGCAATTTTGATTGGGATGCCCATAAGGACAGATTTCCGGGACTGACCACACCGGATCCTACCTACCATGGGGTTGTGTATACACAGCAGTTTGGAAAGCTGGCCTATATTACCAAGGCTACGGCCCAGCTCATGCGCGACCTGGGGAGTATTCCCTCTCCCATGAACGCCTTTCTTCTGAATGTGGGCCTGGAGACTCTTGCCCTTCGGGTGGAGCGCCACTGCAGCAATGCAAAGGCAGTGGCGGAGTATCTTCATAATCATGAAAAGGTGGAATTTGTGAATTTTGCAGGCTTAAAGGATGATCCCTATTATGAGCTGGCGCAAAAATATATGCCCAAGGGAACCTGCGGCGTGATTTCCTTTGGATTGAAGGGCGGAAGAGAGGAAGCGGTACGCTTCATGGACAGCTTGAAGCTGGCGGCTATTGTCACCCATGTGGCGGATGCCCGCACCTGTGTTCTTCATCCGGCCAGCCATACCCATCGTCAGATGACCGACGAGCAGCTTGTGGAGGCCGGGGTTACACCGGGAATGATTCGTCTGTCCGTGGGAATCGAGAGCCCGGAGGATATTATCGCGGATTTGGAACAGGCTCTTGCCAGGGCTTGATTGGAAAAAGAGAACTAAAGAAAATCAAAAATAAAAAACCGGCTTTACTTTCCATACTATGACGGATAACGTCCGCCTGTCCCGCAAAGGATGCATGAATGGTGTATCCGAAGGACATACTAACACAAAAAATGTATGGAAAGAGAGGCTGGTTTTATTTATGAGCGAGAATAAGAAGGAAAAGCACCAAAACCAGGAGGAAACGCAGTCAGGAGAGAAGCAGGAACAGCAGGATAAGCAGGTGGAGGAGTATGGACAGCTGACTCTGGAGGAGGGGGATGCGAAGATTCATCTCTTAAATATCATCGGGGAGATCGAAGGCCATGAGTGCCTGCCCTCCAATTCCAAGACAACAAAATATGAGCATGTAATTCCGCAGCTTGCGGCTCTGGAGGACAGCAAGACGATTCAAGGGTTATTGGTGCTCATCAACACTGTGGGAGGCGACGTGGAATCCGGTCTTGCTATTGCGGAGATGATTGCGTCCTTGAGTAAGCCTACGGTTTCCCTTGTGCTTGGAGGAAGCCATTCTATCGGGGTTCCCCTGGCAGTATCTACGGATTATTCTTTTATTGTGCCCACAGGGACTATGATGATCCATCCGGTGCGGATGACGGGGCTTATTATTGGGGTGGCGCAGACCTTTGATTATTTTCAGAAGATTCAGGATCGGATTGCGGGGTTTATTACGGAGCATAGTAGGATTTCGGAGGAACGGCTTTTGAAGCTCATGCTGGAGACAGGACAGCTTACAAAGGATGTGGGTTCTGTTCTGGTTGGAAGGCAGGCGGTGGAGGAAGGGATTATCAATGAGGTTGGGGGGATTAAGGATGCTTTTGGGAAGTTGAGGGAACTTATTGAGTTGGAGGCATGAGGGCTATTACGATGGATGCATTAAGATGGATGCGTTAAGACGGACGCCAGCGAGGAAGAAAATCCCTTCTGCTCCTGCTCCGCCCGGAGGGCTAACACGCCTGAGCAGAAGGGATTTTCTTCCTCGCTGGCTGTGGGTTGAGTAATGGTTGTGGGTTGCTTATGTTTTGATTGGGCTAATTGTGCTTGTGGCTTTGTGGCTTGATGCGGCAAGTGCAATTAGTCTTTTTTAGATCAGGTGGAAATGGCGGAGGGCGTTGGCGATTCCGTCGGCATCTATATCTGTAGTAATGTAATCTGCAGCAGCCTTGGCTTTTGGGGAAGCATTTCCCATGGCTACGCCGATGTGGGCAAATTCCAGCATGTCGGCATCGTTGTTGCCGTCGCCGAAGGCCATGGTGCTATCGGCACTGAGGTGGTAATACTCCAGAAGCTTTTGGATACCAGTCATTTTTCCGCCGTTTGCCGGGATGATGTCGATCGCTCCGTCATTCCACATGGTATGCTTGCAGCTCGTAAGAGGAGCGAGAAGCTCTTTTGTCTCTTCTTCGCGGAGGAAGCCGGAGACCTGGTAGAGTGCTCCGCCCTCATAGGCTTCCACAGGTGGAGAGAAGGAGGACAGGGTTTTTAAGACGTTTCCGGCCTTGTTGCCGGAAAAATTGATGTAACGGCGGTTTTCCTCCATTAAGGTAAGAGGAACCTTCTTCATGTTGAAAAATTCTATGATTTTTTCCGTATCTGCCTTGCAGATGGGGTTTTTGTAAATAATTTCTTTTTCACGGTTGAGACAGATTTGGCCGGTCAGAGATACATAGCCGTCAAAGGGAATCTGGTTACCCAGAAGGTATTCAACCATGATCATATGTCTTCCGGTAGATATAAATAGAAGAGTTCCTTCCTTGTGGAGCTGCTCTAAAGCTCTTAAGGCACTCTCTGGAATCTGTCGGTTTTTGTGGGAATATAAGGTCCCGTCAATGTCAAAAAAGATTGCTTTTATCATTTTGCTTCCATCCTGGAAAAGTGATAGGTGTATCGGTTTCCTACATAGTAGGTTTCTGTAAACTCAAAGAAAATATCAGGTTCGATGGTACTGGTATGGCTTGACTTCAGCAGGGCGCAGGCTTCGGTCTGCAATAGCTCCTGCTGTTTTTTGTTGGAAAGAATCGCGCTGAAATTGTAATCCAGCACACGGGGATGGATCTGGTAGGTTTGGTCAAGGTATTCGTAGAGGGAGCCTTCCAGGATGGTTACATCCAGGGCAGGAAGGTATTTGCAGGGAATATAGGTGTGGCTCAGGGCAATCCGGATGTCGTTGCTGGTACGGATGCGGAAAATATAGTGTATCAGTTCGTTTTCCGCAAGCTGAAGGCGCTCCGCAGCAAGGGGAGCTTCCTCTGCGCGCATGACACGGTATTCTACCAGAATGGCACCGGGCTTTTTTCCTACGGAGGCCATGTCTCTGGAAAAGCTGCTTATATTGGAAGAGCCTATATCTTTAGTAACCTTCGGCTCTAGTACAAAGCTTCCCTTTCCGGCTGTGCGGCTGATATATCCCTGGGCTACAAGAGCGGAGAGGGCTTTGTTGGCTGTCATACGACTTACCTGATATTTCTCACAGAGCTGAGCCTCTGTCATAAGCTGTTCCCCGGAGCGCAGGCTTCCGTTTTGAATCATTTCCATAATATCCTGTACAATGGTGAGATAAAGGGGCATTTTTTTCATATCAATTCTCCAAAAAATATACTTTTTCTTGAAATATATATACATATTATAGAGGGGTTATAGGTAAAAGTCAACATAATCAAAATAATAATTATAGTAAATCTCTATCAGTCTCTATAATTGACATACAATTAAATGAAAAAAACATATAAAAATTTCTAAAATGTATTGACAAATATATAAATGTATATTAATATAATAAAAATGTATATACATTAAAAATATGAAAGGAGGAAAAGCATATGAAAAACATAATCTTGCTGACACATGGAGAATTTTCCAAAGGGATTGCGCAGTCCTGCCGGTTTATTCTCGGGGATGTACCGAATCTGACAGCCTTAAGTATTACATTGGATGAATCTGTTGCACAGACGAAGGCAATGATTGAGGATGCATGGAAGACGTTTGATAATTCTGCTCCTACGATTTTGATTACGGATATTCCGGGCGGCAGCACCACCCAGTCTGCAATCGGAATTCTGGCGGAGCATCCGGATTTTTATCTGATATCCGGTCTCTGCCTTGGACTTCTGCTTCCCCTGGCTATGCTGGAGCTGACAGATGACCGTGAGGAAAATCTGGCTGCTATCCGGACAGTGCTTGAAGAAGCAAGGGACACTCTGGTGCTGGTAAATGATGTGGAAGCCGCAGACGCCCTGCAGGATGAAGAAGGGGAGCTGTAAATTGATTTAGACAATATTACGGAATTTTAAATAGGAAGGAGAAGAAAGTTATGATAAAAGTATTGCGTGTGGACGATCGCTTGTTACATGGCCAGGTGGCTGTAGCCTGGGTGAACTTTTATAAGGCAGATGTGATTCTGATTGCAAATAATCAGGTCATTACGGATCAGGCCATGCAGACGGCTTTTAAGCTGGCGACGCCTCCGGGGGTTACCTTATCAATGAAGTCTCTGGACGGGGCAGTTGCGGTAATCAACAATCCCAAGCACGCTTCCCGCACCATTATGGTTGTGACAAAGACAATGCAGGATGCGGAATACCTGTGCGGCAAGACAGAAGGCGCTATCAAGGATATTCTTCTGGGGGGCCTGCGAAGCGGAGAAGGGAAGAGACAGATTGATATGAATTCCTACATGTCAGAGGATGACATTGCGGTTATGAACAGGCTGGAGCAGTCAGGGAGAAAAATTACCATGCAGCCGGATCCGACTGCGAAAAGTCTCACTTGTGAAGAAATACGGAAAAACTTTAATAAGAACGGTTAAGAGGAAGGAGAAAAATAATGAGTGTTATTCAGGCAGTATTACTTGGCATTCTCGGGGGCTTAGGTATCTGGGACAGCCGTGTAATGGGTTTGTGTATGATGGAACGTCCCCTGTTTTTAGGTCCGGTTGTAGGATTGATTTTGGGGGATTTTCAGACTGGTATTGTGGTTGGAGCCTCTCTGGAGCTGGTTATGATGGGAATTGTAGGAATCGGTTCCGCAACCATTCCGGATACGGTATCGGCAAGTATCCTTGCTACGGCATTTTCTATCACCTCCGGTCTTGACGTGAGTGCGGCAGTGGCACTGGCTCTTCCCATTGCGACCCTTGGCCAGCTTGTAGGCGTCCTGGTTCGTACGGCGAACGGTTACTTTGCTCATCAGGCAGACAAGGCAGCTGAGAGAGGTGATTATAAGGGCGTGGATCGTGCCCTGTGGGGCGGCGCCGGTCTGTTCTTTATTGCTTACTTCCTGCTTGTATTTCTCGGTGCGCTGCTTGGCTCAGCAGTGATTGGAGCATTTGTGGATAAACTTCCCCAGAGCGTGATTGACGGCTTCAGCGTTGCCAGCGGCATGCTTCCGGCTCTGGGAATTGCCATACTGATGCAGCTTCTCTTTGATAAAAAGAACGTGGCATTCTTCTTTGTAGGCTGGGCCTTAAGTGCGCTTCTCGGCGTCAATACCGTAGGAGCCGCAGTGATAGGAACGACCATTGCATATATTATGTTCCAGTATGGAAGAGGAAGAAAAGCAGAACCGGCGGCTGTGGAAGCTGCAGGAGAAATGTCTGATGATTTGGGAGGTGAGCTGTAATGGCAGATGAAAAAGTATTGACAAATGAAGAATCCGTAATGAGCCCGGATATTTTTAAGAAAACCTTTTGGCGGTCCTTTCCGCTGCAGGCATGCTTCTTCTATGAGAGAATGCAGAATGTAGGCTTTGCCTATCAGATGGTTCCGGCTCTCAAGAAGCTGTATCCCAATAAGGAGGAGGCTTCCGAGGCATTAAAGCGCCATCTGGTGATTTTTAATACGACTCCGGCCATTGTTACCTTTATTACCGGTGTAGCCATTGCTATGGAGGAGAAGCTGAAAAAAGCAAAGGAAATGGGAGAAGAGGGCGATCCGGAATCTGTAAACGCAGTAAAGACAGCCCTTATGGGACCTCTTGCAGGTATCGGTGATTCTTTCTTCTGGGGAACCTTCCGTATTATCGGTGCTGGTATTGGTTGTTCCCTGGCGGCACAGGGGAGTATCCTTGGAGTTATTATGTTCCTGCTGATTTATAATGTTCCTCATTTGCTTGTCCGCTACTTCGGACTGAAGATTGGATACCGCAGCGGAATGAGCTTCCTTGACAGCATGTCCGAGGGTGGTATCATTGCGGCGCTTTCTGAGGTAGCAAAGGTACTGGGACTTGTTGTGGTAGGCTCCATGTGCGCCTCCATGGTAAAGCTTGCAATCCCCCTGGTTTTAAGTATTGGCGGAGCAGAAATTGTACTTCAGGATATTTTTGACGGAATTATTTCCGGCTTCCTGCCGTTGGCTTTGACACTTGGTACATACAAATTATTACAGAAAGGATTTAAGACCACCACAATTCTCTGGGGCATGATCATTGTCGGAATTGTAGGAAGCGTCTTGGGTATTTTATAATGGCATCGAATATGTATAATTATATTTGCGAAACTCCGGTTGTTCTGAAGCATATCATTGAGAACCGTAAGGAGATTGCAAAGGAGTTTGTAGAGAAATTTAAGGATTATGAGATTGATCAGATCTATGTACTGGGCTCCGGCACCAGCTACCATGCAGGGCTCTCTGCCAAGAATTATCTGGAGGAGCTTTTGGGTATGAAGGTCATCTGCATGTATCCCACACAGTTTGAGCGCAGT
This sequence comes from bacterium 1XD21-13, assembly GCA_009917555.1. Lineage (GTDB taxonomy): Bacteria > Bacillota > Clostridia > Lachnospirales > Lachnospiraceae > Laedolimicola. Next base: position 67,467 of record QZDX01000013.1, on the reverse strand, counting down.
GAGAAGGTATTCAATAAGAAGACTTTGGTAATTGGCATGTCCCAGGGGGGACAGAGCCTTTCCACCGTGGCAGGTCTGGATTGCGCTAAGGCTCAGGGCTTTGGCACGGCTGGAGTTTCTGCTAACAGGAATGCATTTATCTTTGAGCATGCGGATACAAAGACCCTGATCGAAGTGGGAAATGAGAAATGCGGAGCCAAGACAAAGGGCTATGCGGGAACAACGGTAACTCTGATGATGATGCTCACGGAGCTTGCTCTGGCAAAAGGGATCACCACAGAAGAAAAGGCGGCGGCTTACCGGGAGCGGATGTATAAGGTAATCGATAACCTTGGAAATGTGACAAAGGCTGCCGTTCAGTGGTACGGAAGAATTAAGGAAGAATTCCTTCCTGCAAAGCGTATTATTGTAGTGGGCTATGACGGAATGTATGCCGACGTGTTGGAGGGCGCCCTGAAGATTCTGGAGACAGTCCGTCAGGGTGTTACCGGATATGACATTGAGGAGTTCTTCCATGGAATCTACAATTCCATTACAGACAGCGCCCATGTATTTTATGTAGGCTCCAAGGGCGATTATAAGCCGAGAACCTTAAAGCTCATTGAGATTTTAAGCGATTGGACGCCTCACAATTACTTGATTGCATCACCGGACGGTGTCGATCGAGCAAGTGACAAGGACCTGCTGGTAGAGTTTACGGAGGACCCGCTGTTCTCGGCCTGGGAATACATTATTCCTCTGCAGATTGTAGCCTGCTTTGCGCCGGAGGATCTGGGAATCAATCCGGATATTCCAAAGGACCCCAACTTCCATAGAAGAATCGGAAGCAAAAATATGGAGGGTGTCACCAATCCCTACGGCGTGGAAGATGAGAAATAGTAATGTAAAGTAAAGTCAGCAACAGCACTTCCAAAACAGTGTTGCAAAGAATTTGCGGCCGCACGTATGTGTGGTCGTAAATTCTTTGTGACTTTACCCTTTAGTGCCATCGCGCAGCGGCTGTTAAGACCATAAAAATTTTCTGAATGGTAAAGTCGCAAAGGCGCACGAGAGAAACTTTCATGAGTGCCCTTTCGAATGAAAGTTTCTCTCATTACCTGTGTGCCGAAGCGACTTTACCCTTTAGTGCCATCGCGCAGCGATTTCGAATAGGAGGCATAATTTTGAAGATACATTTTTTAGGAGGGTGCAGGATCAATAAGTATATTCTTACCACAGCAGCCGTGTTATTTTCTGCACTCATCCAGGCATTCAGTATGAAAACCTTTCTGGAACCGGTCAATCTTCTGCCTGGCGGATTTACCGGCCTGGCAATTTTGCTGGAACAGATTACCGGATTGTTCGGGGTGCATTTTTCCACATCCATAGGAATGATTCTGCTGAACATCCCGGTGGCGATATTCTGCTATCGCCATGTAGGGAAAAAGTTTGTGCTGTTTTCCCTGCTGCAGGTATTTCTTGCCAGTGCTTTGTTAAAGGTACTGCCAGAAAATTATTTGTTTGATGATATTCTTCTGAACATTTGCTTTGGAGGCTTCCTCTATGGCATTTCCATGGTAGTGGCCTTGAAAGGAAATGCGTCTACGGGAGGCATGGATTTTGTGGCTCTTTATATTTCCAACCGGATTGGAAAATCCATCTGGCAGTATGTATTTCTATTTAACTGTGTGCTGCTCTGCATCTTTGGCGCGGTTTTCGGCTGGGAGTATGCCGGCTATTCGATTATGTTCCAGTTTGTGTCGACCCAGACCATAGAGCGGTTCTATCATCGGTACAAACGGGTAACGCTTCAGATTACAACGGAGCATCCCAAGGAGTTGGTGGCGGCTTATATAGGTATTTGCAAGCATGGAATATCGGTGATGGAGGGATATGGCGGATACAGCAGAAAGCCTATGAGCCTGCTTCACACGGTGGTTTCTGCTTATGAGGTGCAGGATCTGGTGGACTGCTTGCGGCAGACAGATCAAAGAGTTATTATTAATGTAATCCCCACAGAGATTTTTCTTCTCCCTGGCTCAATACTGTAAAAGTTAAGAATTGTTTAAGCTTTTCTTTTCCGGCGGGGGTCTTGTCAAACCTCTGAAAAAGAGTTATACTGATACCAGTCTAAGGGACACACCAGACAGGGAGGTTTTGCAATGATTGAGGCAACCAGTTGTGGCGGTGTGGTGATATTTCGGGGGAAGATTCTGCTTTTGTACAAGAATTACAAGAATCGGTACGAGGGCTGGGTGCTTCCCAAGGGAACTGTAGAGCCGGGCGAGGAGTTTAAGGATACAGCGGTTCGGGAGGTGCGTGAGGAGACAGGTGTAGTGGCTTCCATTATTAAGTACATCGGGAAAAGCCAGTATTCCTTTTCAGTGCCGGAGGATACGGTGGAGAAGGATGTCCATTGGTATCTGATGATGGCGGATAATTATTACAGTAAACCACAGCGTGAAGAATTTTTTGTAGATTCGGGGTATTATAAGTTCCATGAGGCTTATCATTTGCTGAAGTTTTCCAATGAAAAGCAGATTTTGGAGCGGGCTTATAATGAATATCTGGATCTGAAGAAGAGCAATCTTTGGGGAAGTAAAAAGTATTTTTGAGGGAATACCGCAAAGTAAATCCAGTTTTTTGTTTTGCGGTGTTCCTTTCGTGCTATTTATGGAAATGATTTTTGCAGGCAGAGGTTGTTTGTATATTTTTTGGAAATCAGGGGAATTCAAAAGGGAAAGGCAGCTGTATGAGGTGGGCGAGAGAACTCTACTTAAGTGAGAAGACAGCAAAAAAGAAGGACAAGATTATCCGAAAAGCAAACAGAGGCGTTGGAATGGTCAGCATCTATTTTATTTCTCTGGCATCTAATGAGGAAAATCTGTTTGATATCTTTCATGCGGCCCATTTGAAGCAGCCGGCCTTTTATAAGCAGAACCCCTTTGTAGTGGGAATTGCCTCCGGTTATGAGGAGGCCTTGGAGATGACAAGGCAGATGGTGGAGGATATTTACCGGGAGACAGGCGGCTTACGGGTGAGGGAATATTTTGGAGAGGCCGGACAGACGGCGGCTTTGGAAGAGGCAGAGGACCTGGAGTAAACCGGGGAATCGGAACGGGAGAATTGGATGCTGCATGTAGTTTTATTGATTTTGAAAATAATTGGTATCATTCTGGCAGCCCTTTTGGGACTGTTGCTTTTGATCCTGCTCCTGCTGCTTTTTGTGCCTATCCGCTATAAAGGAAGGCTTCAAAAGGAAAAGGAGCTGCTGGTAAGGGCTAAGGTCACCTGGCTGCTTCACATGGTAAGCGTTCCGGTGGTATTCCAGGAGGGGACTTTATCTGCAAGGATTAAGCTATTTGGAATTACCATTAAAAATCTGACGGAGGATGAGGAGGAACTGAAGCAGTCGGCGGAGGAGCTGTTCCGGGATACGGAAGACGCGGCGGCCCAGGGAGAGGAGCAGATTCTTGAGACAGAGGATCCCCCCCTGGAACAGACCGGAAAGGATGAGAGTGACTTCTCCTTGGAGGGGATGGAGGATAGCAAAGGGCCTGAAAATACGGAGAGCCAGCGGATCTTAGAGAACCCTTTTGGAGAAGAGGACGTGGGTCAGGAGGAGGTTCGGGAGCAGGGGATTTCGGAGGAAAAAGGGCTTCCGAACAGTCTTATAAGGCGCCTCGTCGGGAAAATCAAGGTATTTTTTCTTAAGATTTTTGGAATCTGGCAAAAAATTAAAAATCTCAAATATACATTCCGCCGATTCTGTGTTAAAATAAAAAGAGGTATTCGGAAATACCGGGACACGAAGGAATTTCTGTTGGACGAGCGGACAAAGAAGGCTGTTTCGCACTGCATAAGTGAGGGAAAGCTTCTGCTTGCCAGGCTGCTTCCGAAAAAAATGCGGGGAGAGCTTTCCTTTGGCACGGAGGATCCGGCTCTCACGGGACAGATTCTGGGCGGCATCAGTATATTCTATCCGGTTTTTAAGGATAATGTTAAGGTATACCCGGATTTTGAACGGAGTGTTCTGGAAGGAGAGCTGTTTGTAAAGGGAAGCTTTCGCCTGGTGACGGCCGCCCTGATTCTCTGGAGGCTCTGGCGGGACAAGAATATCCGGTATGTTTACCATAAGCTGCGGAACTAATATCAGTGGACACTTCTCGAAAGGATGTGCTGAGCGGGTGTCTGCGGAACTAATATCAGCAGACACTCCGAAGCGCATAGAAGGATTTACGGACGTATGTTTTTACGGCCGGAAATTCTTCTCAAAAAAGATGTGCTGAGCGGGTGTCTGCGGAACTTAAAATAGGAGGATTTCACCATGGATAATAATTTTGATTCAACCGTACAATCTCTGTTCAAAGGAATGGACAGCTTTATTACCACAAAGACAGTAGTGGGAGATGCCGTAACAATCGGCGACACCATCATTCTTCCTCTGGTAGATGTGGCTTTCGGCGTGGGAGCTGGAGCCTTTGCAGGGGACAAGATGCAAAATGCCGGCGGCGGCATGGGCGCAAAGATCTCTCCCAGCGCGATTCTGGTGATCTCTGGTGGCGTGACCAAGCTTGTGAATGTGAAGAACCAGGATACGGTGACCAAGATTCTGGATATGGTGCCGGATTTTGTGAATAAGTTTACCAGCGGCAAGAAGGAGAACAGCCCGGTGGCCGATGCCATTCAGGATGCGGTGGATGTGATTGAGAAGGATGAGACGTAAGGAGTAAGCAGCCTCACGGAACAAATGACAGAGACGAATAAGGCAGGGGGCGGCAGGTATCTGCCGGCCCTTTTCCTGCATATAATAGGGTAAGAACCCTTTTGTGCCGGGAGCCCTTATGAAGCAGCTGCTTGGATTTGTGATGTTTTGGATTGGGGTAGGGATATTAACTACCTTCTTTATGCCTGTACAGGGGTGGTTTGTGCGCGCTCTGGCGGCCTTTTCCCTGATGCTGGTGGGGTACAATCTCTTTTCCTCCGACGGAAAATGCGGAAAGTGACAGCGCCTTTCACCCTGTGAATGGTTACGGTAATTCTTAAGAAAATTTAAATATTTGTAACAAATACTTCCCTTTTGTGTAAAAACATTGTAAGATATTAAAGATATACAAAAATGGGGGGTCAGAAATGTCGGTAACTATGCTGAAACGAATTGCCTTGGCAGCAATGGCAATGAATTATATCGGAGCATTTATACCGGGGGCGCCTGTCTGGTTTCAGTGGATTGGACGGCTGGCGGCGCCCTTGTTTTTTTATGCTATGGCCTGGAGCCTGGACAAGACCAGCGACAAAAAGCTGTATTTTAGACGCCTTTATGTATGCAGTGTTTTAATGGCTCTGGTGAATCTGATCCTGTCTATTGTAGCCCAAAAGACGGGACTGATTACAGCCGTAACCAACAATATCTTTGCCACACTGTTTGCGGGGGCATTCTTCATTGAGGTTCTGGAATATGGCCGGAAGCATCCCAAGCGGAAATGGCGCATGTGGCTGAGTTATGGCTTTTGGCAGATTGCCTTTGCGGGACTGTGGGCCGTACTCTATGAGATCGTGGAGGTGCCCTATGCGGTTCTTAATTTCTTTTCCGCTGTCTGCGGCAGCGCCTTAACCTGTGAGGGAGCCTTTATGTATGTTATGATGGGGGCTTTGTTTTATTACACCAAGGAGGATAAGAGAAGGCTTACCATCGGCTATCTGATCCTTTGCCTTGTATTTTTCCTGAATTCTGCGTTTGGAATCTGGGGACGTATTTTTATGCTGCTGGGAAGCGATGTGCTGGTGGCTCTGATGGAGATTATGACGGGGCTGGTGCTCTGGGGCGCGTCCTTCCGATCCATCTTTGATCTGTCCCATATGCTGAACAATGATTTCCAGTGGATGATGATTGCGGCGCTGCCCCTGCTGCTCAGCTGCAATGGGGCCTGTGGACGGTATAAGAAATATTTCTACTATATTTTCTATCCGGCCCATGTGTATCTTTTGTGGTTCCTGGGAGTTGTTGTTATGAGATAAGAAAAGGCTCTGCAATAGAAGAGAAGCTGTTGTAAAATAAGGCATCACGTCTTACTTTGCGACAGCTTCTTTTTTGAGACAAAAAAAGAAGCCATTGCACTACAACAGCTTCCTTTCAATATCCACTCTTTTACGCTCTTTCCACTTTGCCGGATCTCAGACAAGAAGTACATACATACATCTTCTTGGAGCCGCCATCAACCTTGACTCTTACAGATTTAACATTGGATTTCCACATCTTGTTGGAACGTCTATGTGAATGACTTACCGCATTTCCGAAGTGAGCGCCTTTTTCACAAATTGCACATTTAGCCATCTTAGCACCTCCTTGCTCTTTAGTGAACCCTATATCTAGGCTCGCAACATGTATTATTCTAGCAGAAAGTACTATATTTTGCAAGCGTTAATTTCAAAATATTGCAACTTTTTGAGAAACTGGTTAAAATTTGAAAAACCACTTTGAATTTTAAGGGAAAAAGGGTATACTGTCAATATAGAATAGTGATACATCTGGTAAGAGGTATGGAGAAGTACCAGGGAGTTATCAGTAGGAAAGCTACATAGTCTATTCAGCTTTTTGTTGCGGTGCCATCTGAATCCGTAACTGGCTTTCCGGATACCGGCGTCAAAAGCCGGACATGTTAAAAAACATAAATGGAGGTAATCATAATGAAGGGACTTATGAATACACAACTAGGTGCAGTAATCATCGACCCGGAAGTCATAGCCAAATACGCCGGCTCCGTAGCCGTGGAATGCTTTGGCATCGTAGGTATGGCTATGGTCAACGTCCGTGACGGCATTGTCAAGCTCTTAAAGGGCGACAATCTGACCAGGGGCGTCAATGTTCGGATCAATGACAATCGCATCACCTTATCCTTCCACGTAATCGTATCCTACGGAGTCAGCATCTCCGCAGTATCCGACAATCTAATCAGCAATGTAAAGTACAAGGTGGAGGAATTCACCGGTATGTCCATCGAGAAAATCAACATCTTTGTAGAAGGTGTGCGGGTAATAGACTAATAGCAGGAGGAGCTTAGCGAAGTTATGAAAACCATAGATGTAGAAACACTGACAAAGATGTTCTTGGCCGGTGCCAAAAATCTGGAGGCAAAAAAGGAATGGATCAACGAGCTGAATGTATTTCCCGTTCCCGACGGAGATACGGGAACCAATATGACGCTTACCATTATGTCAGCGGCCTCCGAGGTAAATAATCTGCCGGTGCGCACCATGGAGTCTGTGGCAAAGGCCATATCCTCCGGGTCCCTGCGGGGAGCCAGAGGCAACTCGGGAGTCATCCTTTCCCAGCTTTTGCGAGGCTTTACCAAGGGAATCCGCGGGTATGAGGCCCTGGATACCATGATTTTTGCCAATGCATTTCAAAAGGCAGTGGAGACTGCGTATAAAGCAGTTATGAAGCCCAAGGAGGGAACCATCCTTACCGTAGCCAGAGGAGCTGCGGACAGAGCCGCCGAGCTGGCCCAGGTGGAGGAGGATCTGGAGATATTCTTCCGGGAGATTATTGAGGAGGCGGAGGCCGTACTGTTAAGGACCCCGGAGCTTCTTCCCGTATTGAAGGAAGCGGGCGTGGTGGATTCCGGCGGACAGGGACTGGTTGAGGTCTTAAAGGGTGCTTACGACGCGTTCTTAGGAAAAGAGATTGATTATACCTTTGATGCTCCCAAGGCGGCGCCGGTAAAGATCAGCGCTCAGACCGAGGCGGACATTAAGTTTGGATACTGTACCGAATTTATCATTATGCTGGATAAGGAATTCCCCTTGGAGACGGAGCACGAATTCAAGCAATTCCTGGAATCCATCGGTGATTCCATTGTGTGCGTGGCTGACGATGACATCGTTAAGATTCACGTACATACCAATCATCCCGGACAGGCCATTGAGAAGGCTTTGACCTATGGCTCCCTGTCCAGGCTTAAGATTGATAATATGCGTGAAGAGCATGAGGAAAAGCTGATAAAGGATGCTTCCAGGATTGCGGCCCAGCAGGCGGCGGAGGAAGCGGCGAGAAAGGCCGCACAGCCCAGAAAGGAGATGGGCTTCATTTCCGTCTCCATTGGTGAGGGAATCGGAGAGATCTTCCGGGGACTGGGTGTGGATTATCTTATTGAGGGCGGCCAGACCATGAATCCCAGCACAGAGGATATGCTGAATGCCATTGAACAGGTGAATGCGGATCACATCTTCATCCTGCCCAACAACAAGAATATTATCTTGGCAGCCAACCAGGCCCAGGCCCTGTGCAAGGATAAGGACATTATTGTAGTTCCCACCAAGACAGTGCCCCAGGGAATTACCGCCATGATCAATTATATTCCCGATATGTCTCCAAAGGAGAACGAGGAGCGGATGACAGAGGAGATCGGGAATGTAAAGACCGGCCAGGTCACCTACGCTGTCCGGGACACCCATCTGGATGACAAGGAGATCAAAGAGGGTGACATTATGGGAATCGGGGATCACTCCATTTTGTCCGTAGGCAGTGAGATTGCCGATGTAACCCTTGACATGTTCCATGAGCTGGTGGACGAGGATTCGGAGCTTATCAGCATTTACTATGGAGAGGGCGTAAGCGAGGAGGAAGCACAGAGCCTGGGCGCAAGGCTTGAGGAGGCTTACCCGGACTGCGATATTGAGGTGCATTTTGGCGGTCAGCCTATCTACTATTATGTAGTATCTGTGGAGTAATATATGGATTCACCAATTACAAGCATTAAGGGAATTGGAGAAAAAACGGCTATGCTCTTTCACCGTGTGGGAGTTCACACGGTGGGAGAGCTATTGTCATATTATCCAAGAACCTACGACATATATGAGGAGCCGGTCACCTTTGCCAATCTGAAGACGGACGAGATCCAGGCAGTTACCGGTTTTCTAAAGAAGGTCCCCTCTGTCACAAAGACAAAGCGCTATGCGGTGACCACTGTAGTTCTGGAGGAATTCGGGGAGTACCTGCATCTTACCTGGTTCAATATGCCTTTTTTAAAAAATACCTTTATCCCTGGAAATACCTATATTTTCCGGGGCAGGGTTCAGAAGAAAAAGGGACGTCTGGTGATGGAGCAGCCGGAGTATTTTACGCCGGAGGCTTATGGGGAAAAGCTGAATACCATGCAGCCCATCTACGGCCTGACTGCCGGCCTTTCCAACAAAACCGTGGCAAAGGCGGTGAAGCAGGCTCTGGATGGCCGCAATCTGAACCTGGAGTATCTGCCGGAGGAGATCCGCATGAATCAGGAGCTGGCAGAGTACAATTTTGCCCTGCAGACCATTCACTTTCCGGTGAAATGGGAGGATCTGCTTCTGGCCAGAAAACGTCTGGTGTTTGATGAATTTTTCCTCTTTATTCTGGCTCTGCGCCAGATGAGGGAGGCGGCGGAGGTTCGGAAAAATGAATGTCCCTGTAAGCCGGTGAAGGAGACGGAGCAGCTCTTAAGCTCTCTGCCCTATGAGCTTACGGGGGCGCAGAAAAGAGTCTGGAGGGAGCTTTTGGAGGATCTGTCCGGAGAGGGCGTCATGAGCCGTCTGATCCAGGGGGATGTGGGCTCCGGAAAGACCGTAGTGGCCCTGCTGGCCCTGGTCTGCGCTGTGTACAACGGCTATCAGGGGGCGCTGATGGCTCCCACAGAGGTATTGGCCAGACAGCATGGACAGTCCATTCAGGAAATGCTGGACCAGGCAGGACTTTCCGTCCGTGTTGTGGTTCTTACGGGCTCTATGTCAGCAAAGGAGAAGCGGACGGCATACGAGCAGATTGAGAACGGGCAGGCAGAAATTGTGGTGGGCACCCACGCCCTAATACAAAATCAGGTGCATTTTCAGCGCCTTGGCCTGGTGGTGACGGACGAGCAGCACCGGTTTGGTGTCCGTCAGAGAGAGACATTGGCAGACAAAGGGATGTTTCCTCATGTACTGGTCATGAGCGCCACGCCCATTCCAAGGACCCTGGCCATTATTCTCTATGGGGATCTGGATATTTCCGTTCTGGATGAGCTGCCGGCCAACCGGCTTCCCATTAAGAACTGCGTGGTGGACGAGAGCTACCGGCCGGCAGCCTACCGCTTTATGGAGAAGGAGATTGATAAGGGTCGGCAGGTCTATGTGATCTGCGCCATGGTGGAGGATAATCCGGAGCTGGAGCTGGAAAATGTGGTGGATTACACGGAGAAGCTCAAGGCAGCCATGAAGCCCTCCGTTGCCATTGCCTATCTTCATGGAAAAATGAAGGCGTCGGAGAAGAATGAGATTATGGAGCGCTTTGCCTCGGGAGAGCTTCAGGTGCTGGTGTCCACCACCGTAGTGGAGGTGGGAGTCAATGTGCCCAATGCTACGGTGATGATGGTGGAAAACGCGGAGCGATTCGGCCTGGCACAGCTTCACCAGCTTCGGGGCCGGGTAGGCAGGGGAAAGCACCAATCCTACTGCATCTTTGTCAGCGGAAATGACAGCCCGGATACAAAGAAACGACTGGAAATTCTCGGAAAATCCAACGACGGCTTTTACATTGCCAGCCAGGACTTGAAGCTTCGGGGACCAGGGGATCTCTTTGGCATTCGCCAGAGCGGCCTCTTAGAGTTTAAAATCGGGGACGTGTTTACGGACGCAGGCATTTTAAAGGCTGCCAGTGAGGAGGCCGCAAGGCTTCTCGAGGAGGACCCGGCACTTTCCGGAGAGGAACATCGAGAGCTGCGAAAAAGACTGGACGCCTGCCGGATGTTAGGAGACGGAAAGGTGAGTCTGTGAAAGATTCATGTATAAAATTGACTTTTGCCGGTTTTATGGTAAACTGGTACAGAATTGTATTCTTAGATCCCTGGATTTCAGATGTAAAATTTGGTACAGGGAAATTTTGGAGCATACAAAATGGGAGTAAGGTATGAGAGAAAACGGCAGAAGGAAAAGAAATTTTACATATATACTGCTTTTGGCAGCCATACTGGCAGCTTTGTGGAGCGTGCCTTCCTATGCAGAGCCTAATTCCGTGGAGCTTGATCTTACAAAGGGCGACATTGTGATTACCAATGCAGGCTATACCCAAGGGGAAGGGGAGATGAAGGCCCATCAGGGAAGCTATACCATAAAAAGCTCCAGTACAAAGCCTGTTTCCCACACAGTTACCATTGAGAGCGATTTGGTGGAGGTGACCTTAAAGGATGTGATTGCAGCCTCTAAGGAAAGCCCCATTTCTCTGGCAGGGGATTCGGACCATGCTATGATGCGTTTAACCTTGAGCGGGACCAATGTGCTTCAGTGCGTGGAGGGAGATCATGCGGGAATCGCCGTTCCCCAGGGGGCCTATTTGGTGATTGAGGAGAGCAGCGGCTCTCTGTCCGTAACCGGATCCGGTACCGGAGCCGGGATCGGCGGCACCGGAAAAGAAGCGGCACCGGAGGGAAGCAGCCCGGAAAACAGTGGAAATATTACCATTCACGGCGGGATTGTCACCGCAACCGGCGGACTGAAGGGCGGCTGCGGAATCGGCGGAGCCGCAGGCGGCGCTGCCGGGAGCATTGAGATAACAGGTGGATACATAACAGCCTCAGCCAACACGGATGCGGCGGGAATCGGAAGCAGTCCTCAATATGAGGAGGAGACAGAAAGGACCATCAAGATTACAGGCGGTGTGGTAAAGGTCAACGGAAGACTTGGGGCCTCAGGGGATGTGCTGACCGGAGCGGATAACCAGGGCCCCTGGGTGGAGGCTGACCTGGTAGGTGGCAGAGTCAGCGGCTTTTCCGGCATCCTGTTTCAGGAATCCCAGGGGAGGATTTATGGAAATCAGACCTATGTGATTGAGGAGAATCGAACCATTTTATCCGGAAATACCCTGAAGCTGGAGGCTAAGGATATTCTGGAGATTCGCGACGGGGTCTCCCTGACTCTGAATGGAAAGCTGGAAAATGAGGGCTCCCTTCGGCTGGCAGCGGAGGACTGCATAAAGCTTGGCAAGGAGGGAGGCTTAAGCGGGAGAGGAAAGTTTTCGGTTCCCGGCATCACGGCAGACATGATTTCCGTGCCTGTGAATCTAATCTATGGCAGAACGGAGGAAGAGGAAGCGGATATCACCGAGCATGTTTTGGAGCAGATTACACTGAGCCGCAATAAAAGAGGCACCAAGGAGCTGTTTGGCGTGGAGTTCACAGTGCTTCCGGATTTTACCGGATGGGAGGCCAAGGAGATTGACTGGCCGATTATGGAGCCCGGAGCCTACACGGTTACCTACAAAAAGGAGGGAGAGAAATCTCTCAGCAAGCGGTTTATGGTCTATTCCCCTGGGGATGCCGTGCGGGAGGGTTTGGCTTCCATAGAGGTCTTTCAGAAGCCCTCCAAAATGAAATATGGCTATGGTGATCCCTTTGACGGAACGGATTTGATCGTGGTGGGAACCTATGAGGATGGAAGCATCCGCAATGTAACTGCCTTGGTGGAGGTAAAATGGGAGACCCTTGAGCTTGGAGAGCATTCGGTGGATGTGATCTGTGCCAGGGATGGAGAGAGACAGGAAATCAAATGTCTTTTAGAGGGAATCACCATTGTTCCCAAGGAGATCGATGTATCCGGCGCCCGCTGGGATACGGCTGATTTTGTCTATGACGGGATGGAAAAAACCGTAAACCTGGGAGGAAGACTGCCGGAGGGTGTTATCGCAGATCGCAAAACCTCTACCGGCAAGGCGGCGGGAACCTACAAGGCTGTTGTACATTTTTCTCTAAGTGGCAGTCTGGACTCGGAGCATTATACCATTGTAGGGCCCAATCCTTTGCAGGCGGAATGGAGGATTGAGCCAAAGGAGCTGACCTGGGATACCAATGATCTGTCAGCCGTAGGGCAGGCCGGGGAGAGCTATGAGAAGAAGATTTCCCTTTACGGAACTCTGCGGGCCGTGGGGATTTTGTCGGAGGATATGGAGGAGACGGAAAGCGAATGGCCGGCCAGCCGCTTGGAGGGCTGCTATGAAGGAACGGAGGCAGGAGAGCAGGAGGTTACCCTTTCCTGGAAGGGCGGCTTTGAGCCTTCGCCTGGAAGCAATTACTGTCTGCCAAAGGAAATGCCGGTGATTATAGGAAGCATGAATGATGTGAGAGCCCTGCCGGAGCCAGAGGAGCTTTCCGGGGACGGGAGGAACTACCATTCGGAGATGGAGCTTGGAATTTCTTATGTACCGGATACATTGGCGGAGGACCCTAAGCTTAACAGCCCACGGGGTATTGAAACCCGGATGCGCACGGCGATCACGGAGCGTGATGCCGGCATTTTGATTACCAATACGAATGTCTATGACGTGCGCCTTTTGGTAGAGGGGGAGGATAATACCTGGGAGAAGGCCGGGGAGGAGAGCTTCCCCAAGGATGGAATTACGATTACGCTGCCATATCCAAGTAACACAGATAAGGGGGGCCCTTATGAGTTCACGGCGGCCCATATGTATACGGAACAAAAAGGGGCTCATAAGCCTGGAGACATTGAATATCTGGAAGTAACTCAGACGGCGGAGGGAATCAAGCTTCGTGTAAAGAGCCTGTCTCCCATTTCTGTAGGCTGGAAGCAAAAGGCGCAGGGAGCGGCGGAGGAGCCCTCCAAGAGCTCAAACGTTTTTAACGGGAATGTAGCCTTTGTAGTGATCTGCGTTTTGCTGTCACTGATTGCCATAGCTGCTGTGTTAGTGATAGTACGTCTGGGAATTGTGCCGAGAATGAAGAAGAAGGAGAAGGCGGAGCCCAAAAGACATATTGATTTCAGAGCTTAGGTGCTATTTGAAGGAAAAGACGAGAAAGGGATGAGAAATGCCGAACCGGGAACAGATTTGTTTCTGGGCCGGCATTCTCATACTTTGTCCTTTTAATCCATTTTTTGGATTTTACAGAAAATCAGATCCGGCTGTCAGTTATTTGCCTGCCATCTGTCTTTCCTGTGCCTCGATCATTTTCTTAACCATATAGCCGCCTACGGAACCATTCTGCTTGGAAGTCAGATTTCCGTTGTAGCCGTCGGTGAGAGGTACACCAAGCTCGCTTGCCACCTCATACTTGAACTTGTCCAGAGCACCCTTGGCTTCAGGAACGGCTGCGGTGTTAGATGATTTGTTTGCCATAATAAACGCCTCCTTACTGCAGATATTCTGAAATAGAATCTGCGGTTTGTTGTTGTTTACCCGTGGCGCTTTTGTCTGTTTGTGCCTCCTGTTTGACAGAAGCGCAGGCGAAGCTGTCACGGTTGTTACGAGAATAGTATGTGAGATTTTTATTTCAATACACTGGCAGTTGCTTGTTATTTTGATAATTTTTGACAGCGTTTTTTTAGAAGGGGAAAATAAGATAAGAATATAAAAGAAATTTATTTTAATGAGGAAATGCCCATGAGAGGAAAGGGACAAAAAGAGAAGATTTTAGTATTGCTTTTGAGTTTTTGCCTGGTACTGGTCACTCCCATTGGAGAGGTATGGGCTGCGCCAGAGGAAATACCCATCATTAAGGAGGGTGAGTCTTGCACTCTGAAATATGGAGACTATGCCTGCCTGGCCTTTACGCTTCCTGAGAATGAGCCTGTGAAGGCAGAGCTGTATTATGTAAACGGAATGAGACTGGGAACTCTATACGGATTTGTGTATGAAGGAAATATGAGGCGGCCTTCTAAAGAGCAGAAGCTTCCCGATGAGTGGACCGTGGAGCGAGAGACTGAGATTTTGGCTGGCATGAAGGATGCCTGTGCGAAAGTTGCTTATAGGGGGCTCTATTGCTTTCTGGGAATTGCGGAGCCTGAGAATGGACTTCCCCAGGGAACAGAGTCTAACTATCTTGTCTGGAAAGGGCAGTATATTCCCTTGGATAAGCAATATCCTCGTTATGCACAGCCGGGACGGTACCAAATACAAATTTCACCCTTGAAGCCTTCTTGCAGTATGGAGCCTGTTTTTCTGGATGTGATAATTGCAGGGAGTGGAATGGATGGAGTCCTGACCATGGAGGATGTGGAGCGTATACAGAAGAGAGAGGTTGAGAGCTTTCCACAGGAACCAATACAGGTAGTTGATTTGTATCCGAATCTCGGAAAAGGCTTTGTGGATATGCAGGATCGAACCTTATGGTGGAAGGAAATTGATTTGCCTGCAGAGGAGCAGGATGAGCTAAAATTTGAGCGTACCTATCACTCCCAGGGGATTATCTGGAAGGATGAGGATCTGGCAGGGCTTGGAATGAGGTGGACACATAATTATTCCTACTATGCCGAGCTATATCGAAGAGATATTGTCATTTTCATAGAGGGAAATAAGCAATTATCATTTCGTAAACTGTATGGGGGCGGATGGGATGCGAGCAACAACTATGCCATAGTGATGGGAGAGGATTGTTTTTGGCTTTATGAGCCGGACGGAAAAACAATTACCTTTGATTTGGATGGTCGTGCGATTCAAATCACAAATCCGGAGGGACAGGTAATCAACCTGGAATATGAGGGAAAGCTCCTTTCCAGGGTTTCAGAAGGGGATAAATACCTTTCTTTTACCTATGAGGGGGATCGTTTGGTTAGAGTGGAGGATCAGAAGGGTCGAAGTGCATCCTTTCAATATGAAGGGGAAATGCAAAAGGATTTGGTAAGTGTGCAGTATGAATCAGGAGATACTCTCCGTTATCTTTATGGTGAGAAGCACTGCTTAGTGGAAGCCATCAATGTGCAGGGAGAATCCGAGATGGAGGCTGTCTACGGGAGCTGGATGGAGGTTGCCTGTGATAGAGAGGTCCTTTCCTTTTGGATGCAGGGAGATTCGAGAAAGACTTATACCTATGAGAAGGGAGAGAATCGAACAACAATTACGACGGAGAAGGAAGAGGGTGGAAGAAAACGGATAGTGTATTTTGATAATACATACTATGAAAAAAATGCATGGTTTCTTTATAATGAAAATGGAGAGCTTATCAGGGAAACAGAGCTTTCAGGAAAGACAACCCTGTATTTTCCTTGATGGATAGACAGTTGTAACAATTTGGAGAAGTGAATTGTTACAAACAATCATAAAAAGTAGCTATATAAAAATGTAAGGAATACAAAAGCCGGCATTGACAGAGCCAGAGAAATTCGCTATACTTTCCTTATTATAGACAAAGGCGTTTTTAACGTGTTTGTCTCTTTTTTTGTGACTTTACGGAACTGGAATAGGAGGAACAGAAATGGCGGCATTTGAACAGGCTGTGCGGACGGTCTATGCCAGCACCATGGATTATTCCGCATTGGAGTACCGCCGCAGGAGGGCTCTGGACAAAACAGATGAGCAGATGGCCATTCTGGTACAGCGCGTGTCGGGCACCTATTATGGAAATTATTTTATGCCGGGAGTCGCTGGAGTGGGCTACAGCCACAGTGCCTACAAGTGGTACCCGGATATGGACCCAAAGGCCGGAATGCTGCGTCTCGTTATGGGGCTTGGAACAAAGGCGGTGGATCGCACAAAGGAGGATTACCCGCGCCTCTGTAATCTGGATCGGCCTTCCGTTACCATGATGACTGTCAGCACCAATGATAAAATGTAAGAGAGCGCAAGGGAGTTCCATGAAAAATGTATGCTGTTCCCGGTGGGAAAGCCAAATGACGGGTTTGCCCAGTATTTTATCGGGCAGAGCTACCTGGCTCCCCTTTCCACAGAGCAGGTGGGAATTTTCAATGTTACCTTTGAGCCGGGATGCCGGAATAACTGGCATATTCATCATGCATCCTCCGGCGGCGGGCAGATTCTGGTATGTGTAGGCGGACGGGGATACTATCAGGAGTGGGGAAAGGAAGCCCAGGAGCTTCACCCCGGTGATGTGGTGAATATTCCGGCGGGCGTAAAGCATTGGCATGGAGCCGCACCGGATAGCTGGTTTTCCCATCTGGCAGTTGAGGTTCCTGGCAGGGACAGCTCTAATGAATGGCTGGAGGCGGTGGATGACACTGCCTATGGGCATCTAAAATAGAATGAATGTGATCACAGCATGAGTGTGGGCAGAAAAAGGCATCTTCCTAAAATGGAGGGTGCCTTTAAGCTCGCAGCTTTTTTTATATGATAAAGGATTCCTTTTCTTGTATGATATGGTTGTAACAGGAAAGAAAAGCATAAAGACATTACAAAACTTTAATAAGGAGGTGTGCATATGTTCGTGTTACAGAAAGAACCAGGGAATTATCCCTTAAAGGTATGGCTTAAAAGTGAAAAGGATTTGGAAAGTACTTGCATGGAGCAGGCCCAGCATTTAATGCAGCTTCCTTTTCTACATAAGTGGGTCTGCCTGATGCCAGACACCCACGCAGGTATGGGAATGCCCATTGGCGGTGTCATTGCCGCAAAGGATGTGATCATTCCCAATGCGGTAGGCGTGGACATTGGCTGTGGTATGGCCTATGTGGGGACAAATATTCCGGTGGGGATGCTCAAGGAGACCATGACCGGAAACGGTAATCTCATTCAGGGAATTGTGGGAGACATTCTGCGTAATATCCCCGTGGGATTTGCCCATCACAAGACGCCCATGCCCTGCTATACCATGGATCTGGCCATGGAGGAGCTGTCAAAATATGAGAGGGACGCAGAGCTTCTTGGACAGCTTGAGGCAGGCTATTTCCAGATTGGAACCTTAGGAGGGGGAAATCATTTTATTGAGCTTCAGGAGGATGACAAGGGCTTTCTGTCGGTGATGATTCATTCCGGAAGCCGTCACTTTGGAAAATCCGTCTGTGATTATTTTCATCAGAAAGCACGAGAGCTCAATGGGCGCTGGTACAGCCAGGTGCCTGACGAATACCGTCTGGCTTTCCTGTCTGTGGATACAAGGGAGGGGCAGGCATATCTGGACTGGATGAACCTGTCCATGGCATTTGCCAGGGAAAACAGGGAAAAAATGATGCTGGCCGTAAAGGCCATCCTGGATAAATGGATTGGAAAGCACACGGTGCTTACCCTGGAATACCAGGATGAGATCAACTGCCACCATAACTATGCCGCCCTGGAGCATCACTACGGCGAGGATGTGTGGGTGCACCGAAAAGGCGCTGTTCGTGCCAGAAATGGTGAGCTTACGGTGATTCCGGGCGCTATGGGCTCCTACAGCTATGTAGTTATGGGCCTTGGAAACCCTGAGAGCTTCTGTTCCTCCTCCCACGGAGCGGGAAGAGCCTACTCCCGAAAGGGAGCTATGGCAGCCTTTACCTGTGAAGAGGTGATGGTGGATCTCAAGGATCAGGGCGTGGTTCTTGGAAAGAAGAACAAGCGGGACGTGGCGGAGGAAAGCCGGTTTGCCTACAAGGATATTGATGAGGTTATGGCAAATCAGAGCGATTTGGTGACCCCAGTGAAGCGGCTGCGTACGATTGGGGTAGTGAAAGGGTAATTTTTATAGAAATCATATTTGCAGGAAAGATGATGATATGCCAAAAGCATAGAACCGCTTTTCCTGCAATTTTACTATGTTGGAAAAAGTCGTAAAATGCATCAGGAAAAAGAATTGTATGATTGAAAACGAAGCGTTATACTAAATACATTTCATATCATTTGCTCTGTTTTTTAGGGCAGAGGATGAGAGTGAGTTACCTGAGAGGCTGAAAGGATGACAAAATCATATGAGCAAATTAGAAATCATACAGGATGAAATAGGAAATCAAATCGTCCTTATACCAGACATAATTTTTACAAATAAACAAAATATTGATTGGAATGAAGTGGAGGAATATCTAAAACAATACATAGGTGAAATTATTGAAATAGCAGTGAGCAAAAATATGATGTATTTGGGAAAAAACTTTCCCAACGAATTTTCAGGTTCCAAGTACACAAGAAAAACAAAAGGTGCAAGAGCTAAGGCAAAAGCAAATTCCGTTCAGGGGATTCGTGAAATGATTGAAATTGCTGCAAATAAAGTATTTCGGGAAAACCATAAGGAAAAGCACCATTCAGATGCCAGAAACGGCTGGTACTATTATACAACACGTTTTGCGCTTCCGATTTATGAAAATGAAATAAAAACAGATGAGTATAAGGTATATAGTGGCTGCCTTGTTGTTAATTGTACTTTGGGAGGGAAAAAAATATCTTTATGATCTGGTAGATATAAAAAAAGAAGCGAGTATCCACTCAAGGCCAACAATCAGCCAAGTGGTACCAAACCGCTTATTTTAAAAGAATAACATTTGGAATGGATTTCGTCAAGAAAAACATCAGAGCTCTCACAAGCGTTCCGCAATATCCAATAACAATCCCTTTAAAATACCAAAAATATTTTTAAAATTTGAAAGCTCGCAGCTTTTTTTATATGATACCAGCTTCCTTTTTTTGTATGATATGGTTGTAACAGGAAAGAAACGTATGATTTTCAGACATTGGTATCTTCCGGCCAGGGCCGGTTTGATATAGAGGGTCCATATCCCTGCACAGATGATACATGGATGGTACACTGTGCTTTCGGGCCGCAGGCTTTTGCCTGGGCGGTGCGGCGGCTTATTAAGCCGATGGCATTCCGGAGTGGACGTTACGTAAAACGATGTTTCAGAGGTTCGAATCCTCTCCCATGTGGAAATGGGTAGCTAAGTGGGTATAGCAATCGTAACTTGCAACTGTAAATTGCAAAACCAGAGAGCGGAAGACCGTGATCCCGCTTTTCCCTGGGAAACCGTACCCTGTCAGAGAAAGCCCTATTGCCCCTTGCGGCATGGTGGCATATCTTCAGGGGTTGACAGAAAGGATTTGGAACGCTCCATTTCCCATATGGAACGGAATTTCCCGGCCGCTAAAAGGCAGTATGGCCTCGGATACCGAAAGGGAGACCGCAGGGACAGCCAGGCCGAACCATTGGCCAAAGGCCCTCCCTGGGGAACCTTTTCTCAAGGAGCCGTCCCCATTTCGGCGGTGGGAAAAGCGGACGCACTTCCAAAACCAAGAATGAATTTCAGGTGTATGAAATTGCCTGGAGGCTTATGGAGCAGTCAATTGGTAACCTTTCCGAATAGAGAAAATCGGAAGCATGTTACGGAATGAACATAGTAAGGAGGATTATAGTTATGAAGTATTTAATTAAGGAGCAGGAATGCGGGTATTTATTGAAGAATGGAATTTTACAGGGCCTGCTGTTTGCAGGGAAGCACACGATTCATTCTTTTCTGGGATATGAGCTTCGGATTGTATCCATGATGGGAAAGGTGGACACAAAAAAGCTTCCAACAGAGCTTCTGATGCGTCAGCCGGAATTTGCAAAGCGGGTGGTGCGGGTGCGTATTCCCGATCATTGCATTGGCATACACATGACAGACGGCATTTTCAAGCAGGTTTTGATGGATGGGGAGGCCCTCTATTGGAATGTGTTTGAGGAAAATGAAGTTCGTTTGGTGGATGTGACCGGTATGGAGATGACGGAGGAGCAGGTGCCCGGCATGTACCGCCATCTGATTCCTGCCCGGCTTTACAAGAGGATTGTCATTGGCGAGGGTGAGACGGGACTGCTGTACATAGACGGGCATTTTGACAGGGAGCTGCCATGCGGAACGTATTTCTACTGGAATTACGCCCATGAGGTGTCCTGTAAGGTGTTTAATCTCAAGGTTCAGCAGTTTGACATTTCCGGCCAGGAGATCCTGACGGCGGATAAGGTGGGAATCCGGCTCAATATTTTGTGCAGCTACCGCATTACCAAGCCTCTGGAGCTGGTGAAGAGGTTAGAGGGAGCCTCCAAGCTTCTGTACACCAGGGTTCAGCTTGCGGCCAGGGAATATGTGGGACAGTTCCGCTTGGATGAGCTTCTGGCTGACAAGGAGGCCATTGGTGCTGTGCTGAAAGAGAGGCTTCTTACGGTGCAGGAGGAGTACTGTGTGGAGGTTTTGGATGTGGGAATCAAGGACATCATTCTGCCGGGGGAGATTCGGGATATTATGAATACGGTCCTGGTAGCGGAGAAGAAAGCCCAGGCCAATGTGATCATGCGCCGGGAGGAGGTGGCTTCCACCAGAAGCCTTTTAAATACGGCAAAGCTCATGGAGGAGAATCCGGTTTTGTATCGGTTGAAAGAGCTTGAGTACCTGGAGCGGATCTGCGATAAGGTGGGATCTATCTCGGTAAATGGAGGCGGGAATCTTCTGGAGCAGCTGGCTGGGATGGTGGTGCCTAAGGAGAATATGGGATAATTGCTCGCAAAAGGAGTGGCTTCGGGAAGATGCCTTGGCGGGGGATAGAATTATTTTCTAATAAGAACAAAAATGACGATTTTGAACATTACCTAGAAGGCAGATGGGCGGCTTGGAAACGAAAATGCACCTCCAACCACCCTAAACCAAAGAAACTCCCAGAATTTTCTCCGTCAGCTCCCCATGGGGCTTCTGGGGATCTCGCTGAAAAACATCCACATGATTCAGATCGCCGCAGCGATCAGTAAATGCCGGAAACAAAAACCCGCATTCTGGCTCGCCTGGCTCATATCTGCCCGCAAGGGGGCAAATCACACAGATGAGATATTCAAACATCTCTGCAGATTCTCCCAGCCTCTCCTTGTCAGAGGCTTTTGCGGGAATATCATATTGGTCGTGAAATACCAAAATGGCATATTCACAATTGCTTTGATAGTGCTCCATTACAATATCATAAAAGGTGTCCATAAGCGCATCATTTTTTAGACCGCATTCCTTTATGGCCATGAGAAGCTGCCATATGCTTCCCGGTTTTAGATGCTTTGGAGCAAATTCATATTTCTTCAGATTCTTATTTGTATCGGAAAAGGGAACCACCTTTGCCAGCTTCAGATTTTTGGCTTTTTCAGCCTCGGAAAGCTTTAAGAAATTGGTATTGAAGCTTCCGTCAAATTCCCCGTCCTTATCTACATAGCAGCCGGCGATCCTTGTAATGGAAGTTCGTTTTGGTGTCATTCTCCTGGTGAGCTCCAGCATGTCTTCTCTGTTAATCATATGGCATTTGCTCCTTTTAATCCTGATTTTCGTATTCATTGATGATCCGGCAAATACAAATCTGCATCAATGCGTTATTGTAATAACAGTTGATCCACTTTCCGGATGATTTCTTGTTCCGATATCTCATAAGGCAGCGGGTCAACATCTTCAAAGCAGTAATTTGAAGCATAGGAATGATTGTCCGTCCACTCTATGACCCAAAAATCTGTTAATGTAGATACTTTGAAGTATTCTCCATCCCGTGTCCAGCAAATACCGGAGGGATGTAATTCTACTTGCCTTGCGCCAAGCTCACGGAACCTGTTTTCAACAATTGCTTTTATAGCCGCTTTTTCCATAGACAATCTTCCCTGCAACTTTTACGTTTGAGCTTATTATAGCTCAATTTCCTTACTATTGAAATGAGATTTGAAAAAATGTTGGCCAAAAGGCAGACGGAACCTCTGATGGGCAATGGAAAGGCCGGATCTAAAAATTGGAAGCAATTCAAACAGCAAGAAAACAAATTGCATATGAAAAGAAATTACCTGGCAAAAATAATTGCTTGTTAGATTTATTAGAAGTATAATATAAGCGAAGATAATCGGGCAGCAAATAGTGTAAGTCATCTATATGTACAGAGCCTATAGAATATTGATAAAGACTAAGTATATATGGAAAGGCAGTCATACAAGGAGCCATTCATGAGCAAGAGAACAAATGAGAAGAAGTCAATAAAGCGGATATTGGTAAGTATCCTTGTAAGTATTTTGATTTTGATTCTTATATCAGGAATCACCATGATTGTTTTCCTAAGGAAAAACGATATCCATATGGTTCACGGAAAAGTTACTACTCATTTTAGAGATTTTGACTATAATGATGGTGCATTTTTGATTGTTACATCGTCAAGCTTATATACAGATACGTCCTTAACCTTAGAATTGGCAGAAGCGCAATTCCATACGGAATTACAGGAGGGGGATGAGGTGTATATATTCTGCAAAATATATCCGGAAGAAATAGCCCCCATGTTTATTAAGATATATTATTTGATTCGGTTATGAAAGAAAAATCCAACAAGCCTAAGGATAAAATCGATATCAAGATCATAGATGATTTTGGATACGATTCGGATACTTATGAAAGGCTCAAGGAAAAGACGAAAAACATGAAATTTAAAGTCATTCCTAAAAATAGGCTTTTAAGAATATTGTTCAGGTAACTTGTTTTTTTCAGTATCCGGTTTTGGAAGCGGAGAAGAATTACGAAAAGGATACCTCCTTAAGCTGTCGGAACAAAAGTGGATCAGATTTTCTATATCTTCAGTAGTTGCATATTTTTGAAAAGTAATTTCCCCACCTTTTTCATTTATTGCCCCATATACCATATCTATACCACCTTTTTTTCGTTGGTGTCCTATAGCATATGACCAGAAGTCTTACATAGAAAACAAAGCGCGAATAAAGTACAAAAAGAATCCGGTAAGCTTATGCATCTGGACGAAAAGAAATTGTCACAAGCAGTTGACACATTTCCAAGGAACCCTGGTAGCAATGCAACCGATATTTCTGGTAAAATAGTAACAGAAGCTTTCCTCTAAGAGAGCAATTACAAAACCAGAAGTAAAAGGAGGCGTTCACAATGAATGTAGCAGACAGAATACAGAACTTGAGAAAAGCAAAGGGCATATCCCAGGAGGGCTTGGCGGACCAAATAGGAGTATCCCGCCAGACTGTTTCCAAGTGGGAGAGCGAGCAGAGTCTTCCTGATCTGGAAAAGATTATTCTGCTCAGCGAGTATTTTGAGGTAACCACAGATTATCTGTTGAAGGGAATCGAGCCAAAGCCCGATACACCGGAAAAGTGGATAGATGCAAGGGTTTTTGCAGTAACAGGAACGGCACTCAACTTTATTGGCCTGGTTGCGGCAATCATGGTATGGATAGAGGAGCAGACAACAGAGGCGGTTGCGATTGGACTGATTATCATGGCTATGGGATGCATGATTATGGCAATCGGGCAGTTTATAGGTGAGAACAGAAAAAGCGCTCTCAGATGGTTTTTGGTAGTTAATGTGTGGTTGCTAGCCTTGATTCCCATTTCCTGCGCATTTAACTGCATTCAGGGAACCCTTGGACGCTTTTCCTGGATGCTCACGCCGATTCCACAAATGGGAAATTCTTATTTGGCCTATGCCTTATGCTGGCTGGCGTACCTGGTATTCTGTATTTTGACAGATTTGGTTTTAGTAAGAAGAAAAGTAAGATAAATCTACTCCACACAGGAATAAAACAACTCATGCTGCCGCTTCACCCTCCTGCGCACCTCTGCAAGAAAGGGCTCCGGCCCAAGAATTCGGAGCACCGGCCCAAAGGACAAAAGATCAATAAGAAGCTCCGTTTCATCCGCGGGATCGTAGTAGATGGAGCACAGCCAGGTGTCCGTTTCCGGCTCGTAGGTGGTCTGCTTCTCATAATTGGCAAAGCGCAGCATACACCGCTCTAAGGCATTGCGCTCATTGCAGATGCGGATCTGCACAGGCTCATCAGCCTGCCTCTGAAAACGGGTGATTTCCCAGTCAAAGCCCTCGGGGACCGGATTTTTGGACAGAAAGCAACCACGCATCCGAGCTACATTCATAACATGAAACTGCTTTGGCCGCCCCTGGGAGAGGGATACACAGAGAAGCCGGAACTTGTCATCCTTCGGAGAGTACTGAAAACGGCAAGGCAGAACCTCCAGGGTGAGAGGATTTCCCTTGCGGCTCTCATAGGCAGTAAATAAGGGACGCTTCTCTGTCATAGCCTTTAAAACCGTCTGAAAAATCTTCCGATAATCCGGGGCCTCATAGGGGTCCCCGTCCGCATACCGATCAAAATAGTGAAAGTCCGAATGTTTATAGAGAGCCGGAATCTCTTTAAAGGCTTCCTCAAGAAAACTCAAAGCCTCCTCAGGAAAAAAGAGCCGAAAGCGCGGGTCCGAGAGCAGGGCCTTCAGCCAGGATTTCTGAAGCTTCGTCAAGGGCAGCTTTAAAAAATCTTTCGTATCCTTTGCCTGATTCCTACCAAGAGCGCAGGAAAAACGCCCGTCCTCCTCCCTGTGAAGGAGAGGGCTCCAGACCCCCTCAAGGAGCTTTGGAAGAATAGCGAGAGCGCTTTCCATAGAAGCTGTACTTAAAATATCCGCCTGGATGTCCTTTC
Source organism: bacterium 1XD21-13 (assembly GCA_009917555.1). Classification (GTDB taxonomy): domain Bacteria; phylum Bacillota; class Clostridia; order Lachnospirales; family Lachnospiraceae; genus Laedolimicola. The sequence goes on along the minus strand of QZDX01000013.1, from coordinate 42,350 downwards.
GGCTCAGGGGCTTCTTTCTGGCATCCAGCAGAATATTTCGTATAGCTTGAAAATAAGAACCGTAGATTTCTTCAAATAATTCCATAGTAATTCTACTCCTGATGTACTGCTCACTTGTACTTTTTATAGCTGTCTTTTCCTTCCATTTCCCATCCATGCAGGCCGTTTCTCTGATTGGCAGAGGCCAATACAACTACGGAGTCTTTTTGGAGTACATTTCATACATCTGCTCCAGATCCCGTGTCACCTTCTTAAGAGCCGCCTCATTGGAGCACTGCAGGTCCAGAATTCGCCCGGTGAAGGATTTCACCCAGGAGAGCATTTCATTTGCATCAAAAAATACACCCGTATACAAAAATACATTTTCCCGGACTTTGAGAACCTCGCCGCCCCGTCCCTCCCGTTTCAGGCGATTCAAAATATATTCCTCCCGCTTTTCATCAATGGACAGCTTCATACACAGAGTTTCCATGCGGCTGTGCCCTCCAAAGGACACACCCCAGCAGGAGGAAAGATTTTTCTTTAATTTTTCCCGGTAAAGTGTATACTCCGTGCACACCTCCAGAGCCTTTACCTGGGAAATGCAGTCCAAACGCAGGCAGTTAAACCGCCTCCTTGGGAAAAAATAGAGGCAAAGATAACGCCGTCCCGTCTGAGTACTAACAAAAATCTGCAAGGGAAGCCCCGTAACCTGAGTGCGGTTCCCGGAGCGGACGCTGTGATTCTCAAAGGTGATAATCCGGTGCTCCCTCATAGCCTCCAAAATGTGAAGCAGTACCTGATCCTCCAGGGTATGTACCAGGAAATAATGCTTCCAGCAGAACAAATCGTTGTGGAGAAATTCACGGTCCAAAAGGGTACTGCCCACAATGCCAAAGGGCATGGCCTCAGAGCAGAATTTTACCGCCTGCATCAGATCCTCGTAGAGCGGGGAGGCTTCCAGTGCCATAGGGGGTGCAAGGCGGTAGGCAAAGGCTTTCCCGCATTTTTCCACCTCGAGAATTCCCAGGCGCTCATATTCCCGGCATTTATTTCGCACTGTCTGGAGATCCGGAACCGTCTCCATGCGTTCCGCCAGCAGGTCGCAGAGGACGGAGGCCGTAAGGGAGTCACCATTTTCCAAAAGTTCCAGAAGGAAGAAATGAAGCAGGAGATCATTGTCCGTAAAGCTTTTGGACTTCCAGGCGGCGTAAAGGGGATTGGTGGAAAGCTGCTTGCTGTCCATATGGACGGAAACCTGCTTTCCCCGGGAGGTGTAATCCGCATGGATATAGCCAGAGAGATAGCTCTCAATCCGGCGGCGCTCATTGTCATAGGTACGCCCGCTTTTCTCTCCAAATTCACTGCGGACCTTAAAGCCGTAGAGAAAGAACTGGCGCATATAGTCTCGGATGCGTTCAAAATTTTTGATAAGCTCTTGATAGTCGGACATGAGTGTGCCTTTCCGGAAATTTTGAAATCTGTATCTGGTGCCTGCCTCTAATACATAAATCAATTATACTATCACATGAAAGCAGGGACAACTTAAAAACCGAAAAAAAGGAATATCAAAATTCGGAAATATGAGTTATAATAGATACCGCAGAATAGAAGTGCGTTAAAGCTTGCCGTACTAGAATAGGAGGACAAATCTACAAAATGAAGAAACGATATCTATTGCCTGGCCTCTTTCTGACCATGCTTTTATGTGGCTGTGCCGGAAAGAATGAGGCAGAGCAACCGGAGACAAAAGTGGAGGCAGAGGAAGCACAAGAAACACCTTCCTCTGAAAAGAAAGAGGATGCCGCGTCAGAGGCCGTAGTCTTTGAGGGTCAGGATCTGGATGGAAATACCATCACCCAGGAGACCTGTGCCTTGGCGAAGCTTACCATGATCAACGTGTGGGCAACCTACTGCAATCCCTGCCTAAAGGAAATGCCGGAGCTGGGAGAACTGGCAAAGGAATACGAAGCGGCGGATTTTCAGCTGATCGGTGTGGTCAGTGATGTGGTTGAGGGACAGGACCAGGAAGCTACGGAGTATGCGGCCAGTCTGGTGGAAGAGACGGGAGCAGATTATCCCCATATGCTTTTGAATGAATCCCTCTACAATGGTCTGCTTGCAGGAGTATCCGCCGTGCCCACCACATTTTTCTTAAATGAAAAGGGCGAGGTTCTGGATGTGGTTGTGGGCGCCATGGACAAATCTCATTGGAAGGAGAAGGTAGATGGGCTTCTTGAGGATCTGTAGACAAAAAGCCTGGCTTCTGGGAACGGCTCTCGGAATCGCATTTCTGGGACTGGGAGAGGCCTGGGGACAGTTGGAGATTATCTGGAAAAAGGCGGTGATGATCTGCCTGGAATGCATTGGAATCGGGTGAAATCATGAGAAAAAATTTGCGTCTTAAGGTACAGATTTTATTTACCATTCTTACCAACGGGTACGTCTACGGCTTCCTGAACGGAAAGATTTACCAGGGGAGGCTCAAATACGTCTGCGTTCCCGGCTTAAACTGCTATTCCTGCCCGGGAGCCGTGGGGTCCTGTCCCATCGGGGCGCTCCAGGCGGTGCTGAATCAGCGGAATGTGCAGGTCCCCTTCGGCGTTCTGGGATTTCTTTTTGTGTTCGGAAGTATTCTGGGGCGCTTTGTCTGCGGGTGGCTCTGCCCCTTTGGACTGATACAGGATTTGCTTCACCGGATTCCCCTGTTTCAAAAGAGAAAGCGCCTGCCCTTTCATTCTGTGCTGAAATACGGAAAATATGCGGTCCTTCTTTTTCTGATATGCATCGGCTCCCTGTTTCTCTTCGGCGGCTTTGCAAAGGTTCCGGCCTTCTGCAAATATCTGTGCCCCTCGGGAACGCTGTTCGGAGCTTTGCCTCTGCTTACCGGAAATCAGCTTCTTCGCAGCCAGGCGGGAGGGCTGTTTTTCTGGAAGCTTGGGATTCTGATTGGAATTTTGATTCTTTCCGTGAAGTTTTATCGGCCTTTCTGCCAGTATCTTTGTCCTCTGGGAGCCATATACGGATGGTTCAACCGGTTCAGCCTGGTACAGATTCACTGGGAGGAGGAGCAGTGCATTTCCTGCCATGCCTGCGAGAGGGCCTGTCCGGTGGGGCTCTCCCTTAAGGAAATATCGCGTTCCCCGGAGTGTATCCGCTGCGGCAGATGCGTTCGGGCCTGTCCGGTGGAGTGCCTTCATTTTGGGAACCGGAAGCCTGTAACGGAAATAGAAAAAGATTAACGAACGATTTGTGAAAGCTTGGAAAATACGATTGACGGAAGAGGTTTTATTATGACATGGGATTATTGGATGGATTTACAGGTTTGGAAGGAGCGCAGTACGGCTCTGCGAAAAATAAAGGGGACGCAGGCCAGGAAGATTGATTTGTTTCAGAAGTTTTTTGTATTCGGATTCTTTTGCCTTGCTGTTTTTATTGTTTCGTTCCGGAAAGGAAAATTTGATCTGCTATACAGTATCTTTCTTTTTGTAACATGTACTCCGGTAGTCCTCTTTACCTTCCATTTGAACCGCTCGGGAAAGAGAAAAGCCGTCAGGGACCAGCTCCCGGCGTATCATCGCGTTATCGTCGAGAATGGGATACTGACGGAGGAGCTTACGACCCGGGAAGGAACCATAACCAGGGCAGAGAAGTCTTTGACAGAGCTGATAGAGGCGGTTCCTTTCCGCGGCGGGCTGTATCTTCGCTTTAACGGGCCGGTTTTCCTGTTTCTTCCCCAGGCGGCCTTCCGGCAGACGACGCCCTGGCAGAGCGCCGATTTTATCCGGACTTCGGCTGCTTCTGCCAGAAATGTGATACCGGAACCGACCGTTCCTTTTCCGGAGGATGCGGAGGATCATCCTGCTTATGGCACACTGTACTTTGACCTTCCAAAATCCCACGTATATGACTTGTACCGAAGCTGCAACCTGCATATATTCCGGCATCCGGGACTTTTGTTCCGCGGCTTTCTTTCAAGATCAAGGGGACTGCTGATTTTATTGGGCGTTCTGGTTTTGGTGCTTGTGATCTTCAATCCGGAGAATCTGGTCTCTGTGGTTTTTAGTATTTTTCTGCTCTTTCTGATTTATTATGCGCTCCTGATTCCTGTATTTCTCATAGGGTGCAGGCGGATGGAGAAAAAAGGGAGACTTTCCGCTTTATGCGGCCCACAGCAGATTTCGTTTTACGAGGATCGTCTGTATTTAAAAAGACAGCAAAATTCGCAGCAGATCTTTTATCGGGAGCTTCGGAATCTCTGTGAGGCCAGGGACGCTTATTATCTGCTGTATAAGAAAACCTCCCAGATGCTGATGATTCCCAAATGGGCTTTTACAACGCCGGAGGAGGAAACCATGTTTGTAAGGACGCTTCGAAAGAATATTTCGGGTGCCGGTAAAAAGTAACGAAAAAGCTCAGATATGTGAAAATATGGTTATGAGGAGTGAATTGTGTGATGGTGATTTATTTGATTCGTCATGGAGAGACGGATTGGAATACGAAGCGGCTTCTGCAGGGGGCTACGGATATTCCGCTGAATCAGAATGGGATTGAGGTGGCGCAGCTTACGGCGGAGGGGCTGCGGGATGTGGAGTTTGATTTGATTTTTACCAGTCCTCTGAAGCGGGCCTTAGAGACGGCAAAGATTATTCGGGGGGAGCGTAAGATTCCCATTATCCCGGATGCGCGTCTGCGGGAGATTTCTTTTGGGCCTTATGAGGGGCTTTGCTGTCAAAAGGAGGGGTGGAATATTCCGGACCCGGATTTTGGGAATTTTTTTATGAATCCGGGGGAATATGTGCCGCCAAAGGGGGGAGAGTCTATCCGGCACCTCTGTGAGCGAACGACGCAGTTTCTGCAGGAATTGATTCATCATCCGGATTATCAGGATAAGACGATTCTTCTGTCCGGGCATGGGGCTGTGGTGAAGGGACTTTTGAGCAGTATTACGATTACGGATTTGAAGGATTTCTGGAATGGGGGCGTACATAAGAATTGCGGGGTTTCGATTCTGGATGTGGATGCGGGCAAAGTTACTTTAAGGCAGGAGAATGTGATCTATTATGACGAGGCGAGAAGCAGCAACTATTTTGAATAAGAGAAGATGTATGGTCGTGACGCCGGTGGGAGAACTGGAGCTTGTGGAGGACGGACAGGGGCTTTGCGGCCTTTCCTTTGGCGCCGCTCCGGAAAATGCGGATATCTTGGAGGAGGAGACGGAGCTTCTTTCGGAGACAAAACGGCAGCTTCTGGAGTATTTTTCAGGGGAGCGTAAGAGCTTTGAGTTTCCGCTGTCTTTGCATGGCACAGAGTTCCAGATGCGTGACTGGGAGGCGCTTCTTGCGATTCCTTATGGAGAGACCAGGAGCTATGGAGAGATTGCCAGGGCCATTGGCTGTCCGAAGGGAAGCAGGGCCGTGGGGATGGCGAACAGGAGCAATCCCATTGCGATTATTGTGCCCTGTCATCGGGTGATTGGCTCGAACGGAAGCCTTACCGGATATGCGGGGAAGAATAAGGCGCTTGATATTAAGGAGTATTTGCTGAAACTGGAAGGCGTGAAGCTGTAGTAGGGCAGCAGAGTTTTTAAGTGGCTGGAAATTGATTTCATGAAGGTGTACTTTGGGGGATATTACGGAACTTTTAATAGGAGTGAATCGAATGGGTGTGACAAAAGAGGTTACTCAAAGAATGGACAGCCAAACGGTGTGCAGGCGTCTTTTGGAGCTGGCGGACAGCAAATATCAGAGCTTCCAGAGCGGACTTGTTCCGGGAGCTGACAATCTTTTGGGGGTGCGCGTGCCGGAGCTGCGTAAACTGGCAAAGGAGATTGCAAAGGGTGACTGGGAAGCCTTTCTTGCGGAAAACGATCGGGAATGGTATGAAAATGATATGCTGCAGGGGCTTGTGATCGCCTGTGCAAAAATGGATTTTGGACGCCGTATGGATTTGATTCGTGATTTTATTCCGCGCATCAACAATTGGGCAGTCTGTGATGTGTTCTGCGGTTCCTTAAAGGAAACGAAGAAGCACAGGGATGAAGTCTGGGAGTTTCTTCAGCCATACCTTAAGTCCCGGGAGGAATATGAGATCCGCTTTGGCGTGGTGATGCTTTTAAGCCATTTTGTGGAGGAGGCTTATCTTGACAGGGCTTTTGCCGTATTTGACGCCATTACCTGTGACGCCTATTATGTGCGGATGGCCGTGGCCTGGGCCGTATCCGTCTATTTTGTGCATTTTCCGGATGAGAGCATGGCATATCTTTTGCACAATCAACTGGATGACTGGACATACAATAAGGCCATTCAGAAGATTACGGAATCTGATCGGGTGGAGAAGGAGATGAAGGATGTGCTGCGGGGGATGAAGCGGAAGAGGTGAAGCGGTAAGAGTTCAGATGCATCCCGGCAGAAATGGGATTTTGCTGGGACATGTCTGAACTCTTACGCAAAGAGATTTAAAATGTTAAAAAATGTTAAATTTTTCTTGCTTTTGTGATGAACTTATGTTAAGGTAAATGTGTTTCTAAGGAAAACGATTCCGTTTTCTTTTTCCCAGAAATAAAAGTCAAAGTCGGTGCTTCTTTTTGAAGGGCATGGTGGAAAAAGTGAGTTGATGCCTATGATTGTTCTCTGTTAAAAGCTGTCGTTACGGTTTACAAGTTGCTGTTTTGTCCATTTAAAGTCGTCTTCGGCTCCATAATTCTATTGGTGTGGGCGTGAAAAATAACAAGTGATTCAGCAATGGGTAAATTACGGATTTTGTATGCTTGCAGGATAAGCTGAAAAAAGTATAATAAAGGAGAACAACATGAAACTAAAAATACGTCAAATATTCCATTTTCCGGGAAGGGTGAACCGCAGGTATAAGGATACGCTGTTTCGATTCGTCGGAATCTTCAAAAAGAGATGGCACTGGAGGAGGCCATGGAGTATCTTAGGGAAGAAGGCAGGATGGCAGAACGAGAAAAAAATTTTGAAATATATTGGGGGATGATACAGGATGGTATTGTGCCTATAGACCAGATCGCAGAGAGAATGGGTGACAGCAAAGAGGAATTTGTGAAATGGTATCAAAAAAGGGAAAATAAACAGTAGCATTTGCAAGGCCCGAAAGACAGCCCTGTGTTTGAAACGGAAAATTTAAGAATTCTTAAGAAAAGAATCATCCATTTTCAAAATTCTTCCGCTACAATCAAAGCATTGATACATCAGACAGCAAGAAGGAGCATAACAAATGGAAAAGATTTTGATTGTAGAGGATGACAAAGCCTTAAGCAACGGCATTGCTCTGGCGCTGAAAGCGGAGGGCTATTTATTTATACAGACCCAGGATCTGGCCGAAGCAAGGGAGATTCTGGAACGGCAGGAGATTTCTCTGGTGATTCTGGACCTGAATCTGCCGGACGGCAGCGGGCTTACGCTTCTTACGGAAATCAAGGAAAAGCAGGAGACGCCGGTAGTGATACTCACGGCAAACGATCTGGAAACCGACATTGTCACCGGCCTGGAACTCGGGGCGGACGACTATATCACCAAGCCCTTCAGCCTTATGGTGCTGCGCGCCCGCATCAATACCCAGATGCGGAAAATGCGCCGGGGAGGGCTGCAGGTATACCAGGCGGGGAAATTTTATTTTGCCTTCTCCAGTATGGAATTTATCAAAGGAAATCAGCGCATTGAGCTTAGCAAAACCGAGCAAAAGCTTCTGAGGCTTCTGGTGGAGAACCGGGGGCTGACTCTCTCCAGGGGCGAACTGGTGGATCGCGTCTGGACCGACGGAGCTCAGTATGTGGACGAAAATGCCTTATCCGTCACCGTCAAGCGCCTCCGGGATAAGCTGGAGGACAATCCTTCAGCCCCCAGATATATCAAGACCGTCTACGGAATCGGCTATACCTGGTCGGATGAGCGGCTTGGAGGTATGCAAAGAGGTACACATGGATAAATATATGGTTCTCTGCATGGTATCAGCGGTCACGGCGCTTGTCCTGGCTGTCTGTATGGTTATGGAGAAAAGGCAGATGCACCGTCATCTGAATCAACTGGATCAGATGCTGGAGGCGGCCATAGACGGAAACTTCGAGGAGCGTCGTTTTGATGAAAGCCGTCTTTCCTCCTTTGAGGTAAGGCTCAGTCAGTATCTGAGCCGGCAGACGGGAAGGGAGCAGGAGCTTACAAGAGAGCGGGAGGAGATTCACGGGCTGATTGCGGATATTTCCCATCAGACCAAGACGCCTGTCGCCAATCTGGTGCTGTATGCGGATCTCCTTTCGGAGCGGGCGCCGGAGGAATCCGGAGAGCTTGCCCGGCAGCTTACCGCACAGGCGGAGAAGCTTCAGTTTCTGATCGCATCTCTGATCAAAGGCTCCCGTCTGGAGCAGGGAATCATTCATCCCTCACCGGGCATGCATTCCGTCCAGGACCTTGCGGCCCAGGCTGTGGAGGAGGGGGCTTACCCGGCCGGGAAAAAGGGAATACGTCTTTCTATGCAGATAGAGGAGGGAACGGATCTGGCCTGGTTTGATCCCAGGTGGACGGGGGAGGCCTTGTGGAATCTTCTGGACAATGCCATAAAGTACACGGTTCAGGGAGATACCGTTCTCATAGAGGGGCGCGCCTATGAGCTGTTTTACCGGATTGACGTTGTGGATCACGGAAGGGGGATTTCAGAGGAGGAGGTTCCCAGGATCTTCCGGAGATTTTACCGCTCGCCGAAAAGCCGGGAGGAGGAAGGCGTGGGGCTTGGCCTTTACCTGGCAAGGGAAATTATCCGGGCGCAGGGAGGCTATATGAAGGTAACATCGGGGGAGAAAACGGTATTTTCCATCTTTCTTCCGCGAAGAAAGGAAGCATTTTATACGGAATTAGATTATGGGGTCAAGGCGGAATAACAAAAATATCTGCCGAGGCTCCATTTTTTTTCTTCATTGTGCAACTTTTCCTATGCTGAAACGGTCTATCATACGAAAGGGTAAAAAAGCCTTTTTACAAAACTATAGCAGAATGATAAATTGTACTGGAAGGGAGAGATACGGTACTGGAAGGGAGATACGGTACTGGAAGGGAGATACGGTTGTAATTCTTCATTAAGAATGTCAAAAAACAAAAAAATGAAAAAAACCGAAAAAAGCTGAAAAATCCCAGAAATAAGGGATCTTTCGGCTTTTGCTTTTGAAAAATTGACATTCTTAGTGAAGAAAAAAATCAGTGGTTAAAAAGGCTTTTTGCAATATCATTATTTGGATTTCAAAAAGTCTTCAACTTTTTTTACTGTAGAAACGCCCTGTTTACAAGCTATTTAAATATATTTGAAAATAAGTAAAAATAGCCTTTAACCAAAGATAAAAATATTGGGAAACAAAATGTAAAAGAGCGATAGCATGGTTTCCCAATAGAAATTCCAGTAAATATAAGGTATTTTAAAGATTTGCCATAGGATTGGGAAACTAGTAAGTAAAAGAAAACGAATTGCAAATGTTCCTATGTTAATAAGCGATAAAATAGTTTCCCAATATTTTATTGTTACAGATATATCTGTAATTAGTACAAAAATAAAAGCAAAAACAAAGTTTTTTGCCAGTAATTAAATGAGATTTGAAAATTGTTAAACTCTCTTCAGGCTAATTTTTCATTTTTTAAATTGGATGATAAGCTTCTCTCTTTTTCTTTACGAAGTTTTAAATTTAAAATTTCTAGTAACTCATTTTTTTCACATTCTGAAAGTTTTCGGAAACCCTCAACAAGATCTGCTTCACGAGAAGTAATGAAATTTGAATTCTCGTGATTTGAAGAATTCCCGGTTAAAATCCATTCCATAGAGCAGTTGAATAAGTCAGATAGACGTAGCAAATTTGAAGCACTAGGTAGGATTTTACCATTTTCTATCTCACTCATATTACCGGATGAAATGCCAATACTTTCTTTTATGTTTGTTTGAGTAAGCTTTAGCTCCTTTCTTTTTTGGCATATTCGTTTTCCTACTGTAATTGCATCAATATCAGGCACCATAAAATCACCTCCTAAATCTCAAGTTAACGAGAAAATTCTTGACAATCTCAAAAATACGAGATATTATAAATACGGATACATCTGTAAAGCATTATCATTTTAGCAAAAAGCAATCGGTTTGTACACTTATTCTGGAGATTGTGCCGGAAATTTTAGTATAGGCCGTTGGGATGGGAAAGGAGGTGAAAGGGAAGTGGATGAGATGCCTGACGTAAAAATGAATACGATAGGTGAAAGAATGAGGTTTCTAAGAGAAAGGGTGAACCTAAAACAATCTGCGTTTGCAGAAAGAGTATTGGTTTCCGGATCTTATATTAGCAAGGTAGAGACTGGTGAAGAAATACCCTCTGATATTTTCACAAAGTTAGTGGCATATGAGTTTAACGTGCCTTACAACTGGCTCTTGAAAGGAGAGGGATATCCGTTTATATTTAGTGAATCATTTTTTTCGGATAAGGCTAATGAGATGGAAAAAGCGGAAGAGCAAAGGTATCCAAAGGTTGGAATCCGGAGCAAGGGCAAAGGAGGTATCTTTACAGAGATATACATTGACGGCCATAGGATAGATGGTGTGCGGAGCTATAAACTGGAGCAAGTGGCAGGCCAGATTTCCAGGCTTACATTAGATTTGAATGTGATAAATATGGCTGTTGATCAAGAGGCTATTTTATGGAGTGGTTTAATGGATTCGGAAATTGCAATCAACGTTAAAACCGGAAGTGGTGAAAGGGCATTTACTTTTACCTAAAGAATGACGTATGAGCATGCTGTTGGAGCAGCATGCTCATGATTAAGGGTTAAGTATTGTTGGAGCAGATTCTAGAATGGGACATTTGATATCGCATTCGCCCGTAAGCTCTTTGTAGGAGCATTCAGAAGATCCCTTTTCATAACGAACAGAGTTTAAAGGAAAGTTTCCAACATAGGTGATTGTTATGAAGGTGTCACACTGCTGAATAGGGCAGAATCCGCTTTTTCTTATCAATTTTTCCAAGATGTGCCTCCTTTCTGATTTGATAAGGTTGGGGAACCTTTATAGATATTATATAGGAACAAATCAGAAGGGGCAATACTTGAAAGAATGAAGATTAATGATCAGGTTTACACAGCTAAACTGAAATTTTATGCAGAAAAGGATTTGGAAGAGATTCCTTTCATGGATAAGGAAAGGGCCCAAAAGAGACTTTATGAACTGAAATTGAGGTGGAGAAGGATGACAGAAAAACAGTTAATCACAATGTATGAACGTGATACAAAAATTACTATAGAAAAATTTGGGGAAAATCAAGAGCAAGTCAGAATTAACAATTTAATAATAGGTTTTCTAAAAGAACATATGCAGTATCGTTCAATAGGCACGGTTGAAGAGTTCCAAAAAGCAATGAAAAAAGAAATAGGAGATGAGGCAATATATATGGAAAATGTAGATAAAACAATAGATTCTATTTGCAATTGGATTCAGAAGGAGTTGAAAGATGATTCTTCCATAAAAGCAAGCATTTTACCAAAGATGACAAATGCTTTGGCATCATTGGTGAGGGCCAGAAATGATGAAGGTAATTGTAATGCAAATTTTAATCTGAAAGAAAAACATGAGAAAGAAGGTGCGTGGGTTTTCATATGTATAGAAGCTACAAAGCAAAATACATGTGCAAGAATGAAAATAGAATATAAAAATTATTTTACATTAAATGGTAATGCTCATGAATTTGAAACTGAAGAGGTTGCAGTATTATATGATGTTTGTAATTTAAAGCCATTCCAGGGTTGTTCAAAGGTCAGGATATTGGATAAAGAAGCGGACTTCTATATGGGAAGCAGAAAAACTTTGATCCAGGCAAATAGCAGTCCTTTGGGCTTTTGGCTTAAGGATAGTGGAAACAATGGTCGTCAGGGCGACGTTAAATAGGCCTCAGGCCCTGAGCGTGGGGGAGCAGCTTCCCCAGTGGCGGCATGACACGCCGGAAAGGAGGAGAATGGAGTGAGACGGACAAATGAGTATACGGAGTTCGGACTGTGGCTCCGGACGGAACTGATGAAACGGAACCTGACCAACGTTGAGTTTGCCCGCATGGTTAAAGTGAATTCCAGGGTGGTCTCGGACGTCATGGTCGGGCGAAACAAGAGCCATAAGGAGCGGATGCGCCAGGCACTTGAGAAGTATGATCATGGAACGGAAGAGGGAGAATGAAAGATGCCGGCCCCGCTGGAACGGGAAACCGGCACAAGTAAAACAAACACTTAAAGCGTAGCAGAAAAACAGGCGAAGGTCAAGGGAAAGGCGGTGATTTTGTGGAGACCGTATCAGTTAGCGAATATGCGGAATTAAAAGGGTGTACTGTTCAATATGTAAGGAAACTCATAACTTCTGGTAAACTCAAAGCCACCGAACGCTTCGGAGCAGGCGGCAAGAATGGCTTAAGCTACGAGATCCCCCTGGCCGAATGTGATCCAAAGATTATCCGCAAGTACAACCGGATTCATGGAATCAAGGAGAAGTCAAAGGAAGCTGCTCCGCCGGGTCCCAGACTGCTCCCGGATTCCGTGGAAAAGCTGACGGAAGAGGAACGCATGGAGGCGGCATTCTGGAAGCGTGTCCTTCAGGAGTGGGAAGAGTATCGGAAGGGTCCCGGCAGGAAAGGAGAGCTGGATGAAAAATATGTAGCCTTTCTCCAGGCATCCTACCCGAAGCGCCGGTTTACCGTCCGTATGCTGTACCGGAAGAAGAAAGCTCTAAAGGAGTTTGGAGAGTGCGCCCTGGCCGACGGCAGGGGAAAGCATGAGAACCACAGGAAGGCCGTTCCGGATGCGGTATGGGATATTTTTGAGTATTACTATCTGGATGAGGCGCGTCCGGCTGTCCGTGAGTGTATCCGTTTGACGGAGCTGGAGCTTAGGCACATTGAAAAGGAAGACCTGCTGCCTTTATCCAGTGAAAGCACCTTTGCCAGAGAGATTGAGAGGAGGATTGATGTGTCAGTCTTGAAATATTTCCGCTTAGGAGAAAAAGCATACAAGGATCAATGTGCCCCCTACATCAAGCGTCTTTACACGGACCTGAATTCCAATGACATCTGGGTCTGCGACAACCATACCTTTGACATCTTCGTGGATGACGGCGAGCACAAGAAGCCGATCCGGGTGTACCTGACGGCCTTTCTGGACGTCCGTTCCCGGAAGATGATGGGGTGGTATGTGACGGACGCCCCCTGTTCGGACGCAACCTTGCAGGCCCTGCGCCGGGGGATTGAACGGTACGGGATACCAAAGAGGATCCTGTCAGATAATGGCCGGGAATTCCTGACCCATGATATCGGAGGCCGGGGTTTCCGTAAGAACGGGAGGGCGGAGGAGCATTACATCCCCACCATTTTGGACAACCTTCAGATTGAGTTCCGGACGGCCATGGTAAGGAACGCCAAGGCGAAGATTATTGAGAGGGCCTTTCGTGAGGTGAAGGAGTGCTTTTCCAAGCTGTTTGAGGGTTACACCGGGGGAAACATCCTGGAACGCCCGGAACGGCTGAAAGCGTTGGAGAAGAAAGCGTCCAACTTTACCCCCTATGCGGACTTTGAGCGGTACGTGGACGTGTACTTGGAAGGCTGGTTCAATTACCAGGCCCACACTGGATCCGGCATGAGGGGAAAGACCAGGAACCAGGTCTATCAGGAAAACCTGTACGAGCTACGGACGGCCACCCGGGAAGAGCTGAACCTGATGATGCTGCGTAACTCCCGGATGCAGAAAGTGAAACGCAATGGCTTGGTACTTCGGCTCTACGGCACGGAGATTGATTTCTGGTCAGAAGAGCTTTGGCGGGGCCATCTGGGGGAAAGCGTCTACTTCCGCTATAACCCGGACAACCTCTACGAGGTACGGGTTTATGACGAACAGGACCGTTTCCTGTGCACCGCACAGCAGCGGAACGCATTGAGCTACTTCGCAAGCAAGGAGCAGGTGGGCGAGCAGATGCGTGAGCAGCGTCGCTTGGAGAGGACCGTAAAGGCTTACAAGAAAGAGAAAGGCATCCAGGCCGAGGACGCATTGGCCCTGAAGCTTGCCGAGGCCGAGCGAAACCTGGAGCTTGGGGAGCACCTGGACCCCAAGATTATTACACCAATTAGAAAAATAGACGAGACGGAGCAGAGCGTCAGCCTTGGCATGGCGGCAGGGGCGGAGCCCATGGACTGGACCATTGCCGTAAATAGGATTGAGGCAGCGCAGAAAGGAGAAGAATTATGACCGCAGAATTAGAAAAGCAGGAAGAGGAAATGACCATGGAGCAAGCGGTACGGTTTTTAAAATCATACATAGCAAGAACCGGGAAGACGCAGACGGCGGTGGCACAGGAGCTTGGGATTTCCTCCGGGGCCTTGTCAAGCTTCCTGGCCGGGAGCTATAAGACCCCCCACACCATTGTCCCGAAGGTCAAAAACCTGGCGGAGCTGAGTGAAAAGAAGAAAGTAGCTCTTTCGGATCCGCCCTATGTGGAGACCACCATTTCCAAGATGGTAGGGAACGCCATGAAGTACAGCCACTTAAGGGAAAAGATCGCCGTCGTATACGGGGATGCCGGAATTGGGAAGACCCAGGCATTCCGGCATTATCTGAAAGAGAACAGCCTGGCGGTGGGGATCACCATTTCCCCCACCTATGCGTCCATCACCGGGGTGAACGAGCTTCTGGCAGAGCGCCTGGGCGTTCGGGAGCGTGTGGCAAGGAAGATTACCAGCGAGTTAGTGAGCCGTCTGAAGGGCTCCGGCAGGGTCATCCTGATTGACGAGGCCCAGCACCTCACCGTCCGGGCGCTGAACCACATCCGCTGCCTGGCGGATGAAGCGGAGGTTGGTGTGTGCCTGATTGGAAACGAGGAGGTTTATTCCAAGCTTAAGGGCTCCGGCAAGGCAGACTTCGCCCAGCTTTTCTCCCGGATAGGGATGAGGGAACCGGTATCCGTCCATAACATCACCAAAGCGGATGTGGGAAAGGTCTTTGGGGCTGCACAGCTTAAAGAGGACGCCCTGGACATCCTGAGCCAGATCTGCCATACGGGCTACGGCCTGCGGGGGGCGGTCAACGTATTTGTAAACACGGCAGCCATGTTCGGAGAGGAAATCACGGCGGGGAACCTGGCTCGGATGATGCGTGAGATGAATATTGGGAGGTGATTTATGGTTTCCGAGGACTTAAAAGAACAATACTGGTCCCTCATCCGCAGGACCAGAAAATCCGGAAGAGTAGCACAGTCCGTGATAGACAGGGTGGAAAAGAGCTGGGAGGCCTTTGAACCGGAGGTGGTGGAGGAGGCGCTGCGTATTCATACCATGCGGTACCCGGAATACAAGGAGAACTACACCATTGGGATCATGCGGAACCTTCAGAAGCAGAAAGCGGCGGGGCAGCCTGTTAAACAAAAGGAGAAAAACAAGTTTTTCAATTTCGAGCAGCATGGTTATGACATCAAAGAGTTAGAAAGGCGGTTAATCAAACGGTAAAGGAGGATATCATGCAGAAGGTGGAGATTTTACTGGACGGGCCGGAGGCAAAGAAATGCGCGGAGCTTATCAATGACCTGGCCCATGCGACAATGCAGCATTTCAACGTGGCAGCGGTCAATATCTATTGCGGCCGCGCCCCGGTGAAAAAGGGATTGGGCGAATTAAGGATTCCAAATTTTTTCGCCAGAAAGGACATGCCAAAGGATCAGGAGAAGGGAAAGGAAGAGGAGGAGCAGGTATATGGCTAGGAAAAAAGTAACGGAGCAGGTTTTAGGAGACTGGAACGAGGTCAATGACGCACTGAAGAAGATTGGAGACGCCCAGAATGAAATATCGGTCATTGAATCGGAGATGAACAGTCTGATTGCGGAAATCAAGGCGGAAGCCAAGGAAAAGATCAAATCCCATGAAAACGCCGTCAAAATCCAGGAGCTGATGATCCAGCAGTACGTGACGGAACACAAGGGGGAGCTTCAGGGCAAGAGCCGGAAGCTTGCCTTTGGAACGGTGGGTTTCCGGATTTCCACTAAGCTGATGCTTCCCAAGAACGTGAAGACCGTAATTGAGAACCTGAAGCGTAACGGGATGCTGGACTGTCTCAACACGACGGTCACGGTCAACAAGGAAGTGCTGAAAACCTACGAAGAGAAGGAGATTATGAATGTAGGAGCTTCCTTAAAGAAGACAGACACCTTCTGGTACGAGGTGGAGAAGGAAACGGTACAGGACAAGTAGAGGAGGAGAGCAGATGGCAGCAGGAATTACGGCATCACAGATGCGGAAAATCCATGCGTCGGCCAGAGAACGGGGGATGGACAATGATCTGCTACATATCCACGTGGCGACGCTTACCGGAAAGGACAGCTTGAAGGAGCTTACCATCCATGAGGCGGTGCAGGTGATTGACAGCCTGGAGGGAAAAGGGACAAAGGAGCCAGGGGGCATGACCTGGAAGCAGATGTCCTATATCCAGTCCATGGCAAGGGAGCTTGGATGGGTGACGGAGGAAGGGAAGGTGGATGACAAGCGTCTGAATGGTTTTATTAGTAAGCGGTTTGGTGTGGATCATTACCGCTGGCTGTCAAGGAGCATGGCATCCAAGGTGATTGAAGGGTTAAAAAATATGAGAAAAGGACAGGAGGAGACAAAATGAGTATGAAAGGAATTGATGTATCCAGTTACCAAGGAAGACCGGAATGGGGGAAGGTGAAGGAAAGCGGAATTGACTTTGCAATCCTGCGTGTGATGAACAGTAAAGGAAAGGACAGCTCCTTTGAGTATAATTATCAGGAAACGGGCAGGCATGGACTTTTTAGGGGAGTGTACCGTTACAGCTATGCTTTAACAATCGCCCAGGCAAAAGCGGAAGCCCAGGGAGTATTGGATGCGCTGGCTGGCCGTAAGTTGGAGATGGGCGTGTGGCTGGATCTGGAATGGACCAGGCAGCGTTCTCTTGGAAAGGTAAAGGTAAGGCAGATTGCGGAGGCCTGGATGAAGGTGATAAGGAATGCCGGATATGAGTGTAACATCTATTGCAACCTGGACTGGCACCGGAATGTCTGCGGAGGGTTGCAGGCAAAATATTGGATCGCACGTTATTCATCCAGTGACACAGGTGTGGTAAAGGACGGTTTAAGGCCGAACGTAGGAGAAAGCGGTTGGCAGTTCTCCAGCAAGGGCCGTGTGCACGGAATTTCCGGAAACGTGGATATGGATCTCTGGTATGACAGCGTAGGCTCCGTAAAGCCGGGTACCATGGCGATGAACCCATACAAGGATTCCGGTAAGCTGCTGAAATATAACCGCCTGACCGTAGGGTTGGCGAGGGAGGACGTGCGGTGGCTCCAATGGGAGCTTAGGGAAGCAGGGTATGAGCTTGTGGTTGACGGGAAATTCGGCCCAAAGACAGACCTTGCCCTGCGGGCGTTCCAGGCATCGCATCCGGGTACCTTCTCCGGAAAGCTCCCGGACGGCATCTGCGGAAGCAAGACCCGTGAAGCATTGAAGGCAGATACATCCCTTGCGGCATAAAGGGATTGCAAAAGTGCAGGAGGTGTGCGAAAATGGCAGCAGAAGAACTTGCACTATCCGACATCACCCTGGAGGACTTGCAGGAGCAGCACAGACAGATAGCGGAGTGCGTGGGAGTTCCCGGATTCCTGAAGCTGGTGAAAATGTTTGGAGGGAACGGAATTTACATTCCGCAGATGCGTGAGGTGGTCAAGCTGAAGGTTTATCGTATGATTCAAAAGGAGTTTGACGGGACGAACATCAAGGTGCTGAGTAAAAAGTATGGCGTTTCCGAATCCACCGTCTACAACGTGGTCAGGGAGCAGCTTAGGACCGGCACATACCGCCATCCGGTGATACCGGGACAAATGACCATTGCGGATCTGCTGGGACCGGTGCAAAACGGATTGTAAAATAAAACGTACCGTACAAAGGACATTGTGGGGACGGGCTGATACAATAGGCATTGTAAGGAGAAATCTTTGCAATGTCTATTATAATTTTGGGAGGTTTTCATATGTGGAAAGAAATTTTTCTTAGTGCGGCAGGAGCCGTAGGGGTAACACTGGCATTACTGATTCTGACAGATGTGTTTGCAATTCTTGGGGCTTTCTTTCAGAAGAAAAAAGCGGAAGCCCAGGCGGAGCAAAACCAGATGCTTACGGCAGCCTATGACATGGCCATTCGTGTTCTAGATAGTATTACACAGACCACGCTTAGCCGGATTGAGACAACAAAGGCTGCGGCCATACGTCAGGCCGTGAAAAATGGAGAAAAGGGCTATACGGAACTTACGGGGCTTTCCGAGGAGGCTTACCAGGATATTGTAAGGCAGCTTTCCCCATCCGTGGAAAAGGCGTTGGAGGGCTGTGTGAAAAACACGGAGGCTCTGATCAGGAACAAGATTGAGGAGCTTCTTCCGGAGGTGAAGGAGAGATATAAGCTTATCGGTTCCGCGAAAGAAACAAAAGGAAACGTAAACCTTAGAGAACTGCTCCGGCAGTCTGACTGATGGAGGGACGGGCATGGAAGGGATGACAATGGTAGAACTCTTAAAGAATGTGGTTGACGTGGGAATCACCCCGGTTCTCCTGGTTGTGTTCATCGTATTCTTTATTCAGCGGACCAAGGATGATGACACGAGGGTAAAAAAATCAAATTCGGAAGCACAGAAGGCGATCCGGGATCGTGAGGACATGCTTATGGCGGAGAGCGCCAAACGGGAGGAGCTGATCCGGCAGGAGGCGGAGAAGCGTGAGAACCTGATACGGAAAGAGGCGGAAAAGAGGGAAAGCATCCTGATGGCCAACCAGGACCGGATGCTCAATTCCCTGGACAAAATCACGGATTCCATAGCAAAGATAGAGCAGTCCCTTAGCAGGATGGAATCCAGACATGAGCAGGACATTGGGCAGCTCAAAGGCCAGGTGCAGAACCTGGAGAATAAATTGACCGGAAAGGGGGCGCATGATGGACGCACTGGAAATCTCGGAGGTTAAAATCCTTCGCGGAGACGTGATTGAAAAGCTTTATATGACGTATGGGACAGATATCCGGATCGCCGCCCTTCGGAACGCCCTCCGCTCCAAGGGGTTGATTCCGGAGGAAAGTTTGAAAAAATGCATTTTTTATCTGGGCGGCGAAGGCAAGCGGTACATACATGTGGAAGTAAACAAAGAGAACTGGATGGATTCCGTGATCTGGCTTACGCCCGCCGGGGTGAACCTGGCGGAGGGCGACATCGAGGATGTGGGGGTGATTATTGATGGGTGACATGGTAAAGCTGGCTGAAAAAGAGATTATGCGGGGGGAAATCCTCAGGCTGTGCAGGGAAGCCGCTCCCGTAGGATGCAGCCCGCAGGTTCTTGGTGCAGCCCTTCGGAAAGCAGGGCTTGGAGCGGAGGAAATGGATAAGGAGTTGTTCTATCTGAAGGCGAAGGGGCTGCTCCAAAGAGAGCATACGGAGAACCGGAGGCTTGGGATCAGCAGGGATATTTATTCCATTACGGCGGCAGGGGTGGATTACCTGGATGGAAACGGGCCGGATCTTCCGGGAATCGAGGTATAAGGATGGAAGAGCAGAACAGGAGCCATGGAAAAATTGACGGCCTGCCTCCGGAGCTTCGGCGGGAGGTGGAGAACCGGCTGCTTGACGGGGAGACCTATGAAGAGATCTCCGGTTACCTGAAGGAGCAGGGGGAAGATGTTCATTTTTCTTCCGTTGGCCGTTACGGAAGGAAGTTCCTGAAGCGGTTCGAGAGCGTCCGGGTTGCCAAGGAGTTTGCAAAGCTCCTGGCAGAGGACAATGCGGACCGCCCATCCACGGAGCTTCACGAGGCCAACAACCTTCTGGCTTCCCAGCTCATCATGGAGGCCATGGTTCGGGATGACATGGATCCCAAGGAGCGGGCGGGGGTGGCCAAGTCCATTGCTAGCCTCCAAAGGGCGCAGGTATCCAATGAGAAGCTCAAGATACAGGCCAGGAAGGAAAGCGGGGCGGTGCATGTGGCACTTAACCTTTTGAAGGAAAAGGTGTTCTCGGAGCTTGGAGAAAATTATCCGGAGATTGCCTCCACATTAATGAGCTTGGCAGAGGAAACGGAAGCGGAAATGAACCATGTTTGATGGAAGCGCTGTAAGCCCCATATTTCCATTTTGGGTGAAAGATGGAGAATCGGACGGAGAACCAGGTTAAAGATGAATTTAAGGAAGTTAAAAGGGTTTTAAACGGCCTTTAGGCAGACATGGGAAAAACAAAGTGCAGCAGCCTTACTGCGCCCAAAAATATGAGGACAAAAATGTAAAGCAGGGAAAACAAATGGATGACTGGAAGAAGGAAGCTTATCATTTATATTTTGAGGAAGGTTTAGGGATTGGAGAGGCAGCAGCCCGTATTGGGATATCCCGTCAGAGCGTGTCGGTCTACTTAAAGGCGTGTCCGGGCTTTGCGGAGGAAAAGGAAAGGCGCAAGGCCGGGAATAAAGTGAGGCGCAGAGCCTATAAGAAGGAGAAAAATCGAGAGTACCGGAACAATTACCGTATGCAGGTAACACAGGAGACCATAAGGAGAGAGCATGACATAGCGGCAATGCTGTTAAGCCATGAGAGATAGCCGTGAGGAAACGAAAGCGAAAGAAAAAATATGAATTAAATGCTTTGGACTTTTTTGTAATGGATGCCAGGGAGCAGGGCCTTACCTATGCGCAGGCCCAGGTGAGGGAAACCTGTGAAATGCTCCGGAGACAGGAGATAAAAAGGAAGCTTCAAGTGGAAGGAGGGAACCAAGGTGTGTAACCCCTCTTTTTTGATGCTTTAAATGCGGTTTAAAGGAGGCTTAAAGGATGGGAAGCCTGGCGGCGGAATTTAAGGAGAAACAAAATAAAAGCAGGCAGCCCTCCAGGGAGGAAGCAGCAGCCAGAAATCTTTGGGAATATGAGAAGCTGATGAACCCCAAGTTTTTTAAGGAAGACCGCTGGCATTTGAAAGAGATTGCGAAGACGCTCCAGGCTCTGGTGGAAGACCGTATCATACGGTCGTCCCCGGAAGTGGAATGGCATATTGCGGAGCCGGAAGAGATTAAGAGATACAGGGACAATGGGACGGAATACCAAATTTGTAAAAAGCTGAAGCTGAACATTCCGCCCCGGCATGGGAAGAGCTATTCCCTTCAGATGTTCGAGCAGTGGTATCTGGGAGTGGACAATGACAACACGGTCATTACCGTATCCTACAATGAGACACTTTCCAGCCGTTTTTCCGGCAACGTCCGGGACGGGATAGACGCCACGAAGATTGACAAGAACATTACCATTTTTTCCGACGTGTTCCCGAACACCCGGATTAAGTTTGGTGATGCGGCCAAGAACATCTGGGCCTTGGCCGGGCGGTTTTTCAGCTATCTGGGTACCAGCTTCGGAGGTACCCTGACCGGAGTAGGCTGCCGTCTGGGAGTGATAGACGATCCGGTTAAAAGCGATGCGGAAGCCTTTAATGACCGGATATTGCAGGAGCAGTGGGATTGGTACGTGGATACCTACCTTTCCCGTATCGAGGAGGGCGGCTATCAGATCATCAACATGACCCGCTGGTCCACCAAGGACCTCTGCGGCCGTCTGGACGAGGAGGAAGAGGCGGACGAATGGTACACCCTCAAATATCCGGCCTGCCTGAATGCGGACAAGGTTTATAAAATCATTGACTGCCGCTCCGCCCGGATGGTGAAGCACTGTAAGGAATGTCCGGAATTTCCATGTAGCCGCATCGAGGAGGAGACTCTGGATGACAACGGGGACATCGTGGGAGAGATGATGTGTCCGGATCTTTTGTCTTTCAAGTCATGGAACAGCAAAAGAAAGCTGACCAGTAAGGCCATATTCCTGGCCAACTTTCAGCAGCAGCCCGTGGACGTGACGGGAGCCTTGTATGCACAGGGCTTTAAAACCTACGATCCGTTGTCCTATGATCCGGAAAATGCCGAGCGGAAGCTGAACTATACGGATACGGCGGACACAGGAGCCGATTACCTGTGCAGTATCAGCTTTGATGAGGTTGACGGATACGCCTACGTGCAGGACGTGTACTTTACGGATGAGGCTATGGAGGTTACGGAAAAGGAGACGGCCAGGCGGATGAAGCTGTGCGGGGTAAGGGAAGCGGCCATTGAATCAAACAACGGAGGCCGTGGGTTTGCCCGGAACGTGGAAAAGATTCTGAAAGGATGGCACTGGAAGCGCACGAACATTACCTGGTTTACCCAGAGCCATAACAAGCGTGCCAGAATTTTGTCCCATTCCACCAACGTCCTGGAACGGGTGATCATGCCGGAGGGATGGGAAAAACGATGGCCAGAATTTTATAAGCACGTGATGGCCTACCAGCGGAAGAACAAGACCACGGAGCATGATGACGGCCCGGACGTTCTGACCGGTGTCGTGGAGCTGATGGACGGCGAGATTAAAATCAAGAAAAAAGTGCGGACCGCCAGAAAGGAAAAGCTGGGGATCCGGTAGGAGTGACAGGGATGATACAAAAGGACAGGGCGTTTCTAAACGAGGATGGCAGCATTCCGGCGGCTCTTTTGTGCAGATGCATTGAGGAGCACGAGCAAAAGGTAAGCCGCTTAAACAAACTGAATGATTATGTGGACGGGAAGCATGCGATCCTAAAGCGTTCCATACCGGAGGGGGCCGCCAACGTACGGGTGGTGGCCAACCATGCGGAGTACATCGTGGACATTGCGACCGGGTACGTGCATGGTGCAGCCATTGGCTACAGCGGAGATGGAAGCGAGATGCTCAAAAAGCTTTTCGAAAAGAACGAGGAGGATTCCCACAATGCGGAGCTGGGAACCGACATTTCCACCTTTGGCAGGGGCTACGAGCTGCTTTATATGAATGACAAGGAGGTACCTTATCCGGAACTGGCAGTTCTAAATCCCAGAACCACCAACGTGGTAGTGGACACGACCGTTCGTAATGACACGATTTTCGGGTTTACTTACATACCAAAGAAAAGCCTGGAGGATGTCATATTGGGCTATACGGTTTCGGTTTATGATGATTATTATGAATACACTTATGAGACAAAGAGCCTTTACCAGGCCCAGTCCTACCAGCTTACCAACGTGCAGGAGCATTTTTTTGGCGACTGTCCCCTGATTGAATATTCAAACAACAAGAAGCAGCGGGGGGATTTTGAAGGGGTGATCACGCTGATTGACGCTTACAACCTCCTCCAGTCGGACCGCCTCAATGACAAGGAGGCTCTTGCTGATGCCCTGCTTGCCATTGAGAATTCCTCCCTGGGGGATGATGCGGACGAGAGGAGCGAGACGGCGGAGTTTATCAAGCGTGAGAGGATCCTGGAGCTTCCGGAGGGCGGCAAGGCTTACTGGGTGGTGAAGACCATGAATGAAAGCCAGATCGAGGTGCTTAAAAAGGCGATCAAGGATGATATCCACGAGTTTTCAAAGACCCCGTGCCTGACGGATGAGAACTTCGTGGGGAATTCCTCCGGAATCGCCATGAAGTACAAGCTCTTCGGACTGGAGCAGCTGGGAAAGACCAAGGAGAGGTACTTTAAGAAAGGGCTGGCAAGAAGGCTTCGGATGCTTTGCCAAATCTTCTATATTACAGGTACTTTTATTGACTATACATCCATCACGGTGTCCATGAAGCGCTCCCTTCCGGTGGATGATGAGACTATGGCAAAGATTGCGAAGGAGACGGAAGGATTTATTTCCTGGGAGACACGCTTACAGCGGTATGATCCGGAACTGGATCCAACGGCAGAGAAGGAAAAGCTTCTGAAAGAAAAGCAGGAGGAAGCCGAGGCCGAGGCCCAAGCTTCGGCAAAAGCCTTTGGATCTTATGATTTCCATAAGAAAGAATAGGTGGCGGTATGGCCTATGAGGACTATTGGATCAAACGGGCGGATGACCGGATGGAGGAGATCCAAAAAGGATCAGATGATGCCATCCGGGAGATCCATAAGGCTTATGATGCGGCGGTAAAGGAACTGAACCGGGACATTGATCGGATATTCTTCCGGTTTTCCGGAAAGAATGGGCTGACACCAGAGGAAGCCAGACAGCTCCTGGAGGGGCGGTTAAGCCAGAAAGATGTGGCGGTTATCCGGAAGCGGATTGCATGGATAGAAGATGAAGAGATTAAGAAGCAGCTGATGGCAAAGTTGGATGCTACCATATATCGAGCGCGCATTACCAGATTGGAAGCACTGAAGGAGGATATTTATATCCAGGTTTCCAGGATGGCAGATGTGGAGCTCCGGAAAAGCACGGCCCGGTATTTTGATATTATTCAGGAGGAATACCTTCATAACGTGTTTGATTGCCAGAAGTATCTGGGCTTTGCTTATTCTTTTAGCAGGATTCCGGAAGGCGTTATTCAGGAGATTTTGAAAGATGATTGGTCTGGAAAGCATTATTCCAGACGTGTTTGGGAGAATGCTATGGTGAATGGAGGGCGGATTGAGGACACGGTGAAAGGGCTGCTTTTAAAGGGGACGCTTACCGGGATCAATTCCAGGAAGCTTGCAAAGGAGCTTCAGAGGCTTGCGGGCGCCGGGAAATATGCTTGTGAGCGCCTCATCCGGACGGAGGGAACTTATTTCACGGCCATGGCGGACTTGGAAGCGGCAAAGGCAAGGGAGACGAAGAAGCTACGTTTCGTGGCAACGCTGGATCAGAGGACATCTCCCCAGTGCAGGGAAGCGGATGGGAAGCTGATTGCGATAGAGGATGCCAGACCGGGAAAGAACATCCCGCCTCTTCATCCTTTTTGCCGATCCGTTATTATTGATGAGATTGAAGGATTGAAACACAAGGTAAGGACAGCCAGAGACCCAGAGACGGGGAGGAATTATAAGGTTCCTGCTGACATGACTTACCAGGAGTGGAATAAGAAGCTTGTAGGTACCGGGAAGCTTCTGCTTCCTGCGATTAAACATGAAGGCATGGCAAAGTCGCTGGAAGACTTTGACAAGGTTCTTGAACAGAATGATGATGGTTCCAACCTGTTCCGCATGTTGCGTATGAGCAAGGACAATGCGGATTATGTGGAGGATACCGCCTTAGGCGGTGCATATGCCTATGTTCCGGAAGCGGATGAATTCCGTTACAATCCGGAACATGAATATTTCGGACAATATGACATGAATTTTGTTTATGCCCATGAGCTAGGGCATCGCTTAGACTGTACTTGGACACATTCTTGGGAGAATGAAAGTTTTTTAAGTGCGATTGAGAGAGCCAGAAGAAATTTACATGAGAACGAAGAAACGGTTCGAAAATGGTTGTCTGGAAAGTATCCGGAGGATGCGGCCCTTAGTGATATTGTCAGTGCTCTTTCGTTTGGTAGAATAAAAGGCTATGCAGGGCACCCGGAAGCTTACTGGAAAAGAGATGAGAAGAACGTGCCTATGGAAATATTTGCAAACCTGGTGTATATTAGAACCATGAAAAATAAAGAATTTTTGGACAGGCAGGAACTTTTTAAGGAGCTCTTTGCTGCCATGGAGGAGATGATTTAATGTATATATTTAAGGATGACCGGCTTTTGACGGATCCAGAACTGGTTGAAATGCGGAAGCAGTTTGAAGAGCTTGGAGAATCATGTCCGAGCTACCATTATGAATGCTTTCCAACTTTTGAGGCGTACAAAGTATACTGCCGGGAGGAACTTGCCAAGCTGACAGAAAGTAAAAAATAGATTTTATGTTGTTTTAGCGATTGTTTAACCGACTATCAAAAGGCCTTTAAAGGTCTTTTTTTAGTGCCTGAAATTCCAGGCTATAGAATGCAAAAATGTGGAAAGGAGCATGAAAATGAGTGAGGAAGTAAAAAAGAAGCCTTTGAAAGAAGATCCTCCGATATCCGAGGATGAAACAAAAACGGATGGAGTGGAAGGCATAGGGGAAGGGGAGTGCCAGACAGAAGAACCTCCGGAGCCGGAAGATGGAAACGGAGAAGGGGAAACCACATCCCCGGAAGAAGATTTGGAGGAGCTGCTTAAGAATCCGGAGATAAAGGCCGCCTTTGACGCAAAGGTGCAGGAAGCCGTGGAGGCGGCCTTGCAACAGCCAGGAGCAGGACTGGAAGAGGAGTTGTCTCCGGAAGAGCTCACGGCTCGTGAGATGGAAGCGAAGGAAAAAGGTCTTGCTGACAGGGAGAAAGCTCTGGCCGTCCGTGAAATGAAAGCGGCAGCCGTTGAAGAACTGGCGAAGGAGCAGCTTCCGGCAGCCTTGGCGGAATGTTTCAGTTATGAGAACGAGGAAGCCCTTAAGCAGTCAAAGGATTCGGTGGTAAAGGCATTCCAGGAAGCGTTAAAGGATGCGGTAAATGCCAGACTGCGCAGGAACGGAGCGCCCAAGGCGGCGGAGCCGGGGAGTGCGGGCAGGGGAAAAGCAAAGGGTAACACGTATGCGGACATCGTAAAATCGCAGAGGGCGAGAAGATAAGGAGGAAAAGAAATGGCAGCAGAAGGAATTTTAATGGAGGAGCTTAATGGTTCGGTTCCGGAGGAATTGTCAACGGACATCGTGAAAGACGTGGCTAGGGGATCCAGCGTCCTCCGGCTTTCCAGGTCGGTTTCCATGAAATCGGACAGGATGAAGGTTCCGGTCATGACGGACGGGGTGGGAGCTTACTGGGTAGGAGAAGGAAAGAGAATCAAGACTTCGAAGGCAGTCTGGATTTATCCGGAGCTGGTTGCAAAGAAGATGGCGATTATCGTTCCGGCAACAAAGGAGAAGCTTAAAGATTCGGTTTTTGATGTTTTTTCAGAGGTGAAGGATAGCATTACAGAGGCATTTTATACGTTGATAGACGCCTCTTGCCTCTTTGGTACGGATTCACCCTTTACAACGAATATTTTCAAATCGGCTACAGATTCAGGGAATCTGATCGTTAGAGGGACTAATGCAAATCCAGAAAAGAAAATTGGCGGGCTTGATCTGGATGTGTCAGATGTTATGGCCCTGGTAGAGGACAGCGGGACGGATGTAAATGGATTCACAGCTCATTATGGAATTAAAAATGATCTCCGTAAGCTGCGTGATGCCAATGGAAATGCTTTGTTTGTTCCGGGGACAGATCAGAATGAGTTTTATTCCAATCCGATCGATTTCTCTCGTAATAATGCATGGGACAAGACCAAAGCGGATGTCATTGCCGGTGACTTTGATAAGGCATTGGTGGGAATCCGGGATGGAATCGAATATGAGATCCTGAAGGAGGCAACGCTCCAGAACACGCTGGATGCGGATGGAAAGCCCATTTCCCTTGCAGAGCAGGATTTGATCGCTATTAAGGCAACCATGCGGATTGGATTTCTGGTTGTGAAGGATGCGGCGTTTGCGGCACTGGTTCCTGCGGGAACAACAGGAGAATAAGGAGGAAGAGAGAAAATGAAGATGAACACTTATGTGAATAAATCTGGGTATGAGATTCAGGCAACGGAAAAGGCTTACAGGCTGTTTTACGAGAAGCAGGGCTTTAAGCTGAAGGGAAAGCAGGAGGAAGAGCCTAAGAAGAAAAAATCCGCAGCGGAAAAAAAGACAGAGAAAGCGGCTTCCGGAAAGAACGAAAAAGCCGGAAAGGAAGCGGGAGATGAAAAGGATGGAAAGGAAGCGGGAGATGAAAAGGATGGAAAGGAAGTAGAAAATGAAGAGAAGAATGTCAATGAGAAAGCCGGGGCGGAAGAAAAACAGGAAAGCCCCGAGAAAGACGGGGAACAGGCAACATGACAATGATAGAAGAGCTTTCCGGACGGATTCCGGAAGCTGGCCGGGAGGTTCTGGAGCAGGCACTTAATGATGCCGAAGGAATGATTCTGGACGTATGCAATCGGACTACCATTACGCCCCGTATGAGCAACCTGCAGCTGTCCCTTGGAGAAATTTATGCAAGAAGGATTCTGGCGGCAGGGGAGGAAAGCAGAACCGAGGGGGACGTGAGCGTGCATTACGCATACCTGAAGGATGTTCCGGAGGACCTGATGAAGCGGATATTGTCGTATCGGAAACTAAAGCAGGCGGTGGTGGCACGTGAGGCTAAGATATCAAAGTAAATGCTATTTAAAGAAAAAGCAGGTGGTCAGGGGCCGGGAGGGCGAGAAATACGCCGCTTATTCTCCGGAATATGTAGAACTTCATGCTACCATATATTCCGGTTCCGGAAGGATGGCCGAGGTTCAGGCGGGCAATATCCAGCAGTATCAGAAAAAGCTTCTATTGGATGAACCCTATACCATTACAAATGAGGACGGGGTGGAAACCTACTGGTTTGGAGATCATGCTTTCAGCATGGCGGCCGGTGATGGCGTCTGTGTATATTCCGGACCGGAGCAGGATCCGGATTATCGGATCGTGTCCATCCACCCCACGGGCCACCTGAACATCCTGTTGGAGAGATTGCAATGATGGAAGGCTTGGAGGAATTGTTGGCCCAGCTGGATGGTCTGGTCGGGATTGAAGAGGAGGTTTACCGATCCGTGGAGGCCTGCGGCGAATTTGTCCGTGATGATGCCAGGCTGCGTGCCCCGGTGGACATCGGGGATCTCAGGAAGTCCATCAACCATACAACGGAGGTGGAAGGTGAGGAGATTACGGATACCGTGCATACCAATTCGGATCACGCCGTCTTTGTGGAGTTCGGCACGGGTCCGGTGGGAGCCGCCAACCATGCGGGGACGGCTCCGGATGCTGGTGTCGTGTACTCTTCTGAAAAATGGAGGGCAAGGATCCCGTCCCTGGTGAGTGAGACGGACGCAGGCATCCGGTACGTGGAAGGGCAGGCGGCACAGCCTTATCTGTACCCGGCTTTAAAGGACAACGAGGATCAGCTGGAAGCCAAGCTGGAGGCGGACATCCGAAAAGCCCTGGAGGAAAAGACAAGATGATCAATATCAAGGAACAGATAGCAAGGCGGCTGGAAACCATCGTTCCGGAGAAGGACGTGTCAGACAGTTTTCCGGATGATTTCACGGGCGACACCCAGATCCAATACACGGAAGAGGAAAACAAGTCCAGGGACATGTCCGGAAACAAGGTGATCACATCCTATATCCGGTACCGTATTGATATCTGGAATAAAAGGAGCACGTCCGCCCTGGCCTGTGCGGTGGATGAAAAATTAAACGGGGAGCTCGGCCTTATCCGGACCGGGTGCATGGATGCCAACGAAAGCCAGCGTAAGCATAAGATTATGCGGTTTGAGGGCATCGTGGAGGAAGAGACGGGGAGGATCACCTCCCCCAGGTAGGAAAGGAGGAGCAGGGAATGCTTGCAAATGGAATTCTTCTGGGAGTGAAGTTCCCGGAAGCGGAACAGTTTGTGGATCTTCCAGATCTAAAAACGGTTCCGGACATGAACAATGAAAAGGAAAAAGTGGAGAACACTCCGTTAAATGCGGCCAATAAGCGCTATGAGCCGGGTATTGGAGATTACGGCGACATGGAGTACACCTTCGTGCATACGAAGAACGCGGAGGGCTCGGCTTACCGGATGCTCCGCTCGTATGCGGACAGCGACACTGTTTTGGAATTCAAGGAAACCTGGACAGATGGAACAACTTTTACCTACAAAGCGATCCCCTCTGTCGGCTTCAAGCGCGGAGGAGGAACCAATACCGTTGTGGATCTGGTGGTTAAGATGTCTTTGCAGAGTGACATCGAAGTGACGGATCCCGTGTAGACGAAACAAGAAGACATGCCATGTCAGGATGCTGGCATGGCATCATTGATTAGAGAGGAGCAATAAAATGGATAACTTTGTTGGAATCAACGAATACGAAAACGAAGAAAACCAGGCAGGGGAAGAAACAGGAAGCAGTGATACAAATGTAATTTCCATGGAAGAGAGAAAGCAGAAACGGCCAGCGTTTGCATTTTGGAACATCGGCAAAGAGAAGCTGAAGCTTAAGCTTACAACGCCCCAGGTGCTGGAACTGGAAAAGAGGTACCGGAAAAACCTCATTTCCATGCTGGGGGACGAAGACAACATTCCGCCGCTTACCACCATGCTCCAGGTAATTCATGCGGCGGCACTTCCATGGAAGCACGGGATTAAGCTGAAAAACATAATTGAAATGTACGACAGGTACCAGGAGCAGGGCGGCACGCAGCTTAACCTGTACGTGGACGTGTACCTCCAGATTTTCATGGTATCCGGTTTTTTCTCCGATTCGGTAGTCGAGGACATGGAGGATTCCATGGAGAAGGTTCAGGAGAGCATTTAGGACTTTACAATTATGACTACCAGATGGAACAGATGCAAATCCTTTATGAGGAATTCCTAGACTGCGGATACACGCCGGATCTGTTTTATCAGCTATCGGTGCATGAAGTGCTTGACCTGATTGACAGCTGGAACAGGAGAAAGGAAAGACAGCTTCAGGAAGAAAGTCAGAAGGCAATCTCCCTGCTTGACGTTTTTGGGAGCAACCTGATTGAGAAGGTTTTGTTCACATTAGGACAGGGCAGGGACATAGAAGGCGTTCACTTTTCTCTGACAGAATATTTCCCGGATCTGTTTCAGAGGGATAAGGCGGAAACAAAGAAAGAGGACGAAGGACAGCTTTCCGGAGAGATGCTGCTTTATAAGGCACAGAGAATGCAGCACGCTTTCCGGATGAATCAGCAGAGGAGACGGGAAAGGAGTTAGACATGGCGGACGGCAAGACCCTGCACGAGTTGAAGGTGGCAATACGGGTTGCCCTGGGCGGATATAAGAAGGACATGGGAAGCGTCAAGGCCGAAACAAAGAAAATGCGTGAGGCCGTGGACGGTGAGACAGCAAAGATCACCCGGGCCATGGGAAAGGTCAGCACGGAGAAGGCAAAAAAAGAGCTGGAGCAGTTGACCGGACAGCTGAACCGCCAGAAGGAGCGGATTACCCAGCAGGAAAATGTCATCCAGAGCCTGCGGAACAAGTATGAGGGTCTGGTTAGCGGGATGACACAGGACAAGGGCGTTACAGGCTTGGAAAAGCAGCTTAAGTCAGCGGAAAAGGAATTTGCTGCGGCCCGGCAGAAAATGAATGAACTGTTGGATCAATATGAGGTCTATGAGGCGGCGGCGAAAAGCGGCGGCAGCAAAGAGGCATTCCGGCAGATATCGGAGCAGGTGGATACCCTGGAACCTAAGTATGAAGCTCTTGGCCGTAAGGTGGATGAGCTTAAGAAAAAGCTGGAGCAGGTGCGCATGAGCCCGGAAACATCCACATCCGCACAGGAACTGATGGCCCGTATTGATGCGGAGACGGCCAAGCTGGAACGTCTTAAGAATGAGGCCGGGACAACCAGGGAGAAGCTGGATGCGGTATTGAACAGCAAGAGCCCGCCCGGAACCGGAACGAAACTGACACAGATATTGGCGAAGCTGAAAGGCTTGGCTTCTTCGGCCAGGAGTTCCACGTCCGCAGTTACAAAAGGCTTTTCACAGGTAAATAAGGGTGTCGGACGGTTGAACTCACATTTAAAAGGAATGTTTTTGTCGGTAGTGGTGTTCCAGGCCATGCGGACGGCATTGTCAGGCTTCCGTTCCTATCTGGGAAGCTGCCTTAGTACCAACCGGGAATTTGCGGCATCTTTAAATACCATTAAAACCAATCTTCAAGTCTCCTTTGCGTCCATTTATACAGCCGCCCTCCCGGCGATTAATGCGCTGATGAGGGCCCTGGCCGCATTGTCCGGGATGATGGCAAATGTAATAAGCCGGATATTTGGAAAGACCTATTCTGAAAGCCTGAAGACGGCCAAAGGACTGAACGCGGCTTCCAAGGCCGCCGGAGGAGCTGGCAAACAGAAGCAGCTCATGGGCTTTGATGAAATAAACAGGCTTGAAGATTCGGATTCCTCCGGAGGAGCCGGGGGAGTAAACGCCGGACTGTCTGAAGCGGAAGGGACGGCCGGAAAGCTTAGAGATATCTTGTCCACTATTTTTGGGCCCTTTAAAGAAGCATGGGACGCAAAAGGAGCCGGAGTAATAGAAGCTGCCAGGTTTGCGGTATCAGGTATCAAAGGCCTGCTTGCGGATATCGGGAAAAGCTTTGCTGAGGTCTGGACCAACGGGACGGGACTGGAAGTGTGCAGCCGCATATTGGATATCCTTGGGAATATTCTTTTGACAGTTGGGAACATTGCGGTTGGATTTGATAATGCATGGAAATTCAACGACACAGGGACACAGATTGTACAAAAGCTTTTTGACTTATTAGTGCTTGTTCTGGGAGCGTTGAATCAAATGTCAGAGGCTACGGCCGTTTGGAGCGCAGGACTTGATTTTTCACCTATCTTACAAGCTTTTGATGGATTATTGGAAGCCGTCAAGCCATTGACATCCACGATATGCGACGGCTTGGTATGGATGTATGAAAATGTATTGCTTCCTTTTGCGTCCTGGACCATAGAGGATGTGATTCCGGCATTTTTTGACTTGCTGGCATCGGCAATCACGGCGGTGAATGCGGTGCTTCAATCCCTCCAGCCTCTGGGAAGCTGGCTGTGGGAGAGTTTCCTCCAGCCGCTCGCAGCATGGACGGGCGGAGCGATATGTACAATACTGGAAACGCTGGCCGGATGGCTGGAAGCCATAGGAAAATGGATTTCGGAGCACCAGGCGATTATGGAAGTAATTGCCGTGATACTAGGCTCCGTGGCGGCTGCGGTGAAATTGGTAAATGCGGTCATTTTAATCTGGAACACGATTGCTGCGGTGGCGACGGGGGTTACAACGGCGTTGGGCGCCGCAATGGCGTTCCTTACCAGTCCGATAGGGATCGTGATAGCGATTATAAGTGCATTGATTGCGGTCATTGTATTATTGGTGAAAAATTGGGATACCGTGAAAGCAAAGGCGAACGAGGTCTGGTCTGCGGTGCAGGCGAAGTTCCAGGAGTTTGACACTTTTTTGACTACCATTTTTTCCGTGGATTGGACGAAGCACTTTGGGATTTTTGGAGAAGTGCTGAATGGTTTTATGGCTACAGTGAAAAGCATCTGGCAAGGGATAAAGCAGGTGTTTAATGGGATGATTACTTTTATAAAAGGCGTTTTTTCCGGAAACTGGAGAATGGCTTGGGAGGGTGTCAAGCAGATTTTTTCCGGAGTTATGAGCGGGTTGGGAGCATTAATAAAGGCTCCGCTGAATGCGGTGATTAGCTTGGTAAATGCGGCGATATCCGGCATCAATAGGATTTCCATAGACA
Organism: bacterium 1XD21-13; assembly: GCA_009917555.1. GTDB lineage: Bacteria > Bacillota > Clostridia > Lachnospirales > Lachnospiraceae > Laedolimicola. Next base: position 9,130 of record QZDX01000013.1, on the reverse strand, counting down.
TTCCTGATTGGGTTCCGCTGGTTGGAGGAAAACACTTTGGCCCCAATATCCCGAAAATTCCTTATCTGGCAGCGGGCGGCGTGGTGACTAGGGCGACACCTGCGGTCATTGGAGAGAATGGAGCGGAAGCGGTCATGCCCTTGGAACGGAATACCGGATGGATCCGCCAGCTGGCAGGGCGGATCCATGAGTATGGGAGCGGCGGCATCACAAAGGAGGAACTGTATGATACGCTGTACCGTGTGCTGGAAATCATGTTCCAAAAGTATATGCAGTTTTATATTGGTGATGAGGATATAGCAAGACATGCGAACAGGGGAAACGCAAGTCTGAACCGGCGGTATAGCCCGCAGGAGGTGTAGGAAGTTTATGGACGTATTCAAAATAGACGGGGTTGAAATTCCTTTTCCCACTTCTTTTACGGTGAACATTCAAGATATATCTTCAAAAGAGGCTGGACGTCTGAATAATGGGGATGGTTACAAGGATATCGTCGCCACCAAGGTTACGTTGGAAGTTTCCTGGCAGGTTTTAAAATGGGGAGAAGCCGCACTCATACTAAATGCCGTGGATAACAAGGAAGAGTTTGAGGTAACATATCCGGATCCTCGTATTCCATTTGTTTATACAACCAAGTCGTTTTATGTAGGAGACAGAAAAAACCCGGCTTACTCTTTGGAGGAAGGAAAAGTACGTTGGAAAGGTATCTCATTTAATTTTGTTCAAAAATAGGTGACGTGATGATACATACAAGTAAGGAATATAGAGAACAAGCAAAAAAACGTTCTCATTGCAAAGGAAACATTTTGTTTGCGGATGGAACGACGCTGGACATTACGGACGAAGATATCTTGGAATCGGGATTACAGATTGAGGACTGCGTTTCGGGAGACAATGAGTTTCAAATAGGTGCGGCGATAATCAACCAGCTGACTCTCCAGCTTAGGAATAAGCGAGATCGCTTCAGCCCTTATGATTTTTACGAGGCTGAAATACGGATCTGGGATGGCCGGATGCTGGCAGATGGGAGAATGGAGTATCTGAAGAAAGGGGTTTTTACCGTGGATGCTCCAACCTCGCCTGGAATGACGATCAATCTTACGGCGTTGGATCACATGGCCAAGTTTGATTGCAGCTATGCTGATGTGCCTACGGGGTATCCGGCCACGCTGCTCCAGATAGTACAGGACATCTGTTTTTATTGCGGGGTATCATTGGCCAGCAGCCGTTTTGACAGGGATGATTATATAGTTGACAAGCGTCCGGATGCAGACATGAACTGTCGGGAAGTACTTTCCTATGTCGCCCAGATAGCGGGATGCTTTGCCAGATGCAATGTGGACGGGGCACTGGAATTTAAGTGGTATGACACGTCCGCTTTTGATGGGACGGATGATGTGGATGGGGGACGGTTTGATTATTTTTCCCCGGAGATTTATGAAACGGGGGATTCCGTAGATGGAGGTTTCTTTGATGACCTATCCCCGGAACGGTATGTGTCAGGGGATGATATTTATGGAGGAACCATTGGAGATATGGCACGGTATCACCATATTTATCACCTTGCAAGCCTGAACGTAAACACGGATGACGTGGTGATTACGGGCATTCAAGTGACGGCGGATGGGGAGGAAGCGGCCTGTTTGTTTGGGGAAGAAGGTTACGTTCTGGCAATTGAGAAGAATCCATTGATACTTTCCGGACGGGAGCAGGGAATAGCGGAGCATCTGGGAAGGAAGATAATTGGAATGAGGTTTCGTCCGTTGTCATGCTCCTGTCTGGGAGATCCAACAATAGAGGCGGGGGATTGTGCCTACGTTAGTGACCATAAGGGAAATTCTTATGCCTGCTATCTGACAAAGGTGGTTTACACCATAGGAGACTATACAAGCTTGTCCTGTGATGCCAAGACACCCTCGGCAAATAAAGTGGTGCGGTACGGTTCTGCTTCCAAGACGATTGCAGAGGCAAGAAAGGAAGTCCAAAAGCAGCTCTCCACCTACGACATGGCCGTGCGGGATATGACAAGCCTCATGGCCAACAGCATGGGATTGTTCGAGACCGTGGAGGTGACGGAAAGCGGCGGAAGGATCATATACCAGCATGATAAGCCGGAACTCTCGGAATCACAGATAATCTGGAAGAAATCAGAACAGGGGTTTATGGCATCCAATGACGGAGGGAACACATGGGTTGCGGGGATGGATGCCAGCGGCAACTCCGTGTTGAACGTGTTATCCGTCATTGGCATCAATTTCAGCTGGGCCAGGGGCGGAACGCTTACCCTGGGAGGTAATGGGAACGGGAACGGAATCTTAAAGATCTTGAATGCCACTGGCGAACAGGTGGGGTATATTGACAATACGGGGGTACATTTTAACGAGGGAAGTTTCACCGGAACCGTAAACGCAACCACGCTTAACAGTGCAAATGCGAATATTACGGGCGGTAAAATCATGATCCGCTCCGATTCCAAAGAGCAATCTGTATTGGAATTTAATGGTAGGAACAATGGCAATGATATTTGGTTAAATGCAAACCCGTATTTCCTTTCTGTGGAAGAGGGGGCGAAAACAGAAACTACAATAACCCCTTATTATTCAACTTCTATTGGAGCAAGGTACATAGCTATGCATAGGAGAGATATTGATGGTTGGGCTTTCTATGCTGGTGGAGATATCAAGCAGATGATGGTTGGCATAGATGCTTTCTTTTATCAGCGTTTAATTTGTGAGGGAACTAAGAGCAGGGCTATTAAAACAAATGATTTTGGAAAAGTGCTTCAATATTGCTACGAAACACCCTCCCCCATGTTCGGAGATATTGGTTCGGGTAAATTGGACGAGAATGGCTTATGCTATATCTACTTTGATCCCATCTTTATAGAAACAATATCTACGGTGCAGGAATATCAGGTATTTTTACAGAAAGAAGGAGTAGGGGATATCTGGGTAGAGATAAAATGTCCGGAATACTTTTTGGTAAAAGGAACGCCTAGTTTAAAGTTTTCTTGGGAATCGAAGGCCAGACAACGAGATTATGAGTATGAAAGGCTTGGAGTATTTGATGAAAACCCAGAGGAACAAAGTATTGATTATGAGGAAGTGGCGGTAAATTATTTAGTAAATTATGAAAGTGAGATGTTAGGGAATGAAGAAATTATTAACTAGCTTTACAAGTCATGTAACAGGTGAAGGACAGAGAATCAGTTTTACATATTCTGAAGTTGATGAAAACGGGAAATTGAGAAATCAGAATCTTAGGGAAAATTTTATTGTGCTGGATGAGGAGCTCCAGGGACATATTGATGCGGTTAATAATTTTATAAAAAGGCGAATGGAGGGATAGATTATGGCTATAGTACTTAGGGGTGGAGCTTATAAAGATTTTGATCCCAACAAACTACTTGCAAAGGAGCTTGCAGTTATTTTAGAGGGAGATCCTAGAGCATCTAATGGCCGGTCTTTGTATGTCTGCTATAAGCCTGGGATTGTAAAGCAGATTGCAACATATGAAGATATGGTGGAGTTTTTGAAAGCTTCCATGTCTGATACATCAGAGCAGATAGCGGAAGAACTGGCGCGACAGTTAACCGAGAATCTTTTGTCAGCAACGAATGCAGCCAATAATGCGGCAGAGGCAGCCAATGCGGAAGTACAAACCATATCAGAATTAAAAACACAGATTCAGGAAGAAGAGAGCAAAAGAGTATTAGCAGAAACTAAAAGGCAGCAGGATACTACAAACGCTATAAATGCAGCAGAGAATGCAGCCGAAGCAGCCAATGAAGCAGCCGAAGTAGCAAACACAGCGGCTCAAGAGGGGAAAAATTACGAAGGGGTTTTAGAGAGCTTTCCTGAAACTGGAAAGGCTGGGATATCTTATATAGACATAGAAACGAATACAACATATCGCTGGGATGCAATCACAGGTACCTATATACCGATTGGTGGCAATGGAGCAGGGGATTTAAGCGTTGTGTCAGATGAATATGCATCTGATAAAAATTATCTGGCGGGTGATTATGCTATTAGAGATAATGTACTGTATCGGTTTATCTCGGATAAAGCAGCAGGGGAGTGGGACGAAGCGGTAGTGGAGCCAACTAATGTTGGGAGGGAGTTTCAAGACCTAAATGCAAAGATGCGGGGCACTATATTGTGGGAGAATCCAAACCCAACAAAAGCGCTTGCGGCACAGGATATTATATTATCAGCAGATGATTACGATTATTATGAGGTATTTTTCCGCAATACCAATATCAAAAAAATGTCAAGCATTAAAGCGATTAAGGGTTACGATGCCGTGTTATTTATACTGGGATCATATAGGAGAGATTTAGTGTATAAAAGCGATACGGTATTATCAGTCGAAAACGCAATAGTAAACAACCAAATAAACAATGAATCGTGTGTGCCAATTAAAATCATAGGCTATAAATCATGATTTATAGCCAATTGCTTGCCATGTTACTGTCCGAGCTCCAAGATTGCCGGTCCATTCATTTCGAGCTTTAAGAGTAAAACCATCTTTAGTAATGCCGCTCACGCCCAACCCAAGATATCCGTCACCGCAAAATATGGATACCATCACATTATCATCTGTAAATGATGTAGCAAAATTAATTTTATACGTTTTGATTTGATCTTGCGCTGTAAAAGCTCCAATAACTATGGATCCATTAAGCACAGTTAGTTTTGTACCATCTATCTTTGCATTTAGCTCTTAAAGAGTGGGAGAAAGGGGAAGTACAAAGGGATTGAGAATCAAAACAGAATTATAAAAAATGGTGCGGGATTGGAGAAAATGCACGCCAAAAGCTCCCGAAGTGATCCGGGAGTGTCAGAGTTTGAAAACTTATGCTGCTAAATAACGCTTATGTGCTGCTCGAACATTATCACGTGCCACAGTGCAGTAGATCATAGTTGTGCTAATATCCTCATGGCCAAGCAATGCTTGAACATCTTGTATTGGCATACCACGATTTAATGCATTTGTGGCGGCTGTAGCTCTGTAACGGTGTGGATGCACCTTTTCTACACCTGCACGGAGCCCCAGGCGTTGTAACATTTGGCGAACACCGTGTTCGCTTATACGTAAGTGCGGAGCCTTTGCCGAAACAAATAAAGCAGGGTTCGTGTCAGTTCTGGATAGTAGGTATTTTTTGAGGTGATAACAGCTTGAGGCATTGAGATATACTTCCCGTTCTTTGGAGCCTTTGCCAAAAACAATACAGTCCATGGTATCCCAGTGGATGTCCTGGCGATTCAGACGTACAAGTTCACCCACACGCATACCAGTGCTATATAACAACTCAATAAGAGCGAGATCCCTTTCCTTTTTGCAGGCACAGCGCAAGATTTCACGCTCTTCATCCGTGTAAGGCTTCTTAACCTTTTTCTCATAATGGATTTGGTCAAGGGCCGCTGCCGGGTTATAGACAATGTGTCTTTTTTTCTGGAGCCAGGAGAAAAAACTATTAAAACAAATACGTTTACTATTAAGATAACGGTTACCCACTTGCCGAAGAGCTTTACATTGTGCTAGGTAAGTAAATAGATCCTCTGTAGTAATATCGTGAATGGGCTTTTTTAGATGATTGAGCAAAAGGCCAAGTTGAAGCTTGTAGTGGTCGATGGTTTTGTCGCTCCGTCCAGCCATTTTTAATGCGGCTAGGTACATATAGAGGTATTCCATATAGGTTTTCTCGTCCTGTACAGCGATATCCGTACATTTTTTGATTACGTCATATTCGGCTAATTGATAATACAGATATAGACGTAGGTCTGTGTTGTGCTCTGGCGGTAATTTGCCAGACAAAAATTGTAGCACATCATTAATTAATTGCTCTTTCATGGTGGCTGTCCTCCTTATATTTATGTGGATAGTATACCATGAGGGGCAAAATGAGCCGTAAATGCAAAGATGCCAAAATATATCTGGGATCAAAGCGAAAATATTACATTCCCGTTCACGGCCCACCACAATGGCATAGTTGAGTTGGCGATTGCGACTACAGGAGCATTATATAGCGGCGGTACTGCTACGGTTAATGGCGTTATTGTTGCTGGTATTGGATGTGTAACTGCTGGCGGCGCCGTGAGCGAGTATAATACAGTTTTTGTTTGTAAAGGTGATATTATATCAGCTTCGCAAAATCCCGCTGGCGGCTCTGTGGCTGGCAAATTTTATTGGACTGAATCATAATTCAGCTTTTGTGTACTCAATTATAGCTACTAAGCGATATTCTAACCAAGTGGCCGAATTTATTACAGCAATGGCATTTTTATTAACGGTTGATACGTATGTCATTGCTGCTCCGTTACTAAAATAGGGTAACAAATAACTCCCTAAAAAAACAGTAAGGTTGATTACATGTCCAAAATTTGATATGCCGTGCGGTATAGTTTGATTGACCGCACTCCAGTTAGCCGTTGTACTTATAACCTTGCGATATAATGGTTTGCCATCAATCCATGTGCCAATAACCTGCTCTTCGGTGGAAAAAGTTGTCTTTGCATTTACCTCTTAAAATTTGTAGATTTTAAAAATAGATTAAAACATGTTTAAAGATAGCTTCAACTAGTGAATTAATCTCTTAAAATAAAAGGAAAAAGTGTTGGATTTTACAAAAAATTTTTTCATACAAAGTTTTTGACATTTTAAATGATGAATTTTGACATTTTTGCTGACGGCTTACAACGGTACTGGAAGGGAGATACGGTACTGGAATAAGAGGTAAGAAATGCAGCAGGATTATTTTGAGGAAATTGTAGAATACATACTGGCAAATCAGAACAGGCTTTACCGCCTGGCCTATTCCAATGTTGGAAATGAGCAGGATGCTATGGATGTCGTGCAGAATGCCATCTGCAAGGCTCTGGAACATGCACGTGAGCTTCGCGATATCAGTGCGGTGCGAACCTGGTTTTACCGGATTCTGATGAACGAGAGTATGACGTTTCTCAGGAAAAACCGAAAGGAGCTTTTATTGGAGGAACCGCTTGATGAGGAGGTATTTGTCTGCGACCCGGATTATGCGGAGCGGGAGGATCTGTTTGAGCGGATCAAGGGGCTGCCCGTGGCGGTGCAGAATATTATCCGGCTTCGATTTTACGAGGAATTGTCTTTGCAGGAAATAGCGGAGGCTACGGGACTGAATCTGAATACAGTGAAGGCGAAGCTTTACCGGGGCCTGAAGGCTCTACGTGTGGAAATGGAGGGAATGAAGGTTTGAAAGAGTTGGAGAAGAGCAGAGAAACCTATGAGAACATTGCGATTCCGAAGGAATTGGAGGGAAGGGTTCAGGAAGCGATTGAGCTTTCCCGGCGAAAGAGAGAGAAACGTCTGGCGCGAAGCCGGCGCAAAAGGGTTTACAAATGGGCCTTGGGGATGGCGGCGGCCTTTATGGTGGTGACAACCATCGGGCTGAATACCAGTGAAGCGTTTGCGATGGAGGTTCAGAAGATTCCGGTGATCGGGGAGCTTGCGCGGATACTTACCATCCGGTCTTATGAAAAAACGGAAGGGGATATGCAGATTGCCGCAGAGATTCCCGGAGTTGATTTGGGTGAGAACGGCCGGGAGCTGTCGGACGAGGTCAACGCCCAGATTGAAAAAATGACGGCGCAGTATGAGCGTGAGGCTGTGCAAAGAGCGGAGGAGTATAAGAAGGCGTTTCTGGAAACAGGCGGAACGGAAGAGGAATGGGCGGAGCATGACATCCGTATCCATGTGTGGTATGAGATTAAGAATCAGACAGAGGATGTGCTGTCCTTTGTGGTAAAGGGTACGGAGAGCTGGACGAGCGCTTATGCGGAAACCCGGTACTACAATCTGGATTTGGAGAGTAATGAGTTTTTGACGCTTGCGGATTTTCTGGGGCAGGATTATGTGGAGAAGGCCAATGAATGCATCCGCGGGCAGATAGAGGAGCGGACGCGGAAGGGTGAGACTTTCTTTGCTCCGGAGGAGGGTGGCTTTGAGACGATTGAGGCGGAACCTGATTTTTATGTGAATGAGAAGGGGAATCCGGTGATTGTTTTTGAAAAATATGCGATTGCGCCCGGAGCTTCCGGGGAAGTGGAATTTGAGATTGCTTTGTAAGGAAAGGATGATGGAAATGAAAAGAAGAGGATTTGTTTTACTTGTGGTTTTAGTTATGGTCATGGGGCTTGCGGCCTGTGGCTCCGCCAAGAAAAAGGAGGAGCTTCCGGCGGTGGAGGAGCAGACAACGGAAGCTGACAGAGAAGCTGCATCCGAAACGGTGCCAGAGGCGGAGGCTGGCCCGGAGCAGGAGAGCACTGAGGAAGAAGCACAGGAGCCGGACAGTGATTTGGATAATTTTGATGCGGACATGGAAGAGGTATCTGCCTTTGCCGCTCTCATAAAGGAGGCTTTGGCAGAGATGGATCTGGAAAAGCTTGCGGATCTGACCGGATTTCCGGTTTACGTTGGACTGGATGGAGTGGACGTAGTGGAGACCAGGGAGGATTTTCTGAAGCTCGATCCGCAGGAGCTGTTCTCGGAGGGGCTTAAGAGCTCCATTGAAAAGGCAGATCCCCAGGATTTAGCGCCTAGTATGGCCGGATTTACACTGATGGATTATGATATGGAGGGAAGCGCCAGTGTTACCTTTGGAGTGGTGAATGGGGAGTTCTTGATTACGGGGATTAATTATGGGTATTAAGGATGGAGATTGATTAGTTTGTAGGAGAGGTAAAAAAGAAGGAACAAGAGTCAGGCTTCTGGACGTAACTCTGCTTTTATGCAGGGTTCGTCTTTTTTTATGGATAAAGCTTGAGCGGAGCGAATCACTAGGAAAGGATTTAGCTAAGTAATGTTTCTGTCTTTGTAATCTCTGCTAGCGTAATTCCTGCTGGAAAAAATTTAAATGTCAATTATGTTTGACAAAATGTCATATAAATGGTAACATAAATTTATAGAATGAGAGGTTGGGGTGAATAGCAAGCCGAGAATCCCGTTTGTAGTCCAAGACTCCCGATTTGTAAATAAAAATCCTGTTTTGTAATCGAGATTCCCTGTTTGTAATTGAAAATCCCGTTTTGTAAACAAGATTCCCGGATTTTCATTTGGGTTTCCATATGTTATAATACGTTCAGCAATAAAT
>QZDX01000012.1 GCA_009917555.1 bacterium 1XD21-13 | reverse complement strand
TAGAAATCTTCTACCGCTTTATCGGCAAAATTGATTGAATGATACCAATATCTTTAACTATGTGATACCGGACGGTCTATGCCGGATTTGTCTTTGTTTATGCCTTTATGCACTCTTTTAGACGTTACTTTGAATGAATTATTTGCGGGCGAGTGCATTGCAGAAGAAAAATTGAAAGAAAAAGCAGATGAGGTACTTATGGATGTGATTACAAATTGGTTAGGACATGATAAATGGGAATCAAAAGAAAGTGACACAACCCCCGAAAATGTTTTGGAAGTTGAAAATGTTTCCAAACTCTATGAAACAGAAAACAATTCAGTATTAGCTGTAAATGATGTAAGTTTTCAGATACCACACGGCAGCTTTGTTGGAATCATGGGGGCTTCCAGTTCTGGGAAAACAACATTGCTTAATTTAATAGCCACAATAGACAAGCCCACAAATGGGACGATACGAATAAGCGGACAGAATATAGTGGATATACCAGACGAAGCCACCGCAGAATTTCGCCGCAGACATTTAGGCTTTGTTTTCCAAGAATACAATTTACTTGAAACTTTGACTATCTATGAAAATATTGCGCTTGCTTTGACAATTAAAGAGGTTTCCAAAGAAAGCATTAGCTCAACAATTCAAAATTTGTCTGAAAAGCTGGATATATCAGCAATCTTAGATAAATTTCCATATGAGGTATCGGGAGGACAGCGGCAACGCTGTGCCTTTGCCCGTGCTATTGTAGTGAATCCGGATATCATACTTGCGGACGAGCCTACCGGAGCATTAGATTCCCATGCTGCCAGACAGCTTTTAGACACCCTTGCCATGCTTTGCAGAGAGTACGGTGCAACCATATTGATGGTCACACATGATGTCATGGCAGCCAGCTATTGTGACAGGATTTTGCTTATGAAAGACGGCGAAATAAAGACGTCTTTAAACCGGGAACGGGAAAACAAACAGACCTTTTTCGCAGACATTTTGAAGAAAATAGAATGGATAGAGGGAAAGCCATGATGTACTTGAAATTGTCAATCCGTAATGCCAAGCGGTCTTTTATAAATTATCTTTTATATGTTGCTACCATGACCATCCTTTTAGCGATTATTGAGGTATCGAATTGTATCACCATTATCGGAGAATCAGCCGGTTTTCAAGTGATTTCTCTGCCATTGTTGATCGCAGCCATTCAAATCGTTTTAGTTGGATATATAGACTTATTTCTGCTAAAGCAGCGGGCAAAAGAGTTTGCAAGCTATTTACTGCTGGGTATGGAAAAAAAGAAATTAACCCGGCTGTTCCTATGCGAAGTCCTGTTGATTGGATTTTGCTGCTATCTGGCAGGAACAACAATCGGTTTTTCCATATATGGATTTTGGTATTTTCGTGAGCCGCTGCACGAAATGAAACATTGTGGATTCCTTTATGGAAAAAGTATGTTCTATACGTTTCTGTTTTTTGGCCTGATTGAAACAGTATGCTCATTTCGATTAGGGAGGCGTTTAGGCAAGCTGCAAATAAGGGAGTTGATGTATGAAAAGAACCGCAATCAGGGCGTAAAAAATATAGGAAACTATAAAAAATGGGGCATTATTTTCCTTTTGTGTTTTGTGTGCTTCATTGGCTGCGTTGGGAGCATTGTTTTTTTGCCGGAGGTTTATATTGTTTATCCTGTATCTGTTGCAGCAATCCCTTTGCTGATATCTGTTTTTGCTTTTTACAAATGGGTGTTTGGCTGTTTATATGCGTACAGGCGAATGAAATCCGTTCGGATATATCAAAAAGACAGGCTGTATATTACGGCAAATGTAACATCAAATTTCAAAACGGCTGCTATGGTCAATGCTGTTTTTTGCATATGCTTTTTGTTTTCCTGGGGCTCTTTTGTAACTGGAATACTGATATTACAGCCGGAATTTCAGCTTTTTGATACGGCTATGCGACAGTGGATGGGAACTTCACAAATAAGTATCTGTATCGTGTTTCTGGTTATTTATTTTTCGATCCTATCTTTGCAGCAGATGATAGAGGTCCGGCAAAGTTCAAAAAGCAATTGGATCATGTGCTGTATGGGAAAAAGCAGCAAGCAGATCGCAAGACTTGTAAATCAGCAGATCGCAATGAAATTATCCTCTCCAATGATAATGGCTTTATTGATTATTTTATTCTGCATACCGTTATTGAATGGAAAAATGAATTTCATATTGCCGGCTTCTTTGAATCATATTCTGCTCAAATTAACGGGCGAGTTTGGAGCATGTATTATGTTTTTTTATATTTGCTATTTTGGAATTGTAAGTGCTATGAGCAGACGCTATATATATCCCTCTGATTGAAAGCCGCTAAAGTAATGAAACCAGCCGGGTGAAAAGAAATTTTGTGATGTAAAAATCGGTCTTGATATGATACAATGGACGTGTCATATCAGGGCTTTTTCTATCACGGAAAGGAATTTGACAATGTCCTTGCCCGCCGTAAGAAAGTGAAAACAAAAATCGTTGTGGGCAGATATGGCATTGTAGATGTGTTTGATGAGTGCCGGACAATACAGGAGCATCCATTTGCCTATCATTTTGCGTAGATTTACATAGACTTGTGTGAAGTAAGGGCAAAATAGGAAAATGAAGAAAAGTGCCAAAAAGTCCGAAAAATCAAGTGAAAATGGAGCTTGGAATTACAAGATGTGGGTTAGCCTGTTGTTTATGTCATGAAAATATTACTTGTAATGGTTGTAACCCTGATGAGTGCAAAGATAAAGAATGGTGTGAAAATCTGACTTGTAAGGGTATTGAATTTTCATACCAGTATATTTTAAAAATCACTAAGAAGTAAACATGAGGAAAAACTAATGATTAATATTCGTAAATTAGAAGCAGAATTATGGGAATCAGCTGACCTGCTTCGTGCAGGTTCAAAGCTGACATCCAACCAGTACTGTATGCCGGTACTTGGCTTGATTTTTCTGCGTTATGCATATAGTCGATTTAAAATGGTAGAGGCGGAAATTCTTAAAAATCGTCCGTCTCGTGGTGGCAGAGTAATGCCGGTAGAAGCAAGTGACTTTGCAGCTAAAAGTGCACTGTTTCTTCCAAAAGAAGCACAGTACGATTATTTATTAAATCTTCCGGATGATATTGCATCTACAGGGTTAGTGAATCGAGACGGACAGACAATGACCAGCCTTGGTGAAGTAGTTAATAACGCAATGGCACTGATAGAAGAACAAAGCGAACAGCTTACAGGTGTATTGCCTAAAAGTTATACTGATTTTTCGGACGAGCTTTTATCAGAGCTTCTTCGTATTTTTAATAACAGTGCACTGGATGAAGTAGGCGGAGATATTATTGGGCGAATCTATGAATATTTCCTTAATAAATTTGCTAAAAATATTGCATCTGATGATGGTGTCTTCTTTACACCAAAATCTTTGGTAAAAATGATTGTAAATATTATCGAACCCAAAAGCGGTATTTTGCTTGATCCTGCTTGTGGTTCAGGTGGTATGTTCATTCAGTCCGGCGACTTCGTAAATCAGTCCGGTATGAATGCAAATAGTGCAATGACATTTTATGGACAGGAAAAGGTGGAATATAATGCGCAGCTTTGCTTGATGAATATGGCTGTTCACGGTCTTACCGGTGTTATTAAATCGGGAGATGAAGCGAACAGTTTTTATCACGATGCTCACAACCTTGACGGCTGCTGTGACTATGTAATGGCAAACCCGCCTTTTAATGTGGACAAAGTGAAAGCAGAGTCTTGTGAAAGTGCAAAACGTCTGCCCTTTGGTATGCCAAGTGTTAATAAAAATAAAGAAGTTGGAAACGGAAACTATTTGTGGATTTCTTACTTCTACAGCTATTTGAACGAAAAAGGCCGTGCCGGTTTTGTTATGGCTTCGTCCGCAACGGACGGCCAGGGCAAAGATAAAGATATTCGTCAGAAATTGGTAGAAACAGGTCATGTAGATGTAATGATTAGCGTGGCAAATAACTTCTTTTACACAAAATCTTTGCCTTGTTCTCTGTGGTTCTTCGATAAAAATAAAAACGAAGCAATCAGGGATAAAGTTCTGTTCATTGACGCCAGAAATTATTATACAGTCGTTGACCGTACATTGAATGAATGGTCAGAATGGCAGCTTAAAAATTTAAATGCTATTGTATGGCTTTATCGTGGTGAAACAGAAAAATACACAGCATTACTGAATGAATATAGAACTATATTAGGAAATGGCAATTTTGAAGATATTCTTGATCAATTGAAAGATGAGTTGAAAGACCTGCAGAAGCGCTCAAAAACTGAAGTTGAACACGCAGGGAGAGGTGATAAAAAACGTATTCAGGCTGAATATGATGAAATGATTGCCGGTAAGAATGAAGAAGTCACTGTTGCAAAGGAAGCAAACTGGCTGTATGAAAAATTTGGCGATGGTGAATATAAAAATATTCTTGGTCTTTGCAAGGTGGCTTATACAACAGATGTTGCTAAGAGTGGGGATAAAGACGGAATCAGTATTGAAGAAAAAGGCTGGTCTCTGACACCAGGAGCCTATGTTGGTGTTGCACCTGCGGAGGATGACGGCGTAGATTTTGAAGAGCGGATGACTGAAATTCATCGTGAGCTTTTATCTCTGCAAGCAGAATCTAATGAGTTGATGGAAACCATCTCTAAGAATATGAAGGAGATGGGGTTATGATCTTTGAAAAAATAAAATTAAAGGATGTTTGTATCTCTATTTCTGATGGAGATCATCAAGCGCCGCCTAAAGCCAATAGAGGTGTACCGTTTGTGACGATTTCTAATATCACAAATACAAACCAATTTGATTTTTCGAATACCATGTTTGTCCCACAAGAGTATTATAATAGTTTGGATTCAAAAAGAAAAGCCAAAGAAGGAGATATTCTATATTCCGTTGTTGGCTCATTCGGAATACCTGTATATATAAAAACGGATACTCAGTTTGTGTTTCAGCGACATATAGCAATTCTTAGACCTAATAGGGATAAAATTGTGCCTGAATTCCTGTATTACACAATGCTGAATAGGGATTTTTATATGAAAGCAGATGCAGCAGCGATAGGTGCAGCACAACGTACTGTAAGCCTTACTGCATTGAGAAATATGGAAATTGAAATCCCACATATTGAAACTCAAAAAAAGATAGCTAAAATACTGTCCTCTTATGACAATTTGATTGATAATAACCAAAAGCAAATCAAACTTCTCGAAGAAGCCGCACAGCGTCTTTATAAAGAATGGTTTGTAGATTTGCGTTTTCCGGGATATGAAGATGTGAAGATTGTTGATGGTGTGCCGGAGGGGTGGAGGAAAGGTAGAGCTGACAGCTTTTTTAATATTACTATCGGAAAAACGCCTCCACGTGCAGAAAAACAATGGTTTGTAAAAGGAGATGCCGGAGTACCTTGGTTATCTATTTCAGATATGGGAAACGCTAGAATATATGCGTTTGCTACAAGTGAAGCTTTAACGCAAGAAGCAATAAAAAAGCATAATATGAAGATAGTGCCTTCTGGGACGATACTTGTAAGCTTTAAACTAACAGTGGGTCGTGTTTCTATTGCGGCTACTGATATGTGTACTAATGAAGCTATAGCGCACTTTTATATAGAAAACGATTTACAGCAAGCGTACACATTTTGTTATTTGAATAATTTTAAATACGATTCGTTAGGAAATACTTCTTCAATTTCCAAAGCTGTAAATTCAAAAATTATAAAAGCTATGCCGTTTGTGATGCCAGACAAAGCAACTATTTTGGCGTTTTCAAAACTGGTTGTCCCTATTTTAAATGAAATTAAAAATAAACAGGCTACTTGTATCAAGTTGGCAGAAGCACGTGACCGTTTACTGCCAAAACTGATGTGTGGGGAAATTGAGGTTTAAGCAATGAATAAGATTGATATTTTAAATAGAGATAAATTCGTGGATGATCTTTTACGAGTAATGGAAAATATCTCTGAGAATAAAGCGTCTACTTGTTTTGCATTAAATGGTGCATGGGGAAGTGGTAAAAGCTTTGTATTGGATATGTTTGAAGCAAAATTGGGTCAAATTCAATCTGAAGAAACTTTTACAGATAAATATTTTATTATTCGATACGATAGTTGGCAATATGATTATTATGAAGAACCGCTTGTTGCAATTGTGGCAACAATGATTTCTACGATTGAGGAAAAAACAAAATTATTTCCGGATTGTAAAGAAAAACGAGAAATACTTGGTATGCTGAAAGCGGCGGGGGTTTCATTGCTTTTTCTTGGAAATGCAGTTGTAAAAGAAAAAACAGGAATGGACTTTCAGAAAGCATATGAAACTGTTTTAAAAGGTGAAAAAGATGGTGCAGAGGCTTATGAAAAAATACATGAGTATGATGTTTATTTTGGTTTCAATAAAGTAATGGATGAATTAATTGCACTTTTGCAAGAGTTGGCAGAAAAGTATACAGTTGTAATTATTGTGGATGAACTTGATAGATGTTTACCTGAATATGCTATAAAAATATTGGAAAGGCTTCATCATTTAACAGAAAATAATAACAACACAATAATGATTATTGCAATTGATAAAAAACAATTAATGTCCAGTGTGAAGCAGATTTTTGGCTTTGAAAGCCCGGAAAAGTATCTTGAAAAATTTTTTAACTTTGAAATAAAGCTTGATTATGGAATACCTTCTGAAAAAATAGTGGAGAAATATGCCTCATACATAGATTTGTTTGATAAAGAAATTTTCCCATTTGATGATTCGATAGAGGAATGCTTGCAAAATATTTTGAAAGATATAGATATACGAACACAGGAACAGATTATCAAAAAGGTGATGTTAACTCACAAATTACTATACATAGATAAGAAAGACTATTCTTTTATGTGCATGGAACTGATAATTGCAGCTATGTTGTTTATATATAATCAAGATGCAAATTTTCTTGAAAAAACAGTAGATATGAGTAATTTGGAAAGTGCATTTACATCATCTAAAGGAAAAAATCAACCAACATTTTCGACTTTTTTTATAGAAAAATTTGAACAAATATCTTTTAGTAGTCGACATAGATTTTCTGATGAACCGCTATGTTATATTTTGCCGAGTAAAGCTAGTTTATATGGTGCCATAATTTTTACATGGTATTGGATGCATGGAAAGAATAAAAATACTGTAATTCAGTATACGAAGGGAGATTCATATGAGGTCATTTCTCATAATTATGAAGAATTGAAAAAATTTGTTGAGACTATAAGCATGATGAGATAAAAAGGAGATGGTGGTATGAGCTACGATTATTCCGAAAATATACTCGTTCAAGAAAGTGCCGGTAATCTGCTCCGTGATGAACTGGGCTGGGATGTCCGGTTCGCTTACAATACGGAAGTTTGGAATGATATTTACAGAGAACTTTTTTACCTGGAATAATATTTCCAATGTGTTAAGACAGGTTAGTATTAATGGGGTATTAGCAGCAGGTTTTACAATCGTTATTTTGGCGGATGGATTTGATTTGTCAATTGGATCTATTATATCAATTTGCGCGGTAGTTGCCATAGGGACTTTGAATTCCTCTCGAAGTCCATTGCTGGCGGTTGTGGTTTCACTGGCAATCGGCCTTGCATTTGGTATCTTTAATGGCATTTTGATTCGATTCATAAAAGGAAATAATAGCGATTCTTTTTTAATTACATTGGGAACCATGCTGATTGCCTCCAGCTGTGCGTATACCTACAGCGGCGGGTTTAACATTTATTGTGATAATACGTTGACAGCATACCGCAATATTGGAAAGGGGTCCGTGGCAGGCGTTCCAATTCTTGTGATTATTATGCTTTTGGTAATGCTGATTTTTGAATTGATACTTCAAAAGACGACCTTGGGAAGAAAGATTAAATTAAGCGGAAGTAATCGGACGGCTGTTTATATGTCAGGGATCAATGCTCATGGAATCAAGCTGTTTTCCTTTGCAATGACAGGATTATGTGCAGGGATTGCGGCGATTATGCTGACGGCGCGGACGGGAGTGGCATCGCCTTCCACCGGCTATGGTTATGAGGTAGATGCGGCTACGGCAGCAATTATTGGAGGAAACCGGGAAGGCGGTATACGTGGTAATATTTTAAAAACGCTGACAGGTGTCCTGATTTTAGGATTGATTACAAATATCATGAACATTATGAACGTCAGCACTGTAATACAGACGATAGCAAAGGGCATTATTTTATTGCTGACACTCTATACAAATCGTCTGAAAAAAATATAGGAGGATGCCAGGTATGACAATCGCAAAAAAGATATTTGATGAATACAGAATTTGGTTAATTAGCTTACTGGCATTTGTAATTGTACCATTTATCAAGCCTGCATTTATTTCAGCGAACAATATTGAAGGAATACTGATCTCTATGGTTACATATGGAGTAATTGCTCTGGGGCTGGCAATGACATTAATTACAGGTGAAATCAATATTTCTATTGGTTCTGTTATGGCATTTTCCAGTGTAACCTTTGCAACGGCTATGAAAACACTGCCTATCGGAATTGCTATGGGAATTGCGCTTGCCGGTTCCGCTCTGTTTGGCCTTATTGACGGATATTTTGTGGCATATAAAAAGCTACCTGCTTTTATGGTATCAGTAGCAGTTATGGTATCTGTCAGAGGAATTGCGCTTGCTGTTTCAGGAGAAGCCCCGGTAGGAATTTCATCAAGGATGATTGAAAGACTTGGGGGAATGAAGCTTGGTCCGGTGCCGGTTTTGTTTTTATTCCTTTTGTTCTGTGTATTTATTCTGGAACTATTTTTGAAAAAGACACAGATAGGAAGGAATATGTATGCAGTAGGCGGTTCACCGGAGGTTGCCGCAGCCTATGGTCTAAATGTTGAAAAATATAAATGTCTGTCACTGACTTTTTGCTCCTTTATGGCAGGCATGGGTGGAATTCTTTTGGCAATTCGTATGTGCTCCGGCTCCCCATCCGTAGGTGAGGATGCTATGCCCTCTGTTTTACCCATGATTGTAATTGGAGGGACCTCTATCTCAGGAGGAAAAGGAGGGATGCTTAAGACCTTATCAGGAATCCTTCTTATGAATTTGATATTTAACATCATGAGTATGTTTAATATTTATGTAAATATTCAAAATTTAATAAAAGGTGGAATTTTATTAGTGATAGTAGTTGTTGATAAGTATATAGAAAATAAAGATAAAAAAATATAATTGTAATAGCAGGAGGCAGAAATATGAAATTTTTAGTTGCTGGTTTTTATCACGAATCTAATACCTTTAGTCCTATTTTAACAAAGAAAGAGGATTTTATTGAGGTGGAGGGACAGGAGCTTCTTGATTATTTTCCGGGAGCAGTCAATGCTTTTCGAGCAGCCGGGGCAGAGGTGGTCCCCTGTACCTTTGCGGGATGGATGTCTTCTGGCGTCATTGAGGAGAGTGCTTATCGATACTATGTAGATAAGATTGTAACACAGATAAAGGAACAGGAGAATATCAGTGGAATCTGGCTACAGCTGCACGGAGCAATTTATGCGGAAAATATTGGCTGCGGGGAATTATTTATGCTGCGAAAAATCCGAAGGGCAGTCGGATATGAAATCCCCATTGCAATTGGTATGGACCCTCATGGAAATCTTTCACCGGATATTACGAAATATGCAAATATTCTGCGTGCCTATCATACTGCTCCCCATGAGGATCAACAGGATACCTATCGTGTAACAGCAGAAGCATTGATTGATTTTGCGGTTCGAAAAGTTAAAATTACACCTGCCTTTGTGCGGCTTCCAATGCTGTTGTGTGGAGACACCGCACTTACCAGAGACGAACCTCTGCGCTCGGTCATTGCAAGATTTAAGAAAATGGAGGCAGAGGGAGAGGCGGCATGTGCGTCCTTTTTCATTTCCATGCATTCGGCAAATACGGAAAATACATATCCGGCAGTTGTGATTGTACCTAAGAATCCAAAGGACTATAGCAGGGCGATGTCTACGGCTAGGGAAATTGCGGAAGAAATTTATGAGAGGCGCCATGAGTTTCGATTTGAAGGGGATTTAGTAGAACCCAAGGAGGCCATTGAAATGGCATGCAATAGTGAGGCGTATCCGGTTGTGATTTCTGATTCGGGTGATAATACAACAGCAGGGGCTACAGGAATGAATACATATTTTTTAAAGCTGTTTTTGGAGAAAGTAGATTTTCAGGGGAAAAAGGTATTGATTTCTACGATTTATGATAAGAATGCTTATATGCTTTTGAAAGAGAAGGAGGTTGGAAGCAGCTTTGACATTATGCTGGGGACTGGAGTAGATGAGTGGTCTAAGCCCATTCCAATCCAGGGAACGATCAAAGCAAAGGGGGCTACCTTGGTATATCATCCGATGCGTTCCGGACTAAGGAATTTTGCAGGTGGACTGATTACTGTAAGTATTGGTGATTTAGATATAACCATCAGCGAGGTTGCGGATTCTTTTACGGATATGGAGCAGTGTGAGGTTGGAAATTTTTCTGCTGAAGATTACGATATTATTGTTGTAAAGCAGGCATATCAGTTTCCGGATTTGGTGAAATTTGCGAAAAAGCAAATTATAGCATTGACTCCTGGCGCAACGTATCAGGATTTAGCAGCAATCAAAGAGCAGTATACAAAGCTTCCATGGACCTTGTGGCCTTTTCAAGGAAGTGATAAATAAAGCATAAAGTGAGCCTTTCACTGCCCAAATATCTTAGAATTGGTTTGTGCATCAATTGGTAATGTGTTAAAATGATATCAGGAAAAACATGGAAAGGGTGAAGGAGTTGCAGAAACGCAGTGCTCAGAATCAGAGTAATATTAAGGCTAATAATTGCAAATTAGTTTTAAATATGATTCGTGATAATCTGAAAGCTGATATTTCCAGAGCGGATATTGCAAAAAGCACAGGGATGAGTGCCACCAGCATTACCAGAATTACTGATTTTCTAATGGAATCCGGGCTGATCAGACAGGCGGAGACTATTACAAATGGTACGGTTGGGAGGAATGGCATTCGCCTGCAGGTTGTGGCAGATGCCGTAATGACACTGGGAATCTCTATAGACTCGGACTACATTGACCTTTGTATATTAAACTTTGCAGATCAATTTATCGCTAATAAAAAAATAAAATTGAAAGAGAGCGGATATCAGGCAGAAGAGATTTTGGAGATTGCATATGAAGGGTTTCAAGAATTGTGCAGAGAGACAGCCTTTAATCCCGAAAGAGTGTGTGTGGTAGGAATTTCCTGTATTGGAAATATTGATTATCAGACAGGAACTGTTTTTTTTGCGCCTCAGTTTCAATGGCATAAGGTAGAGCTTGGCGAGATGGCAAGAAAAAAATTTGGTCTTCCGGTATTTGTGGAAAATGATATGAAATCCTCTTTGATTGGTCTTTCCCATAGAAGACAGGATATTCGTTATGAGGATGTGACCTATGTGTCTATTGGTACCGGAGTAGGAGCGGCAGTCATGTACGGCGGTAATATTGTACGAGGAAGTGATAATGCCGCAGGTGAGGTCGGACATATCATTTTGGAATCAAGCGGAAGATTATGTGATTGTGGCTGCACTGGCTGTGTTCAAACTTATTTGACGAAAAATAATTGGATAGATCAATGCAGGGAACAAGGCCATGAACTTTTGGATGTGGAAGAGATTTACCAGGCCTATAGGAAAAAGGATTTATGGGCTTTGAAATTTGTGGAAAAGCAGGCAGAATATTTGGCGACATTGCTTCGAAATCTGGTTTACATGTATAATACGCGGTATATTCTGGTGGGCGGAGTGATATTGTCGGATTTTCCGGAGCTGTATGCGATTACGGAAGAAAAGATAGCAGGACTTTTGCATGAGAATCTGTGGAATGGATTAAAGCTGGAACACGTAGCAGAGCGGGATAACAGCAGGGCAGGCGCAGCATTTGCGGCTCAGGAAAACTATATGGAACAGATGCTTTACGCTAGGTGAAAAGCAGGGGATCAATTAAGAAAGTAATGCCTCTGTTAAGGGCTGCTGTTCATACGATGATGATCGTTTGAGCGGCAGTCTTTTAGTATTTGGTGAAGAATTAAGCATAATTTATTGGTCAATTCCCAAAATCTATGCTACAATACCACTCAGAGGTGAAAAACAACATGTATTTATTCAACAGCAAGGTCCGCTACAGTGAAGTGGGCGAGGATAAAAAGCTTTCTTTAAACGGAATTATCAATTATTTTCAAGACTGCAGTACCTTTCAGTCCGAGGAACTCAAGGTGGGCGTAGGGGTGTTGGAAAAGCTGCATCGGGTCTGGGTGCTTTCCTCCTGGCAGATCGTGGTAGAGCGCTATCCGGATCTGTGCGAGGAGATCACAATTGCAACATGGCCTTATTATTTCCAGGGCTTCTGCGGCTACCGTAATTTTGTCATGAAGGATCAAAAGGGGCAGATGCTGGCCTACGCCAACACCCTCTGGAGCTTCCTGGACACAGACACCGGCCGTCCGGTGCGTGTGCCGGAGGACATTGAGCGTGTCTACGTGCTGGAGGAAAAGCTGGACATGAACTATGCATCCAGAAAAGTACCTATGCCAAAGAATGGCGAGCAAAAAAAGCCCTTTCCGGTGCAGAAGCACCATCTGGATACCAACCATCACGTCAACAACGGGCAGTATATCCAGATGGCCCGTGAGTACATTCCAGAGGACTTCCCCATCCGCCAGATGCGGGCAGAGTATAAGAAATCAGCTCTTTTAGGGGACATGATTTATCCGGTTATCCAGAAAGAGGACAATCGTTATATGACAGCTCTCTGTGACGAATTGGGGCGTCCCTATGCAGTGGTGGAGCTTTCCTGAATGAAATAGATGCTGCAAGAATAAGAAACGCTGGGGCAGATCTGCATGGCAAATCAGCCTGTGGCCCAGACCTGGATGCACAAGAAAATATATTTAAAAAAATGCCCTTATGGATTACAAAATTGGAGGACAAAGGCACATGATTTTATTGGGAAAAAAGCAGAAGCTTGTCATGGTAAAAAAGGTTGATTTCGGCATCTATCTGGCTGAAAGGGAAGATGCGGAGGAGAAGGTTCTGCTTCCCAAAAAGCAAGTGCCTGAAAATGCAAAAAAAGGAGACAGGCTGGAAGTATTTGTTTACAAGGATTCCAGGGACCGACTGATCTCCACCACCCAGGAGCCAAAGGTGGAGCTTGGCGGCATTGCGGTTCTTAAGGTGACGGAGGTGACCAAGATAGGAGCCTTTCTGGACTGGGGATTGGAAAAAGAGCTTCTTCTTCCTTTTCGTGAACAGACCCGGCAGGTCAGAGCAGGGGAGGAGGTGCTGGTTGCCCTGTACGAGGACAAGAGCAGCCGTCTCTGTGCCACTATGAATGTTTATAAATACCTGGATACGGACTCTCCTTACAAAACTGAGGATCGGGTAACTGGCACTATCTATGAAATCAGCCAGGAATTTGGGGCTTTTGTGGCTGTGGACAACCGGTATTCCGGGCTGATTCCCAAGAAAGAATTCCATGGAGACAGGGAGATCGGGGATCAGGTGGAGGCTCGAGTGACAGCGGTGAAGGAGGACGGAAAGCTGAATCTAAGCATCCGGGAGAAAGCGTATCTTCAGATGGATGCAGATGCGGATTACGTGCTAAAGGTGTTGGACGAGTATGACGGCGTCCTCCCCTTTAACGACAAGGTATCGCCGGAAATCATAGAGCGTGAGCTGCATCTTAGTAAAAATGCATTTAAAAGGGCAGTAGGGCGTCTGCTAAAAGAGGGCAAAATAGAGATAACTGAGAAACGTATTCTCAGAAAAGAATGAAATTTCAACAAATTTAAAGAAAATGGAAAAAAATGCTTTGCAAAGTGGTTGGAAGCAGTTATAATGAGGGAGAAGAAAGGAGTGAAAAAAAGATGAAAGTTCAAAACATTTCAAACATCGAGAAGTTCTTTGAGGTAGTAGATAGCTGCCAGGGTAAGGTAGAGCTGGTAACAGGTGAAGGCGACAGATTGAATCTGAAGTCAAAGCTTTCCCAGTATGTATCTATGGCGAACATCTTTTCCAACGGTGAGATTCCGGAGCTTGAGATTATCGCATACGAGAAAGAAGATATCGATAAATTAGTTTCATTTATGATCAATGGTTAGATAAAATGCGGTAATGGTTCTGGGATGGAACGGTTACCGCATTTTTTAGTGTGGGTGCTCCGCAGTGCCATTCGGAAAACCAAAGGTTTTCCTCATGACGGGCTTCGCCCTATAAAAATGTAATCTGACAAATTTGTCTGCAAGCAGACAATTTGCCATCTTCCATTTTTGCACTGCTCGGTTTTCTACAAATTTTTTTTCTTATAGACAAAGTATAGTCCAATCCCCGTAAGTACAACTAAATAGGCAAGCAGAATCAGGATGCCAAGAAGATTGACGGGCTCCTTTGTTGCGATGCCCCGAACCATCCGGCTGGTTTGGGAGAGGGGCAGGGCTGCGATAAATTCCCGTGCTCCATGGGGAATTCGGTCCGTGGAAAAGAAGGTGTTGCACAGATAGGCCATGGGCATGATAAAGTAATTAGAAAACCGGGGCACATCCGCATGGTTGCGGGCCAGAAATGAGACCACAATGCCAAGGGCGGAAAAGACAGCGCCGTTTAAAAAAAGAATCAGAATGGACAGGCCGTTAAAAATAAGCCCCGTCTCAATGGGCCACACCAGAAGCAGGATGATAGCGCCGGCATAGAGGCCCCGAAGCGCCCCTGCCAGAATCTGCCCGGCGATAAACTGCCATAAAGGGGTAGGTGAGATAATCACCTGGTCAAAGGCTTTCTCATAAAGCCGCTGTACATTCAGATTTTGTGCGATAGCATTGAAGCTGCCGTTCATGGTGGTGAGAGCCACTACACCCGGAATCAAAAAGTTTAGATAGGGCATGCCGTTCATGGTAGTCCGGATGCCCCAGCCGAATACAATCAGATACATCAGCGGCGCAATGAGGGCCGCCATAGTAATGCGGGAGAAATCTCGTACAAATTCTCTCCATTTTTCCCATAAAATTGTGATTATTCCCATAAAAATCTCCATTTATCAAAAATCAGGACAAGCGCTTACCCACCTGTTCCACAAAGACATCCTCCAGTGTAGTGTCCCGCAGGGTACACTGGCCGGAGAGACTGCTTAAGCGGGCAATAGCTTCCGCACGCTCATGAAAATAGCGGCTGTGAATGCCGTCCTCAAGGAGTTCATCTACCGCATAGGCTCCAAGATTTTGGATGAGCTGTGAGGGGGTGTTGATCTCATTTAGCTTTCCGCCGTTCATTAAGGCTACCCGGCCGCAGAGGGACTGGGCCTCCTCAATATAGTGGGTGGTCAAGAGAATGGTCAGCCCTTTTTCATTGAGCTGCCGCAAAAGGCTCCACATCTGTCGGCGTGAAATGGCGTCCATGCCGGCGGTGGGCTCGTCTAAGAGAAGAATCTCCGGCTCTGTCAGGAGCGCCCGGCAGACCATAAGCTTGCGTTTCATACCGCCGGAGAGCTTGCGAATGGTTTTTCTTCGATGCTCCGTAAGCCCCGCAAAGGCAAAGAGCTCCTCGGTCCTTGCCCGTATCTGCCTTACCGGCATAAAATACAGCCGTCCCTGGTATTCCATGATTTCATCCATATCCATATCCTGGCGCATGGAATATTCCTGGGTGATGACGCTGACCTTTCGCTTCAGATCCTGACGCTTCCGGGTTAAAAGCTCGCCGTCAATGCGAATTTCGCCGGAGGTGGGAAGAAGTAGGGTGGACAGCATGCCGATGGTGGTAGTCTTGCCGGCTCCGTTTGGTCCAAGGAGGCCGAAGAACTCACCGGTCTCAATCCGCAGGCTGATAGCGTCCACTGCCGTAAACTGATCAAATTGCTTTGTTAGGTGAAAAAGCTCAATCATGCTGACCCTCAGGCTCCTTTGCAATAATTAAAGAATAATATCCGGCATCATCAGGAATTTCCTCCACGCTTCGGTAAATGTGCTCATTTTCCATGCCGCAGTTCTCCACCATCACAACCTCTCGGCCGCTGGATTTTAAAAGTTCCTTTACCTGGTGCATTTTGCGCCCTGATTTCATGAGGACGTAATTGCCGGGGAGGGAAAGATCGCTGTTCAGCCTGTGGACCGCAGGCAGGATGTGAAGCTGCTCGTCCCACTCGGCCAGAGAGGTGCAGGTTCGTGCCGCCGCCGCACAAAAGGAGGTGATACCGCTGACAAGCTCTGCCTGGTAGCCACGGGCAAGGATGCGCTTCTGCACATAGAGGTAGGTGGAGTAGATGGTGGGATCGCCCAGGGTGAGGAAGACCACATTCTGCCCCTCCTTTAGATAAGCCTCAATGGTGTCGGCGGCCTGCTCATGGTTGCGGTGCATTTCCTCCTTGTCGTGGGTCATGGGCATATCTACAGAAAGCAGAGTTTTCCCGGCCAGCTCCGGCACGGCCTTTACTGCAATCTGGTAAGCTACCGTTTCCCTGGCTTTCGGACCCGGCAGGGCGATGATTTCATTTTCTTTTATAAGGCGCACAGCCTTTAGGGTCATAAGCTCCGGATCTCCGGGGCCTACGCCTGTTCCGTATAAAATTCCAGCCATGATATTTCTCCTAATCTTAATTTTACGGCAGTCCGTCGGTTATAAGGGGATGAAGCTTCGCTTTCGGCACTTAAATCAGAGAACCACAGATGAAGCTGTATACAGAGCGGACGGCTCCTGCTTGTGTGCTAGTGCACGTGCTTTATTATAAGTGCCTCAAAAATATTTTTCAACTGCATTTCCCACAATATTGCATTTTTATACGAGATGTGCTATATTACTCTCGTAGCTTCGCAGGAAGCGGGCTGCAGGTGTCTCGCTGTCGGGAGGCGGCGGGGTGAAAAGGGAAACAGGTGAAAGACCTGTGCGAACTCGTCACTGTAAATAGGGAGCAGGATGTCATTGTGCCACTGAGAAATTGGGAAGGCGACATCTATGTAAGGATCTATGAGCCAGGAGACCTGCCTGCAGGAAGTTTCGGAAGTATTCCACTTCCGAGGCCACGAGTAACTGGTCGCATATGTAGGAAAATACAACATCATTGCGTCCTCTTACCGATGCCTCTCCATATGTGGAAGGCATTTTTTGTTGCTGTTCGCAGAGGAAAGAAGCGGTAATGCTCTTTTTTCTATACGAATGGCAGCCATTATTATATGAAATACGGACGGCCTGTGACGCCCGAAAGAAAAGGAGGAACGACATGAAAAGAAAAATGTCAACACTGCTGGCGGTACTCATGGTGACAGCGCTTGTTTTTTGCGGATGCGGGAAGAAAGAAGCAGCGCCTGCCGCAGAACCAGCGCCGGCAGAACAGGAAGCAGAGGATCAGGAGCCGGCAGAGCCGGCACAGCCGGAGGAGAGCACGCCGGAGAAGACAGAGGATGCCGCAATTCTGGTGGTAAGCTTTGGCACCAGCTATAATGACAGTCGGGATGTTACTATCGGCGCCGTGGAGGATGCCATTGCCAAGGCATTTCCGGAGTATGAGGTGCGCCGGGCATTCACGGCACAGATTATCATTGACAAGCTGGCGGATCGGGACAACCTGGAGATTGACAATGTGACCCAGGCTCTTGACAGGGCAGTGGCAGACGGCATCAAGACCTTGATCGTACAGCCCACCCATCTGATGAACGGTTTGGAGTATGCGGATCTGGTAAAGGAACTGGAGGAGTACAAGAGCGATTTCGACAAGGTGGTGCTTGGAGAGCCCCTCCTGACCAGCGACGAGGACTTTGTGGCGGTGATGGATGCTATTACAAATGCCACAAAGGAGTATGACCAGGGTGACGAGACGGCCATTGTATTCATGGGTCATGGAACAGAGGCCGAATCCAATCAGATTTACAGCACCATGCAGGAAAAGCTTAAGGGAGCCGGGTTTGAGAATTATTATATCGGAACCGTGGAGGCTGCCCCCACACTGGAGGATGTGATGGCACTTCTGAAAGAAAAGGGAACCTACAAAAAGGTAGTGCTGGAGCCCCTGATGGTAGTGTGCGGCGATCATGCCAACAATGATATGGCGGGAGACGAGGAGGATTCCTGGAAAACCATTCTCACCCAGGAGGGCTATGAGGTAGAATGCGTGCTCAAGGGTCTCGGAGAGATGCCGGAGATTCAGCAGGTGTATGTGGACCACATCCAGGCAGCCATTGACAGTCTGAATTAAAGGATAAAAAAATAAGAGGGCGGCTGGGATCTGCAAGGCCCGCTTGGGCGGAGCTTTGAAGCCTGGATGTCCTCAGAATGAAACTGGAAGAGATGGGAACAGAGATGAAGCGGATTTTATTTGGGTTAATAGGCATCATAGGGGCAGGAGTTTTCTGGATATCCGGAATCACCGGTCTGGCCAGCGAGGAGGGGGAGCATGAGATCTCTTACGATCAGGTGGCCTCCGAAAGCGAGCGGGCCGGCTCCTCAGAGGTGGGTGTTGAGGGGATGACGCCCATTTACGGTACGGATATTGTGGACGGCGTTTATGAGGTGACGGTGGAATCCAGCTCCTCCATGTTTCCCATTGAAAAGGCTGTGCTCACCGTGGAGAATGGCAGTATGACTGCTGTTCTCACCATGGGCGGCCAGGGATACTTAAAGGTATTTCCAGGCACCGGAGTGGAGGCGGCAGCCAGCGACCTTTCGGCGTATATCGATTTCCAGGTGGACGAAGAGGGAAAGCATACCTTTACCATTCCGGTAGAGGCACTGGATGAGCCTATTGCCTGCGCCGCATTCAGCAGGAACCGGGAAAAATGGTATGATCGCTTTCTGCTGTTTGAGGCGGAAAGTTTGCCGGAGGATGCCGTTCTGGTGGAGCTTCCTGACTATGAGGCTTTGAGGCAGGCGTCAAAGGAGAAGCGGATTGCGGCTCTTCGGGAAGAAAACGGAATAAATGGGGAATCCGCAGGCGGTCAGGGTGATGGCTACGTACAGCCGGCATTGATAGAGATGGAGGACGGAGAGTACGCCATTGAGGTAGAGGTAAAAGGTGGAACAGGAAGAACCACTGTAAGCTCCCCAGCCGGTTTGACCGTCAGGGACGGCTATGCATACGCCCGGATTGAGTGGAGCAGCTCCAACTATGACTACATGCTTGTAGGAGGGAAAAAGTATCTGCCTCTCTATGAGGAGGGCTATTCAACCTTTGAAATTCCTATCACCGTATTTAATGAGCCCATGGAGGTGATCGCCGATACCACAGCCATGAGCACGCCTCACGAGATCACTTATCAGTTGATTTTTCATGGAGACGGCATTATGTCCAAAAACCAGACGCCCCAGGCAGCGGCAAGGCGAGTAGTCTACATGGTCTTTGCCATTATGCTGGTATGCGCCCTGGTATCCTACATCAATAAGCGAAAAAGAAGAGGCTAAACAGGGATGAAAAAGAAATTGACAGCGCTGACCCTTGCCATTTTACTAATCGGATCTCTTACATCCTGCGGTGGAGGGTCAAGTAGAGAGGCTTCAAAAAATAATAAGGATATCAGCCCGGAGCTTACCTGGGAGAGTAGTATGGAGCTTCGCTATGCCAGTGAATTTGCCGTGGACTATTATGAGGACGGCTGCCGGCTGCTCACCATTGCCCAGGACGGACGCTATCTGGTGGTTCCCGAGGGAAAGGAGATTCCGGAGGGCCTGAGCGAGGATATTGTAGTGCTGAAGCAGCCCATAGAGAAGATTTACCTGGTAGCCTCTGCAGTGATGGATATGTTTGTGTCCCTGGATGCTCTGGATGTGGTGGGCTTTTCCGGCTTAAAGGCAGATTCCTGGTACATCGACGAGGCCAGGGAAGCTATGGAGAGGGGCGAGATTCTTCATGCGGGGAATTATGCCGCTCCGGATTACGAGCAGATTCTGGCCAAGGGCTGTGGCCTGGCGGTGGAAAATACGATGATTTACCATACGCCGGAGGTAAAGGAGCAGCTTCAAAAGCTGGGGATTCCTGTTTTGGTGGATTATTCTAGCTATGAGAGTAACCCTCTTGGAAGAACAGAGTGGGTGCGCCTGTATGGGATTTTGACAGGAAAGGAAGCAGAGGCGGAGGCGGCATTTGAAGCGGAGGCAGAGGCTTTTGAAGCTGTGAGGCAGGGAGAGAAAACGGGAAGTACGGTTGCTTTCTTTTACATTACGGCTAACGGGGAGGTCAATGTGCGCCGTTCTTCCGATTATCTGCCGAAAATGATTGAGATGGCCGGGGGCAGCTATGTATTTGAACACCTGGGGGATGAGGAGGATACCGCCTCCTCCAATGTGACCATGCAGATGGAGGAATTCTATGCGGCGGCCAGAGATGCGGATTACATGATCTACAACAGCACCACCACAGAGGAACTGTCCTCCATAGAGGATTTGCTTGCAAAAAGCAGTCTCTTTGAGAAATGCAAGGCTGTGGAGGAGGGAAAGGTCTACTGTACCACCAAGAATCTGTATCAGTCCTCCATGAAGCTGGGAACCATTATTTCCGATATGCACAAAATGCTCACAGGCGAGGATGGCATGACTTATCTGTACCAATTGGAGTAGAGAGATGAAGAATAAACGATATGTGCTTTCATTTTTCATATTGGGGTGTCTGGTGCTTCTTTTTCTGGCGCTGAATCTCTGTGCGGGAAGCGTGGCGGTTCCCTTGAGGGAGGTGCTTGGCATTCTCCTTGGAAAGGAGACGGACGAGGTTTTTCGGGATATTATTATGACCATACGCTTTCCCCGGACCCTGGCTGCGGCCATTCTTGGGGGCGGTCTGGCACTGTCCGGCTATCTTCTCCAGACCTTTTTTCACAATCCAATTGCCGGACCCTTTACACTGGGAATTTCCTCCGGGGCAAAGCTGGTGGTTGCCCTGGTGATGGTATTCAGCCTAGGGTGGTCTCTCCATGTGAGCTCCTTGCTGATGATTGGGGCGGCCTTTGTGGGGGCCATGATTTCTATGGGCTTTGTGCTTCTGATGTCCAGGGTGATGGATAATATGTCTATGCTGATTGTCAGCGGTGTGATGATCGGGTATATCTGCTCCGCTGTGACGGATTTTATTGTGACCTTTGCGGACGATTCTAATATTGTGAATCTGCACAACTGGTCCAAGGGAAGCTTTTCCGGCATTACCTGGGAAAATGTGGCTCTTATGGGGATGGTTATTTTTTTAACCTCCTTTTTTGTATTTCTCATGTCAAAGCCCATCAGTGCCTATCAGATGGGGGAGGCTTATGCCAGGAATATGGGAGTGAACATTCAGTTATTTCGCACGCTTTTGGTGCTTTTGTCCAGTGTGCTGTCTGCCTGTGTGACGGCATTTGCAGGGCCGGTTTCCTTTGTGGGGATTGCGGTGCCCCACCTGGTTAAGAGCCTTTTGCGGACTACAAAGCCTCTGTTCATGATTCCAGGATGTTTTCTGGGCGGTGCGGTGTTCTGCCTGCTGTGTGATCTTCTGGCTAGGGTGTTGCTTGCGCCTACGGAGCTGAGCATCAGTACGGTGACAGCGGTGTTTGGGGCGCCCATTGTGATCTTGATTATGGTTCGCCGGAGGAAGGAGAAAGCAGAGTAAGACTTATGAAGGAATTTTATTTTTATACGGAGGGACTGACTGTGGGATATCACGGGGTCCCACTTATTAAAAATATTGAGATTCGGTTGAAAAGAGGGGAGATTCTCACCTTAATCGGGCCCAATGGGGCAGGGAAGACCACGATCCTAAAGAGTATCATTCGTCAGCTTGCACCTATCGACGGCGTGGTGTGGCTGGACGGGGGTGAGGTTCGTAAATTGTCTGGAAATGAATTTTCCAAAAAGCTTTCGGTGGTGCTGACGGACCGGGTGAAGCCGGAGCTTATGACCTGTGAGGATGTGGTGGCTACGGGGCGCTATCCCTACACGGGACGGTTTGGCATGCTCTCCCAGGAGGACTGGGGGCTGGCGCACGAGGCCATGGAGCTGGTTCATGTGGGGGAGCTTAGGGATCGGGATTTTACGAAGATCAGTGACGGGCAGAAGCAGAGGGTGATGCTGGCACGGGCTATCTGCCAGGAGCCGGATATGATTGTGCTGGATGAGCCAACCTCTTTTCTGGATATTCGGTATAAGCTGGAATTTCTGTCCATTCTTCAGCGGATGTCCAGAGAGAAAAATCTGTCGGTGATTATGTCTCTTCATGAGCTGGAGCTGGCTGGGAGGATTTCGGATAAGCTTCTGTGTGTGAAAGGGGATAAGGTGGATCGGTTTGGGACGCCGGAGGAGGTGTTTACGCCGGGATATATTTCTGAGCTGTATGGGATGACGGCCGGGAGCTATGACGAGGCGTCGGGGAATCTGGAGCTTGAGGCGGTGAAGCGGGAGCCGGAGGTGTTTGTGATTGCCGGGAATGGAAGTGGGACGGCGCTTTTTCGGAGGCTTCAGCGGGATGGGATCTCCTTTGCGGCAGGGATTCTGTGGGAGAATGATCTGGACTGCCCGGCAGCTAAGGCACTGGCCTCGGAGGTGGTGACGGAGCGGGCCTTTTGTCCCATTGGAGCGGATAAGGTGGAGAGGGCGAAGAAATTGATGGATAGCTGTCAGCGTGTGATCTGTACCCTGGACTTGGAGGGAACGGGGGAGTGGACGAGGGAGCTTAAGGGGCTTGTGGGGTATGCTGGGGAGATAGGGAAGCTGGAGGGGTGAGTAGGAGAAAATGAGGGTAGAAATAGTAGGGGAACTATAGAATTTGTAAGGGGAGGGGCTGAGGAAGCCCCTTTTTGGGTGGAATTTTAAAACACACTTTTTTCTATAAATAGAATATATTTTGTTCCGATTTAACGTCTGATACAAGTTCCTGTCGGGAAAATGTTGTAAAAGCTGGGAGTTACCGCTTGTGGGCGGTAGCTCCTTTTGGCGTTTAACCCCTACCTTACCCCTACCCGATATTTTTGCTTAATAGTTTACTGCCTTATCCAGTTTTTGAATTTCATTCTGTTTCAAATCGTTCAATACGTGCGTATAAGTATCGGCTGTTTCTTTTATGGTGGCATGACCTAAGAATTTCTGCATAACCCGAACGTCCACATTATTTTCTGCCCCTCTGGTGGTGAACGTATGCCGCAGACAATGAGGGTGGAAGTTGCTCACGCCGATTTTCTCACAGATAGAATAACAGGTACGCCGCATATTCGTAGGGTCAAGCGGTCTGCCTAACTGGGTGCAGAAAACAAGGTCGTTATCCTCGTATGCGGTACTGGCTTTTTCCTTATTTTTCTCCTGTTGCTCCCAGACATCGGCAAGCACTTTGATAGCCGTTTCGTTAAGTGGGATTATCCTGTCACTGGACGGCGTTTTGGGTGTGCCAAATTCTAAGTGCCAATGTTCGTCTGCGTTGTCAGGGTCTTTCACCTTGCGGAGGATTCTCCTAATGTGTAACTGGTTCTGCTCAAAGTCTATGTCCTGCCATTTCAGCCCTAATAATTCTCCAAGCCGCATACCTGTACAGAGGTCAAAAATATAGACAACGCCCATATAGGTCACTTTCGCCTGTTCCACAAATGCGTTTTGCTGTTCCTGTGTTAAAACATTGATTTGCGGCTTTGTTGTTTTGGGAAGTTTTACCCTGTTAGCGGTGTTACGGACAATCAAGCCGTCATCTACCGCCGTTTCTAAGGCGTTGCTTAACAGCTTAAAGACATCTATCACCGTAGATGGTGCTAACCCCTTATCAGACAGGCTGTTGACAAATTTCTGAATGATGTCCTGTCGGAGTGCCTTTAGCTTATAGTGACCGATAGCTGGTTTAATGTGATTTTTTACCTTTACTGTGTAATTGATATAGGTGGTAGGCTTTACATACCGCTTTTTGTATTCGAGCATATAATAGTCGAGCCATTCGGCAAGGGTCATTTCTGTAGGATTGGTGATAATACCTTTTTGCAGATTATTTAGCAAATCGGTCATTTTGTTGTTCACTTCCTGTCGGGTCTTTCCATACAGGGATTTACGCTGTTGCTTTCCGTCCGCTGAAATGCCAATCGTTACACGGGCTTCCCATGTGCCATCTTTGCGTTTGCGGATAGAGCCTTCATTTTGTCCCCGTTTTGCCATATGAATCAATCCTCCTTATCAAGCATTTCTTTAAACTGTTCCTCAAATTCTGTCATCTTTAATGATTTTTTAGAGCCTGTACGTTGTCCTGCCCTGATACGCAAGGCTTTTTTAGCATTTACAGAAAAGGTAAGAACAGATGAAATACCAGCCCGTCTAATGTCATCTATTATACTGTATATATCATCAAAGCCGCTGATGTGCGCCAGTTTCACAGCTATATCATCTGCGGTTAAACCATTTGTGCTCACTTTTTCAGATAAATACTTTCCATATGACGTTGACATTTCAATATATTCTGCAAATGAATAGAACAACTGTCCCATGCACTCAATAAGATTTCGCCGTTGAGGATTTCCGTTGTTAAGAGACAATGAATTTATGGTATTTGCTATGGAATCAGCTAAAAAGTCTCCTTCATCTTCTGCAACCATATCCAAAGAATGAAGTAAGCGATTTACGCTATCTCGCTTGGAATAGTCCGTAGATGATGGATTCATTTTTTCTGTCAGTCCGTAAAGGTAATCAGCGGTGCATCCGTAATATTTTGCAAGGTCAATGAGGATAGTCTGGTCGGGAAGATGCCTGCCGCTTTCGTAACTGCTTAAAGCCTGTTTGGTAATACCGATTTCGTCAGCAACATCTTTTTGCCCTAAATCTGTTTTTGCCTTGCGGAGTTCTTTTAACCGTTGTCCTACTATGCTTGCTAAATCTTCTTTAGAAGTTTTTCCCATGTTATTTGTATCTCCTTTCCGATGATATTGCTATTATACTCCTTTTTATTCAAAAAGTAAATAGTATAAAGATTATTTCCTGATTAAGAAAAAATAAAAAGTCCATTGACAGGTAGCGGCTCATGTGTTATACTGTCAATAGAAACACGATTCAGACAAGAATAGGAAATAATAAAGAGAGGAGAACGATGTGATGAACTACTGTTCCGAAGAAGATTTACCAATCATTATGCAGGCAAAGCACGTTCAGTCGGTTTTGGGGATTTCTAAAGGGAAAACATATGAACTTATGAATTCCAGTGATTTCCCTACGATTTATCTCAACAAACGTATGGTTGTGCCAAAAGACAAGTTTTTTGAGTGGCTGAATCAAGACAAACGAAAAATCAAAAGGAGGGCAATTTATGTGTCAAGAAAAGGTTGAAAATAAGATTAAGTTTAGCGGCTCATGTATGGATGTAAACACGGGTGCGGAAGTGATTTTTGAAGGATACCGTGAAGGGGGCAACTTATTGCTGGAAGCTAAATGTATATCGGATATCTTAAAGAAACAAGCGGCTCAGGGGCAGAAGGCGCAACAATTTCTGGGTGCAGTCAGGTCTACACTCAAAAAATGTAAATATCTATCTCTGCTTTCAAGCCCTGAACAGAATGTAAGCTTGTTCTGTGAAATCAGAAGAAAATGTGACGGCGTTAGAATTGGTTATGTAGAGGATACGGATTATTTACTGGACTGTGAATATTTTTACATGCAGATTTTTAAACCTCCCGTAGAATCTCTTCCTCCTGTTGGAACTTTCTTATTCCCACCAAGTGAGCTTGCATATTATTCAGAATTGTTCCAGTTGGGAGTGCTGAAACCTTATATGAATGATTCATCAAAGGAGTTCTACATGATTGAAGACTTTGACAAGCGGTATATTCGTGTTTCCAATGCTCTTGTAAATTTTGATATTGCCAAATCAGAAATTCTGTAAATAAAGCATAGCCCTAGAAGCCATTACAGTTTCTAGGGCTATTATATTATCTCTTTTTCAAAATCCCCTCGTCAATCAAACTGGATACCCGTGCAAACTCTTCTTTGGGGTCATGTACATAATATCCACAGGGAGCAGGGGGCGGTACTATATCCTCCCACATACATTCTACGCCCATTCCCTGTAAAGAGCCGAAAAGATAAGGGCAGTCATTACAACCTTTATATTCTGGAGCTACTTTCCGCACTTTATCCTGTCGCTTACAGAAAATCCGTCCGTTTCCGTCCATATAATTAAAATGATTGACCGATTCCAGATGAATAGCCATTTTCATTCCCCCTCTCCGTCAGTACCTATATCGGGCAGTTGAATGTAAGTGCCGTCATATCTCCAAGATTCTGTAGAAGTGATGATTAGTTCATTATCTTGAATAATGGCAGATGTATATACTCTGTCCTCAAATTCCCAGTTGATAAACTCCCAGCCTGCGTCTGCTCCGTTTCTGTCAAGGACAAAGGTTTCTGCTTCTGGCTCAAAATACAGTACCAATGAGCTGTTCTGTATTTCTACGCTTACAAAAGTGTCTGTTTCAAAGCATTGGTATCTGCCATAAGCGGTGTAATTACCATCCGTATAGGAATCATCAGGCTGTTCCTCTATAGCTGTTTCATTAGGCAATTCCGGCTCTTGTGTAGGTTTTGGTTGTTCTTCCTGTGTTTCAGCATCACTGATATAAGTACCGTCCCAATTGATTTGGGTTTTATAAATTACAGGTCTGCCTGTTAAATCCTCAAATAAATGCATACTTGATTCATAAGTCCAGCCCAACATAATGTTTTCTGTAGTAGCGACACACTCTACATATCTTGTCTCATTATTTTTTGGTGAAGCAGGCAAGGCACAATGTGCGTCCACATAAAAACTGATGCGATACTCGTTTTTAGATAGCTTTTCCACGGTTGGCTCCAAATAAGTAAATTCTATACCTTTACCGCCGTAAACGGTTTCATAATAGGATACAGCTAAAGATGTAGCTGTGTCTGGGTCTACCTTATTTATAGAACTGGAACCCTTTTCCTCTATAGGTGTCGTTACCTCTGTTGTCTGAGTACTCCCACAACCTGAGAGAAGTGTTGTTATCAATAAGGTTACAGCAATAAATCTATGTTTCATTCTCTTATCTCCTGTGTTGTTTTGCAACTTCCCTGTTATGCTGAATGGTTCTGATAGCTTCTTTGACAAACTGCTCCGTTCTCTGTTTCCCATAATACCGATAAGGGTCTACGGCTTTCTCCGTCTTTTCGTCCATCCATGGATTGACGATACAATAACCTTTGTAATCAAATCTCACCATGTTAATCGTAGCTGTTCCAGAATTATCATGCCACATAGCGTCCAACTGCTGCCACGCAAATTCTTTTACCTGTTCAATCGTTATTTCCATAGCTATCTCCCGATTTAATCTTCTTCCTCATAATACACTAAATCGTCAAAATACCCACCCTCGGCATCATCTTCAATCAATTCTTCCTCTATCGTTTTCGTTACATCTTCCAGAGCCTTATCCATTTCAAGGGCTAATTCTTCAGCCGATTTCTGGGTGAAAGGCAATCTTTCTTTTGGTTCAACGAATCTCGCCATGTCATTATCCCTCAATTCTTTGTCGATAAATGCTTTTTAGAATGAATCCGTACATAGTGTCCATGTCTAACGGTTCTGTATCAATCTGTCCACCCAGTCACATAAATTCTGTTCTTGTTTCGGGGTAGAAGCACTTACAACAAATTCCTGTCCTCTGCAAGCAGAATTTAATTCCGCATATCTGTCCTTTAGCGTAGGGCGGTTATCGCCTTGCCATGAAATAGATATGTCACCTTTACCAAAGAACGCAGGCAAAGCCCATAGCCGCCGATTGTCCTGATTCCTCTTTGTAAGTACCAGTGAATCATCATACTGGAATGTGCCGTATGTATCGGGCAGATATAAACGGTTATTCGGGCGGTCTGGGTTTATGCCGTGTGGGTGCCAGGAATAACGCTCAATTTCCTGTTTCTCCCTCAATACTTCTCCAACTTTCATATAGCCGTAGATGATATGGACAATAGGAGCGTTACGGTCAAAACACAGTGTTTTATCAGGTTGAACCATTGTCTTTTGAAACATTCCGTAGAATAGAAATATATCCCCCACGCCTACGCCCAATTTATCCAGATGTGCAGCAGATACGCCATGCTGTCCGAATACGGGTTTCCATTCATTTGTTGCCGTTCTGCCCTCTATATCCTTATATATGTCGGGGTCAAGGTGACAGGTCGGATTTTTGCCAAAATCAAATTTAGGGCAAAGCTGACGGATAATTTTCTCTAAACGCTGTCCTTTATAAAACAAATCCTTGTACGCCGTTCCTACCGTGTTATCTGGGATTGGGAGAGATAACAGCGTACCATCTGGCAAAATAGGGCTTGCCATACCTCCCGATGTACTGTCCATGCCTTTTCTGCTCAATATCACTTTCATAATGCCATGCCTCCTACTAAGCACCATCTTAGCATATAGCACAGCAAAAAGCAACTGACAGCGTATCAAAATAACGCAACGTGCGGATTATCTAACACATAAGCAATTAGTATCATTTACATATACTATTTGCATTGGAGGAAAACCGCATGGAGCAACAGGCATTAGGAAAGCGTATTCGTGAGGAACGGCTAAAGCTGAATCTGACACAGGAAAGACTGGCAGAAGATGTAAACCTTTCAACCGCCTATATTGGGCAGATAGAGCGTGGGGAACGCAGCTTAACATTAGAGAATTTGGCAGCAGTTGCCAACCGCTTAGGCGTCACCATAGATTATCTGCTCTCTGATTCCGTTGTTTCTGACAGTGACGGGCAGTATCGGCTATGGTGTCAACTGATGAACGGCAGAACAGAGGAACAAAAAGCCCTGGCAATCAATATGGTAAAACTCATGTTTGGCTATCTGGACGAAAATTCTTGAATGATACAGTGATGGGGAAGATACCCTTTAACAGAGAATCTTCCCCATTTTAAATGACCAGAAATCACCGCTAACGAATTTTAACCGCTTGACTGAGAATAACTCCACCTACCGCCGAATGAGCCTTAAAACGCAATTTTAGGGCTGTTTCAATCGGTGAAAAGTGACCTGTTCGCTTACAAGCCTTATAAAAGTCCTATTTCCGTCCTACAAAGTCTGATAGAAAATCCATATGGCTGAAATGCTGTTCCTCAATCGCTTACAAGACAGATTCCTTACAGCGGTTCACATATCCTTTTATTCTGCATTCCGCTTACAAACCGCCTAAAATCCTTGCCCCTTTGACTGGTATAGTTATAAGCATTTCAGCATAAATCGTATTCCCTCGCTGAATCCCTTACAAAATCCCTCTTTTTCCAGCTCATTATAGAAACGGTTCAATTCTTCTTCAATCTGTAGGTATTCTTCACCAGAGATAAGAGCAGACAACCTTGTATAAAGCTGTTTTTCCATCAACTCAATTTCTGTCGCTTTTTCCGTAACAGTATGGGCGTAAATCATATCTGTGATAAATCGTTCCATGGCACAACCCCCTTGCCTGTAAAATTATTTTAAACTTGGTTCCTATCAATCTGTCTGAACGAAAACAGTGTTTCCAGTCTACTTTAAAATAAGTTTAAAACCGTTTTCGCCCATAAACTTCATTTAAAATAAAACCTCAAGTTTAAAATAAATTTTATTTTCGGTGCTTTGTTTTCAGCACGATATACCTTTCATCGCCAGATAGGCGGCTTAACGGCTCATAGGAGCAGACAGGCTTTTCCTCACAGACAAGATAGCTTTCCAACGTCTGGTACTCCTGTTCGGTATAGGCTTCTGTATTCAGTTCTTTTACATTATAGAATACGCCATAGCCTTGTATCTGGCGGATATGGGAGAGGGCAGAATACAAAGTCTTGAAGTTGTCATACCGCATACGACTGTTATCCTCGGAGTACATCTTAGTCATATACCCAAACAGTTTCTTATAGTCCTCTGACTGAAATTTATCCACGATACAGCTATACCGCTGGAGAGAGTTGTCCTCACCTAAGATATTATCAAAGGTAAGCCGCTTTCCATTGACTAAGAGCCACCATATCCTCTGGATAATGGCTTCAAAATCAGAAAACAGGCGGTTTCCAGTACCAGAAAATTGATTAGCAATATGCTTCTCCCCAATTCCGTTGTTCCCCAAAACAACGGCTACATGAAAGTGAGGGTGGTAGACATCTTCTCTGTATGTGACTTCTAAGGAACGGATACAGCCTTGAAATCCATACTGCAAAAGGTCTACTCCCTTCACTTTTTTGTTGCCGTTTAGATACGTTACGAGAGTTTTAAAGCAGTAAGCCATATGTTGTATGGTTTCCCTCAATTCTTCACCATTACAGTCTGGAACGGTCAAAACCATATGATACAGAGAATCCTTATATTGTTCCATATAGGGCAGAAAACGGTTTTGCAGTAACATTTTCTTCACCTGATTACAATTACTGCAAAATTTATCCTTACATAAAAAGGTTCGCAGTAACACTCTTACATGACTGGCTTCATAGGTTTCCATAGACCAAAATCTGTTACAATTCTCCAAACGGTTCTTTCGTTCTCTGATTACATGGGCTTCATAAGGCGACAGGCGTTTTTTTACAATGCCATTTGCGAGTAGTTTCAGATAGTTCATAACCATTTCGTCATTCCGCCTTACGTTTCCATGTACTTTTCCCATATGACGCTGTGTTACTTCCTTTACAACAGGCGTATGTTCCATATTTCCCATGTTTACAATCCCCCCGTTCCCTTTTTTCTATATCCTTTTTGTTTTAGTACGCTTAACTCTAATTAGAGAATAGATAATTATATAGGGGTTCGCCGCTTGTAATTTACAAGGTTTTTCAAACAGGCTTTGAACCCCTACCATCACCCCTAACCCCTTGACGCACTTTGGATTTTATGGTATATATTGAACTGGTAAAGTAGAAGAAATTCAACATAATGTGAAAGGACGGAATTGTATAGACATGGTGAAATTTCGGTTTATAGTGTTTCAGTTTTAGTGTAGAGAGGGGAGAGATTGACTGTGAGTTTAAAGTGCTTTGGGAAAATCAGTAAAGGATAGTATAGAGTGAGTATGAAAAATAATTTATAAAAAATGTAAAAAGTATTGACTTCCATTTATTCCCATGATAAGATGAAAAAATCAATTAAATTTCGGAATTCCGGCGAGGTCTCGCCATCATTCCCAAAATGATTGAAGCTTAAAAATTTAATGAAACATTAGGTCCCAGGCATCATCAGGAGAATTTATGAGCAGACGGCTTTATGCTTGGTAATACCCCTGCATGTGAGTGCTAAAAGCTAAGGATTCAGACTGGGATGCTGCGGAACTGGAATGGAGGTATGGAGCTTTTGGAAAAGAAACAAACATTGTCATATTGGAACGGTCCCGAATTGTCGGAGCAGGAGGTAATAACAAATCTGAAGGTTACTCCCGGATTATTTGCACGCTATTCCCGCATGGATGAGGACTGGAAGCAGCGGTTTATGGATTTCTGCTGCGGGAGAAAGACACTTCCTCTCACCTATGATCCCTTTTTTAAAAAAATTTTTAATCCGGACGTGCACCCGGACAAAGGGCAGGAGAGGAAAGGACTTTACATACCGGGATATGAAAAAGGTGTATACCATCGTACTGTTTGAGGAGAGCAGGGCCGGGTTTCATATGGAACCGCCCTGCTATATCCACTATGGGAAGACTACATTTGACACGGGACTTAAGCTGGAATTACTACAGGAATATTGCCTGATCGCCCTTGACGAATTTCGGAAATACCCATATCCTAAAGATAGAAGCGAACAGACGGCATGGCTGTCACTGCTGGCCACGGAGGATATCAGGGAGGCAGAAAAGCTGATAGAGGAATATCCCTGGCTGGAGGAGATTTACCGGGAGGCGGCAGCCCTGCGCAGGGACCCAGAGGAGGTGTTGGACATGTATTCGGAGGCATTGTGGATCTTGGACCGGAATACGGTGCGTTATATGATTGAGGAACAGAAGAAAGAGATTGATGAGAAGAAAAAGGAGATCGAAGAGAAAGAAAAAGTAATTGAGGAAAGTAAAAAGAGCTTGAATAGCAAAAAACCATAATAAAGGAACAAGATCAACAGCTTCAAGAGAGCAAGGCAGCAATTCAGGAAAAGGATATTCTGCTGGAGCAACAGAACCAGGAAATCGAAGAATTAAAACGGCACTTGGATCAGCTGCAGAAGAATTGATAGTCTTCTAAAGCATAATAAGAGGTAATGCCTGGAACCTAGGGTGCTTACCGCTGCAAAGTTTTTGCAGCGGTAAGCACCTATTCTTTCTAAAGGAACAGACTTCCGGAAGGCTATTCCGGAATACTTGTTCATTCTTCCCCAAAAGTCCTCAGGTAATTGCGATAAGCCCCTATCAGGTTCGCTTCATTAAAGAACTGACAAACCGTCAGATCCACCGGTGGCGTGTCCACAGGGTAGATTGTATAAAAATGATCCAGATTTTTCCGAATGCTTTCAAGAAGCTTCGGCTGTCGGCTGATTCCGCCTCCGATAGCAAACCGATCCGGATCATAAATAAACTGCAGGTTCATAATCATCCTGGCAAGCGGTCTGGTAAATTCATCCAGAACGCCGAGCATGACCTCATCCCCCTCGTTGATCCAGCGGAAAACATCTTCTCCGTTGATTGTACCAGGATCAATTCGCCTGGCTCTGGCCGCCATCTGCAAAAGCCGGGGATTCCCGCTGACAATTCCCCAGTGATCTGCCTCCTGATCCACCCATTCTCCCAGCATAGCGAAGCTAAATTCTCCGGCTGCAAAATGGGAACCCATATGAACCTCCCCATCCTTTACCAGAGCTCCGCCCACGCCGGTTCCCAGAACCAGCACTACACCGTCCTTACAGTCTTTGAGTGCGCCCCAGGCCGCTTCTGCCAGGGCTGCGGATTTTGCGTCATTCATAATTGCAACCGGTATTTTGCAGCGCTGTTCCATTTCCTCTACCAGATGAAGACCAGTCGCA
This sequence comes from bacterium 1XD21-13, assembly GCA_009917555.1. Classification (GTDB taxonomy): domain Bacteria; phylum Bacillota; class Clostridia; order Lachnospirales; family Lachnospiraceae; genus Laedolimicola. The sequence goes on along the minus strand of QZDX01000012.1, from coordinate 103,259 downwards.
AATTTCAAATCTCCGGCAGTAATACAGATACCTTTCCCGCTGTCGATGATCCCCGGCACAGACATGGAGATTCCCTCCACCTGCCCTTCAAATTTCTGATAGATTTCTTGAAGCTGAGACAGATATTCCCCAGTTCCCTCATGGGGCGTAGGAACCTTTCCATAGTCAATCAGAGTCCTTTTTTCGTCCAGCTTCGCATACTTAATGGAGCTTCCACCTACATCCATGCACAAACAAGCTTTTGCCATTCCTATATCCCCCTGTCCTTTTTATTTACCCAATCCGGGTACGGTGTGTATAAAAGAGAGCTGGGAATCTATTGTTAGATTCCCGGCTCATTTCCCTAATCTATTTACCTGTATGAACCTCCGGCTATCCGACTTTCTGCCTGATAGCTTAGTTCACGTTGTCCAATCTCTTGTAAAGGGCAATAAACTCCTCGGCAATGGTTTGGAAGCCTTCAGCGCTCATCAACTGGTCCTCTGCATGAATCAGAAGCAGGCCGCTCTCGTTCAGTTCGCCGTTTGCCTCTTTCGCCAACAGATCCGCATGGCCGTCATGACCCTGAACAAAGGCATCCCGTCCCTGCTTCATCAGAGCCTCCGCCTCATCATACTTTCCTTCCTTGGCTTTTTGAATGGCATTGATATAACAGGAACGTGCCGTTCCTACATATGTAATCAATTGAAAACATGACATTACTAATTCTTCGCTCATAGGATTCACCTTTCCTTTTTATAGATCCTTTTTACCAGTCATCATCCTCGTCATTTCCATTGGCAGCCTCTTCCTCCATCTTCAGATTCATTTTATCCACCTTGCGGATAAATGGCAGGTATACGAAGAAAGAAATAACAAAGATTATCACCTGGAGCAGTGCGCTTCTCCACCCGCCTACCAGGAAACCGGAAATAATCGGCGGACAGGTCCAGGGTACCGTAATCGCAGAGTAAAGAGGACAGAGCCCTGTTGCTAGAGCAAAATACTGGATTACGCAGGCGATTACCGGCATGGCAATAAAGGGAACTGCCAGCATGGGGTTCATGACAATGGGAATACCAAATAAAATGGGCTCATTTATATTGAACAGGGCCGGTACGGCTTCCAGACGTCCCAGGGTCTTCAACTGCTTGGATTTTGCGAAAGCTACCATGTAGATGACAACTCCAATAGTCAGACCGGCACCGGTTACATTGATAAACTGATCATAGAACTGCTGGGTCACGATATGGCCGCCATTTGCAATAGTCAGCTCCATTCCGCTGTCAATAATTGCCTGGTTTGCCAGAGTGTTGGCCTGTAGAAGTCCGGACATAATGCCGCCCACGATGGTAGAACCATGAACGCCGAACATCCAGAGAAATGGTCCCATAAAGCACATCAGTATGGCTCCTCCCAGAGAATCCGTCATGCCCTGCAGCGGAGTCTGGATAACTCTGTAGATAAACTCCATGGCTGTAGTGTGCAGCCCCATATCACAGATACCATGGATAGCCGTTGCCAGTATGACAATGGCGCCTGCCGGAATCAGAGCGGAGAAAGCATTTGCAACGCCTCCCGGTACGCCCGCCGGCATCTTGATGCGAATGTTTTTCTTTAAAAACCAACAGTAGATAAAGCCTACAATCCAGCCGATCAGGATTGCACCGATCATACCCTTGCCGGCTGTCCAGTCCTTGTTGATAATATTGCCGATTACATCACCATTTTCCGTCACGACGGATGAAGGCTGAAGCAGCAGGAACACAGCCAGGGCAACGATGCCGCCACTTAAAGGCTCCTGGCCTTCCAGCTTAACATAATTGTAAGCGATACCGATAACAGCGATCATGGCGCTGATATTGAAGGTAGCTCCATAGGCCTGGTTCAATATGTCTGTAATGCCGGAAGCTGCCAGAGCGTCAGACACTGCCTTAATTGGAAAATTGGCCAGAATCAGAAAAATGGAACCTACAATCAGCAGCGGCATGGAGTACACCATACCATCTTTCAAGGACTGAATTGCCTTGGTGTTAATAAAGGCCATGATTTTTGGAATAACCTTTTCATTCATATACTTACCCATGTTTCTCCTCCTACTATTTAAAGTTCCGTAATATCCTGTTCGTACACCTTCATATAAATCAATTTCCAGCCGCAAATACATACGTCTGTAAATTGATTTGTGCACGGACAGGATATTACTGATTAAAAGTCGCTGCGCGACAGCACTAAAGGGTAAAGTCACTCAATCTTATTTATTTTTTGCCAGCTTAAAAGCAAATTTCAGTACATTCAGGCCATTGCACATTCCATAATCTGCCATGGGGATCACGTCTACCGGAATTCCCTTGGGAGCACAGATGGATTTTGCTTTCTCCAGTTGGAAGCCTACCTGGGGTCCCAAAAGAGCTACGTCAATATCTCCGGCCTCTACCATGCGATCCAGATCCTGAATGGGGAATGCTGCAATATCTGCTTCCTTTCCCTTTTCCTTTGCCGCCTCCTGCATTTTCGTCACCAGTAAGCTTGTTGACATACCTGCCGCACAGAACAAACGAATAACCATATTAAATTCCTCCTTATAAATTTTGTTTTATCGCCATTCCCCTTAAGGGAAATAAAGCACATGTTAAAAAGCTGCTTAGAGCTCTTTGCCATTACTCTCAATTACTTTTTTGTACCAGTAGAAAGAGTCCTTCCGCTTTCTTTCCAGGGTTCCGTTTCCCTGATTGTCCTTATCCACATAAATAAAGCCATAACGCTTTTCCATCTCTCCGGTTCCTGCGCTGACCAGGTCGATACAGCCCCAGGGCGTGTAGCCCATTACCGGCACGCCGTCCTCTGACATAGCTTTCTTCATCTCTTCAATGTGGAGCTTCAGATATTCGATCCGGTAATCATCATGAATTCCGTCCTCCTCTACCTTGTCATAGGCTCCGAAGCCATTTTCCACAATAAACAACGGCACATGGTACCTCTGGTGAAGCAGGTTCAGGGAATAGCGCAGGCCTTTGGGATCGATTTGCCAGCCCCAGTCACTTGCTTTCACATAGGGATTCACAGCGGCATAAATCCCTTCGGCCCGTTTCTTGCTGTTTTCTACTTCCACAGAGCTGATGGTTGAACTCATATAGTAGCTAAGACCGATGTAATCCACACAGCCTTTCTTAAGCCATGACAAATCCTCCTCTGTGATGTCCAGCTCAATACCGTTGTTTTCACGGAAAGCATTCATATAAGCCGGATATTCTCCAAAAACATGAAGGTCGCCATAGTAGAAAAGCCGATGCTCTAAGGCTGTCTGAGTGGCTAGCTGGTCCTCCGGCGAGCAGGTTCTCGGATAGTAGGGCACCATAGCCAGCATACAGCCAATCTTGAAATCGGGATTAATCTCATGGCCTAGGGCTACCACTCTGGCACTGGCTACCATTTCATAGTGAACTGCCTGCTGCAGAACCGTCTGCACATCCTCATCCTCCCTGTAAAGGATTCCGGAATTTGTCCAGGCAGACCAGGGAAAAAAGGAGCTTCCCTGGTTATTGATCTCATTGAAAGTCATCCAGTAGGACACCTTATCCTTGTAGCGCTTCATGACTGTCTCTGAATAGCGTACAAAGAAATCAATCAGCTTCCGGTTCCTCCATCCTCCGTATTCCTTTACCAGATAATAAGGCATCTCAAAATGGCTCAGCGTAATGACCGGTTCAATGTGATACTTCCTAAGCTCGTCAAAGAGATCATCATAGAACTGAAGCCCTTCCTCATTCGGCTCCGCCTCATCCCCATTTGGAAAGATTCTGGTCCATGCAATGGAGGTACGAAAGCACTTAAAGCCCATCTCGGCAAACAGCCGGATGTCTTCTTTATATCTGGAGTAAAAATCAATTGCCTCATGGTTGGGATAATTTTTCCCCGGAAGAATTCCTTCTGTGATCTGTCTGTCTACTCCATTTGCTCCGGCTGTCATGACATCTGCAATGGAAATACCCTTTCCACCTTTGTCATATCCGCCTTCTAATTGGTGGGCTGCTACAGCTCCTCCCCATAAAAAGTTTTCTGAAATTTCTTTGTTTTTGTTTTTCATAAATCAATGCATTCCTTTAAACTTGTTTTTTGGATCCCTTGTTTTTGTGACACGTTTTTCGCATATGCTCTGTTCACTCGGCATCCAAATTACATCATATTTTCGGGATATTTTCAATTATTCTGTAGGCTTTTGACAATTGTTTATTCCTTTGACATTTGTTACATAAATAAAACAGACAAAAGAACTCTTTTAAAAAGAATTCTTTTGTCTACTTTCACCTTTTTCTGCTTTTTTGGAAATAATTGTCTATCTAGCACCTGTTTAAGCCATTTATTTCCGTAAGCTTTCCAGCCACAAGCTCCAGAAGACAGACTACCGGAATCTGGGTGGTCAGGCTGGCCTCGCTGACCTCCGGCCAGGCATAGATCAGAGGCATATAATAGGCAAAATTCAGCATGGAGATTCGTGCAACCGTACACTGATCCGTGTTGGTGATACTGATGAGTTTAACACGCCTTTTCTTAAAGCTGTTGATGAGGGAGAGCATATGGGCATTTTCCCCGGATATAGATAAGACAAACACCACCGTATCCTCCATGTCTTTTCCCGGCGGCGGATAGTAGGGATCGGTAATGGCAAATGCCAGTACGCCTGTGCTGGAAAACAGCCTGGCGCCATATGCGCCTATGGTTCCACTGGCTCCCTCCCCCACAAACAGGATTTGCCTGGCCTGGGCACACCACTGGGCAGCCTGCTCAAGCTTTTCCTGAATTTCCTGATCCCCGACCAGATTCTGCAGATACTGGATAGCCGGAATACTAGAGGAATCATAGGCCACTGCCTCCCATTTCTTCTTTAAAATCTGTTGAAGCTGATATTTGAACTCCGTATATCCGTCACACTCCAGCTTGCTGCAGAACCGCAGAACCGTAGTGGTAGATACCTGGCAGGCCGCTGCCAGCTCCCGGATGTTCATTCTGCTTGCCTCCTCCAAATGGGAAGAAACGTAATTATAAACCATCAGCTCCCGCTTGTTCATCTGTGCAATCTGCTGATGATGAAATAAATTTCCCATCGTATGCTCTCCTTTCCCCGCTTGTAGGATATTTCTAAATTTACGCTGATATCTTTGACAAATCTGCCGATTACTTTTATAATTGTACCATATTTGTAAAAGGACTGTGTAACTGCTTAAAGCCGAATCATATCTGTTTTATAGAATGGAGGGCAACTATGTTTACACCGAAATTGCTTGCAGAATTCAACGAATTGGAGTTCTCTATCTACAACTGTATCACTCGCAATAAAGAGCGTGTTCCACACATGAAGATCAAAGAACTGGCAGACGAGGCCCATGTTTCCACAGCCACGGTTCTCCGCTTCTGCAAAAAGCTGGGCTGCGAGGGCTACAGTGAATTCCGCCTGCGTTACAAGGAATACCTGAAAAATCAGCAGATTCTTCTGAATGACACAGTTGAAACCACCTTTAAGGGCTTTGTATCCAGAATGGACTCCAAAGATTTTCAGGAAAGCATTGACAATGCCTTCCGGCTTCTGAAGGACTCCCGGCATATCATATTTATCGGCATTGGTTCCTCCGGAATCCTTGGAAAATATGGAGCCAGGTACTTCTCCAATATAGGGCGCTTCAGCCTCTATGTGGAAGACCCTTTCCTTCCAATCCTTCAGGATATGACAGATCATACGGTTACTATAGTACTTTCCGAATCCGGCGCCACTTATCAAATGCTCAAGCTGGCTAACCAGCTAAAGCAAAAGGGCAGCCGCCTGCTTGCAATCACCAACAAGGCCGATTCTCCGCTGGCAAAGCTGGCAGACTGCAATATTTCCTATTATGTGCCGCAGCTCAAGGCAAATGGTACCAATATCACGACTCAGATTCCGGTTGTCTACATTCTGGAAACTCTGGCAAGAAAGCTGTACACCTCCACGGAAGGATGAGCTGGCTGCTACAATGTCAGCCATCCTGCGTCCACGGCACGTTCAAAATCCCAATCGTTTCGGCCTGGCGTGTGCAGCTTGTAGCTCCAGAAGATCCAACCGCTGCAGGCTTCCCAAGCTTGCAGCTGTGCATCTCCCAGAAGCCGATAGATCCGTCTTTTCTCTTGAGCATCCGCAGCCTTGATAGGAGCGCTCTTATTAGCGATACACCATTCCCCTACGACTACATCATGAAACTGTTGAGCCTGCCTTAGACGTTTCTCAAACTGTTCCCGAATCGCTCTCACATAATCAGACAGCTCCCGCTGCTCCATAACCCTCTCGATTCCACCAAGATACATGTGGGTATCGAACACTACATTTTTCCAAGTATCCCTGGGCATGAAATCCTCCCATTCCTCCAAACGGAATCCATCATGAAGAACCACTGCCGCTTTCTCCGGGCAATGGCGGCGCACCACCTCATAGCCTTTCTGATAGAAATCCTTAAGCACTCCCGTAGGCACAAACGTAGATCCCTCTGCCTGCTCCGGTTTTCTGGCCTGATAACGATCCCTGGTCTGCTCCCACAGTTCTTTGGAAATGGGTTCATTTAACAATTCAATCCCATAAAGGCCCGGACGTCTGCCATATCGCATAGACAGGCGTTCCAGAATCTCCAAGGTGTAGTCAATATTTTCTTTCTTATGATGCCATTTGATAACGCCTGTCAGACCGCCATTGTCAAAACCATTTTGGCTGTCTGGTACCGTATGGAGGTCTATCATAATCTTAAGATCATAGGTTTCTGCCCAGTCAAAGGCTCTGTCCAGATACTCCACGCACCCAATATAGGGCTTCCTGTCCCCAAAAATGAAATGAGGTACTGGAATTCTCACCAGATTCAGCCCCATCGCTTTGATGTGCTGAAAATCACGCTCCTGGATAAAATAATCTCGGTGCATCCGTATTCGGGTCTGTGCCTCCTTTGGAGAAAGCATTTCGTAAAAATCCTCCTCATCCTTTCCCTCAATGCCGTAAAAAAGCTCTGCACTCATCCACTTTTCGAGTACAAGCCAATTGCCAAGATTGACTCCTTTGATCTTCATAAGCGTCTCCTTTTGGGTTCTTGATTTTTTCTTATGAAAAATTATAGACAGCTTCGCAAATTCTGTAAATCTATTTGAAAATTCTGTTAAAAATATGTTCGTTTCACATATGTTACGTTAAAAAAACAGGGGTTTCGCCTGCCAATCTAACCGAGTACGTAATGAAGATCAAGAAAGGAAAAATCATCCAGGAGGGTTTGGGGCTCTCCTTTTTCTACAATACCATGACCACCAGCATGATGGTCATGCCGGCAACGGCATTTGACACCAGCTTTGTCTACGACGACATTATGACCGCAGACTTCCAGAAGATCAACGTCCAGGGGGACATTTCCTACACCATTGCAGACTACAGGAAAGCCGCCAAGATGGTGGATTTTCCTACAAAAATCAGAAAAGAGACCAGGAGCATACCATCGCTGAGGCCCGGCAGAAGATGGCAAAGCGGGTGATGAATCTCACAAAGGTCTACACCACCAAGTACATCAGCACCAAAAACATCCGCCAGGTGATTAAATCCGCCGACGAGCTTGCGGACATTTTAAAAACAGCTTTAAAGGAGGATGAGACCATCCAGGAGCTGGGCCTGCAGGTTATCGCCATCTCCATCCTGGGAATCACTCCCCAGCTGGATACCCGAAGAGCGCTGGAGGCTGCCACCAGAGAGGAGATTTTGAAGCAGCAGGACGACGCTATCTACAAGCGCCGCAATTCTGCCATCGAGCAGGAGCGTATCATTAAGGAAAATGAGCTGAATACGGAAATCAAGATTGCGGAAAAGGAAAAAGAAAAGCACGAAAAAAATATGGAAACCAAGCGCATGATGCAGGAAAAGCAGGCCGAGCTTGACGCCAGAAGAATTGCAAACGATATTGCCCTGGAGGAAGAGGAGGTAGACCGCACCTTTTTCCCCAGCCTGCTTCTTGGCAGGGAGGATATCATCATTACCGTGGGCCAGGACGGACTGGTGGCAAATGTAATGAAATATTTGGACGGCCATCCTCTTATTGGAATTAATCCCGATACCAGACGCTGGGACGGGATTCTCCTGCCCTTTGAGCCGGGAGATCTGGCAAGAATCCTCCCAGCAGTAATAGGAAAAAATTATTGCCGAAGAACCGTCACCATGGCAAGGGCATCCTCCAGGGACGGACAGGAGATGCTGGCAGTCAATGACCTGTTCATAGGCCCCCGCACCCACACCTCAGCCCAGTACGATCTTCAGTGGAACCAAAAGAGAGAAGCCCAGTCCTCAAGCGGCATCATTGTATCCACCGGCCTTGGGGCTACCGGCTGGTACAAATCCATCCTGGCCCAGGTAAGGCAGATAGCCGGTGCTTTCGGCGGAGAAACTTCCATTGCCTGTGAAGCCTCGGACTGGTCGGCAGACCGCCTGACCTTTGTGGTGAGAGAGCCTTACCCAAGCAGATCCACCCAGGCGGGTATCGTCTATGGAAAGCTGGGAAAAGCAGACACTTTCCGCATTGTCTCCAGAATGGCGGTAAACGGTGTGGTATTTTCAGACGGAATGGAGAGCGACGCCTTGGAATTCAATGCGGGAAGAGAGATTGAGATTGGGATAGCGGATAAGAAAGGGAACCTGGTTTGTTAGCTTCCTTATTTATGAGTTTTTTTCATAAAGTAGAAAAAGCCCTCGAAGCAATAGGTCCTCATCCAATAAAATTTGGTTTCGGCAAAGGGGAGCAATCACTCTGGAAAGTCCACCCGTGGCAATCAGAGTGCAGGGCTCCCCAAGCTGCTCCTGTATCCGGTCAATGAGCCCGTCCAGAGCTCCGGCATTGCCGTAGAGAATCCCGCTCTTCATAGAGTCCACCGTGTTGCTTCCAATCAGCTTCTTCGGCGGATCTAACGAAATCTTAGGAAGCTGGGCGGCATGACTGGAAAGGGCATCCAGAGAAACCATTACCCCCGGAAGAATCATTTTTCCAATAAAAGCGCCGGACCTGTCAATCACCGACACCGTAGTAGCCGTTCCCATGTCAATCAAAATCTGCGGAGTGGGATAATCGTGGACCGCAGCCACCGCAGCCACCACCAGATCACTGCCCTGCTGAGCCGGATTGTCCACAGCCAGCTTAAGCCCCGTCTTAATTCCAGGTCCCACTACCAGAAATCGGGACCCCGTAAACCGCTCCGCCGCCAGCTTCACCGTATCTGTCACCGAGGGAACCACCGAAGAAAGAATCCCCCCCTCAATCTCCAAAGGATCAATCCCATACAGAGAAAAGGTCTCCCGAAAAATCACCGCATACTCCAGAACCGCCGAGTGCTGATTCGTCTCCAGCCGTTCCAGAAAGCACAGGCGTTTTCCCTCAAAGCACCCCATCACAATATTTGTATTTCCAATATCTATGGCTAAAATCATGGTTGAGTTCCTTCGCTTTCTAAACAAAATGTTTATGTCTGCTTTATGAAAGGCAGATATATAATAAGAAATACCCTCTACAGGCAAAAATGTTCACTTGTAGAGGGTAATACTGTTTATAAAGTAGTGATTAACGAGCCACCGCCATCTGCTTTTGGAAAAACACCAAAAGAGCCTTTCCAAGAGCCGTCACCAGGACTGCCGCCGCAATAGCCTCCGGAATCCCCGAAGCCGTCACTGTAGCCATAATCAGCCCCCAGACAGCATCGAGAGCAACCTCCTTAGCCGCCGCATACTGAGAAGCCAAAAGCACATAAATGCTCCCCATCACCAAAACCGTATTTACCATTGATCCGATAAACCCAGTAATAGGAAGAGCCGCCCAGGGCGACACACGAAGCTTACGAAGCCCAATCCAAAGCCATCCGGCTGCAACACCAATCATAATCCGGCATCCGACAGCAATCCAGAGCGCTTTCACAATGCCCAGCAAATCCTCCGCAAGAAACGGCGAAAAAGCAAAAGAAAGCAGCGTAGGAGCCGTAGTATTGCTAATCATAGAGCAAACCCCAAATACGCCCCCCAAAATCGCTCCGGCGGAGGGCCCTAAAAGAATAGCCCCGATAATAACCGGAATATGCACAGTTGTTGCCTTAATAATCGGAAGCTGAATCATGCCCAGCGGCGTATTCGCCAACAGAATCACAATTGCTGCCATAAGTGCAACACTGACCATCCAACGAGTGTCCTTTTTTGTCTTACCCATATTCAATTTTCCTCCTAAATGTTATTATTCTCCCAAGGGAGATACAATACATCTACCTTTATACCACAGATCCGAAAAAAAATATATAAAAAAATGATTTTTTTATGCTATACTAAAATACATCCATAATAAAAGGAGCCAACCCCCATGCTAAAAGGAAAAACAGTCATACTTGCCGTATCCGGCAGTATCGCAGCCTATAAAATTGCAAATTTAGCCAGAATGCTGAAAAAACTGGAATGCAACGTTCAAGTATTAATGACAAAAAATGCCGTTAATTTCATCAACCCCATCACCTTTGAAAGTCTGACCGGCAACAAATGTCTCATAGACACTTTCGACCGTAACTTCCAATACAGCGTAGAACACGTAGCCCTGGCCAAGCAAGCCGATATCGTTCTCATAGCCCCGGCCAGTGCCAATGTCATTGGTAAAATAGCAAATGGCATCGCAGACGACATGTTGACCACCACGGTTATGGCATGCCCCTGCAAAAAGCTGGTATCCCCGGCCATGAACCATCACATGTACCACAATCCAATCGTCCAGGACAACCTTGACAAGCTGTCACGCTTCGGCTATGAGATCATCCTGCCGGATACGGGTATGCTGGCCAACGGCGACCAGGGCGACGGCCGGATGCCGGAAGAAAAAGTACTTCTGGAATACATCTTAAGAGAAATTGCTTACGAAAAGGATCTAACCGGCAAAAAAATTCTAGTCACCGCCGGCGCCACCAGAGAGCCTATCGATCCGGTCCGCTTCATCACCAACCATTCCAGCGGGAAAATGGGCTTTGCCCTGGCAAGGGCCGCCATGCTGCGTGGGGCCGACGTTACTCTGGTAGCCGCCCACACAGAGGCCGAGCCGCCCATGTTCGTGCGCGTCCTGCCCGTAGGCTCCGCCCAGGACATGTTTGAGGCAGTTACAAAAGAAGCCAAGACAGCCGATTACATCATCAAGGCCGCTGCCGTAGCCGACTACACCCCTGTGGCAACAGCCGATCATAAGCTGAAAAAGTCTGATCAGGACCTGACCATAGAGCTGAAACGGACAAAAGACATTCTGAAATACCTGGGTGAGCATAAAAAAGAAGGGCAGATCCTCTGCGGCTTTGCCATGGAAACCGAGGACCTCTTAGAAAATTCCAGAAAAAAGCTGGAATCCAAAAACTGTGATCTCATCTGTGCCAACAGCCTTCGAGAAGAGGGGGCGGGATTTGGAACCGACACCAACCGGATAACTCTGATTACCAGGGAAAAAGAAACTAGGCTGGAGCTGATGACAAAAGAACAGGCTGCTCACCGTATCCTGGACACCATTCGGTACGAGCTGACAGGGCAGTAATCACAGACCCTGGAGGTTTACACCAAAAACACTAAAAGGATACACAAGAATAGCCGCAGCAAACAGTAAGCATTTACCACGGAGGAAGCAGCATGTCATTTGTACACTTGCACACCCACACTGAATACAGCCTCTTAGACGGCTCCAATAAAATCAAGGAATACGCTGCTCGGGTAAAGGAGCTGGGTATGGAAGCCGCCGCCATCACCGATCACGGCGCCATGTTCGGCGTCATTGACTTTTACCGGGCTGCCCGGGCGGAGGGCATCAAGCCCATTTTGGGCTGTGAGGTCTATGTGGCTCCCAACTCCCGCTTTGACAAAGAACTCACAGGAGGGGATGACCGCTACTACCATCTGGTACTCCTGGCCGAAACCAATGAGGGCTACGCAAACCTGGTCAAAATCGTATCCAAGGGCTATGTGGAGGGCTTCTACTACCGCCCCCGTGTGGACATGGAGGTACTGGAGCAGTACCACAAGGGCATCATTGCCTTAAGTGCCTGCCTTGCCGGAGAGGTTCAGCGCTATATTGTAAAAGGGCTCTATGATGAGGCTAAAAAGACAGCATTAAAATATGAGAAGGTATTTGGAAAAGGAAACTATTTTTTAGAGCTCCAGGATCACGGCCTGCCGGATCAGAAAACCGTGAACCAGGCACTCCTGCGTATGAGCCGCGAGCTTCAGATCCCCCTGGTGGCCACCAACGATATCCACTACACCAATGCGGAGGATGCAAAGCCCCACGACATCCTTCTCTGCATCCAGACAGCCAAAAAGCTTCAGGACGAGGACCGAATGCGCTACGAGGGCGGCCAGTACTATGTGAAATCCCCTGAGGAAATGGAAGCCCTGTTCCCCTACGCAAAGGAAGCCTTAGAAAATACGGGGAAAATAGCAGAGCGCTGCAATGTAGAAATCGAATTCGGTGTCACCAAGCTGCCCAAATTCGACGTGCCGGAGGGCTATACCTCCTGGGAGTATCTGAATAAAATCTGCTTTGAGGGACTAAAGGAGCGCTACCCTGACGACGACGGAAGCAAGAAGGAGCGCTTAGAATACGAGCTTGGCGTCATCAAAAATATGGGCTACGTAGATTACTTCCTCATTGTGTGGGACTTTATCAAATACGCCAGGGATCACGGCATTGCCGTAGGTCCGGGCCGGGGATCTGCGGCCGGAAGCATTGTCTCCTATGTGATGCACATTACCAACATCGATCCCATGCGCTATCAGCTTCTGTTTGAGCGATTTTTAAACCCGGAGCGCGTGTCCATGCCGGATATTGATATTGACTTCTGCTTTGAACGGCGTCAGGAGGTCATTGATTATGTGGTGAGAAAATACGGTAAGGACCGGGTGGCCCAGATTGTAACCTTCGGTACTATGGCGGCCCGCGGCGTGATTCGGGATGTGGGGCGCGTCATGGATCTGCCCTACGCCTTTGTAGATTCCATTGCGAAAATGATTCCGGCGGAGCAGGGAAGGACTGTAACCTTAAAGGATGCCTTGAAAATGAATCCGGAATTTCGGGGCAGCTATGAGAAGGACCCTCAGGTTCACGAGCTGGTGGACATGTCCATGCGCTTGGAGGGCCTGCCCCGTCATACCTCCATGCATGCGGCCGGCGTGGTGATCTGCCAGAAGGCGGCGGACGAGTACGTGCCCCTTTCCAGAGCCACAGACGGTTCCATCACCACCCAGTTTACTATGACCACATTGGAGGAGCTGGGCCTTTTGAAAATGGATTTTCTGGGACTGCGCACCCTGACCGTGATCCAGGATGCGGCCAGACTTGCAGAAAAAAGCTTTCAGATTCAGTTGGATATGGATCAAATCAATTATGATGACGGAGAGGTATTTGCCTATATCGGAAGCGGCAAAACCGATGGCATTTTCCAGTTGGAGAGTGCCGGCATGAAAAGCTTCATGAAGGATCTCAAGCCTAAGAATCTGGAGGATGTGATAGCGGGAATCGCCCTTTATCGGCCGGGCCCTATGGACTTTATTCCCCAGTATATTCGTGGTAAGGATCATCCAGAAACCATCTCCTATGACTGCCCGGAGCTGGAGGAGATTTTGGAGCCCACCTACGGCTGCATCGTCTACCAGGAGCAGGTAATGCAGATTGTACAGCGTCTGGCAGGCTATACCCTGGGAAGAAGCGACCTGGTGCGCCGGGCCATGTCCAAGAAAAAGGCGTCAGTGATGGAAAAGGAACGGCAGAATTTTGTCTACGGCAACCCGGAGGAGGGTGTGCCCGGCTGCATCAGTAACGGCATTTCGGAGAAGACCGCTCACAAAATCTTTGATGAAATGACCGACTTTGCAAAATATGCCTTCAACAAGTCCCATGCGGTGGTCTATGCGGTGGTAGCCTACCAGACTGCCTACCTGAAATACTACTATCCGGTGGAATTTATGGCGGCACTGATGACCTCGGTGATCGACAGGCCCAGCAAGGTATCGGAGTATATCTTAAGCTGTCGGCAGATGGGCATTGGAATTCTGCCCCCGGATATCAACGAGGGGGAAGCCACATTTTCCATATCCGGAAATTCCATCCGCTACGGCCTGTCGGCCATCAAGAGCATTGGACGTCCGGTGGTGGAGGGCATTGTGGCGGAGCGCAGGCTTGGGGGACCCTTTAAAAGCCTTACAGATTTTATTGAGCGGATGTCAGGAAAGGAGGTCAACAAAAAGACCCTGGAAAATCTCATCAAGGCCGGGGCTTTGGACAGCCTGGGGGGGAACCGGCAGCAGTATATGATGGCCTATGGGAGCATTATGGACAGTGTGGCTCAGAGCCGTAAGACCTCCATGGCCGGACAGATGAGCCTCTTTGACCTGGTTGGTGAGGAGGAAAAGGAGCACTTTAAGATCCAGCTTCCCAAGGTGGAGGAATACAAAAAGGAGCTTCTCTTGTCCTTTGAAAAGGAAGTGCTCGGCGTCTACATTAGCGGTCATCCCCTGGAGGAATATGAGGAGCGCTGGAAAAAGAACATTACGGCAGTGACCTCAGATTTTCAACTGGATGAGGAAACCAATAAGACACGAGTGCGAGATGGGGAGCTGGCAGTTATCGGCGGCATGATCACGGGAAAGACCATCAAGTATACAAAAAATAACCGTGTGATGGCATTCCTGCAGATCGAGGATCTGGTGGGGACTGTGGAGGTGATTGTATTCCCCAATATTTATGAGCGCAATTCTTCAATGCTAAATGAGGAGGCCAAGATATTTGTGAGCGGCCATGTGAGCGCGGAGGAGGAAAAGGCGAGCAAGCTCATCTGTGATCATATTTTTTCCTTTGATGAGGGAAAACGGGAGCTGTGGATTCAGTTCCCGGACCAGAAGACCTGTGTAGCTTGCGAGGAGGAGCTTCTCGGACTTCTCCATGACAGCGACGGCAATGATCCGGTGGTTTTGTTCACTACGGCGGAGCGGAGTACAAAGCGCCTGGGCGCGGGAAAAAATGTCCGAGCGGCGGGAGAGCTTTTAGGGAAGCTTCGGGAACGCTTTGGGGCAGATAATGTAAAAGTTGTGGAGAAACGTATTGAAAAGATAGGAAGAATGCATTAGAATAATTTACAGATCAGTCAGTACAGCAGAAATGGCACAGCTATCATTAAGGATGTTTTATGGGGAGGAGTAAGAGATGACAAAAGAGATTAACACCATCGGAGTATTAACCAGCGGCGGCGACGCGCCGGGAATGAATGCAGCCATCCGCGCTGTTGTCAGAAAAGCCCTTGCCAATGGAAAGAAGGTCAAGGGAATCCGCAAAGGATATTCGGGCCTTCTGAATGAAGAGATCATTGATATGACAGCCAACAATGTGTCCAACACCATTGAGCGCGGCGGCACGATTCTGTTTACGGCCCGGTGCAAGGAATTTATGACCAAGGAGGGCCAGGAACGGGGCGCAGAGATTTGCCAAAAGCATGGAATTGACGGGATCGTAGTTATTGGCGGAGATGGTTCCTTCAAGGGTGCCCAGGCGCTGGCAAATCTTGGAGTGAATACAGTAGGCGTACCTGGCACCATTGACCTGGATATCTCCTGTACGGAGTATACCATTGGCTTTGACACGGCGGTGAATACGGCTATGGAGGCCATTGACAAGGTCCGTGACACCTCCACCTCCCATGAGCGCTGCAGCATCATTGAGGTAATGGGAAGGAACGCCGGATACATTGCCCTCTGGTGCGGGATTGCCAACGGAGCGGAGGACATTTTGATTCCGGAGAATTATGACTACAACGAGCAGGAGATTATCAATAACATCATTGCCAACCGGAAGCGCGGCAAGAAGCATCACATTATTGTAAATGCGGAGGGCGTAGGTCATTCTACCAGTATGGCCCGCCGGATTGAGGCTGCTACTGGAATTGAGACTAGAGCTACGATTTTGGGCCACATGCAGAGAGGTGGAAGTCCCACCTGTAAGGACCGCGTGTATGCATCCATGATGGGAGCTATGGCGGCAGATCTTCTCTGCGCAGGAAAGACCAACCGTGTGGTGGGCTACCAGCATGGCCGGTTCCAGGATTTTGATATCAATGAAGCTTTGCTGATGGACAAGGGTATTGATCCTTATCAGTACGAGATTGCACAGGCGCTTTCCAGGCACTAGTCAGGCAAGTAATTGGTCCGGCTATTTTCGAGACGCTATACTAGCAGTCCGTATTAGAATTAAACACAAGAATTTCCCGTACAGACGATTGGAAGGAATTGATAAACGAAAAGGGTAAACTATGGGAGGCCATTGCAGAACAAAGGGTAGTATGCAATGGCCCCTTTCTTACCGGAAAGGGAGCGGACTTATGATAACAAGCACAGCCAACCAGCAGGTTAAGCAACTCATCCAATTAAATAAGAAGGGGAAGCTTCGCAACGCCCAGGATGTTTTTGTAGTGGAGGGCCCAAGGATGTTCCGGGAGGCCCCAGGGGACCGGATAGAGCGCATATATCTGTCCGAATCCTATTACAAAAGCCAGTGGAAGGCAAAGGAGCCGGCCATCTCCTATGAGATAGTTCAGGACTCCGTGTTTAAGACCATGTGCGATACTCAGACCCCGCAGGGCATTCTCTGTCTGGTAAAGCAGTACCACTATTCCCTGAAGGATCTTCTGCACAGAGGGAATCCCCTTCTGCTGATTCTGGATAATATTCAGGACCCGGGCAACCTAGGCACCATGATGCGTACTGCAGAGGGCGCGGGGGCTGACGGTGTCATCCTGGGTCCCGGCTGTGTGGATATGTACAATCCCAAAACCATCCGCGCAACTATGGGATCTGTATACCGAATGCCGTTTTTTCAGTCTCAGGACTTGAAGGAGACCTTAAAGGAGCTGAGAGATCATGGGGTTCATACCTTTGCCGCTTACCTGGACGGAGCTGAGGATTATGACGATCCGGACTACAGAGAGGGAACTGCATTTCTCCTGGGCAATGAGGGAAATGGCCTTGCTCCGGATCTGGCGGCCAGTGCCGATACCTGCATTCGGATTCCCATGGAGGGAAGATTAGAATCCTTAAATGTTTCCGCAGCATCCGCAATCTTGCTGTATGAAGCCTATCGCCAGAGAAGATGACAGGCTTATAGAGGGGCAACCTGCACAACGATTCCCCACGATTCCTGGTTTATCTGTGCAGGAGGCCCCACTTTTTTTGTGTTTTTTGCTGAAAATGTTCCTGTAGCTACCACTTTTGTCTTTAAACCCTTGACAAGAACCGATCTTCCTGCTAGAATGACAGCGTAACAAAATTGTAATATTTGCGATCATATTTGTAATATAATCACTGGGAATGGGCCGCAGAGCACCGGATATTCCGGAATAGAGTGTGACGCAGATATTAACCAGGGAGGTTTTTATGAAAGGAATCAGCAGAAAGCTGCCGGTTTTGTTAAGCCTGCTACTGATTTGGGTGCTGGCATCCGGATTTGAGGACCTGGATGCGGAGACAACAGCCGGAATTGAGTCCATTATGGACGATTTGACAGGAGAAGATTTTGAAAAGCTTCAGATTGAGGATGAATGGGAAAATAAAGTACTTGCAGATGTAGAGGATTATGTGACAGTGCGTTCGGAGCCCAGCGCGGAGGCTGCAGCCCTGGGACGGATGTTCAAGGGCGACGGCGGCGAGGTGGTAGAGCGTCTGGAGGGCTGGACGAGAGTACAGTCCGGTAATGTGGATGGCTATGTGAACAATGACTACCTTCTGTTTGGCTACGAGGCTTATGAGCAGGCCCAGGAGGAGGTAATGTTGGTAGCCACATCTCTTACGGGAGGATTACGGATTCGCTCGGAGGCCAGCACAGAGTCCAAGATTTTGAAAAATGTGGGCGAGGGGACTAAGCTGGACGTGGTAATAGGCGAGGAGACAGAAGGAGCCGAGTGGATTCATGTCCAGTATGCGGAGGAAAAGACCGGCTATGTGTCTGCTGAGTATGTCAGCGTGGAATTTGAGCTGGGCGAGGCCATGACCATGGATGAGATTAAGAAAAAGGAAGCCGAGGAAAAGCGTGAGAAGCTGAAACAGCAGCTGGATGCATTTAAGGCAAACGGCAACGAGGTAACCCTTCTGGCAGCTCTGATCCAGGCAGAGGGCGGCAATCAGCCCTATGATGGTCAGGTGGCTATCGGAGCCGTGGTGATGAACCGGGTGAAGAGCCCCCGGTATCCGAACAGCATTGCGGATGTCATTTATGCGCCGGGGCAATTTGGACCGGTGAGCAACGGAACCATAGCCAGATATCTGGCAGGTCCCAAGGCCAGCTGCATGCAGGCGGCACAGGATGCCATCAATGGCTATACAACGGTTGGAAGCTTTACACACTTTAAGAGAGCCGGCTATGATGCAGGCCCCAACAGCATTGTAATCGGAAGCCACGTATTTTATTAAGGAATGAAAAGCTGCGGAGCATTTTGTCTTCGCAGCTCTTTTAGATCTGGCGCCTATGAATCAAATACTTGTAATTCGGAGAGAATTATAGTATGATAAACCTTAGTACATGAGTGAAATGAAGGAGGAATGAACTGGAATGAATGCCATATATTGGCTGATTCTTTTCATCGTACTGCTGGTAATTGAAATCATTACACTGGGACTTACCACCATCTGGTTTGCAGGAGGAGCTCTGATAGCCTTTGTGCTTGCCATGCTGGATGTGTCTCCGGTGCTTCAATGGGCGGTATTCTGTGTTGTTTCCCTGATTCTGCTGTTTGCCACACGGCCATGGGCAGTGCGCTATTTCAACAACCAGAAGAAAGAGAAGACAAATGTGGATAGTCTGATCGGTAAGACCGCGGTGGTTACATCAGAGATTCGCAATCTGGAAGGAAAAGGCGAGGTTTTTGTAAACGGACTGACTTGGACAGCTAGAGCCGAGGAGGATTCCCTCATAATTCAGGAGGACACTCATGTGACAGTTGCGGCTGTACAGGGTGTGAAGTTGATTGTGAGGCTGAAGGACTAAAAAGTAGGAAATTACGGAACTGGAAACAGCAACATTCCAAGCTGTACCCAGATTGGAATGCTGCGGAACTGGAATAGGAGGATTTATTATGGGCTTAGGAATTGCACTGGTTATTATTTTAGTAATCTTTATTTTACTGATTATCGCGTCTTGTATTAAGATTGTACCTCAGGCGCAGGCGCTGATTATCGAGCGTCTGGGCGCTTACATGGGTACCTGGGGCGTGGGTATTCACTTTAAGGCTCCTTTTATCGACCGGGTGGCAAAGCGTGTGACCTTAAAGGAGCAGGTAGTGGACTTTGCACCGCAGCCGGTAATTACAAAGGATAATGTTACCATGCGGATTGATACGGTGGTATTCTTCCAGATTACCGATCCCAAGCTGTTTGCATACGGCGTGGAGAATCCCATTATGGCAATCGAGAATCTGACGGCTACCACCTTGCGTAACATCATCGGTGAGCTGGAATTAGACCAGACCCTGACCTCCCGTGAGGTTATCAATACCAAGATGCGTGCGTCTCTGGATATTGCTACCGACCCCTGGGGTATTAAGGTAAATCGTGTGGAGCTTAAGAACATCATTCCGCCGGCAGCCATTCAGGATGCCATGGAGAAGCAGATGAAGGCAGAGCGTGAGCGCCGTGAAGCTATCCTTCGTGCAGAGGGTGAGAAGAAGTCCACCATTCTGGTTGCGGAAGGCCAGAAGGAATCCGCGATCCTGGATGCGGAGGCAGAGAAGCAGGCAGCTATCCTTCGCGCGGAGGCAAAGAAGGAGGCTACCATCCGGGAGGCGGAAGGCCAGGCACAGGCTATCCTGAAGGTGCAGCAGGCGAATGCAGACGGCTTGAGAATGCTCAAGGAGGTAGAAGCAGACAGCGCCGTATTGCAGCTTAAGAGCTTGGAGGCATTTGCCAAGGCTGCGGACGGCCAGGCGACAAAAATTATCATTCCCTCAGATATTCAGGGATTGGCAGGCACCATAAAAGCCATTACGGAAGTGGCAAAGGACAGCTAAGACAAGAAGCTTGCGGGGGACACTTAAGGTGTCCCCCCTATTTGTGTTTAGAGCCATACATGTGTGTCGAAGCGACTTTACTCTTTAGAGCCGTCGCGCAGCGACTAAGTAAAGTCGCAAAGGCGCACGAGAGGAACTTTCATGAGTGCTTTTCCGAATGAAAGTTTCTCTCCATACATGTGTGTCGAAGCGACTTTACTCTTTAGAGCCGTCGCGCAGCGACTAAGTAAAGTCGCAAAGGCGCACGAGAGGAACTTTCATGAGTGCTTTTCCGAATGAAAGTTTCTCTCCATACATGTGTGTCGAAGCGACTTTACTCTTTAGAGCCGTCGCGCAGCGACTTAAAAATAGGAGGTAATATAGATGCAACCGGTCATTGATTTGTCAAGGGAGTATGGATTGGTGCTGGAGGGCGGAGGAGCCAAGGGCGCCTATCAGATTGGAGCATGGAGGGCTCTTAAGGAGGCGGGAGTACGGATACGCGGTGTGGCTGGGACCTCTGTGGGAGCCTTAAATGGGGCTTTGATCTGCATGGATGACTTAGAGCAGGCGGAGAAGCTGTGGAAAACAATTGCCTATTCTAAGGTCATGGATGTGGATGATGAGCGGATGGCACAGCTCTTTGACAAGGAGAAGCAAAAGCCGGAACTTCTGCGGGAGACCTTGCGGGATACCTTTCGAGTGCTGGGAGAGGGAGGCGCCGACATTGCCCCCTTGCGCCGCCTGATTGAAGAAAATATTGATGAGGAACGGATACGTAACAGCCCCATGGAATTCTATTCCTGCACCTACTCGGTGACGGATCGGAAGGAATTGGATGTGGATATGAAGGCTGTGCCGGAGGGACAGATGCAGGATATGCTTTTGGCCAGCTCCTATCTCCCGGTTTTCAAAAATGAGAAGCTTCATGGAAAGACCTATGTGGACGGCGGTGTGACTAATGTGCTTCCAGTGAATACCCTGCTGGATCGAGGCTATGAGAATCTCATATTAATTCGTATTTTCGGAGTGGGACATGAAAAAAGGATCAACATCCCGGAGGAGGTAACGGTGCTGGAGATAGCACCTCGGAGCAGTCTTGGAAGCATCCTGCAGTTTGACGGGGCAAAGAGCCGAAGAAATATGCGGATGGGCTATTATGATGCCTTGCGAATGCTCTACGGACTGGAGGGAAAAATATATTATATTGAACAAACCCAGGAAGAGTGTTATTATTTAAAGCGATTGATTGGAATTTCATCTGAGGTTATGGGAGAGCTTTTGGCGGAGCATAAACGAGAGTCAGGGCTTGACCTGCGGGAGTATCTGGAGCGGTTTCTGCCCCAAATTGCCGCAGAGCTGAAGCTTGGAAGCGATTGGAGCTACAAGACCCTGTATTTAACCATGCTGGAAGCGTCGGCCAGGATGCTTCGGATCGGAAAATACCGGGTTTATACGGTGGAGGAGCTTGAGACAGCCGTGAGAAAAAAAGCCCAGGGTCAAGAAGGAGTTCAGGAGCTTCCGGCATTTGTGCGTGTGATCTTAAACCGCTAAAAAAGAAGAGGAATTGCTCTATATAAGCGGTGCCGGAAAAATGCTACGGAAATTATAATAGTAGGAGGATGCAAGTCATGGATTTGAAAGGACGGGATTTTTTAACACTGAGAGATTTTACACCGGAGGAGATAGCGTATCTGGTAGATTTGGCCGGAAGGCTGAAGGCCAGAAAAAAGCAGGGCATTGCCGAAAAGCCTCTTCGGGGAAAAAATGTAGCTCTGATTTTTGAAAAAACCAGTACCCGTACCCGCTGTGCCTTTGAGGTGGCAGCCCATGATCTGGGGATGGGAACCACCTACCTGGACCCATCAGGTTCCCAGATTGGCAAGAAGGAGAGCATTGCCGATACGGCCCGTGTGTTGGGAAGAATGTTTGACGGCATTGAGTACCGGGGATTTGGACAGACCATCGTAGAGGAGCTGGCAAAGTATGCGGAGGTTCCCGTGTGGAATGGCCTCACCAATGAATACCATCCTACACAGATGCTGGCAACCCTCTTAACGGTAAAGGAGCACCTTGGCAGATTAAAGGGTGTAAAGCTGGTGTACATGGGAGATGCCCGCTACAATATGGGCAATTCCCTGATGATTGCCTGCGCCAAGATGGGAATGCATTTTACTGCCTGTGCGCCCAAGGCATATTTTCCGGAAAAGGATCTGCTAGCTTGGTGCGAGACTGTGGCAAAGGAGACAGGCGCCACCATCACCCTCACAGACAATGTGGAGGAGGGAACCAAGGGAGCAGACGTGATCTACACGGATGTATGGGTTTCTATGGGCGAGCCTGACGAGGTTTGGGAGGCCCGGATTCGGGATCTGTCCCCCTATCAGGTTAATAAAAGAGTGATGGAAAATGCAGGACCTCAGGCTATTTTCACCCATTGTCTTCCGGCCTTCCACGATCTGAAGACAAGGATCGGAAAGGAAATGGGCGAAAAGTTTGGAATAACGGAAATGGAATGTACGGACGAGGTATTTGAATCCCCGCAATCTGTTGTGTTTGATGAAGCAGAGAACCGCATGCATACCATTAAGGCAGTGATGGCGGCAACTCTGGGAGCAGAGATTGATGAAAGAGACTAGAGGCCCCAAGCGGGATCCTTATTACTATTGGAAAATGGTAAATATGACCTTGGCCTGTGGGATTTTGATTTTGGCAATTCTGATTTTATTGGGAGAAAAGGGTGGCCTTTTGGTGCCGGCAGCCTTTTTCCTGGGGATTGTCATGTGTACGCTTTCCGGAATTATGGAGCTGGCAAAGAATAAAAAGGTGATTGGCTACATCTGTTCTGTTTTTGCAGGAATTTTAACGGTTGCTTTGATTATTACTATCATGGGAATATGGTGAGAAGATGAAGCAGAAGATTTTGCGGATGTTAAGAGAGGCAGAAGCTTACGTATCAGGGCAGGAGCTGTGCAGGCTCCTGGGCGTATCCCGCACAGCGGTTTGGAAAATCATTGGACAGCTCAAGGAGGAGGGCTACGAAATTGAGGCAGTGAAGAACCGGGGTTACCGCATAGCCAGGGTTCCGGATGTAATGACAGAGGAGGAAATCGGGAGCCGCCTGGAGACAAAGACCATAGGACGCTGCTGTCTTTGCTATGAGGAAATCGATTCCACCAATACCAAAGCAAAACAGCTGGCGGAGGAAGGAATGCCCCATGGCACCTTAGTCTGTGCAGAACGACAGACAGGAGGAAAGGGGCGCAGGGGCAGGAGCTGGAGCTCCCCCTCCGGGGAGGCGATTTATATGAGCCTGCTCTTGCGGCCATCCATCGATCCCACCCATACATCTATGCTGACACTGGTCATGGGACTGGCTGCGACCAAGGCGTGCAATGAGGTACTGGAGGGCAGGCTGGGCACAGGAGCCCCCAGAGTGCAGGTGAAGTGGCCCAATGATCTGGTTCTTGAGGGGCGCAAGCTGGCAGGAATTCTCACAGAGCTGAGCACAGAGGTGGATTACATCAATTATGTGGTTATTGGGATTGGCATCAACGTGAATACAAAAGCCTTTCCGGAGGGAATTGCCGCCACAGCCAATTCTCTGTATCTGGCTACGGGAGAGACATTTCCCAGGGCGGAGCTGGTGGCCTGCTGTATGAAGCATTTTGAAGAGTGCTATGAGCTTTTTACCCGGACCGAGGAGCTGAGTGTGCTGAAGGATGAGTATGAGGATCTGCTGGTGAATATCGGCAGGAGAGTACAGGTGTTGGAGCCCCAGCATACCTACACGGGAAA
The DNA here is from genome assembly GCA_009917555.1 of bacterium 1XD21-13. Classification (GTDB taxonomy): domain Bacteria; phylum Bacillota; class Clostridia; order Lachnospirales; family Lachnospiraceae; genus Laedolimicola. The sequence goes on along the minus strand of QZDX01000012.1, from coordinate 79,424 downwards.
AGCCCTTGGAATCAATGAGAGAGGAGAGCTTCAGGTAGAGCGGGAGGATGGACAGATCGTGGATGTCTACGCAGGCGAGGTGTCTGTCCGGGGGATTTACGGATATGTGTAGAAGCATAGGGAGGCAGAAATGTATCAGGAAAAAATAGTGCTCTGCGGAGCCAGCTCCTATGAAGAAAAATATTATTTTAATGAAGACTTTTCTGCGCTGCCGGAGGAAATACAGAAGGAGCTTAAGATCCTCTGCGTACTCTTCGTGTCAGAGGTAGGAGGTATTCTGACCCTCGAATTTGAGGAGGACGGAACCCTTTGCTTCCAGGTGAGTAGCCAGGAAAATGATTTTTTCTTTGATGAGATAGGAAGCGGCTTAAGGATCAAAAGGCTTCAAAGGGAGAAACAGGAGCTTCTTGCTTCCCTGGAGCTTTTTTACAAGGTCTTTTTTCTAAATGAGGAGATAGAGGATGCATAATGAGATTATTACCATCGGACCTGTTACCATCTATGGGTATGGTCTGATGATTGCCATAGGCATTTTTTTCGCATATTTTTTGGCGGAATACCGTGCCAGAAAAATCGGACTGGATGATGAGTCTGTCTTTGGCCTTACCATATGGGCTGTTGTAGCAGGACTGATCGGTGGAAAGGTTCTGTACTATATTACTACTTTTCAGGAGATCCTGAAGGACCCGTCCCTTTTGCTGCAGGTTGCGGACGGCTTCGTGATCTACGGCGCTCTTATCGGCGGTGTTGTGGGAGTTGTGCTTTACTGCAAATGGAAAAAACTAAACCCTTTAAGCTATTTTGATTTGGCAGTGCCTTCGGTTGCCTTGGCTCAGGGCTTTGGGCGGATTGGCTGTTACCTGGCCGGCTGCTGCTATGGAAGGGAGACGGACAGTCCCATAGGAATTGTGTTTCATGGGTCGGAGTATGCCCCCAATGGGGTTGCGCTTATGCCCACACAGATCATTTCCAGCATATTGAATTTTCTCCATTTTGCCATCCTCATTGTATTTGCAAAAAAATACAAAAAGGGTGAGGGGCAGGTGGCCGGTCTGTTCTTTGCACTGTACAGCGCCGGACGCTTTTTCCTGGAATTCCTCCGAGGGGATGCGGAACGGGGCAATGTAGGGATTCTCTCTACCTCCCAGTTTATTGCAATTTTTATGTTTCTGTTTGGCTGGCTGTTGTTCTTTTATCTGGGGAAACGGGGACAGGCAAGAGGAGCTAAGGCTGTCAGTATCATCGGAGGAGCCGATGGTCCTACAAGCATTTTCCTGGCCGGAACAGATCCCAAAAAGAATGGAGCAAGAAAGCGCCAGAGGGAGAAAAAGCTGGAAAAATGGAAGGAGATCCTTCCGGCAGAGCCTCATACTTTGGAAGAGGTGGAGCAGTATCTGGTGGAAAAATGGCAGGCAGAAACGCTTCCCGGAGACTGTGAGGAGGCTGTTTTTATGGAGCAGGCGATGCGGACCACTCTGGTGCTGACCCACAGGCCGGAGCTTTTGACTGTGCCCGAACCGGCGCCTCTTGATCGGAGGGCGTCAAAAAAGGAGCAGATGGCATTTTTGGACCAGATTCAGAAGCGGTTTGATGACGCTGAGAAGGTTTCCGGGCAGATTCCTATAGATTTCCGGGTGTATCGGATTCGATTGGAGAAGCAGGACCTTCAGGACCCGGAGGACAAAGCGGCGGCTGTGAACAGTCATCTGGATGTACAGATAGAAAAAGACTTTCAGATTCTTCAAGTATCCTTCCAGCACCAGGGGGAGAGGGAGGAAAGGAAGATGAAAGAGATGGTGAAGGATATTTACCGGTATTATGGTGTGACAGAGGAGGACAAGGAGGAGGGAACGGAGCGTTTTCTGACACTTGTCCATATTCTGGAGGAGTATTCGAATGAGTAAGCAGGAACGGTTTTTTCAGATATGCTTATATATGGGAGCACTGCTGTTGGTTTTGATCGCGGACTGGCATTGGTATGCTGGCCGTTATCCCCAGGGTAATTCTGTGCTGAAAGCGGAGCTGTATCCCTTGATTTACGGAGCTTTTCTGGCGGCCACAGGCACCTGCTTTGTCGGAGCAATTTATTTTGGACGAAAAGCGGGGCCCAGGGTGACGGGACATAGAAATAAGAAAAAATAGGCGGAGAACGGGACTGGAACAAAAGGTTATGAGCTTGAAGATAGGAAACGTAGTGCTTCCCAATCCATTGATTTTAGCGCCCATGGCAGGGGTTACGGACCTGCCATTTCGTTTGCTTTGCAGGGAGCAGGGAGCAGGGCTGGTCTGTATGGAAATGATCAGCGCCAAGGCCATTGCATTTCACAACCGAAATACGGAAAAGCTGATGCAGATAGCTCCCGGAGAGCAGCCGGTATCCCTGCAGCTTTTTGGGTCGGACCCGGAGATTATCAGCGGGATCGCAAGGGAGATTGAGGACCGGCCCTTTGACATTTTGGATCTGAACATGGGCTGTCCGGTTCCCAAGATTGTGGGGAATGGAGAGGGCTCCGCACTGATGCGTGACCCGAAGCTTGTGGAGCGGATTGTGACGCAGACCGTAAGGGCGGTGAAAAAGCCGGTAACCATTAAGATTCGCAAGGGCTTTGACGACAATCATGTGAATGCGGTGGAGATAGCGAAAATTGCGGAGGCTTCCGGCGCGGCTGCGGTAGCGGTTCACGGGCGGACCAGAGAACAGTATTATTCCGGAAAGGCGGATTGGGAGATTATACGCAAGGTGAAGGAGGCTGTCCGTATTCCGGTGATTGGAAACGGCGACGTGGATTCTCCGGCGCGCGCTAAGGCACTCCTCAGTGAGACAGGCTGTGATGGGATCATGATTGGCCGGGCAGCCAGAGGCAATCCGTGGATCTTTCGTCAGATCCGTACTTACCTGGAGACGGGAGAGGAGGAGGCAAAGCCACCCATAGAGGAGGTTCGGCAGATGATGCTGCGCCATGGGCGGATGCAGGTTGATTATAAGGGAGATTATACAGGCATTCGGGAAATGCGCAAGCACATTTCCTGGTACACGGCAGGATACCCTCATTCCGCCAGATTAAGGGCACAGATTAACAGTGTGGAGAGCCTGGGAGAGCTGGAGGAATTGATATTGACAAGAACTGGCCGTTAAGATATACTTTAACGAATGAAGTTTGCTTGTCCTGAAAGGGCACAAATTATAGCGAGATAGGAAGCATAAATTTTACAGAAGAAGATATAATGTACGGGAAGGCAATGAATAGTGCCGAGATGGAGGATAACAGGACGCCGGCTTGCAACTGGCTTTGTTTATCTGCCAGACATAGAATGTTGCGGTTCACGATGTGAAGGGTAACAATAGATTTGCAACAAGAAACACAGGAAGGATGTAAAGGGAAATGAGCGAGAAAAAAAACTTACTAACTTATGAAGGTCTGAAAAAGCTGGAGGACGAGCTTCAGGATTTGAAGGTTGTTAAGAGAAAGGAAATCGCACAGAAGATTAAAGAGGCCAGGGAGCAGGGCGATTTGTCTGAGAATGCGGAGTATGATGCAGCCAAGGACGAGCAGCGCGATATCGAGGCCAGAATTGAACAGATAGAGAAGATCCTGAAAAATGCGGAGGTTGTGGTAGAGGACGAGGTTGATCTGGATAAGATCAGCGTGGGCTGCAAGGTAAAGGTGCTGGATGTTGAGTTTGATGAGGAAGAGGAGTTCAAGATCGTAGGCTCTTCTGAGGCCAACAGTCTGGGAGGCAAGATCTCCAACGAATCTCCCGTAGGCAAGGCACTGATTGGAGCCAAGGTGGGAGACACGGTACAGGTGGAGACCCAGGCAGGCGTGATTGAGTATAAGGTATTGGAGATTCAGCGGTCAAATTAAGAGAGCCCTCTGTGGAGGGAACGCTCTTGGATAGAATAGAGAGGTAACAGTTCAGTCATTTGAAGTGTTACATAGAGAAGATGAGGAGTGAAGGATGATGGGAGAACAAAAGAATGGACCGGCCCAGGAGCAGGATGTAAAGCAGCTTCTGAAGGTGCGCAGAGAGAAACTGGCCGATCTGCAGGAACGGGGGATGGACCCCTTTCGGATTACCAAGTATGAGGTGAGCCATCACAGCCAGGAGATTAAGGATGAGTTTGAGAGCCTGGAGGGAAAGACCGTGACCATTGCGGGGCGCATGATGTCCAAGCGTGTGATGGGCAAGGCATCCTTTTGCAATGTGCAGGATTTGAAGGGCAACATTCAGTCCTACGTGGCCAGAGACAGTGTGGGAGAGGAGCCCTACAAGGATTTCAAGAAATTTGATATCGGCGATATCGTGGGAATCCGCGGACAGGTATTTCGCACCAAGACTGGGGAGATCTCTGTGCATGCGGAGGAGATTACGCTTCTTGCCAAGAGCCTGCAGATTCTTCCGGAGAAGTTTCACGGCCTCACCAACACGGATGTGCGCTATCGTCAGCGGTACACGGATCTGATTATGAACGCGGAGGTGAAGGATACCTTTGTGAAGCGCTCCCGGATCTTGAGCAGCATCCGCCGGTATCTGGACGGACAAGGCTTCCTGGAGGTGGAGACCCCCATGCTGGTAGCCAACGCCGGCGGCGCGGCGGCCCGGCCCTTTGAGACTCATTTTAATGCACTGGATGAGGATTTTAAGCTCCGCATTTCTCTGGAGCTTTACTTGAAGCGCCTGATTGTAGGCGGTCTGGAGCGTGTCTATGAGATTGGACGTGTATTTAGAAATGAAGGCTTGGATACCCGCCACAATCCGGAGTTTACGCTGATGGAGCTGTACCAGGCATATACGGATTACCATGGTATGATGGATCTGACGGAGAATCTGTACCGCCATGTGGCCCAGGAGGTTCTGGGAACCACAAAGATTGTGTACAATGGGGTGGAGATGGATCTTGGGAAGCCCTTTGAACGCATTACTATGGTGGATGCGGTGAAGAAGTATGCCGGGGTTGATTTTGCTCAGATTAAGACCACCGAAGAGGCGAAGGCTCTGGCCAAGGAGAAGGGCGTGGAGTTTGAGGAGCGCCACAAGAAGGGTGATATCTTAAGCCTGTTCTTTGAGGAGTTTGCAGAGGAGCATTTGATTCAGCCTACCTTTGTGATAGATCATCCCATAGAGATCTCGCCTTTGACCAAGAAAAAGCCGGACAACCCGGATTATGTGGAGCGCTTTGAGTTTTTTATGAATGGCTGGGAGATGGCCAATGCTTATTCCGAGCTGAATGACCCCATTGATCAGAGAGAGCGCTTTAAGGCTCAGGAGGAGCTCTTAGCTCAGGGAGATGAGGAGGCCAATACCACGGATGAGGACTTCCTGAATGCCCTGGAGATTGGTATGCCGCCGACGGGCGGAATCGGGTTTGGTATTGATAGAATGTGTATGCTGCTTACGGATTCGGCGGCCATTCGTGATGTTTTGCTCTTTCCGACGATGCGAACAGTCGATTAAAAAAGCCAGTATTTATGCGGGTTTGCGGACTTTGAAACAGTATGGTACGACAAGAGTACGACAAAATAAACTCTCTTAAAGGGTTAAAATAAACGATTTTAAATTAAACTCGTGTCAGTTCAAGTTAATATTTTGTACTATAAGGACATTTTTCTAAAAGAAATTTTAGGGAAGTGTCCTTTTTTGTTATGGTCAGCAAAGCAAAATAAGAAATGGAGGAAAAAAGAATGAGCAGTACAGCGTTAGGAGCAGAGAAAGCGGTTATTTTTATCAGCGAAGCACATGAGAAGTTCTACTATGAGAAATTGAAAGAGGTCAGGTATCAGGATGTGTATCACAAGGCGCTTGTCTATTGTCTTGGTATCAGCAATGACACAAGAAGGAACATTAAAAGCATTTATGATTTTAAGACAGGCTGTGTAAAAACAGAATGCCTGCATGAAGGCTGGCAGACCAGCGGAAGCGTAAAGGTGGTCAGAATGGCATTCAACCTATACTGCAATGGTACGCCAAGCGTTCTTGATTACGATGATGCGGAGAAACAGGTGGACGAGTGCAGGAATTACACAGTGGAGGAATTGTTCTGCTGTGCCTACGCACCTTATTTTTGGCAGGCAGTACAGATACGGTATCCGGAGTACGCAACGTATAACCACAATCTGTATGCCATGTTTGGAGGACAGGATTAATGTTAAAAGTCAGGCTTATGGGAACAAAGAACGATATTAAGTGGTTTGGGAAGATTTTACAGAGAAATTCCAAAATCGAAGTGACGGAGTTTTCTGATTTGTTCCCGAACAAAGGGACAAAGAAATATTACAGGGCTTATGTGGAAGTCAAAAAAAGCAACATAAAAGAATCATAGCAGAAGCAAAGGAGAGTTTAATCATGTGTAAAATAATCGCAATCGCAAACCAGAAAGGCGGAGTGGGCAAGACCACCACAACAAGCAATTTAGGAATCGGACTGGCAAAACAGGGTAAAAAAGTCCTGCTGATAGACGCAGACGCACAGGGCAGTTTGACAGCGAGTTTAGGATATACAGAACCGGATACTTTGGAAGTCACGCTTGCAACCATTATGGGGGATTTAATCAATGACGAGGAAGTAGAGCCGACGGAGGGTATCCTGCACCATGAGGAAGGGATAGACCTTATGCCGGGGAATATCGAATTATCTGGTCTGGAGGTTTCCCTTGTGAATGTCATGAGCCGGGAAACAATACTGAGGTCATACATGGAGATAGTCAGGGGGAATTACGATTATATCCTGATAGACTGTATGCCTTCACTCGGCATGATTACCATAAATGCCCTTGCCTGTGCCGACAGCATACTGATACCCGTACAGGCGGCATACCTGCCCGTCAAAGGCTTGCAGCAGCTCATTAAGACGGTTGGCAAGGTAAAGCGGCAGATTAACCTGAAGCTGGAGATTGAGGGCATATTGCTGACAATGGTGGACAGCCGGACGAACTATGCAAAGGACATCAGTGCCATGCTGAAGGAAGCCTATGGGGGCAGTGTAAGGATATTTACGAACAGTATCCCTATTTCGGTAAGGGCGGCGGAGATTTCTGCGGAAGGTGTCAGCATTTACAGGCATGATCCAAAAGGGAAGGTAGCGGCAGCTTATGATTCTCTGACAAAGGAGGTGCTTGGAAATGGGCAGTAATGCAAAAGCAGGAAGCGCATCAAAAGTTAAGATAGAGAAATTTGAGGATTTATTCGGCGGTTGTGCGGGGCAGGAAAGCTCCGTAGAACAGATTATCAATGCGCCGCTTGCAGACCTTCATACATTCAAAGACCACCCTTTCCGGGTGGTGGACGATGAGAAGATGGAGGAAACAACGGAGAGTATCCGCCAGTATGGTGTGCTGGTTCCGGGCATTGCAAGACCGAGGGCAGGCGGCGGCTATGAAATCATAGCCGGACACCGCAGAAAACGGGGTTCAGAGCTTGCCGGAAAAACACAGATGCCAGTGATTGTCCGCAATTATACCGATGATGAAGCGACAATTATCATGGTGGACTCCAACATTCAGAGGGAGGACATTTTACCAAGCGAAAAGGCGAGAGCCTACAAAATGAAGTATGAAGCGATGAAGCATCAGGGGAAAAAGTCAGGGAAGAACACCCTTGATGAAGTGGGGGAAGCTGCCGGGGAAAATGCGAAAAAGGTTCAGCGGTATATATGGCTGTCAAGGCTTTCCGATGAGCTTCTTGAAATGGTGGACACTAAAAAATTAGGTTTTTCACAGGGCGTAGATATATCCTTTCTGACGGAGGAAGCACAGCAGTGGGTACAGGCTGTCATTGGGGAACAGGGATGCAGTGTCAGCATGGTGCAGTCCGGAAAACTTAAAGAATATGGCAAAAGTGGCGAGCTGACATTGGCAATGGTTAAGCTGATTTTGTCAGAAGAAAAGCCGAAGGAAAGAAAAATCACTATAAAATCAGACAAGATTGGCGAATACTTTTCAGACAGCTATTCCAATGAGGAGATTGAAAACATTATTATTTCGCTTCTTGATAAATGGAAAGAGGAAGGGGCTGTTTGATAATGGGATACTTAACAAGCGGAAACATAATTGTTGACGCAATGGGTTCCATAAATATTACCGGAAACATTATTCCTGCTGTCTGGTACAGGACAATCACAAAGGAGAATGGGAAACCATATCTCCTTGCGATTGTTATTCTGGCAGATATTGTTTACTGGTATCGCCCTTCTGAGGTGCGGGATCAGGGAACCGGACATATCCTCGGCTGGAAAAAGAAATTTTCTGAGGATATTCTAAGGCAGAGCTATCAGTATTATGCGGATTTATTTGGAGAATCTAAGAAAACAATTAAAACCGCAATGGATAAATTGGAAAAATTACAGGTAATCAGGAGGGAGTTCCGGACAGTCAGTTATGGAGATGGGCTTGTCTGTAATAATGTGATGTATGTGGAACTGAAACCGGATATGCTGTACCAACTGACATTTCCAGAGGAAATCCCTGCAATGGACGGATTGGACGATTCAGGTGCAGGTGCGTCTGATGATAAAACGGGAGGGAGACTCTCTACAAAATCGGATGCCCCTATGGAAATTTTGGGAGGGAGGGGTATCCGGAACGGGACACAGGTATCGACAAACTTGGATACAGGTCATGACGAAATGGGAAATACCCTCCTGCCGAAAACAGATACAGGTCTGCACCAAAACGGGGGGACAAATACAAATACTTCTGCAAATATTTCTGGCGGAGAATCCTATCCAATCAATCAATCTGCACAGGAGATAAAAGAAAAACAGGGCAAGCCGGATAATGATATGATTGATGTGATGGATGATGCCAACGCCTACATGGAAATCATCAAAGAAAATATTGAGTATGAGCATCACATGAAATATGGTGACTGGAGCGAAAAGGGGCTGTATGAGGAACTTTATGAGGTGATCTGCGAGATTGTGTGCGTGAAGCGAAGGACGGTAAAGGTTAATGGGGAGGATTACCCTTATGAGCTTGTGAAGTCAAAATTCCTGAAGCTGAACAGCTCCCATTTGGAGTATGTGATTGGCTGCATGAAGGAAACCACAACCAAGATAACTAACATCAGGGCGTACATGGTGACCGCCCTCTACAATGCGCCGAATACCATGAACCACTATTACCAGCAGTTGGTACAGTATGATATGTATGGTGGAGGGTGGCAGGAAAAGGGATTATTTAATCCCGAACCGGAAGGAGATAGATAAATGGAGTCAATGCGTGATGTTGACCGGGTAATGGAACGGGAGGTTGCAAAGGGAAGCTGCCCATTAAGGTTTGTGAAAATAGATTTCAGCGATTCCCCTTATCAGGAGATTGCATCAAGGGAAAAGCTGTTAGAGGTACTGTCCTACCTGTTGCGGACAGGCGATTATGGCAGGTTTGCCGGGAAAGGGACGGGGAATAATGTTTACATGGATATGAAAGGCAAAAAAGCAGCTTTCAAGCGTACCCGTTCTTTTATTGACCGGAATAACATATTTTCCGCAATCCGCAGGTATGGGAAGAAAATAAAGCCAGATTTTGACGGGCATACTTATCTGGAAACAGTGCGGTGCTGCTTTGAACTGCCGGAAGGGGAACAGGAAAAGTACCGGGTAACTTATGACGGGCAGGAAACATTCGCTTTCCCTATGTCAGATAAATATATCCTCGGACTTTACACGCACTGTATCTCGGCAAGGCGGGCAGTATCGGCGGATATGGATATTTCAGGCACAGACTTTTCAGATAAAGAACAGGGCATTGCCAGTCTGGAGGGAGTGCGTAACGTGCTGTTCCAGTGCCTTTTGTTTGACACGATAAAATGCGGGGAAGCTATGTTATATGCTGACCTCTGCACGATTTACTGTTTAAAATGAAATAGGTAACTTTTGGACTTTTTGTCCAGAAGTGGGAAGGAGCATATATGGCAGAAAAATATATTACGGAAGAACAACGGGCAAGATGCCGGAAGATTGCGGATGCGTTCGCAGAACTGTATGACCTGACCGATGTGGTGGTAGCGGATGCCGGACGGTTCGGGTTTGTCCGTCTGCAATGGTTCAGCGAGGGAGAAGGTTTTGATTCGGCAATGGTTTTTTCGGACGGTGGAGAACTGTTTGAGGAACTGTGGCGGATATGGTATGAACATGAAGTTTTAACACCTGTGTTGGGAACGCCGCTTGCGGAGCTTGACTATGACGAGATATTCCAGACGCTTTCCAAAGACAGGCAGGAGGAAATATCGGAGAAAAAGAAGTATTTCCTTGACCAATGCAAAGATGCTTTCGGTTAATCAGCAGATATGTTTCTCCCAAGTTGTGTTCCCGCTAAAAACAAGTTATAATGGTGCTGACAAATCGGGATTCGAGGAGGACAAAAATGGAATATACAAAGGATGATTTAATTGAAGCAAAAAGGCAAATTGATTCAACATTGCATAAGTTACGAGAAACAATAATAACCTTTGAATCAAAAGAAAATTCAGAAAGATATAAGTCGCAAATCACTTTGGCGAAAAGACGAGTAAGAGCTTTTGAAATAGCAAATCACTTTATAGAAAATGAGATTGAAAACAGTTAGTTAATTTCCAGTTTATAGAGTAATTAATGGGAACGCTTTTCCGAAAAGGGAGATATTTTACAATCCCAGAGCGTTTTCTGTTAAAATAGACCGTATCAGGATAAAGGCAGGAGTGGTGTATTTGGGAAACAGGAAGCGGCTGAAAAGGGCGGACAGGACATACAAAGACTTAAAGCAGAAACAGAAAGCAAAGATAGCGGACGGTATGTTTGAAAAGACCTGTGATTATTACAGGGAGCATGGTAAGCTGCCGGAAGGAGAGGACTGTGAAAAAATTGCGGGGCAAATCTACCAGAGGGTAAAGGGGGTAGCGGAAAAGGCTTCCTTTGATGAAATATACAGTCTGTATCTTTACAGATTGCCACGTTATGAAACAAGGATAGCAGAGAACGGGCTTCCAGAAAAGGCAGAGAAAAAGAAAGAAGATACAGACAAGCCGAAAACCAAGAAAAAGGGTATGAGCAAAAAGGTATGCCCGAACTGCGGCAGGAAGATGAAACAGCAGTTTATCGGTTTGCAGCACTGTAAATGCGGCATGAGTTGGAAGAAAGATATAGGATATTTTGAGCGTACCGGGGATATGGTCTTTGCTTTGGAACGCAGGAAAGTCGGGAAAAAGACGAAGCAGTGTCCGGTGATCCGGTACAGGTAAATTGAATATGGTAAACAGCGTAAGGGCAGTTATAGACCGTAAACAGCGGTTTGTAGCTGCCCTTTTTGCATTTAGGAAACTTTTGGACTTTTTGACCAGAAGTGGAAAGGAGAGTTTATGAAATATCTGCTTTACAGGCTGTATGTCCCACCCTGACGGGGGTACAGCAATAAAAAAGAAGGAGGGAAACCATGCAGGAGGAAGTAACACAGAAAACGATTGCCCTTGTGTTTAAATCTTCCCGGCTGACTGCCGATGTGCTGAAAAAGGCAATGAAGATGTATCTGGAACACCGGAAACAGGGGAAACAGGCATCACATGGGAAAATGTCAGTGAAAGATCTGGTCGGTCAGGGTATGGGTGCTTCGGGCATTGAGGTTACGGATAACAACATCAAGTCTTTTGAGAGAGTGGCGAGGAAATACAATGTAGACTTTGCTGTGAAGAAAGATAAGACGGTTGCGCCGCCGAAGTACATGGTATTTTTCAAGGGCAAGGATGCCGACGTGATTACGCAGGCATTTAAGGAATTTGTAAAAGTTAATGAGAAAAAGCATGACCGCATCTCCGTAAAGGAGAAGCTGGCGGAGTTCCGGGAGCAGTTAGGGAAAGACAAAAACCGGGAGCGGGCAAGGGAACACCAGAAGGACAGGGGGCAGTCATTATGAGTAAAATCGTAGAAGGCATTGCCAAAGACCTAAAATCCATTCCCGAAAAGCTCAAGGCAAAGACAGGGAATGTGGATAAAAAGAAACTTCTCCTTATGAACCTGCCTTATGTGCTTGCCGGGTATTTCTGCGACAAAATAGCGTGGTTGTGGCGGGTATCGCCGGGGCAGGACGCTTCCGCAAAGATGATGGCGGTCATGGCGGGAATGGAGGACTTATTTTCTAACCCGTTACCGAGTTTTTACCCAAAAGATTTGCTGATAGGAGCAGGGTGCGGCGTTGCGCTCCGTCTTGTGGTGTATTTCAAAGCCAAAAACGCCAAGAAATTCCGGCATGGAATGGAGTACGGTTCTGCAAGGTGGGGAAACGCAAAGGATATAGAGCCTTATGTCGATCCGGTCTTTGAGAACAATGTGCTGCTTACCGAAACGGAAAGGCTGATGATGTCAGGCAGACCAAGACAGCCGAAGTATGCGAGGAATAAAAATATCCTTGTTATCGGCGGTTCTGGTTCGGGTAAGACGAGGTTTTTTGTAAAACCGAACCTGATGCAGATGCACTCAAGCTATGTTGTCACTGATCCGAAAGGCACTGTGTTAGTCGAGTGCGGAAAAATGCTCTTAAAGAACAATTACCGGGTAAAAGTGCTGAATACCATTAACTTCAAGAAGTCCATGCACTACAATCCTCTCGTTTATATCCGGAGCGAGAAGGACATTTTGAAACTTGTAAACACAATCATTTTAAACACCAAAGGGGAGGGGCAGCAATCCGGCGAGGATTTTTGGGTGAAAGCCGAAAAGCTCTACTATACCGCACTGATCGGGTACATCTGGTATGAGTGCGTGGAGGAAGAACAGAATTTTACCACCCTGCTTGACATGATAAACGCAAGTGAAGCGAGGGAGGATGACGAGGAATTTAAAAATCCCGTTGATTTGATGTTTGATGAGCTGGAGGAAAGAGAGCCGGAGCATTTTGCAGTTAAGCAGTATAAAAAATACAAACTGGCGGCGGGCAAGACAGCGAAAAGTATTTTAATTAGCTGTGGCGCACGTTTAGCGCCCTTTGACATCAAGGAGCTGCGTGACCTGACAAGTTATGATGAGTTGGGACTTGATATGTTGGGGGATGAAAAGACAGCGTTGTTTGTCATTATCTCCGATACGGACGATACATTTAACTTCATTGTATCAATCATGTACACGCAGCTTTTTAACCTGCTCTGTGACAGGGCAGATGATGTGTATCATGGAAGGCTGCCTGTCCATGTGCGCTGCTTACTCGATGAGTTTGCGAACATCGGGCAGATACCAAAGTTTGAGAAGCTGATCGCTACAATCCGCAGCCGGGAAATATCAGCTTCCATTATTTTGCAGTCGAAGTCGCAGCTTAAAGCGATTTATAAGGATAACGCCGACACCATTGAAGGGAATTGTGATACCACCTTATTCCTCGGAGGGAAGGAAAAGACCACCTTAAAAGAGATGGCGGAAATTTTGGGTAAAGAAACAATAGACCTTTACAATACCTCGGATACAAGGGGTACGTCGCAGTCCTACGGTCTGAACTACCAAAAGACCGGGAAAGAGCTTATGAGCCAAGATGAGATTGCGGTCATGGACGGGGGCAAGTGCATCATGCAGCTTAGAGGGGTAAGACCATTCTTCTCCAATAAGTTTGACATCACGAAGCACAAGCAGTACAAGCTCCTGTCCGATTATGATGAAAAGAACGCCTTAGACATCGAAAAATATGTGAAGAACCTGTGCAAAGCAAAAGTCAGGGACAATGATACCGTTGATGAGGTGGAGGATGCGGGCGTTCTTGAAGCATGACAACTGAATACTGAAAAACTGAATATGGAACTTGCAAACCAGTCACAGAACTTTTGGACAAAAAGTCCAGAAGTGGAACGGAGTTTTGAATGTACTTGGGAAAGGACAAAAAACAAAGCACCCGGAACAGCCAATCGCCAAACTGAATGTGCCGGATGCCCGCAGGGTTCTTCCTAAAGGATTGCCCTGTCTTTATCTTACCATAAGGCAGGGCAATTTACACGAAAAACTCTTTCAGAAACCAGACAAAAAATTTTGATGAGAAAGAAAGAGGTAGAATAATGGCATTTTTTACAACAGCGGTAACAGGATTAAAGACAGTCGTAACAGCAATCGGAGCAGGCGTGGGCGTATGGGGCGTCATCAATCTGCTTGAGGGATATGGAAATGATAATCCGGGTGCAAATGCTCATGTACGGTAAAGTATCACAAGAAAATTATGTCGAATTGACAGCCGCCTCCGCTATACCGAATAAGGAAATAAAGAGTCCTCAAATTTTGCGCTACTAAATGAAGACGAGCGGAAGTAATCTCCCGCTCGTCAGTAAACTTAACTATGCCATATCAATCCCGCTTCTTTCCCGCCACCGGCACTAAGAACAGCGCGGGCAACAGCAGGAAAGCGGTACAGACCAGCCCCCAGGGTATGGACACCTGCTGGGCTACCAGCCCCACAATAGGCCCGCCGATGATCTGCCCGAAAGAGTCCAGCTGTCCGCTGGTGGAAAAGACTGTGGCGCGCATTTTCTCATCCACATGGTCGTTCATCCAGGCGGCCAGCACAGGCTCCTTGATGGTGCGCATAAGCCCCGCCAGCAGGAACACCAACAACATGAACCAAAAGCTCCGCCCCACCGCGAAGAGAACCAGGCACAGGATATACCCGGCGCTGGTGGACATGACCACACTGGTTCGGCTGACAGTCCCTTTTTTCTCCATGCGGGCGATGAGCAACTGAGAAGCCAGAATACCTAAGCCGCTGCCGATAAGACTGATAACACCGAACCAAGTGACGCTGTTCAGCGGCCCGATAACGGGTATTACCGTGTCATCCAGAAAATGAGCGGTGGAGAGCCGGTCAAAGCCTTCACTGGCAAGTCCCCCGCATAGTGTGATTGCTAAGAGCGCCAGCAACACAGGTGCGCCTTTCACAAAGCCCAGGTTGAGCTTGAACAGGCAGACAAAGTCTTTAAGCAAGCCCTGCCGTTCCTCAATAGCAGGGGAGAAGTTGGTTTCTGGCATGATGCGAACCAACACCAGCCCCAACAACAAGCACAAACTGCCCCCCAAGATGACAGGCATTTGCAGGTTTATGTTTCCCAGCAGTGTGCCCAGCACCACGCCCAGAACGCCGCCGATTTGCCCCATTTGACTGCCCCGCAGGAACACCTTGTCTATGGGTTTGTCCTCTTCCTCCGAGGCAATCCACGCCTCCAGAGCGCCGGTGATGAAGGTATCACCGCAACCCCAGACAACCTGGGCCAGCAGAACCGGCGCGAACCACGGTAGCGCACCCTCCATCAGAAAGCCCAGGCCGTAGAGGAACATTCCAATCAGCACCGAGCGCCGACGGCTATACAAATCCGCCACCACACCGGTGGGTATCTCGAACAGAAAGCAGGAGGTCTCCAGAACCGTCCCTACCAGGACAAGCTGGAAAGCATCCAGCTGCACCACCTCCAGGTGGTACACGATGGAAAGCACTGTGGACATAGAAACCGCCAGGGAAAAGACAAATCGGAACAGCAGGTAGACAGAATATGCCTTTGAATTTTTAGCAAACATGAAGTTACATTCTCCTTTTGCCATATGAATACCTCCGATACTGAAATTAGAACAACATGGCTGTTCTTCTTCGCGATATTATAGCAAATGGGCTTTGTGTTGTCAATGTAAAGAGAAG
Organism: bacterium 1XD21-13; assembly: GCA_009917555.1. Classification (GTDB taxonomy): domain Bacteria; phylum Bacillota; class Clostridia; order Lachnospirales; family Lachnospiraceae; genus Laedolimicola. Next base: position 63,802 of record QZDX01000012.1, on the reverse strand, counting down.
CGAGAGCGAGAGCGAGAGCGAGAGCGAGAGCGAGAGCAAGATTCTACCACAGTACCAAATTTCGCCTTTCGGCTCATTTTGTCCTGCGGGAATCTTGTTGGGGTTGCCACCCCAAGCCCGCCTTTTTGCGGCTTGCGCCGCTTGAAAAAATCCACCCACGAAAGGAGGTTCACAGCCATGAAGAAATACAACACACCCCACCGCCACCGGGTAATCAAAACACGCTTGACCGAGGAAGAATACGCCGAGTTTTCCGAGCGTGTTTCCCTCTGCAAAATGAGCCAAGCCGAGTTTATCCGGCAAGCACTTATCAAGTCAAGCATACGCCCGGTCATTACCGTTTCCCCGGTCAATGATGAATTACTCTCTGCCGTGGGAAAACTCACAGCCGAATATGGAAAGATAGGCGGCAACTTGAACCAGATTGCCCGCTGTCTGAATGAGTACGGCGCACCTTATAACGCCCTCTCCCAAGAGGTACGAGCCGCCACAGCGGAGCTTGCCGCCTTGAAGTTTGAAGTCTTGCAGAAAGTAGGTGAAGCCGTTGGCAACATTCAAACATATCAGCTCTAAAAATGCCGATTACGGGGCGGCTGAACAGTACCTAACCTTTGAGCATGACGAGTTTACCATGAAACCCACACTGGACGGAAACGGGAGGCTTGTTCTCCGTGACGATTACCGCATTTCCTCTCTGAATTGCGGTGATGAAGATTTCGCCATAGCGTGTATGCGTTCCAATCTGAAATACGGCAAGAACCAGAAGCGGGAGGACGTAAAGAGCCACCACTATATTATTTCCTTTGACCCCCGTGACGCACCAGACAACGGCTTGACCGTAGACCGGGCGCAACAGTTAGGCGAGCAGTTCTGTAAAGAACATTTCCCCGGACACCAAGCCCTTGTCTGCACCCACCCGGACGGGCATAACCACAGCGGAAATATCCATGTACATATCGTAATCAATTCCCTACGGATTGAGGAAGTACCCTTGCTGCCCTACATGGAAAGACCAGCCGACACAAGAGAGGGCTGCAAGCACCGCTGTACGGACGCAGCTATGGAATATTTCAAAGCGGAAGTCATGGAGATGTGCTACCGGGAAAACCTCTATCAGATTGACTTGCTGAACGGGAGCAAGAACCGCATTACCGAGCGTGAGTATTGGGCGAAGCGGAAAGGACAAGCCGCACTGGATAAAGAGAACGCTTCCCATGCCGCCGCAGGAGAGCCGCCCAAAGTCACAAAATTTGAAACCGACAAGGAGAAGCTACGGCGCACAATCCGAGCCGCCCTGTCCTCTGCCGTTTCCTTTGAGGATTTTTCCGGGAAGCTGTTGCAACAGGGCGTGACCGTCAAGGAGAGCCGGGGGAGATTATCGTATCTCACGCCGGACAGGACGAAGCCCATCACCGCCCGGAAACTGGGTGATGATTTTGACCGTGCCGCCGTACTGGAAACACTCACCCAAAACGCACAGAACGCCGCCAGAGCCACCGAAACGCTCCTACCCCAACAGGAATACCCCCACAGCATAAAAGACCGTTTACAGCGGAATAAAGCCGCCATAAACGCCCCGAAAAATGACGCTTCCCAACGGGAAGTTGTACAGCGCATGGTAGACATAGCTGCCAAGAAAGCCGAGGGCAAGGGGAAAGGCTATGAGAAATGGGCGACCTTGCACAACTTGAAGCAAATGGCGGCTACCATGAGCGTTTACGAGGAATCCGGCTTTACTTCCCCGGAGGAACTGGAAACCGCCCTTGCTGCCGCCAATACAGAACTGCATGAAACCACCGGGAAACTGAAAGCCGTGGAAAGCACTTTGCGGGAGAAAAAGGACTTGCAGAAACAGCTATTGGCGTATATCAAGACCAAGCCAGCCCGTGACGGACTGCGGGCGCAGAAAACGGAGAAAGCCCGAAAAGCCTACCGGGAGCAGCACGAAAGCGAATTTATCATTTCCGAATCTGCCGCCCGGTATTTCAAGGCACAGGGAATCTCCAAGCTGCCAGCGTCCAAAGCCCTACAAGCAGAGATTGAACAGCTTACAAGGGAGAAGAACACGCTTTACAACGAGTACCGGGAGAAGAAAGCAAGCGTCCGGGAATTGCAGACCGTAAAGGGCAATCTTGACCGAATCTTGCGCCGTGAGCCGGAACGGGGAAAGGGGCGGGAAAATGAACGGTAAACGCCCCTACATGGACTACCAACAACACAGAGCCGCCCGCCGCCTTGTGCATGAGTGCTGCAACTACGATAACGGCAACTGTATCTTGCTGGATAACGGCGAGCCTTGCGTATGCGTCCAGAGTATCAGCTATTCGCTTATATGCCGCTGGTTTAGGATAGCCGTGCTGCCGCTGGACGGGAAACTGGAAGCCGCCCTACTCCACCGGGCAGACAGGAAACACTGTACCGAGTGCGGCGGGTATTTTCTCCCCAAGTCAAACCGGGGGAAATACTGCCCGGATTGCGCCGGACGCATGAAAAGAATCAAAGCCGCACAGCGCAAGCGGAAACAGAGGGATAAATGTCACGCTTTAGGATATTCCAAACCCCCGTAAATCAAGGCTTTTTAGACCGTCCTCAAAGGGTAGACGATATTTAATATCCTTTACCCCCGAAAACGGCGTCCTAAAGCGTAACAGAAGCCTAAAACAGACCAAAGGAGGAACGAATGGCAGACAACCGCAAATATTACTACCTAAAGCTGAAAGAGAGCTATTTTGACGAGGACGCTATCGTGCTGCTGGAAAGTATGCAGGACGGTATGCTCTACTCAAACATTCTCTTGAAGCTGTACCTAAAATCATTGAAAAACGGGGGAAAGCTCCAGCTTGACGAGAATATCCCCTACACCGCACAGATGATAGCCACAATCACCCGCCAGCAAGTCGGCACAGTGGAGAGGGCTTTGCAGATTTTTATGAAGCTGGGGCTTGTAGAACCCTTGCAGAACGGGGCTTTATACATGAGCAACATTGAACTCTTAATCGGTCAGTCCTCTACCGAGGGGGAGCGCAAACGCCGTGCAAGGCGGGCTTTGCAGGAGCAGAAAGCCCTGCCGGAAACCGTGGCGGACAAACGTCCACCATATGGGGCGGACATTTGTCCACCAGAGATAGAGATAGAGAAAGAGATAGATATAGAGTTAGAGATAAAGAGAGAGGGAGAGATAAAAACCGGACAGACCGCCCCCGCCCCTTTTGGCAGATATGAAAACGTATTTTTGTCAGAAAAAGAGCTTGCGGAGCTGCAAGAGGAACTTCCCGGCAAATGGGAGTATTACATAGACCGCTTATCCGGCTATATCGCTTCCAGCGGGAAGAAATACAAAAACCATGCCGCCACTATCCGGCGTTGGGCGGCTGATGACAGGGCAAAAGGGAAGCCGAAAAAAGGAATCCCCGACTATACCTACAAAGAGGGCGAGAGCCTTTGACAGCATAGATACAACGCCCCGTAAACAGGGCGTGAAAGACCATGAACAAGGAGGAATGATTTTATGAGTGATTATGATAACGCTGTTTTCCGGCTTGCCACGGTACAGGAAGCAGAGCCGGAGGACTACACCGGGGAGGACGGGCTTTTATATTGCGGGAGCTGCCGCCAGCCCAAAGAAGCCTACTTCCCGGAGGGCAAGACGATTTTCGGACGTGACCGACACCCCAAAGAATGTGACTGCCAGCGGAAACGCCGGGAAACGCTGGAAGCCGCAGACCGGGAACACAAGCACCGGGAGGAAGTGGAACGGCTGAAAAGAATAGGCTTTACCGACCCGGCTATGCGGGAATGGACTTTCGGGAACGACAACGGGAAATGCCCGCAAATGTGCTATGCCCGTGAATATGTGGAGTGTTGGGAACTGATGAAAGCAGAGAACCACGGGCTGATTTTGTGGGGAAGTGTCGGCACAGGAAAAAGCTATTTTGCCGGGTGTATCGCCAACGCCCTTATGGAGTGTGAAGTACCTGTCTGCATGACAAACTTTGCGGCAATACTCAACGACCTTGCCGCCAGCTACAAGGACAGGAACGAATACATAGCCCGCCTTTGCAGCTTCCCTCTGCTTATCCTTGACGATTTCGGCATGGAGCGTGGCACGGAATACGGCTTAGAGCAAGTCTATAACGTGATTGACAGCCGATACCGCAGCGGCAAGCCGTTAATCGTGACAACGAACCTCACGCTGGAAGAATTACAGAACCCGGAGGACACCGCCCATGCCCGTATTTATGACCGCCTTGCGGAAATGTGCTGCCCCGTCTGCATTACCGGGGAGAATTTCAGAAAAGCCAAAGCACAGGCGAAAATGGAACGCCTTAAAACGCTGCTGAACAGAAAGGAGAGCCTATGACCGACACCCCCAACAGAAGCACCGTCACTACCGCCCGCCGCCCGGATTGCGTGACCGAGGTACGCCGGGGGAACACCGTCCTTGTAGTTTCCGGCTATTTCAAACAGGACACCACCGCCACCGCCGCCGACAAAATGATGAAAGTGCTGGAAGCGGAAAGCGCAGCCGGACACAAGCCGCCTTTTACCGCATAAACCGGGCATGAAAAAGCGGTCATGCCGTGGAGTATGACCGCCGGAACAGGGGATTTATAATTGTGGCTCACAATCTTTCAAGAAAAAGCGCAATGACATAACGGTAACTGCTATTTTGAATTTGATTTCCGCAGATACTTTTTGGGGCGGGTTTGATAAAAGTCTTTCAATGTCTTTTGTTTCCACACCAGCCATAGCAGCAACCGTTTTCTTAGACAAGCCATGATGTGAAAGAAGCACTTGTAAAAATGCAGTTAATTTCAAATCCTTGTCCTCTCTTGCGCTTACATAAAGGAACGAGATTTTGTTAAACAGCTTAAACCGATATGAGCAATCGTCCGGCAGAAAGTCAATGTTTCCATTTGACAAATCTTCTATGCCGTCCAAAGGCAATCCTAAATATTGGGAAAGCGTGTTTTTGTTGAAACCGTATACGGTAATAAGTTCCTTTAATTCCTCTGTTACATTGTTTTTTTCGTCCATGTTGACCCTCTCTGTCTGTAAATTGGTTTTTGATTTTAGTAAAGTATAGCACATGAAGTCCCAATTTTCCACCACGCATTTGTTGTGATAACCCTTGTTAAAAAACCGTGATATTTTTCGACATAAAGTAGCAAAAAGGACTGTACAGCCAGCCCCGCCCTATGGTATAATAAGCCTACGGAATAGTGTGGCTGGCTGTCGGAAACGGAGGAATCTATGTTAAGACAGACCACCCAGCAACTTATCACCGCCCTATATCCGAGGTTATCCCATGAGGACGAGCTTTCCGGGGAATCCAATTCCATAAGCAACCAGAAAAGAATCCTTGAATCCTACGCCAATCAGAACGGATTTACGAATCTGAAATGGTACACGGACGACGGATTTTCCGGGGCGAATTTCCAAAGACCCGGCTTCCAGTCCATGCTTGCCGACATTGAAGCGGGGCTTGTGGGAACGGTCATAGTAAAGGATATGTCAAGGTTAGGGCGAAACTACTTGCAAGTGGGAATGTATACCGAAATGATTTTCCCACAGAAAAACGTCCGTTTCATTGCAATCAATGACGGCGTTGACAGCGCACAGGGCGACAACGATTTTGCTCCCTTGCGTAACATTTTTAACGAATGGCTGGTGAGAGATACGAGCAAGAAAATCCGGGCGGTAAAACGCTCAAAAGGCATGAGTGGGAAACCCGTCACAAGCAAGCCCGTGTATGGCTACCTCATGGACGAGGACGAAAATTTCATCATTGACGGGGAAGCCGCCCCCGTGGTGAAGCAGATATACAGCCTTTGCCTTGCCGGGAACGGACCGACCAAGATAGCCCGTATGCTCACGGAACAGGAAATCCCCACGCCGGGAACGCTGGAATACCGCCGGACAGGGAGAACCCGCCGCTACCACCCCGGCTATGAGTGCAAGTGGGCGGCGAACACCGTGGTACATATCCTTGAAAACCGGGAATACACGGGCTGCCTTGTGAACTTCAAGACCACCACCCAATCCTACAAGTGCAGCAAGATTATCTACAACAGCGAGGACAAGCAGGCAATCTTTGAGAACCACCATGAGCAGATAATCGACAAGGACACATGGGAGCGTGTGCAGGAGTTGCGCAAGCAGCGCAAACGCCCCAACCGCTATGATGAAGTGGGCTTGTTCTCCGGCATACTCTTTTGTGCCGACTGCGGCAGCGTCATGTATCAGCAGAGGTATCAGACGGACAAACGGCGGCAGGACTGCTATATTTGCGGCAGCTACAAGAAGCGCACGGCAGACTGTACGGCGCACTTTATCCGCACCGACCTGTTGACCGAGGGAGTGACCGAGAACCTACGGAAAGTCACCAGCTACGCCGCCAAGCACGAAGCCCGGTTTATGAAGCTGTTGACCGAGCAGACCGAGGACGGGAGCAAACGCCGGAACGCCGCCAAGAAGAAAGAGCTGGAAGCGGCAGAAAAACGGATTGCGGAACTCTCCGCTATCTTCAAGCGGCTGTATGAGGACAGCGTGACCGGGCGCATATCGGACGAGCGTTTCACAGAGCTTTCGGCAGACTACGAAGCCGAGCAAAAGGAACTGAAAGAGAAAGCCGCCGTTCTGCAGGGCGAGCTTTCCAAGACGCTGGAAGCCACGGCAAACGCCGAAAAGTTTATGAAAGTGGTACGCAAGTACACCAGCTTTGAGGAACTCACCCCTACCCTGTTGCGGGAGTTTGTGGAGAAAATCGTAATCCACGAATCGGAAGCCCTTGACGGGAAACGGCGGGGGAAGCTCCGCAGACAGGAAATCGAAATCTATTACTCTTTTGTCGGCAAGGTAGAATTGCCCGACTAAAGCCCGACCCGTCCGGCAGTCAGCCGGACAGGGAACGGCAAAATTTTTTACACTTCTTTTACTTCTTTATCTTACATGAGCAAAATCACAGGGTATCAAGCAGCTTATGAGCGGCGGAGGCATTATCATTGTGGCACAGACGGTGATTCCACAGCTTTCCACACTGTTCTCATAAGAGATAACCCTTCATGGGCGGAATCATTGACAAAATCACTGATTTCATAAAGGAAATGCTGCAAGGGTGGGTGCTGTCCAATCTCGAAACCATGTTTACCGATGTCAATGACAAGGTAGGCACGATTGCGGGGGAGGTCAGCACAACACCCAGCGCATGGAACTCCGGCATTTTCAACATGGTAAAAACACTGTCGGAGAATGTGATTGTCCCCATAGCGGGGATGATCATCAGCTTCGTGCTGATTTATGAGCTGATAACAATGGTGATAGACAAGAACAACATGCACGACTTTGATACAAGCCTGTTTTTCCGTTTTTTATTCAAGGCTTGCATCGCTGTCATGCTGCTTTCCAAGACCTTTGATATTGTCATGGCGGTATTTGACGTGGGAAGCCATGTGGTAACGCAGGCGGCAGCTTCCATATCAGGCTCGACAAGTCTTGATGTGGAAGCAACGCTTACTTCCATGTTCAACAGCCAGATTGACACGATGAGCATCGGGGAGCTGATCGGGCTTGGTCTTGAAACTATGGTAATCAGCTTATGTATGAAAATCATGTCCGTCCTCATCACCGTCATTTTATATGGGCGCATGATTGAAATATACCTTTATGTATCAGTAGCGCCAATCCCGGCAGCGACAGTTACCAACCGGGAATGGGGTACAATCGGAACGAATTATTTAAAAGGGCTTGTCGCACTTGCGTTTCAGGGGTTCTTCATCATGGTGTGCGTGGCGATTTATGCGGTGCTGGTTGCCAGCGTCGCAGTCGCAGGAAATCTGCATAGCGCATTATGGTCGGTAGCGGCATATACCGTAATCCTCTGTTTCAGTTTGTTTAAGACAGGCTCTCTCAGTAAATCAATTTTTAATGCCCACTAAGCACGAAAGGCTGTGCTTGGCGGGCATTGCCCACGAAAGGAGCAGTATTTATGGCAATTTCAGTACCAGTGCCAAAAGACCTGAGTGGAATCAAGACAAAAGTAGCATTGAACCTTACCAAAAGGCAGATTATCTGCTTTTCAGGAGCTGCCCTTGTGGGTGTTCCCTTATACTTCTTTACAAAAGGGGTATTAGGCACACAGGGGGCGGCGCTTATCATGGTGGGCGCAATGCTGCCATTCTTCTTTTTGGCAATGTATGAAAAAGACGGTTTCCCGGCAGAGAAGATTTTATATTTCATGCTCCGGCAGAAGGTACTCACGCCGGGAATCAGACCGTATAAATCGGAAAACCTCTACGAGCAGTTGGAGGAACGGGAAAAAATCAGGAAGGAGGTATGTTTCCTTGAAGAAAAGGCTTTTAAAAAATCCTCAGCAAAAGGTGGCAGTGGGAAAGCCAAAGCCGCAGAAAGATAGACAGACGCCGGAAAAGGCAGGACTGACTTTTTCCGAAAAGAAGCGGTTAGCGGAGCTTAAACGTATCCTTGCCGGGAACAGCCGGGAGCAGGCAAAGCCGGATACCGCACAGAAAACCATAACATTCAAAAAAATGTACCGGGACGGAATCTGTCAGGTAACGGACGCTTATTATACAAAAATGGTGGAATTTTTTGATATTAACTATGATTTGCTGGAGGTAGAAGATCAGGCGGATATTTTGGAGGAATACAGCAAACTGATTAACTATTTCGATCCGTCCATAAAATTCCAGTTATTTCTATTTAACAGGCAGGTCAGCGAACAGGCTCTTGCAGAGCAGTTCGACACTCCCCTGCAGGACGATGATTTTAATGATATTCGTGAGGAATATACACAGATGTTAAAGCACCAGTCGGCAAAGGGAAACAATGGCATCATCAAGTCAAAGTACATTATTTTTGGCGTGGAAAGCACTGGCATCAAAGAAGCAAGGAGCAAGTTAAACAACATCGAGAAAGATGTGGTACACAATTTAAACAACATCGGCACAAATGCCAGAGGTCTTGACGGGAAGGAAAGGCTCCGTATCTTACATGAATATTTTAATCAGGGTACGATGGAGCCTTTCCGTTTTTCCTTTAAGGAACTGTCAGAATCCGGGAAGTCGGTCAAAGATTATATTGCGCCGCCGGGGTTTGATTTCCGCTATCCGAGCCGCTTTAAGTCCGGCAGCATTTACGGGAGCGTGTCCTATCTTGATATGATTGCGCCGAAGTTTACGGACGAGATGATTAAGAAGCTGCTGGACATTGATGACAACCTTACCCTTACCATGCACATGCAGACCATTGATCCGGTGGAAGCAATCAAGATGATAAAACGTGCGCTCACCGACATTCAGAAAATGAAGATTGAGGAACAGAAGAAAGCAGTCCGGAGCGGCTACGATATGGATATTCTCCCTACGGACATCGTGACGTATGAGAAGGACACGCTGGAGCTTTTAGACGATCTGAACACAAGCAACCAGAAACTTATCAAGATGACATTTCTCATTACCTGTTACGGGAGGACAAAGAGGGAGCTTGAAAACCTCACGCAGAGGGTGTCCGGCATTATCCAGCAGGCAAACTGTAATCTGCGGTGTTTGCAGTATTTACAGGAACAGGGGTTAATGGCAAGTGCGCCGATTGGCTGTAACGATGTGGGGATTGAAAGAAACCTTACCACAAAAAGTGCCGCTGTCCTTGTACCGTTCTGCACACAGGAGCTTTTCATGCCCGCACCGGCTATTTATTACGGTCTGAACGCACTTTCAAACAACATGATTATGGCAGACCGGAAAAGGCTGCGTACTCCAAATGGGGTAATCTTGGGAACGCCGGGAAGCGGAAAATCATTCAGTGCAAAGCGTGAGATTTTATCCTGTTTCCTTATTACGAAGGACGATATTATTATCTGCGATCCGGAGGGCGAGTATTTCCCACTGGTTCAGGCGCTTCATGGGCAGGTGGTAAGGCTTTCCACCAATTCAAAGGACTTCTTAAATCCGATGGATATTCAGCTTTCCCACAAAGGGGATAAGGAAGCATTGAAATTAAAGAGCGATTTCCTGATTACGCTGTGCGATTTGATTGCCGGAGGGAAAAACGGTCTTGAGAATGATGAGAAAGGCATCATTGACACCTGTATCAAGCATATCTATGACAGATATTTTGATGAGCCAAAACCAGAGAATATGCCCATACTGGAAGATTTGTATAATGCACTGTTAAAGTATGAGCCGAGGGACGTTGCGCCGGAGATGCAGCGGGAAGCGAAGCAGAAGGCGGTTCGGATTGCAAACAGCCTTGTGCTGTATGTGCATGGCTCACAGAATTATTTTAACCATAGGACTAACGTGGACGCACACAACCGGATCATGTGTTTTGACATTCGTGATTTGGGAAACCAGTTAAAAGAGATTGGAATGTTGATTGTACAGGATGCAGTCTGGAACAGGGTGTCACAGAACCGGGAGCGCAAGGTTGCCACACGCTATTACTGTGATGAGTTCCATTTGCTTTTAAAGGAAAAGCAGACTGCCATTTATTCGGTGGAGATTTGGAAGCGTTTCAGGAAGTGGGGCGGGATACCGACAGGCTTGACGCAGAACGTGGGCGATTTTCTGAAATCGGAGGAAATCGAGGGCATCTTGGGGAACAGCGATTTTGTGTACCTGTTAAACCAGAACGCCAAAGACCAGCATATCCTGGCGGATAAGCTGGGGCTGTCGGAAAAACAGCTCATGCACGTTACCAATTCCGAGCCGGGAAGTGGTCTGATACTGTTTGACAACGTGGTAATCCCATTCGTGGATAAGTACCCGGCTGATACAAAAACATTTGCGATTATGAACACAAAACCGGAGGAATCCGTAACGAAGGAAGATGAGGAAAGTTAATGGCAGAAAAGAAAGGGAAGAAAAGACAGGATACCGCCTGCCGTAAAGAAGTAAATGTAGAGTTCCGTAAGGGAGCTGGCAGTGCTTTTACAGGTGGCGGCAATGCTGCCTATCAGCCGAGGGATGCCAATACCGGGAAGCCGGGGCATGGTGCAGCCGGGAAAAGGCGGGCGGAAAAGAGTATGCAGGCGCATCAGGAAACTTTTGGACAAAAAGTCCAAAAGTCAGGGCAGGAAGAAAAGTCTGGTTTTGGAAAGGAAAATAATGCTTTTACCGGGCAGAACAATTTCAGCCAGCCGGAGGAAATGGAGAAAAAACAGCCGGATACGGAAGATTACCACCGGAGGGATACTTACAGGCAGTCGCAGGAAAAAGGGAAATACCACAAAAAACGGGTGCAGAAGGAACACCGGGGCAGGGAAAACACAAAAAATAGTACCTTTGCGGAAGATGTTTTTACGGAGAATACGGGAAATGCCTTTCAGGAGGATGGCGGTTCTGATTTTACGGGCAGTAAAAAGCTGCAAAAAAAACAGCGGCAGGCAGAAAAAGCCGGGAAGAAGGTACAGAAGGCAAGGGCAAAGCTGCCAAAGACAAGGGAATACACTTTGCAGAGAGTATTTGACGAGAAAACCGGGAAGGGAAAATATGTGGTTGTCCCTCTGGATAAGGAAAAACCCTTCAGGCAGGAGGGCATACCCAAAACAACCATGCGCCGGATGCGGAATGAGAGCCGGAATTTTGTGCATGGGAAGATTGCTGAAACGGAGAAAGAAAATTCAGCGGTGGAGGGCGCACACAAATCAGAGCAGAAAGGGGAAGAACTGTTTTCTTTCGTCAAAAGGCAGATAAAAGGAAAAGGGCAGAAACAGCGGGCGAAGGTGGCAAAGCTGGAAAAAAAGCAGTTTAAAAAGGAAGTCAATTTCCAGTACCAGAAGTTTTTGGAGGAAAATCCGCAGATGCAGAAAAAAACATTGCAGAAGCGGTTGCAGAAACAGCGCATCAAGCGGGAATACATGAAAGCGAGGAAGAAAGCGGCGGCATCTAAGGCAGCGGAGCAGGCGTTTGAAAAGGCGAAAAACGGTGCGGTCACTGTGGCAAGGAAGTTACAGGAGTTTGCAAGGAAAAATGCGGGCTTGCTTGTGACGGTGGGTATCATGGCTCTGCTCCTTATGATGATTATGGTTTCTGTATCGTCCTGCGGGGCGATGTTTGCGGATACGCAGTCTACGATTTTAGCGGCGAGTTATTTAAGCCAGCCAAAGGAGATCGACGCCGCCGATTTACAATTTACCCGTCTGGAGCTTGACCTGCAGAATGAGATTGACCGGGTGGAAACAGACAATCCGGGGTATGACGAATATTCCTATAATCTTGGGGCAATCGGGCATAACCCGTTTACCCTTATCAGTTATTTATCCGCAGTCCATACGGAGTTTACCGCAAGCGGGGTGGAAAGTGAAATACAGGCTCTTTTCGATGAGATGTATACGCTGACGCTTACGCCGGATACGGAAACGAGGACAAGGACAGTCACTGATCCGGATACCGGGGAGGAAAGCGAGGAAGAATACGAGGTCAGTATCCTCAGAGTGACACTTACGGTCATACCGCTTGAGAATATTGTTTCCGGGAAAATGGATACCGGACAGGCGGAGATTTTTGCCATGTACCGGGAAACGAACGGTCTGCTTCAGGAGTTTGCTTCTCCGCTTAACCTCTACTGGTATTACTATGTGTCAAGCTATTACGGATACCGGAAAAACGAGGTCACAGGGAATGAGGAATTTCACCGGGGTGTGGATATAGCAGTCCCGAAAGGCACAACCGTATATGCGGCGCATGACGGTACGGTGACAGCGGCGGCATACGACAGCCACTACGGGAATTATGTGGCGATTGAGATAGACGGTTATACAACCAAGTATGCCCACATGGACAGCATCAGCGTGAGTGCGGGGCAGACAGTGGAAAAAGGGGCAGTCATTGGCACAACGGGCAATACCGGGAGCAGCACAGGAAGCCATTTGCATATCGAATGTTTATATAACGGGGAGTATTACAACCCGCTGTTTTATTTTGATGTGGGCGAAGGTACATTGTACGGGGAAACGCCGGGCGGATTGCCGGGGAACGCCATACCGCCGGATGCTTACGATGGCGCATCGGTGCAGGCGCTTATGGAGGAAGCCGCAAAATATTTAGGATTCCCGTATGTGTGGGGCGGTTCAAGCCCTTCCACAAGTTTTGACTGTTCCGGTTTTGTCTGCTGGGTATTTACCAACAGCGGGGTACATAACCTTCCACGAACCACCGCACAGGGGATTTATGACCAGTGTACGCCTGTTTCCGCATCGGACGCAAAGGCAGGGGATATTATTTTCTTTACCGGGACTTACAATTCAGCCGGGGCAGTGAGCCATGTGGGGATTTACTGTGGCAACGGGACAATGATACACTGCGGCGATCCGATCAGCTACGCAAGCATCAATTCCCCGTACTGGCAGAGCCATTTTTACAGTTTCGGCAGGTTAAATTAAGGAGGCATTTATGACAAAGGAACGCATTGAGAAGGAGCTTTCCAAAGTGCGGGCGCAGCTTGAAACATTACAGGCGAAGCAGAAGGACTTGGAAGAACAAAAGCGCATGGCGGAAAGAGCCGAAAAAATGGATATTATCGAAAAGCATAAAATCTCGTCTGAGAAGCTGCAATTACTCATTAAATTCAGCGAGGACGAGATTTTGAAGTTATTGGAAGAAAAAGAAAATGCAAAGGAGATGGCAGGAAATGAAGAAAAAGTTATCAGTTAGGGCGGCGGCATCGCTACTGTTATCGGCATTATTGTTCTGTATGCCCATTGGGGCGTTTATGGCGAACAGCGGGAATACGGTAGATGCCTATGCGGAGGAAAGCAGCGCCGGAGGGGAAACAGAGGAAAGCACCGGAACAGAGGAAAACGCTGAAACCGGGGAAGATGAAGCCGGGGAAACAGAAAGCGAGTCCGGCGGCAGCAACGAAGAAACGGAGGGTGGTACGGTATCCGGGAATGAAGTGCCAGAGCCGGAATGTACCTGTAAAGAAAAATGCATACAGTATTCTTTTGATAAGGATTGTGAAGTCTGCAAGGAGGATTACACCCAATGTGGATATGTGAATCCAAATGTAAAAATCACAATCTCCACTCCGTCCGGCTGGCACAATGACACCACAAAGGTACATATCTCCATAGAAGATGTGGCACATTCCGGCAACTTTACCATAAAGACGGTGCAGGCAAAAATCGCACAGAATGGGAGCTGGACGGACATTACAGAGGATATGTATGTGGAGATTTCGGAAAATACCACCGTCTATGTGCTTGTGACAGACCAGAGGGGCAAAACCTATGAGAAAAACCGCTACATTAAGTGTTTTGATTTCACGAAGCCTACCTTAAACGCTGCGGTCAGTGACGGTCTGTTAAGCGTACAGGCGCATGATACGGATTCCGGCATCAAGGCGGTGTATGTGAACGGGTATGAGTTTACGGAGCTTACAAACGGTGTCTTAAATATCCGCCTGCAACAGTTTGATGCAGGGTATCAGTATTTTACGATTTCTGCTATGGACAATGCCGGGAATATGTCAGAGGTCTATAAGACCGCAAACCCTTATTACACCGATCCGGAAAAAGAGGACAGCAGTGAGAAGAACCCGGCAGAGCAGCTCCCGGTCAATGCACAGGCAACCAAGCCTTCCTCTGCCACTGCACAGGTAACGGAGCATACCAAAACGGACAGTGACGGGAACACCGTATCAGAATTAAGCCCGGCAGAACAGAAAAAACAGGCAATGGCGGAAGCGGCTGCATCAGAGAAAAAGGAAGAATCCGGGGAGAAGGAAAAAAGCGAAACCGGGAAAGAATTTTATACAATCCAGACCGCATCGGAAAAAGTCTTCTACCTTGTTATTGACCGGGACGGGGAGGAAGAAATGGTGTACTTCCTGACGGAAGTTACGGAAAATGACCTGTTAAACGTGACAGCGGACAACAGCGAAACCTTACCGAAAAATTCCGCTGCGCTGGAATCTGCAATCCCTGTGTCGGAGGGCGCATTACCCAATAACAATGGGGAACAGGAAACAGAAGAAGAACTTACGGAAGAACCAGTCGAGGACGGGGAAGAAAATACTGAAGAACCTGAACCAGAGCTGGAGAAAACAGAAGAAAATCCAATGGCAACCTATGTCATTCTTGGGGTTGTGGCAGCCGCAGCGATTGGCGGCGGTTATTATTTCAAAGTAGTCCGGAAAAAGAAAGAGGAATTTCTTGACGAGGACGACGATGAGGAAGAGGAGGAAGAAGAATACGAAGATGACGAGGAAAACGGGGACAGTGAGGATGATTTTTTTGATAATAACGGGGAGGAGTAGCCTGCTGTATGGGAGAGAAGAAATACGGGGTAATTCTGGCAGATCCGCCCTGGCATTTTAAAGTATATTCCCAAAAAGGTGCGGGAAGAAGCGCAGAGAGCCACTATCCCACCATGAATATCGAAGATATTAAGGCACTTCCGGTATCTGATATTGCAGATAAGGACTGTGCCTTATTTCTTTGGGTGACATTCCCCTGCCTTTTGGAAGGTCTGGAAGTGATAAAGGCATGGGGATTTGCCTATAAGACAGTGGCATTTGTGTGGGTAAAACAGAATAAAAAGAGTGAATCGCTTTTTTGGGGCATGGGATACTGGACACGCAGCAACGTGGAGCTTTGCATACTGGCAACAAGGGGCAGACCGAAGCGTGTCCATGCAGGAGTGCATCAGGTGGTTGTGTCGCATATCGCGGAACACAGCCGGAAACCAGCGGAAGTCCATGAGCGCATTAAGCGGCTCATGGGCGGTGTACCCAAAATCGAGCTTTTTGCCCGGAGAAAAACGGACGGGTTTGATGTATGGGGAAATGAAGTGGAAAGTGACATTGATTTGACAGGAGGAAAAGAAAAATGCAGTTAGTGATAGCAGAAAAACCGAGCGTTGCAAGGAGCATCGCAGAAGTAATCGGGGCAGCGGAAATCAGTGATGGATATATGGAAGGGAACGGTTATCTTGTGAGCTGGTGCGTGGGGCATCTGGTGGAACTGGCACAGCCGGAAAGCTATGGGGAACAGTGGAAGAAATGGACGTATGAGAGCCTTCCCGTAAAGCCGGAGAACTGGCAGTATGAGGTCAAGCCGGACACGAAGGCGCAGTATGATGTGCTTTGCCAGTTGATGCACAGGGAAGATGTGAAAGCTGTGATTTGTGCGACGGACGCAGGGCGTGAGGGAGAGCTTATCTTCCGTCTTGTGTATGAAATGGCGGGGTGCGACAAGCCGATCAGACGCTTGTGGATTTCTTCAATGGAGGAAAGCGCAATCCGGGAAGGCTTTGAGAATTTGCAGCCGGGAAGTGATTACGATAATCTGTACCATTCCGCACTGTGCAGGCAGGAAGCGGACTGGCTTGTGGGCATCAATGGTACAAGGCTGTTTACGGTGCTGTATGGCGGCAAAGTCTTAAAAGTAGGCAGGGTGCAGACACCGACGCTTGCAATGCTTGTGGACAGGGAAGAAAAGATTATGAATTTCCAGAAGGAAAAATATTACATGGCGCATATCCTGATGGATGGGATGGATGCCGCCACCGGGCGCATTGATGATAAAAAGAAAGCAGATGAAATTGTGGGAGCTTGCCGGAACGGACAGGCTCTTGTCACATCTGTTTTAAAGGAAGAAAAAACCGTTGCGCCGCCGAAGCTCTATGACCTTACCACGCTCCAGCGTGATGCGAACCGCCTGTTTGGGTTTACCGCAAAGCAGACCTTAGAGTACACACAGAGCCTTTATGAGAAAAAGTTAGCCACATATCCGAGGACGGACAGCCAGTTCTTATCCGATGATATGGGACAGACCGCAGAGGGTGTAATCGAAGCGGTGTTCCGTTCCCTGATGTTTGAGGAAAATAAGGCTTCCAGACCGGATATAAAGAGGGTTTTGAACAGCAGGAAGGTGACAGACCACCATGCGATTATCCCCACAATGGAGATTGCGAAGGCTGACCTTGCAGCATTGCCGGAAACGGAGCGTAAAATCTTATCTTTAGTTGCAAACCGCCTTTTATGCGCCACCGGGGAGAAACACTTATATGAAACCGTCAGGGCAGAGTTTTCCTGTAATGGACACACTTTTGCTGTTTCCGGGAAGTCTGTCACGCATAACGGGTGGAAGTCTTTTGAAGATGCCTTTAAGCGTTCTTTTAAAATCTCTGGGAATCAGGAGGAAGAAAAAGAGGAAAAGAAGCTGCCGGAACTGTCGGAGGGACAGGCATTTGACGGTGTGCAGACGAAAATCAGCGAGCATTTCACTTCCCCGCCGAAACACTTTACAGAAGATTTATTATTATTGGCAATGGAACGTGCCGGGGCAGAAGATATGGGAGATGATGTGGAGCGAAAAGGTTTGGGTACGCCTGCGACAAGGGCGGACATCATTGAAAAACTGGTAAAAGACGGTTTTGTAAAGCGTGAGAAAAAACAGATTATACCCACTGAGGATGGGCTGAAGCTGATTACAGTCCTGCCGGATGTTGTGAAATCCCCGAAACTTACTGCTGATTGGGAAAATGCCCTGACACTGGTAGCGAAAGGGGAGCTTCCAATGGAGGACTTCATGGCGGATATTGAAAACATGGTGTCGGAGTTGATACACACCTACCATGAGGTCAGTGACGAGCAGAAAAAGATGTTTTCACAGGGACAGGAAGCGCTTGGAACGTGCCCGAACTGCGGCGGTCAGGTGGTAAAGGGGAAATTCGGTGCGTACTGCACGAATAAATGCGGTATGAACGTGAGCCGGGTAATGGGAGCTGTCCTTACCGACACACAGGTAAAGGATTTGCTTGCCGGGAAGAAAATACTGTTAAAAGGGTTAAAGAGCAAGGCGGGCAAGCCTTATGATGCCTACATCATTCCGAGTGGGACGGAGGAATACCATTATACCAAAGACGGGGAAGAAAAAAGCGGGGTTCAGTTTAAGTTTATTATGGAATTTCCGAAAAAGAAATCTTCCGGCGGGAAGAAGAAATAATATAGAAATGCTATTGCGATTGTGGTATTATTTTAATGGTATAAGGAATTTGCCCTATAAGGCAATATTGAATTTGAGGAGGTAAATCTATGTACAGAATAAATCATAATGATGCGATAGAATTAGAGTATCAAGTTCGTAGGCTGTTTAAATGTGACCGGGCTGGAGTTTCTGGATTAGCTGATGCTGACAATTTTGAATCTCGTCCTATGGATGCAGCAGTTATGGTTGTATCTTACATTCATGCAAAGGGATTACAAAGTAGCGAAACACAATATGATGAGTTTTTGTGTAAGTATGATTCCATTTTTACATATCCTGATGAGAATGATGCGGATCATGAAGTGCAAAATTATATTGATGAATTAACAAGTATTATTGAAGATTATTTATAATTATCAGCGTAAATCAATTTCATGAATCTTTGCAAATTTTATTTTACCAGTCAATAATTACCACAATCACAATAGAATAGTTACACAACGTTAGAGCATATAGAAAATGAGCTATATGCTCTTATTTTGTTTTTTGGAGGAAAAGATATGTTTACAACAGGAGATAAGTTATTAAATGTAATGAAAGAGGAAGAAGTCAGCATTATGGAGCTTTCCAGAATGTCAGGAGTGCCAGAGAGGACAATCATGGATATTCTGGCGGGCATCAGAGAGCCGGAGCTTGGTGTGGTATGCAGTATTGCGGACGGACTTGGCATCTGTGTCCATGAGCTTCGTGCCGATGAGGAACAGTATGCAATATCTGTACAGAAAAATACCCTTGCAAAACTGATTGTAGTTAGCGAGATTAACGGTGTGGAACTGGAGGAACTGATACATACTATTTTGGAAAAAGGCATTGAGGAACATGGGTTTTATGAGTAATTGATAAAGAACCGCAGGGAATGTGAGTTCTCTGCGGTATCCCATTATACATATAAAACTGTAATTTTCAATTGAGATTTAAAATATGGAATGGTATAATGTATAAGTGATTTTGGATTATAAATTGTGATTTGAATATGGAAAGTGAATTGAAAGGATAATAAATATGTATTTGACGGAAATCTCAGTACAATTACTTAGTATGCTATTTGTATTAGTTATTGG
The DNA here is from genome assembly GCA_009917555.1 of bacterium 1XD21-13. GTDB lineage: Bacteria > Bacillota > Clostridia > Lachnospirales > Lachnospiraceae > Laedolimicola. Next base: position 44,734 of record QZDX01000012.1, on the reverse strand, counting down.
ATTATATTTTTTAATGTTTATTTTTACATTCTATAGAAAAGAAAAAAGAAGGACAAAAGAACAGGATGTTAGACGTTATACATTTGAGTACTGTGCAAAGGAAATGAAGGAACTAAATAAATATACATACAATTTAAATAGTACATTGAATAATGGAAAAGATATTTTTTTTGAAATTCTTAATATATTTGATAGTTTAGCAGTAGGTGTGTACTCAGAAGTATTAAATGAAGAAGTAGTTAGGCTATATTTTGGTTCTTATATGCGGAGTTTTTATGAAGATAATAGAATGAATCTGTTTGAAATGCGAAAAAACAAAAATGATGCTGGATTATATGCCAATTATGAACGATTTATGGAGGAATGGGATTTTAGAGAGGACAGATTGAAAAGCCTAAATAGGAGGATGAAATAGATGCAAACACCATACAGTCAGATAATGGAGTTTTGCAAGAGTAAAAACGTATCGGAATTGCAAAGTAAAATATTACTCCATAAATTTTATAAAGATTATTATGAAATCATTGATAATTATAAAAAGAAAGAGAATAAAGAACCAACAGAAGAAATTCTTGAGGGTTTTGAAAGTACATTGTTGAGTGAAACAACACTTCAGGGAAATTTGAAGCTGTCAGAGGAAGAAATTGAAATAGCTTTAAGCAAGGAAATTAAAAAGCATGATAGAATTACATCTGCAAAAAATTTTGGTTTATCAGTATTATCAGGTGTACTCGCTTCCTTTATTTTTACGATTTTATTAATTGTAATTTTAAATCTTGCACAAAATCAAGTGAAAGGTTGGATTAATGATATGTATAAGACACAGCAAGAAATGGAACAGACTGTTAATGATGGGCAATAAATGTTGATAATATAATTTATGTACAAAAATTACATATTTTAGCTTGATAATAATGGAGTAATTACAGTAGCACTTAGGAGAAATCTTAGGTGCTTTTCTTATACTAAAAGTCAGAGGAAAGGAGCAGATAAAAATTGAATAAAGTTTACCGTCACTGGTGGCAATGGCTTATGAACGAACCATAGCCGCCTTTTTTATTGCCCAAAATAATAAACAGGAAATGGAGGTTTACCATGAGAAAATATGACCTAATTTCCGCACTTTCTGCAGAAACATCAAAGGAAGTGGCGAGGAATGAAGAAAGCTGGAAGAAATATCTGAACACAGCATCAAGGCTCTACAAATACCCGTTCAAAGACCAGCTCCTTATCTATGCCCAAAGACCGGATGCGACAGCCTGCGCTTCCATAGAGATATGGAATGAAAAAATGCACTGCTGGGTAAACAAAGGGGCAAAGGGTATTGCCCTGATTGATGAGGAAGGGAGTCCTTACACCGGACTGCGGTATGTCTTTGACATATCGGACGTACATAAGGCAAGGCGCATTGGTCGTTTCCCACAGCTATGGAATATGAAGGAGGAACATCAGGAAGCGGTGATTGACCGTCTGGAAGGGATTTACGGGGATACCAACAAAGAAGCTGGGTTTACGGACAGGATCAGGGAGATTGCCGCCCGGATTGCACAGGATTGTTACGGGGAGCTTGCTTCAGATATGGAATATCTGAAAGAGGGAAGTTTTCTGGAGGAACTGGACGAACTGAATATTGCTGTGCGTGTCCGGGAAACGCTGACGGACAGTATCGCTTATATGGTCTTAAAGCGGTGCGGCATGGATGATGCGGAGCTGGCGGAGGAAATCCAGTTCCCTTATATCCATGAATTTAATACGGTGGAAACCCTGTCGCATATCGGGGACAGCATATCCGATTTATCCAAGCCTGTCCTTATGGAAATCGGGAAGGCAATCGGGGCGTATGACAGGGCGTATGCCAGAAATGAAGCATCGAAAAATTTAGTTGAAAAAGGACTTGCAAATACCGCTGGTACACGCTATAATGCTTTAAAGCGCGAAAGCGAAACGCAGGACGTACAACCTACCACACAGACCGGAAATACCGGGGAAAGGGGAAATAATGATGAATCTGACCTACGAGAAAAACGGGGATTATCTGATACCGATGTTACAGATGGACGAGCCGCCGGAGGGGACACTGACGAAGTACGGGCTGATGAGGAAGAATTACTTACAGGAACACAAGAAGGGAATCTACACCGGACTTCTGCTGAAAGGGAAGCTGAAAGAGCATCTTCTGACCATTCAGGAACAGGCAGAGCAGAGGATGGAGCTGCTGACCGGGCAGATGATGAAGCAGGAGGGAGTGACGGAGAAACTCAAGGCAGAGAACCAGATGCTATGGGTGCAGAAGATGAACAGCATCAGGCAGTCGGCGGAGGAGATCGTGCTGACGGAGCTGGTGTACAGCCTGTAAATGGTAAAGACACAACTGAAAATATGGAATTGCAGGAGCCGGATAGTGGAGAAATCACATTATCCGGCTTTCCTTTATCCGGGGAAGAAATCATCAACAGGCACTGGGCAAAAATAGAAAAAGGCATTTTGCAGTTTGACGAGTTTATGGAGCATAAATGCCCTGAGATAGCCGGGGTAATGCTTTTTGAGCCGGATAAGGGCAAGCAGACGGAATATATCAAGAACAGTTACAGGCATGGGGAATATACGGAATTTTATGTGGGCAAGGAACGTGCCGGATATAAGGCGGATGAAAATGGTCTGACGCTCTGGAGTGGAAGCTACCTGAACCGGACAGCGGAGGCATCTGTGTCATGGGAAACTGTGAGGAACAGCATCGCTTTTTACATGGAGAAAGGCGAATATCTGAAAGAGGGGCAGATACCGCAGTGGGAAGAAATGGAGTCAAAGGAAACAGAAGTTTACCAACAGCTTAGCCTTTTTCCAAGCATCGAGGAACAGATCGGCACGATTGAAGCGGCGCAGGCAGGAGAGAAATACATCATGCCCGCCGCTTTTTCCCTGCCAAAAGAACAGCTTGAAGCCATTCTGCGTACAGGCGGCGGACGGGATAATAACAGAAGCCGTATTTATGCCAAGTACCAGCAGGGCAAGACGCCGGAGGAAATGGCGGAGTTCCTGAAAAACGAATACCGGACTACCGGGAAAGGCTTTGATTTCGGGAATAACCCTGTTTCTGTCTGGTTCAATGAAAAAGGCATGAGCGTTGGCTATGGTATGTCTGCAAGGGAAAACCCGGTTGCGGTAATGGGATGGCAGGAAGTAGAGGGCATTATCCGGTCTATGGTGGAGAATGGCACTTACATGGGCGCAAACGAAGTGTTCCTTGTGGACGCAGTGGAGCGGCAGAGGGTGTCAAATGACCTGTTTAATTTCTTCCGGGACGGTATCGGGGAAGTGCCGGAGAACATACCCATAAAGAACTATAACCACCCGGAAAGTATCACGAACCTTTGCGAGCTTTTATCCACGCAGGAGGGGAGGGACGTTGTTTCCGGGGAGCTTTCCAAAGCGAAAGAACAGCTTGAAGCCGGGGAAAAACAGATAAAGTGGCGGTATGTGAAAAGACCGGAGCATCTGCTTTCAGAGATAGCGGATTTAAGTACGGAGAAAAAAGAGTATCCGGTACAGGATAGTGTAGAGGTCTTGCATGAGGATTTTATCACACAGGACGAGATAGATGCCCGCCTGACAGGGGGCAGCGGTTTTCATAACGGGCATTTCCGCATTTATGAGTATTTCATGGAGGGGCATGACAAAAAAGATAATATCGCCTTCCTTAAAAATGAATATGGAACGGGCGGCAGTTCACCCGCCTTAATCGGTTCAGACCGGAGCGATGACTGGCACGATTCAAAGGGAATCAAGTTACAGAAAGGCACGATAGGCGATCCTTACGCAAAAGTCCTTTTGAAGTGGAATGTAGTGGAGAAACGTATCAGCGAGCTTGTAAAAGCGGATAAATACCTTTCGCCAAAGGGTAAGGAAGCCTATGCACAGTATAAAAAAGAGCAGGCGGAGGAAGCCATGCGCCGGGAGCAGGAAAAACTGGAGCATGGTATCCGGGTGGAGTGCAAAAATGCCATAGAACAGGCGATTGCAGAAAAATTTGACGGTTATACACTTCCGGGGGATACCGCCGAGGGCGTTATCAGGCAGTATGGGAAGGAACGTATAGAACTTGTCCTTGCCAACACAATCATGCACTTATCCCATGACGGGCGTTTTTCCCCGGATAATAAGGAATGGGCAAAATCGCTCATGCCCGATGCAGACTGGCAGACAAGGGATTATATCGTCACTTCCCACCCGGCTGTGCTGGACGGTTTTACCAACCAGGCAAGGCGGTACATAGAGCGTGACAGGGAGCCGGACAAAGCTCAAATACCAGAACCGGCAGAAGAAACTTCCGGGCAGGATGCCCAAAAGCCCGAAGCACAGCATGAAGCAGGAGAAAGCGACAGGGCGCTTGCGGAAAGGATTGCGGAGATGTCCGCTGTGGTAAAAATCTGTGGTGCGCTGTCCATGAAAGATGTGGTCGGCTGGAATGAGGATACCGGGGCGGTTGCCATTGAGGACGCTGACAGGCGGTTAGAGGGAAAAGCGGTTTATGACGCTTTATTTTTAGAAGCCGCCGATTATGTCCTGATGCAGTCATTAGGCGGCAATACAGAAAAAGCGGTGGAGATGGACGCTCTGCTGAAGGAAGCACAGAAATATGCGGTACGTTACGAGAATGAGCCGGAACAGCAGAAGGAAGAAAAAGCTGCGGAGGAAACTCCAAAACCAGAGCCGGAAAATTTATCTGAAGAACCAGAGCCGGAAACAGCAGAACGCTTTACAGTTACGGAAACAACCGATGCCTTTACAGAGCCTTATACGGTATGGGATAACGAAACACAGGATTATTATGTGGCGGGCGATGGCACAGTGCCGACATTCGCTGCACCAGAGGAAGCGGATATTTTCTGCGGTAAACTCAACGGAGAGTTACAAGGTAAGGATTTACCAGCAGAGGATTTACCGGAAACAGAAACAGTTTCAGGAACAAAGGAGGTTTCCGGAAAAGAAGATGATTTCCCCGGCATTGACACACAGACAGTCCGGGAGCGTTTGGAAAAAGCAGGCATTGTGGACGGGCAGCTTGTAGATGAAAACGCCTTAGAGAACGATCCGTTTATCAGGCAGGTTATGGGTGATGTGGAAGCACTGACAGGGGAAATGGAGGAAGAACCGGAAAAACCACCTGAAAAAGAGCCGGAGATTGATAAGTCGGCAGCAGCAAATTACCACATTTCTTTTAATGAAGCCGAAAACACTGGGAAAGGTTTTGCTCCAAAAGAGAAATTCCGGCAGAACGTGGAAGCCATACGCACCCTTGAAAAAATAGAAGGGGAGCGCCGCACAGCAACGCCGGAGGAACAGGAGGTCTTAGCAAAATATGTGGGCTGGGGCGGTCTTGCCGACGCCTTTGATTCTTCCAAAGCGAATTGGGCGAATGAATATCAGGAATTAAAGAGCCTGTTATCCCCAGAAGAATACGCTTCCGCAAGGGAAAGCACCTTAAATGCCCACTATACAAGCCCGGTCATCATTCAGGCAATCTATGACGCAGTGGGGAAAATGGGATTTACCAGAGGGAATGTGTTAGATCCCGCCGCCGGGATCGGGAATTTCTATGGCTGTCTGCCGGAGGAAATGCAGGCAAGCAGACTGTATGGGGCGGAACTTGACGGGTTGACCGGGCGGATTGCAAAACAGCTTTACCCTCATGCGGATATTAAAATAACAGGCTTTGAGAATACCAGTTATCCCAATGACTTTTTTGATGTTGCGGTGGGAAACGTGCCTTTCGGACAGTATAAAGTGTCTGACAGGCAGTATGACAAGCACAATTTCCTTATCCATGACTATTTTTTTGCAAAGACACTGGATAAGGTCAGACCGGGCGGCATTGTCGCTTTTGTCACTTCAAAGGGGACAATGGATAAGAAAAACCCGGAAGTGCGGAAATACCTTGCACAGCGGGCGGAGCTTTTAGGGGCGGTCAGGCTCCCGAACACAGCGTTTAAGGAAAATGCAGGTACGGAGGTCACTTCGGATATTCTGTTTTTAAAGAAGCGTGACCGGGTAATGGATATAGAGCCGGACTGGGTGCATCTGACGGAAAAAGACGGTATTGTGATGAACCAGTATTTTGCAGACCACCCGGAGATGGTATTGGGGAAAATGGAGATGGTTTCCGGGGCGCATGGCATGGAAAGCGCCTGCCTGCCGGACACTTCCCTTCCCTTGTCGGCACAGCTTAAAAATGCGCTTTCCCATGTGGAGGGCAGCATCGAGCAGGCGGATTTTAACGAGATTGACGATGAGCTGGCAAAGGAGAACATACCCGCCGATCCGGATGTGAAGAATTACAGTTATACGGTTGTGGACGATACCGTGTATTACCGGGAAAATTCCATTATGAAGCCTGTGGACGTGTCGGAAAAGGTGGAACAGAGGATTAAGGGCATGGTAGCAATCCGGGATTGTACGCAGGAGTTGATAAATTTCCAGTTGGAAGAATACCCGGAAGATATGATTCATAACAAGCAGACGGAGTTAAACCAGCTATACGATGATTTTTCCAAGAAATTTGGTCTTATCAGCTCACAGACCAATAAAAGGGCGTTCAATCAGGATTCCAGTTACTGCCTGTTATGCTCCCTTGAAAGGCTGGACGATGAGGGGAACTTCATCGGCAAGGCGGATATGTTCACGAAACGAACCATTAAAAAGCAGGAGGTTGTGACAAGCGTGGACACAGCCAGTGAAGCGCTGGCGGTATCGCTGAGTGAAAAGGCGGGTGTGGACTTAGCCTATATGTCACAGCTTGCGGGTAAAAGCGAGGAAGAAATCACAAAGGAGCTTGCGGGGGTAATCTTCCAGAACCCGGTGACAGAGGGATGGGAAACCGCAGACGAGTATTTAAGCGGGAATGTGCGGGAGAAGCTGTCAGTGGCAAGAACCTTTGCGGAGAACCACCCGGAATATGCCATTAACGTAACTTCATTGGAGGGTGTACAGCCGAAGGAGCTTGACGCATCGGAGATTGAGGTGCGGATTGGTGCAACATGGATTTCCACGAAATATATTGAGGACTTCATGCGTGAAACCTTTGAAACGCCGGAGTACCTGTTTGACCGTAAGGCAATGGGCGTACAGTATTCCAATGTGACCGGGCAGTGGAACGTGAAGGGGAAAAATGCGGACAGGGGAAATGCCCTTGTCAACATGACCTATGGCACAAGCCGGGCAAACGCTTACAGGATTTTAGAAGATTCCCTGAACCTTCGTGACACCCGTATCTTTGATGTGGTGACGGAGGACGGGAAGGAAAAAAGAGTCCTCAATAAAAAGGAAACCATGCTTGCAAGCCAGAAGCAGGAAGCAATCAGGGAAGCCTTTAAGGATTGGGTATTCCGTGATCCGGAGCGCAGGCAGGATTTATGTGCAAAGTATAACGAGCTTTTCAATTCCACCAGACCGAGGGAATATGACGGTTCACACTTAAAATTCCCCGGCATGACGCCGGACATTGTACTCAGACCGCACCAGCTTAACGCAGTGGCGCATCAGCTTTACGGGGATAACACCCTGCTTGCGCACTGTGTAGGGGCAGGAAAGACCTTTGAGATGATTGCGGCGGCAATGGAGAGCAAGCGGTTAGGGCTGTGCCAAAAGAGCTTATTTGTTGTGCCGAACCATTTGACAGAACAGTGGGCAAGCGATTTTCTGCGCCTGTATCCGGGGGCGAATATTTTAGCGGCTACAAAAAAAGATTTTGAACCTGCCAACCGGAAAAAGTTCTGTTCCAGAATCGCAACAGGGGATTATGACGCTGTGATTATCGGTCACAGTCAGTTCGAGAAGATACCGCTTTCCACTGAAAGACAGATGGCGATGATCGAAAGGCAGATAGAAGAAATTGAAATGGCAATCGAAGCCCTGAAAGCGGAGAATGGCGAGCGTTACTCCATTAAGCAGATGGAAAAAACAAAAAAGTCACTTTCCACCAGATTAAGCCGCTTAAACGATTCGAGCCGGAAAGACAATGTTGTGACTTTTGAACAGTTGGGCGTAGATAAGTTATTTGTGGATGAAAGCCATAATTATAAAAACCTCTTTTTATACACAAAGATGCGGAATGTAGCGGGCATTGCACAGACGGAAGCTCAGAAATCTTCGGACATGTTTGCGAAGTGCCAATATATGGACGAACTGACCGGAGGGAAGGGAATCACATTTGCAACAGGTACGCCGATCAGTAACAGTATGACAGAATTATACACCAATATGCGTTATCTCCAGTACAATACCTTACAGCGTCTGGGATTGGGGCATTTTGACAGTTGGGCGGCATCGTTTGGGGAAACGCAGACAGCCATAGAGCTTGCGCCGGAGGGTACAGGCTACCGGGCGAAAACAAGGTTTGCAAAGTTCTTTAACCTGCCGGAACTGATTGCGTTATTTAAAGAGAGTGCTGATATTCAGACACCGGATATGCTGAAACTTCCTGTGCCGGAAGCGGATTATGAAAATATTGTGATAAAGCCGAGCGAATACCAGCAGGATATGGTACAGTTCCTTGCGGACAGGGCGGAGGCGGTCAGGGACAGGAAAGTGCAGCCGAACATCGACAATATGTTGAAGATAACCAACGACGGGAGAAAGTTAGCGTTAGACCAGCGTTTAATCAATGATATGCTTCCGGATGAAGAAAATTCCAAAGCCACAACCTGTGTGGATAAGGCGTTTGAGATATGGGAGCAGACCAAAGAGCAGAAGTCGGCGCAGCTTATCTTCTGTGATTTATCCACACCGAAAGGAGATGGGACATTTAATGTATATGAGGACATCAGGGATAAGCTCATGGCGAAGGGAGTGCCGGAGAATGAAATAGCTTTTATCCATGATGCCAATACGGAAACAAGGAAAGCGGAGCTGTTCGCAAAAGTAAGGAGCGGGCAGGTTCGTTTTTTATTAGGATCAACCGCAAAAATGGGAGCCGGAACCAACGTACAGGATAGGCTTATCGCCCTGCACCACCTTGATGTGCCCTGGCGTCCTTCCGACATTGAACAGCAGGAAGGTCGTATTTTAAGACAGGGCAACATGAATGACAAAGTGAAGATTTTCCGGTATGTGACGGAAGGGACATTCGACAGTTATTCGTGGCAGCTCATTGAAAATAAGCAGAAATTTATCGGGCAGATCATGACATCAAAATCCCCGGTGCGGAGTTGTGAGGATATTGACGAAGCGGCTCTCACTTATGCCGAGGTTAAGGCTCTGGCTACCGGAAATCCCTACATAAAGGAAAAGATGGATTTAGATATTCAGGTATCAAAGCTAAAGCTGTTAAAGGCAAACCATACCAGCCAGAAGTACCGTTTAGAGGACAATATCGTGAAGCATTACCCGGTGCAGATCGCTTCCATGAAAGAACGCCTTGCGGGGTATCGTGCCGACATTCAGACCTATGCACAGAATAAGTTCCCGGATAAAGATACCTTTTCCATAAAAATTGGGAACCGGGTATATACGGACAAAAAAGAAGCCGGGGCAGCACTGATTGATATGTGCCGGAGCGCAAAACAGCCGAATATGGCGGTCACAATCGGGGAGTATCAGGGATTTAAAATGAGTGTTTCCTATGATTCGTTCTTTTCCAAGTTTACGGTCAACCTGAAAGGCAGCATCAGCCATGAGGTGGAAATCGGCGCTGATCCGTTAGGAAATTTACAGAGGTTAAGCAACGCCTTAGAGGGCATGGGTAAGAGAATGGAAGAAGTGGCACAGAAACTGGAAAACGTAGAGCATCAGCTTGAAACCGCAAAAGTGGAGGTTACAAAGCCATTTCCGCAGGAAGCGGAGCTTGCGGAGAAACTGGAACGCCTGACGGAATTAAATGCCCTTTTAAACATGGACGAAAAGGGCGGCGATGGGATTGATATGGACGATGAGCCGGGGAATGACGGGGAACAGGAGGAAATGGATACAGAGGAAATGGGGCATGATGCGGAAGCTGTGGCGGATGCGCCTTTCAGACCGCAGTTTAACCGGGCGGTATCGGAAAAAGTGGCGGAGCATGGGAAGGAGCGGGTGCTATCAGACAGTCCGAGAGGGCGTATTTCCGTAAAAGAAAAACTTGCCGAGATGCGGCAGAAGGCTTATGGACAGAAAATGCCGGAAAAGCCAGAGATTTCAAAGGGAAAAGGAAAGGAAGAAAGTCTGTAGACTATAAGGAGCAGTCAGAATTTGGCTGCTCCTTATAAAGAATATAGTGCAAGATTGAAAATGAATGACGTCTTAAACTGTTTATGATAAAATGGTTCTAATTTGGAGGGATAACTATATTTCGTTCAGTGTTATATATTGGTGGCAGAAATATAATCCCTAGATTGGAGTTGAATCATATGGGCAAAAAGAAGGATGGTTTAATAGAAATTCTTGCACAATATTTTTGGAATTACAAAAGCTATGAAATAGAGGGAGTTATGAAAAGCTATGGAATATCTCCTGATGAAACACTTGATCCGTATCATAGCAAAAAAATATATGCTAAAACAGGGTTAGAAAAATTATCGGAAGAAAAAATAATTGAATTGTCATATCGTATAGTTAAAGATGCTGAGAGTGTTTCTTTAAATCGTCAAATGGAAACTTTTCTTGGAGATAGCATATTTGAGTTTACTTTTGTAACTCGGAGAAAATTAGCAGAATATCTGGGCATGTGTCCAAATTTTGAAGGAAATTTGACATTGGATGAATTACTTAGTGGTATTTGGAATTTAGATGAACCTTTTGACGATGGAGAGATGTTTGCATTTAGTAGAGCATCTATTTGGGATTACATTATGCAGCATGTAATAAGAAATGATGATATATCATACAAAGATATGTTGCTAAACATTTTGAGTTTTAAATATATAAGTGATAATTCTGTAATTAAGTTTTTGGAAAAGATGGTTAATCCAGAAACTAGAATAGGGGAGGAGCAGGAGCAATATGTAAAAGGAATTAATGAGATTATTAGTGCAGACGGGTTTGAATTAGCAGTATCTGGAAAAACATCGAATGAACTCATTTATAAAGTTTATAGGAAAAACACCGTATGCGGTAATATGAAAAACCTTGTTTTTGCGCCATTAGGTAAGAAGCCGGATATAGTGATTGATGATGCTATTGGTAATGAATTAAAGATTGTTGGCGATACAAATAACTGTTTGCTTTATAATTTTGAGCCAAATTCGGATGGTTTATCATGGAAAACCCTTGTGAGATGGTGGGAGCCTAGGGCGGTAAATAAAAATGTTCAGCAAGACTTATTTACTCGTTTACTTAACTCTTTGGATTCACAACCAGAGAAGGATTTTTTTATTCATTATTACAAGATTTATGAGGAAAGAAATGATTTTCCGGCGTTGATTCCACAAGTGTATTTGCATTATGATCCACATGCAAAGATTTGGAGAGGAAGTGGTATTGTTTATACTCACCAGAGAATGGATTTTTTAATGCTGTTACCTAATGGGATACGAATTGTTATTGAAATTGATGGTAAACAGCATTATTCTGAAGGGGATAAATCTTCCCCCAAATTGTATGCTGAAATGGTTACTGATACAAGAGAGTTACAGCTAAAAGGTTATGAGGTATATAGGTTTGGCGGTTATGAATTCATGAATATTACGGAATCAAAAAGGATGATTCAAGAATTTTTCGAGAAATTGTTTAAAAAATATTTTATTTTAGGTTGAAGATGTTTTATTAAAAAATATATACAGCGATAAAAGCAGGAAGGAGATAGGATTAGATTGCAGAAATCGAAACAAATAAGAGCAGTAGTATTCGCTCAAATATAAAAGTAAATAAAGGTAGTATGTAGAGAGCAGCCAGAAATGGCTGCTTTTATCGTGTTCAAAATTAAACGGAGGTATTAGAAAAATGGAAACAGCAGAACAGAACACAAAACAGGTCATGGAAGAAAATGAGGTATTAAAGCAGCTTATAGAACTGTTTAACCAGCAGGATATGGGCGGGCAGTCACAGGATTTTATGGGTATTTTCTGGTATGTGGCGGGTATGCAGATGCAGCTTAGCGCAATGGTGGATGAATTACAGGGAGTCCGGGAACAGCTTTCACAGATACAGGAAAACCAGCCAAAATCTGTGACAGAGAAGCTCATGGATAAAGTGGCGCACCTTCAGGGGAAAATCACGAGCCTGTCGGAACGTCTGACAGCGGTAAGAAACCATTTGGTGGAAACAGCGGCACAGACTGTCAACGTCTTTAAGGAAAAAGGAAAAGCGGAGATGTGCAAGGTTATCCAGAAAGGAATCACCGGCGTGAAGTCCATGCTTTCCGATTACCGGGAACGTCTGGTTGACGTGATGACGGACTGTGAAAAAACAGCCAACCAGATTGACAGCATCGGGGACGAGCTGAAGCAGATCGGGAACAGCGTTTCCAACGTGGGCAGGCTGTTAGCCGGGAAAGGCACGAAAGAGGTATCGGATGAAAAGCAGGGTGTCGGCATGACAAGGATAATCAATATGCCTGTAAAAAAGGCAGCGGAGAACCTTCGGAAGAAGATTGACGGGATAGATAAGGCATTTGAAAAGCTGGATCGGCTTTCTGTGAGTCTGGATGCCGGGAAGGAAGCGGAGAAAGGAGGGCGTGTGTCCGTAAAGGATAAATTGTCGCAGATGAAAGAAAAGGCAGGGCAGAGGAAAGTGCCGGAGCCGGATAAGGCAAAGCCAAAAAGCAAAGAGGAATGTTTATAAAAATAACTGCAAATAAAAATATCCGGAACGGGGACGGAGAGGGAAACTTATCTGTCCTCTGTTTTTATGGAGGAAAAGGAGAATTAACCAGATGGCAGATGTAAATGTAAACAAAGTTTCCATGACTGAAAAACAGAAAGTGAAGGAGATAACGGACAGGCTGGAGGAAGGCTTGAAGGAATTATTTGAGGGGGAAAAGTACAAAAGCTACCTGAATACTATGTCAAAATTCCATAATTACAGCGCAAACAATATCCAGCTTATCGAGATGCAGTGTCCGGGAGCGACGTATGTTGCCGGATATAAGGCATGGCAGAAGAATTTTGAGCGCCATGTGAACAAGGGCGAGAGGGGTATCCGTATCCTTGCGCCTTCACCTTACAAAATCAAAGAGGAACAGGAAAAGATTGATCCGGTCACGAATGAGCCTGTGCTTGACCGGGACGGGATGCCCGTCATGGAGGAAGTGGAGATAAAGATACCCGCCTTCCGGGTTGTCACAGTGTTTGATTATTCGCAGACAGACGGGAAAGAGCTTCCCGGACTTGGCGTGAGCGAGCTGCATGGGAATGTAGAGCGTTACCGGGATTTTATGGAAGCACTTGCAAGGGTTTCCCCTGTGCCAATCCGGTATGAGGGCATGGAGGGTGACAGGAAAGGATATTTTATTGATTTAAACCACCCTATCGCTATTAAGGAGGGCATGGGAGAAGCGCAGACTGCAAAAACCGGGGTGCATGAGGTGGCGCACGCAAAACTCCATGCAAAGGAGGTTGAACAGGAAACAGGGATTGCCAAAGACAGGGAAACAAAGGAAGTGGAAGCGGAGAGCATCGCTTATACTGTCTGCCAGCATTTCGGGATTGATACGTCCGACTATTCTTTTGGGTATATTGCCGGGTGGAGCAGCGGAAAAGAAATGCCGGAGTTAAAATCTTCCCTTGATACGATACGCCGGACTTCCTCGGAGCTGATAAAGGGGATTGAAGCACAGCTTTTGGAGATTGATAAAGAACGTGCTGCAGAACAGGCACAGGAGGACATCATTCTGCTTGTGGCGAATACAGACCGTTCAGAATATGACCTTTTGAGCGTTAAGGGCATGGAGAGGACAGAACTTCTTAATTCTTTGCGTACCATGAAAGACGATGACAGGCAGAGCGTGGAAGCATACCTTGAAAGAGCCGGGGCATGGGTAACTCTGCTTGGAAATGAGCGGAGCGAGGAAGTGGAGGAATACCACTTAGATTACACTTACAATACGGATACTTATGAGATAACCGATTTTAAGGCGTTGCAGGAAGAACGGGAAAAGGCAAATAAACCGATTGAGTATGCTGATGTGGTTGTGAGAATTTCCATGCCGGACAGCGGGGAATATGAAACCATTAAAATCACAAATATGCAGTCAGAAGTACAAAATGCCTTATATGACCTGCCATTTGTGGAAGATAATGCGTGGAATGGAAGCGTTACGGATTATCTGGCGGAAAAAGGCTTTGAATTTGTACCGATCATGAAAAGCGGCGGAGTAAATGACGGTTATCCGCAGTTCTATGATTTTGATGTGGACATGACAGGGAAGGAAATCCATGCCGCTTCGGAGCTTCCGGCAACGGTACAGGCAGAACAGCTCATTAACCGCATGGAATTTTACAGGACGGTTTATGACAGCGATGAGCGTAATTTGATTATGAACCACGCTTATAAGCTGGATGATATGTATAAGACAACTTCCCTGGCATATTCCCTTGCGGAGCAGAAAGACGATTTACCGCTTCTTTTGGAAACAATCAAGGAAGCGGAGAAAGAAATTGATGCCCTTCCGGATGACATGGTGGGGTTATCGGAGATGCACGAATATGGGTATTCTTGGAATGAAATGCTTCCTCTGACAAAGGACAGGGCATCGGAGCTGTTCGGGGAAGATGTGTCGGTGTACCAGCTCCATTCAGACGGTTCAGAAACACTTGTGGAGAATAAGGCAGCATTACAGGCGCATGACGGGCTGTTCGGTGTGCAGAAAGACGACTGGAGCGCCTATCTGGAGTTTCAGTCCATGAAACAGGAATTAGAGGATAGCGAACCCAACCGGGAAGCACAGCTTTTATATGGCAATGAGGGAAGGTTTGGCATCTATCAGCTTAAAGATACGGAGGAAACAAGGGATATTCGTTTTATGTCGATGGATTATCTTGAAATGAAAGGTATCCCGGTTTCCAGAGAGAATTACACTCTGGTCTATACCGGAGAACTGAGGGAGGGCATGAGCCTTGAAGATATTTATACCCAGTTCAATATAGACCACCCGACAGATTTTACCGGACATTCCCTTTCCGTTAGCGATGTGGTGGTGCTGCATCAGGACGGGAAGAACACAAGCCATTATGTGGATTCTGTCGGTTACAGGGAAGTGCCAGAGTTTACAAGGGAGACTGCATTATCAGCGGAAGTCAGTGAGGAAAAGGATTCTGTTATGGAAACAGCGGCAGAAGTGCCGGAGGGAATGGCAGAAGGCAGCGCACAGGAAGAACCGGACGCTGATAAGGTATCTTACTATGTTATTGAAGATTTATCCACATGGGCGGACGGAAGCCCGGAAAAGAGCAGATTAGAGCGTTTTGACAGCCTTCCGGAAGCAATGGGGAAGTTTGCGGAATATCGGGGAAAGGATATGGAAGATAAGCCGGATATGGCAAGGACAACATTTGGCGTCAATGTCAATGGCAGCGAGTTTGATGTAATCCATGTCAGGAATAATGAAAACTGCCTTTCGCTTGATTTTACGCATAGCAAGGCGGCGGGGGAAAGCAGCCGCTTCATGGGAGATTTGCAGACTTTATATGATGAGGTCGGTTTTGACAAGGTAAGGGTTCACCGGGAAATGTCACCGGAGGAAATAAAGGATTTTGTAAAACAGCGGTTTGAGCATCAGCTAAAGAGCAGTGGTCTTGATGATGTTTCCCTTTATATGGACAGGTTTGACATTCTCTATGAACAGGGGAAAATGGAGAACCTTATGCCGACAGCTAACCAGAAGCATATCGTGGAAGATGTACCGTTCATGGAGTGGGAAAACCCATACATAGATACCAGTGACAGGGAAATTGGCAGGGAAGAAACGGAACTTGCTTTCCAGTTGGCAGACCGCTATATCAGTATTCAGGAAGCCAGCGAAGGGTATGATTACACAATTTATGATATGAATTACCGGGAGTTGGACGGTGGCGTGTATGACAATCCAGATATAACAATCAGACAGGCACTTGATGAGATTGTGGCAGACTTGAAAGAGCCGACACACCGGGGCACTCTGGAAGGCAGTATACAGGCGGATGATGAACTGATACCGATTGATTATGACGGATTGGTGGAAAAAGCAGAGCAGGCGGAAATGGAGCATCTTGAGGAACGTATCAGAGAGGAAGTGCCGGAAGCGGCGGAAAGCAGGGTTATAGCCGATTTTAAAGCCCGGACAGAGGAATTATGGAATGGCATCAATGGGCAGACACAGGAAGATATAGAACTTACCGTATACGCCTATTTGCAGTCCAAAATAGACGAGTATGACATGGACATAGAGCTTGTGGATGTGGCGGTGTCCGGGAGCAGATGCAGAGGTCTGGAGCAGGAAAATTCTGACCTTGATGTGGTTGTGGAATACCGGGGCGGGGAAAGGGAAGATTCCCTGTTCAACACCTTTAATGAGGACGGTTTCAGCATCGGCGGAGTGAAAGTTGACATCAACCCTATCACAGAAGGAAAAACAGGGACGCTTGGGCAGTATCTTCCGGGAGTGGAAGCGTACCTTGAGGAAAAACGTGCCGCCCTGCAGGAGCAGAATACAGAACAGGCGCAGGAAGAAAAGCAAACAGTGATTACCCTTACGGTGGCAGAGTGCGGGGAGTTCCATAACCTTGGAGAATACCATGAGGATATAGCGAGCGTGGAGGAAGCAATCGAAATTTTTACCCAGATACCGCCAGAGAGGATGAACGGTATCCGGAGCATTGGCATCAACATCCATACGGAAGGGACGGAAGCGTATGAGGACACGCAGATGGATATTGTGTCGGGCAGGACTGCAGATCTGGAGATTTTAGATTATGTGCCGGACATTACAGACAATCCGAAAGCGGTAGCGGTCATTGCGGAACTGATCGACAAGATGCCGGATATTGAGGTGAGGGGTTCTCTGGAGAAGTGGCAGGCGGCTTTCCTTGCCGCAGAAATAGACCAGCTTTCTTATGATTATGACACCTATCAGTACAATGATACGGTGGAGGACAGGGAAGCGCAGGTAGCGAATATCGCAGAGGACATCAGGAACGGGAACACGGAATATCTGAATGATTTCCTCAATGCCATGATTTCAGACAGCATGAGGGAAGGCATAACGGATATATTCGGGAAAGGGACGGAGCTTGATGACAGTGAAGGCGTACAGAGTGCAAGGAAGGCAAAGGAGCTTTTAGACAGACTGGCAGAGTATAAACCGCTTGCGAAGATTGAGGAACTGGAAGAATGTAACTATAACATGATTGATAATGTTCTGAACAATGAGAAGCCGAAAGCAGAGCAGGAACGCAAGGCGGGCAGGATTTCCATAAAGGAAAAGCTGGCGGAGAAAAAGGCGGTCATCGAGCAGAGGGATAAGCCGGGAAAAGAAGTTTCGGAAAAGGGTACAGAGAAAAAAACAGAGAGGGAGATATAAGCGTATGGATAAATTTACAGTGGAAGAAATCAATCTGATGTGTGTGTTTGAGGGGCAGGACAGAATGGGCATGGTTGCCGATATAAAGAACGTGATCCCGCACATACAGGACAGTGACATGGTGGAGCTTGCAGGGCAGGTCTTGGGGAAGCTGGAAGCCATGAGCAATGAAGAATTTGCACAGGTCGCACTGGAAGCGGCGGAATAATTTATCGTGAAACTTTTATAGCATTATTCGACAGAACGTGATATAATTCTTTTTAGTCAGATTAGAGCAAGTAGGGATAGTCTGCGGTTGTCCTTTCTGGAAACGGAAAGGAGGTCGGTATGAATACGTTAGAAGTGCTTACGTTGGTGCTGGTGATTTTTGCAGCCTTGACATACATAGACAATAAACACAACCGCAAGTAACGGAAAAGGCTATCCTCTACTGCGAATAGAGAATAGCCAGTGATCCGTTTGTTTTACTAAAATTGATTACTCGTTTCCGATTGTACAACCGTCGGACGTGCTAGAATCCTTCGGCTTCTATGATGATTATAAACCAACACTGCGGATTTTGCAAGAGGGTTTAGGAAATGGGGGTGCTTCGGCACTCCTATTTTTTGGAGATTTTTATATTATCATACATGGATATGGTATAATCTGCAAGAATATTTTTCTGATTATATAAAAAAGAGGAGGGAAAGAATGGGATTCCGCAGGCGTCGGCATTGTGCGTAATGTGTATAACTCCCCGTTTTATGGAGTTGTGGGCAACATTGTTTGCAGGATGTGGGAAAGCTGCCTTTTGCTTTTCCATGTCCTGTGAACGGTGTTGTCATGACGGAATGGGGAGTTATGCACATTTCCACGATGCGTTTTCAGGCTCTTAACAGACGGTTCTTCGTCCTTTTTACCGGGCAGGGGTGTTATTTCTGTCCGGCTGTTCCGGTGCGCCTTTCTGCGGCTCTGTGCGCCCTAAATACTGGTTGAGATTTTCCAGTTTCCGGTTCAGAGATTTCAGTTCCTTATCACAGTTTTTGTAAGTGGCGGTCAGTTCTTTCTTCTGCGTGGTAAGCTCCTGATATTCCGCTTTCAGCTTGTCGATGTTCAAACCTTTTAAACTGATGCCTGCCTGTTCCAGCATACGCCTTGCGCCGCCATAGAGAATGATCTGGCTCTCATGCTTCCGAAAATATGCGTCGGGGTTCTTAGCTTTTTTGTAGGCAATATTATAGGATTTATTTGCCTTATACTGTTCTGCATATTTGATAATTTCCGCAAGGTCTTTCATGCGGTTCTCCAGCTTGCGGACAGTCTGTTTTGCTTCCTTCCCTGTGGCGGCTGTGGTGGCGATTTTCTGCTCCAGTTCTTTAATAGAACCGGCTTCATTATATGCCTGTGCAGCAATCTTTAAATTCTGGATAGCTGCCCACCTTTGCAGTCCCGGACTGTTCTGGAATTTTTCATCAGAGGTGTCAACCAGTTTTCTGTTAGAGTAATCTTTTTTCGGGATAACAGCCTTCCGTTCCCGTTTCAATTCAATCCGTTCTTTGATCCGCTCCTTTGTATATTCTTTGCCAAGGGATTTCACGCTGCCACGCACAAAACGGTCTTTTCCAAGCGGGCGGAATGAGATATATTTTGGCGCATCTTCCTCAAAACTTTCCCCTTTTATTTCATAGCCTTTTGCCCGCATCAGGAGCAGAAATTCCTCATAGGTGGAAGATGATTTTATGGCAGCATTGATGTCCTTTCTTATCTGCGTTTTCCACGCTGCACCGTTTTTGTCTGACTGCCATTCATTATATTTTTTTCCACGCTCCCCGCCGGGGATAATGACGGAAAGGTTATGCTCGCTGCACAGCTCATCACTCAATTTCCGGATGCGGTAATAGGTCTGCTTGCAGTCATGATATTTGTTATGTTCAAGGTTGTCTGTGGCACAAAAAATGATGTGGTTATGGACGTGACCTTTATCAATATGTGTGGTGACAACGTAAGAATATTTTCCCTCTAAAACTTTATCGGCAAGCTCTTTCCCTATCTGGTGTGCTTCCTCAAAACTGACCTCTCCGGGAGCGAAAGCCTGTATCAGATGATAGGCTTTATTCGGGCTGTTTTCCCGGCAGTGGTCTAAGGTATATTTGAAGTCAATCGCTGCGGTTTCCGGCGCACAGGCATAAGAGGAAATATAGATGCTTTCATCAGTCTTATCCGGGTTACAGATGTAGGCTACCGCTTTATCAACGGTTGCTGTGATAGCATGGATTTTTGTGTATGCCATACCTGTTTCATCAACTCCTTTACTTCGTCCATATCTTCCTGATAGACATGGCTTGTACTGTTAATTCTTTTTGCAATCTGGTTCAGGCTGGAGCTGATCCGCCCAAGCTCTGTGTTGTACTCCCTCAAAAAACTGTAATCCACATCATATACATATCCATAGAGAATGAGCTTCCGGAGGAAAGCAGATTTGCTTTTCATGCCGGACAGTCTGAACTTCTCATCAAGGATATACTGTTCCCTGTCATTCAGACAAATTTCATTGCGGTTCGTGCGTGTCCTGTTTGCCATTTCTGATACTCCTTCCTGCATTTGGGCATAAAAAAACTGCTGTAAAATGTTCGATTTACAACAGTCTGGTTTCGTGTCTGTTCAGTTGTTTTTGGATAAAATTATCCATGTGTTATTGTAGCAAATCTGCGGGTAAAGGTCAAGGACTGCTAGAGAAAAACGGAAAGAAAATCAAAGAGGGTTAGGGATACTTCCCTATGGAAATTTCATCATGCGGACGGTAGGCAGGCATGGGGAATTTCGCCCATGTGTCCGGACATGGGCAGTGCTTGCTACTCTACCCTCGACACTCCCGGAGGGTGTGTTGGTTTGTGGAGTTTTTGTGCCTTTATCATGATTCTCGACTTTTAACTTGCTTTTTGATATAATAAAAACACACAAGGCATAGGAGGAAAAACAGAAATGTTAAGACCGAAAGAAGTTGTTCAGTTATGGGTAGATGCATTCAATAAACATGATGTGGAAGCAATTACAACCCTTTATCATGAAAATGCGACGAATCACCAAGTAGCGAATGAGCCAGTAGTAGGCATTGAAGCAATCCGTACCATGTTCACAGCCGAATTTTCAACATCGGATATGACAGCTATCGTAGAAAATATTTTTGAGGATGGGCAATGGGCAATCCTTGAATGGCGAGATCCATTGGGGTTACGGGGGTGTGGTTTTTTTCAGGTAGTGAATGGGAAAATTTTATTCCAGCGAGGCTATTGGGATAAGCTCTCATTTTTGAAACAGCACAATCTTCCAATAGAGTAAATATGACATTTTAGGAGAAAATATGGAATACCGGACATTGGAAAATACAGATTTCGTTTGTATATACGAAGCGTTTACACAGGCATTTTCTGATTATCAGGTTTCAGTTGATATGCCTTTTAAATCTTTTGAAACAATGCTGAAAAGAAATGGATTTATGCCTGCGGTTTCAGTTGGAGCCTTTGCAGATAGAACGCTTGTCGGTTTTATCTTGAATGGAGTGAGAGATTGGGATAACGAAAAGACAGTCTATGACCTCGGAACAGGAGTTATCCCCGATTTTCGGAGAACAGGAATTATGGGGGAATTATTGAATCTGGTTAGCACTATATGTATAAAAAATAAAATCAGCGTGTATCAACTGGAAGTGATTCAAGATAATGAGAAGGCGCTCACTTTATATAAAAAACAGGGATTTCGAATTAACAGAATATTGAATTGTTACCAACTGACGGGCAAGATAAAAGAACCGGGCATACATAAAGTGTGGAAACTGGAACATCCGGAAAAATTACAAGATGATCAATGGACAGCAGTCAAAGATTTTTGGACTTATCCACCTTCATGGCAAAACGCAAAAGACGCTGTTTGTGCAATCGCGAAATCCTTTTCTTATACGATTGTTAAATTTGATGGAAACTTGATTGGATATGGTATTGTGGACAAAATAAAAGGAGATATTGCGCAGTTAGCGGTACATCCCAAATATCGCAGAATGGGAGTTGCCACAGAGATTTTGTTAGATTTACTTAAACAAACAAAGAGTTTAGAGATGAGAGTAATAAATGTGGATGAACGGGATCAGGCATTGAACGCTTTTTTGAAGAAATTGAAATTTAGTGTATTTGTTAAACAATATGAAATGAGAAAACATTTTTCTGCTTAGGATATTGTATAGATGAAGAAGCTGACTTTGAGGACAGTTGTCAGTAAAGGAGCAGTTATGAGATATAACAAAACAATAATATTAAGTAATGGCATGGAATGTTGTTTGAGGAATGGAACAGAGAGTGATGGTCAGCTTGTAGTGGATAATTTCAATCTGACACATAGTGAAACAGATTATTTGCTTACATATCCAGATGAAAACAGTTTTAATGCCGCACAGGAGAGCCAGTTTCTGAAAGAAAAAGCTGAGAGTGAAAGAGAGATTGAATTGCTTGCCATAGTTGACAGTGTAATTGCGGGAACAGCAGGAATTGAGGCAATCGGTACAAAATATAAGGTACGGCATCGAGCAGAATTTGGCATCAGTGTTGTGAGAAAGTATTGGGGACTTGGAATTGGTAAGGCTTTGCTGACTTCGTGTATCGAATGTGCTAAAACAGCGGGATATAACCAGCTTGAACTTAAAGTAGTTGCTGAAAATGAAAGAGCAGTTTCTATGTACGAACGGGCTGGATTTGTCGAGTGTGGAAGAAATCCCAAAGGATTTCGCTCCCGCATAGCCGGATTTCAGGAAGTCATTTCTATGAGATTGGAATTGTGATGATCGACAAATTTATTCCAGTTTCAAAATGGAGGTTACTGTCTACTGGGGTGACTGGTTGGAGTTGTTTAGCAAAAGCCAGTATGGGGAGTAGCCAAATTTTCCTTGATGTTGTTCGGCTGTTTTTATTGTCTCTGCATCTGAACAGAGAATGACAACCTTTACAGGATAATTATCCGAATATTTGATGTTTCTTAAATATTATCTCCCTTTTCAGATTATGGTTGCGATTGCTCTATTTTTTAAATAATTATGCCTTTTCCATATTTTCTGTAATATCTTTACCCGGAAGCATTTGAAGTAATGCAATATTTATCTCGTTTCCCATAAAAAATCCTCTTGTATATTTCGATTTGTTTCTTTGAATATTAGCATAAGTCTCCAGAAAATTTAATGTAAGTCAATATTATTTAATGCTTTCTTTTCAGATGCAGATGTGTTATAATTACTACATTTCCAAAAAGGAGTTAAAAAATATGCGGCAAGGTATTCTTAAATAAAACTATAATCAAATAGTGGGAACAAAAAACTTTGGGATGTCCTTTGGAACAAGGGCTTAGTTTTTTGTACCAAATTTAAGAATACTTTTGCCTTATTTATATTGACATGGCAAGAAAAGTGGCAAGTACCTATTGGTGCGTGTCTTTTATGTGTATGTCCACAGATTGTATCCCCAGTGGTAAAAGTATTTTACTGCTGGGGATTTTTATGCCTTTTTTTGGCTGTGAATGGAGGACGACATATGAAAATAATTAATATCGGCATTCTTGCGCATGTTGATGCAGGAAAAACAACACTGACAGAAAGCCTGCTGTATACAAGCGGGGCAATCATGGAACCAGGTAGTGTAGATAAAGGTACAACAAGAACGGACTCTATGGCTTTGGAACGTCAAAGGAAAATTACAATTCAGGCTGCCGTTACATCTTTTCGCTGGAAAGGGTACAAAGTTAATCTTGTGGACACCCCCGGACACATGGACTTTTTAACAGAAGTGCATCGCTCCTTATCGGTTCTGGATGGAGCAATTTTAGTAGTGTCCGCAAAAGATGGTGTACAAGCCCAGACCAGAGTGCTGTTTCATGCGCTAAGGAAAATGAAGATACCAACAATCATTTTTATCAATAAAATAGATCAAAGTGGTGTTGTTCTTGAGCAAACTTATCAAAATATCAGAGAAAAATTGACAGAAGATATGATTGTTATGCAGGAAGTTCATTTCTGTTCAGAAATAATACTTTCTGATGTTGCAGATTTTGAAAAGTGGGATGCTGTAATTGCTGGGAATGATGATATTTTAGAAAAATATCTTTCAGGAGTCCCTTTGACACTGTGGGAACTGCAAAAAGAAATAAAACGAAGGGTACAAAGGGGAACGCTTTTTCCGGTATATCATGGAAGCGCAAAAGACAATATCGGGGTAAAAGAATTGCTTGAAGTGATTACAGAAGTTTTTTCATTGGAAACAGACGACAGTCAATCGGAATTGTGTGGGTATGTATTTAAAATTGAATATACCGAGCAGAAAAAACGACGTTGCTATTTAAGGCTCTATAGCGGTACGCTTTGTTTACGGGAAACGATTCTTTTGTCAAAAAAGGAAAAAATTAAAATTACAGAGATGTCAATTCCATTTGATGGAGAAATCGTCCCAACAGACACCGCTGATTCCGGGGAGATTGTTATTTTATCTGACAATACATTAAAACTAAATGATGTTCTGGGAGATGAAAAACTATTGCCACGCAAGGCATGGACGGATAGTCCCCTGCCATTTTTTCGGACAACGATAGAGCCAATCAAAGCAGAGCAAAGGGAAGTATTACTGGATGCCCTTACAGAGATTGCGGATACTGATCCGCTTCTGCATTTTATGATTGATTCTATTACTCATGAAATTATTCTTTCCTTTTTGGGAAAAGTACAATTGGAAGTTGTTTGTTCTTTATTAAATGAAAAATATAGTGTCGAGGTAGCAATAAAAGAGCCTACCGTTATTTATCTGGAGAGACCACGAAAAGAGGCTCATTATACAATTCATATTGAAGTACCGCCAAATCCCTTTTGGGCGTCGATTGGTTTGGCTGTCACTCCTCTTCCTGTTGGAAGCGGAACAGAATATGAAAGTAAAGTGTCTCTCGGTTATTTAAACCAAAGCTTTCAAAACGCAGTTATGGAAGGGATTCGGTATGGATTAGAGCAGGGAGTGTATGGATGGGAGGTAACAGATTGCAGAATTTGTTTTGAATATGGTGTTTACTACAGCCCGGTCAGTACTCCGGCAGATTTCCGCTTTCTTGCGCCTGTTGTGTTGGAACAGGTATTAAAAAAAGCGGGAACGCAAGTTTTAGAACCCTATCTTTCTTTTACTCTATTTGCACCGCAGGAATATCTTTCACGAGCTTATCATGATGCTGTGAAATATGATGCGGTAATTGAAACAACTTCGTTAAAAAATAATGAGGCAATTTTAACTGGAGAAATACCGGCTCGGCGGATTGGGGAATACAAAAGTGATTTGAATTTCTATACAAATGGAAGAAGCGTTTGCTTGACAGAATTGAAAGGGTATCAGGAAACTTCAGGGGAACCTGTAGTACAACCTCGCCGCCCAAATAGTCGGTTAGATAAGGTTCGCCATATGTTTCAGAAGATAATGTAACGTCTTGCGCAATGCAAGTGTTCATTGCTGGCTATTGCGAAATATCATTGATAAAATCAGTATCAGAGAGGAGGAACTATTTTGAACCAGGAACAGACGGATATTACAACAGGAAAGCAAATACGTCATCTGCGAACACAATCGGGAATGACACAGGAAGAACTAGCCGGGGAATTGAATGTTACCCGGCAGGCACTATCGAATTGGGAGAGAGATGTTAATGAACCCGATTTAAATATGTTGAAAAAAATTTGCTTTCTTTTTGGAGTCAACATGGACGATTTTGCGAAGGAGGTAATAACAAAGATGGAAACATATGAAAAAAAGGAGAAACGACAATTTAATAAGTACGATATGGCAATTGGACTTTTTTATGGTGTTGGTATATTTCTTGGCATTGGTATTTTCTTTGTTGGCGGTTTTATGACAATGTCGGGTTCAGGGTGGGGAGCATCACTATTTGGCGGTGGCTGTTTTTCTCTTGTATTTGGCTTGATATGCCATGCAGTTATTACATTGAGAAGAAATGACAAATGATGACATATTCTGCTTCCTTAAAAAGAAGCGTTCTGTACAGCAAAACAAGCCACAGTTTTGCAGAGGAAGGAGGTAATTAGGCGGCTAAGGGTAGCCGCCTTTGTTTTAGAAAAGAGATAGGAAAGGGAGTGGATTTACTTTGAAATATTTTTATATGTCCGAAGATAGGCTTCCACAATAGCGAGAATTGTTGTAATCTGTTCTTCTGTACATTGTGACAGGTAAACCAACAGCCGCTGGTAGTCGAGGTTGTCTGCCGGGACAGTTGGATAAAAAAACGGATCGGCGGAAATATGTAAGGCTCGTATGAGCTGACCCAGCTTTTCAAGGCTTGGCACGTTTCCATGATTTTCAATTTCCTTGATATAGCGTGAGGAAACGCCGGATTTTTCAGCCAGTTCTTCATAGGTCAGTTTTTGTTCAGTCCTAGCCTGTTTCAAACGAAATCCCATTTCCTTGTCAATTTTCTTTTTTCTTGCCATATATGCACCTCCATGTATAGTGTATATTGCACATTTTGCTTTTGAAATGCACTAATAATTCACTTTATCAGAGGGGCATAATACATAATAAAATAGAATGACTTTGGATATTGCATATAAAAAAACGCAGTATCCAAAGGTTTTTTTGCGTGGTTTTTATCCTTTGGGTACGTTTAGGGGAATTTATGTGTTCTGAACGGTCTGAGGGATATTTTTTTGACTTCGGGAACCTGTCCGGCTATTGGCGTGGGAAGGTTCTTTTATAAGGTGTTTTACTGGAAGTGAAGCAGAATATACCTTAAAGAGTGAACTATACACGCTCGCAGATTGTGGAGAAAACAGAATAACAGATATGAATAACGTTCAATGGGCATTGAGCCTGTTCGGGCGTTTTTTATATACAAAAAAATTTTTCAAAAATTTTTACTCCTACCCGAACATCAGCCTATCGCTATTTGGCAGATACAACGGAAAGGGAAAAGGCGTATGCCTTTGTCACGTCACAACGGGGGAGGAGGTGAACTCGTATGAAGAAACCTTCTTGCCATGATGAACTGACAATCAGGCATCGCTTTGACCGCCTGTGCCAGATGTCGCTGAAAGGTGAAGCGATTAACTATTACCGGCACATGGATTACCGCAGGGAGCATGAAGCCATGTTTTCTGAACTGTCTGAAAAGGAGCTGAACCAGTTGTTTGTTATGGATGAGTATGGAGTGGAGAACAGTCATTTTACGGTGTATGGCTATGACATTGAAGTAAAGGACGCCCTAATTGCGGAAGCGTTGCAGGCACTTTCGGAACGGAAGCGGAATGTAATACTGCTTTCGTATTTTCTGGAAATGAGCGATGCGGATATAGCAAGGGAAATGAACCTTGTACGCAGTACGATCCACGAACACCGGACACGCTCACTTGAGATTTTGAGAAAGATTATGGAGGAAAAAGCAGATGAAAAAGAGATGTAAGAGTAGGGAAGAAAAGAATTTGCTGCCTTTCCATATCATAAAGGCAGCATCAGAAGGTGATGTAATGGCAATCAACGCAGTTTTGAAGCATTATGAGGGATACATAATTACTTTGTCCACCCGGAAAATGTATGACGAGGGTGGGCGGCTGCATTTTTGTGTTGATGAAACGCTACGCCGGAGGCTTGAAACAAAGCTGATTACGAAGATATTGGCATTTGAAGCGGTATAAGGGGCGGTTAGCTGTCCTTTTCCATAGCTGATTATCAGCGTTGTACATTGAAAATTGAATACTGTATTGCATACAGGACGTGAGGATATGCGGAGCCACTAGGCAGATGCGCCATGACATATCTGTCCTGCCTTATGGCAGGGTGAACGTGAGGAAATGCTGAAAAACTGCATTGAAGCAAAGGTAAGGAGCGAGTGAAATCTGGCAAAGTGTGTAGCGGTTACAAGGGGCGATGAAGCATATCTGTGATAATGATACTTCCGGGTTGCAGGAAATCTGCAATCCGGTCAATTTGAATGACGGTGCAAGACCGATGTGGGCAGTGTAACGAGCTGCCACCTGTATTGCAGTTTTTATCTGCTAATAAATGGGGAGAAGTGTATTCTGTTTATTTATTAGCAGATAAGGCTGTGCAAGCAAAAAGGAGGACTATTTTAATGCAGAGAATACCGAAAGCAATTAACAAAAAGAGGTTAGTCAGATATAAGGACGGAGCAGAAATGTACAGTATGGGCATGAATAAATTTCAATCTTTAGCGAAAGATGCAGGTGCTATCTTGAAGATTGACAGAATGGTATTGGTTGATTTAAATATATTTGACCAATATCTTGAATCATTTCGTGTGAAATAGGTAGCTGGTGTCTTGGTTAAGAAAGATTTTTCGTATAACTGAAAATAAGTATTGACTTTTAGTTTAACTGAAAGTATAATGATTATGAAATGGATGGAGGTGTATATTGTGGCAAGGACAGGCAGACCAAAGTCGGACAATCCGAAGAAGAATCTTATCGGATTAAAGTTGACAGAGGATGAAGCCGCAAAACTCAGAGAATATGCGTCCAAACATGACATGACCATAACGCAGGTGCTACAAAAGGGGATTGATTTGCAGTATGCAATGGAAGAAAACCTAAGTAGCTAGTACGAAATCTCTTTCCTTGAGAAAGGAGCAGAGATGGCAAAATCAAGAAAGGATAATAAAGGGAGGGTTTTAAGGAAAGGCGAAACGCAGCGCAGTTGTGATGGCAAGTATGTATATACTTATACTGATCCGGAGGGAAAGCGCCGGAGCATATACTCAAAGGATATTATGGAACTGCGTGTGAGGGAAGAAAAGCTGATTAAAGACCAGTTAGACGGATTGGATACATATGTGGCTGGCAGTGCAACGGTCAATTTTGTTTTTGACAGGTATATATCTACAAAGTCAGAACTCAGGGGAACAACCATGAAGAACTACAAATATATGTATGACCGTTTTATCAGGAATGGATTTGGCAGGAAAAAAATTGCAGCAATAAAATTTTCTGATGTATTGCAGTTTTACCAGCATCTGCTGAAGGACAAAGAAATGCAGATTAACACATTGGAAACAATCCATACGGTTCTTCACCCAACATTTCAGTTAGCAGTGCGGGATGATATTATCCGCAACAATCCAAGTGACGGAGTTATGGCGCAGATAAAAAAACAGCCGGGGAAAAATCATGGCGTAAGACATGCTCTGACTCTGGAACAGCAGAGAGCCTTTATAAACTATGTAGAAAGCAGTCCGAAGTATTTCCGCTGGACATCTTTGTTTAAATTTTTGTTAGGAACGGGATGCCGGATAGGGGAAGCTATCGGGATCAGATGGGAAGATGTGGATTTTGAAAAGCGGATAATCAGCATCAACCACAGTTTAGTGTATTACAGTACAGAGTATAAAGAACATCCCATGTGTACGTTTTCTATATCACTTCCAAAAACAGAAGCAGGTATACGCATTATTCCGATGATGGATGCGGTATATGACGCACTCCAGACAGAACTTGCAGACCAGCAGGAAAACGGGTTTAATGAAACGGAGATTGACGGTATGAAAGGATTTATTTTTATGAACCGTTTTGGCTATGTCCATAATCCGCAGTCTATCAACCGGGCAATTAAGCGTATATACGAATCGTACAATGCAGAAGAAGTGGTAAACGCTTCCAAGCAGCACAGGGAGCCAGTGCTAATACCACATTTCTCATGTCATCATTTGAGGCATACCTTTTGCTCAAGGTTTTGCGAGAATGAAACAAATTTAAAGGTGATCCAGTCGATCATGGGACACGCCAACATTGAAACCACGATGGACATTTATGCGGAAGTCACCGATGCAAAGAAGCAGGAAGCAATTCAAAACTTAGCACACAAATTAGATGTATTTTAGGAAAGAGTCCGGCTAGGACTGACAGAGAGTACGACAAATTGTGTGCCATACGACAAGGGTACGACAAATTCGGGTGCTTTAATCAGTTTAAAAGTGTTATTTGACTGATTGTAAGATACCGAAAAGTGGCTTAATAAAGGGAAATAAGTCATTTTAAAATAAAGTGATAAGAAATCCCGACGATGAAAACGCTTGGCGGAAAAGACCAGTAAAATCAAGGGTTTGCGGTACTTGGACTTGTAAACTACAACAAATTTACAACAATTTTACAACGCATAATGAAGAATAATAAGCGTTAATGAATAGTTGTACTCATAAATCCAATTCAATATTTTGTACGATAAGGACATTTTTCTAAAAGAAAATTTTAGGGAAGTGTCCTTTTGTTATGGTCAAAAAACAAAATAGGAAATGGAGGAAATGAACATGAGTAGTACAGCGTTAGGAGCAGAGAAAGCGATTATTTTTATCAGCGATGCACATGAAAAATTCTACTACGAGAAATTGAAAGAGGTCAGGTATCAGGACGTATACCACAAAGCGCTTGTATATTGTCTTGGTATCAGCGATGACACTTGACCCGGACACTGCGCCGACTATCCGTAAAATTTTTGACCTTGCCTTGAACGGCTGGGGGTGTATGCGGATAGCCAAACAACTGATGGAGGATAAAATCCCCATCACACGGGTAAAAAGCAATACGGAATGTGACGTGAATTATTATTCGTGGGGGAGCGCAAGAATCAGCCATATCCTGCGGAACCCGTTTTACAAAGGCGCACATCTTGTCTGCCGGACGCACCAGAAAGGAATCCGCTCCAACACCTATGACATTATCCCACGTGAGGAATGGGAAGTCATTGAGGGCTGCCATGAAGCCATCGTAAGCCCGGAGGACTGGGAGAAGGTGCAGGAACTCATTGACCGCCGCCCGCCTATCATGGAGGGGAACGCCTGCCCCTTCTACAACCTGTTCCACGGCATTATCTACTGCGCCACCTGCGGGAAGTCCATGCAGGTACGCTATGAGAAGGTGGGCAGAACCGGGAAGAACCGCTTTACCGGCGAGGAACGGGAGCCGATAGACAAGGCGTATTATATCTGCCAGACGTATAACCGGCTTGGGAAGGATGCCTGCACCAGCCATAAGGTGGAAGCAAGGGATTTATACAATCTTGTGTTGAAGGACATTCAGGAACTTGCGGCAATGGCGCTTAAAGACGTGGAATCGTTCTACCAGCGGATCAGCAGCCGCATGGAGCGGCGGTATCTGGCGGACGCTTCAGAGATGGAGAAGGAACGGGAGCGGCTGGAAGCAAGGAACCGGGAGATTGACGATATGTTCCTGAACCTGTATACCGACAAGGCAAAGGGAATCCTGTCCGAGCAGCGGTTTGTGAAGCTGACGGCGGCAATGGAACGGGAACAGGAGGAAAACCAGAAGCAGCTAAAAGAATTGACACTCTCCCTGCGCCGCTCCAATGAGCAGGAAAGTGATGTCCGCACCTTTATCCGGGAAATCCGGCAGTACGCCGCAGTCCGGGAACTGGACGAGGGTATCTTGAACCGCCTTATCAGCCGGATTCTGGTGGGGGAGGTGAAAAAGGTTGACGGGGAGAAGTTTCAGGAAATCAAAATCATTTATAACTTTGTCGGGGAGATACCAGCGGCAACAGAATAATGTGAGATTATAGAAAGTCAGGAGGAATCCAACTTTTTAAGATTCCTCCTGTGCATTGGCGCTGTTTTTTTGCAGCTTCTTTTGGATTTAACCGTGAATACACAATAATTTTGCAAAATTATTCACCTGTGATTATTACAATTTTCACAGCTTGAGTTGGATGTTCTTCATCATCAAGTGTCCCCCGGTAACTGATCTCAACTTTATCGCCCACAGCAATCGTGGAACCTCCTTTTGCCTCATGGGCACTTTCCGTGGAATACCCTTCTAATATCGGGGTATTTTCCATAAAAAAATAATAGAGCATATCGTCCTCCGGAGTCCTGAGTGTAAGTATGTTTTCTTCATACTTTTCAATAATTCCTGCTATGGGATCGCCCGCTGGGATTTCTTCGACCGGGATTTCTTCGAGCGGAACTTCTTCGGCTTCCGAAGTGGTTTTTTTGGTTTCTTCTGTAATCTCTGACTTTGACGATTCTGTAACTTTTGCTTCTGTTTCTGTAGTTTTTGCATCTACAGTTTTTACATCTGCTACTTCTTCCTGAACCGTTTCTTTCGGGGAATCATTCTCCACAGATATTTCATCCTTTTTTTGTTCCGATGAGCATCCGATCATCCCCATAGTTAAAGCTATCATAAATATCAGTATCAATTTCCTTTTCATAATCTTTCCCATCACTTTCTAAAAGAATCGTATTTCCTTGGCATAAAATTTATCATTTTTAAAGCTGCCCTTCATTTCAACAGACATATGTACCTTCAAGTCCTGAAATTCAGCCTTTGTGTCCTCATAGCTTTCTCCATTTCCATCAGTGGTTTTTAAATAAAAACGGGTATCATCTTCCAAAATCACATGAATCAACTGAGAATCAGGGAGATCGGCATTGGAGCTTGGAGAACTGTATGATAAGGAACCGTCATCAAGAATTTTTACTTTCTTTTCGGCAATGAAAAATGAGTCTTCTTCAATCTTCCAGACCTTACCCAGAAAATCCGCATCAACAGCAGCAGCGACATCCGGCTCTAGTACCTGCCATTTACCTGCTGTATTTTCCTGCAGTCCATCCGTGTTTCCATCAATCTCTTTTGACGGCGCATCATTTAATTCCTCTAATAATGCTTCGTCTGTCTGGTTTTCTTCTGTCTTAGCAATAGAACCGGAACCACATCCTGTAACCATTGTATTCAATATACAGACAGTACCGAGTAATATCATTACTTTTTTTAGTTTCATAAATTACCTCCCTTGTTATCATAGAAATAACAGATATTATAGTTTGTCTAAATCATTTAAACAACCTATTTGTTGTGAAATGCTTCTTAAGTGTAGCAAACGTCCTTAAACCTCTCTTAACGATTTATCTTCTCTGTCCACCTTAATCCCAAATAAGGTTTAATTCTCTGTAGCTCTGCTGCACAGCAAGCTAATACCGAGCAGAGCAAGGCTGGTTTTAATACCCCGTAGCTTGTGTTTCTTGTAGTGGCGGCTCTGCTTTGTTTGAATAATGGATATTCAGGGGAACGCCTAATAAGGGAGGGAGAGGACAGCAGATCGACAGCTTTCACAATCATATTATAATAAACAAAAATCCAAAAGAGTGAAGTATTCACTTGACAATGTGGCAAAGAGCTGATGAGCCAGGATGAGATTGCAGTCATGGACGGAGGGAAGTGCATCATGCAGCTTAGAGGGGTTAGACCATTCTTCTCCAATAAGTTTGACATCACCAAGCACAAGCAGTACCGGCTTCTGTCCGATTTTGATGACAAGAACGCCTTAGACATCGAAAAATATGTAAAGAACCTGTGTAAAGCAAGAGTCAGGGACAATGACACCGTTGATGAGGTGGAGGATGCAGGCGTGATTGAAGCATGACAACTGAATATGGAAAAAACTGAATAGGGAACTTGTAAAACAGTCACAGGACTTTTGGACAAAAAGTCCAGAAGTAAAAAGGAGTTTTGAATGTACTTGGGAAAGGACAAAACAAAGCGTCCGGCATAGCCAATCGCCAAACTGAATATGCCGGATGCCCGCAGGGTTCTTCCTAAAGGATTGCCCTGTCTTTATCTTACCATAAGGCAGGGCATTTTACACGAAAAACTCTTTCGGAAACCAGACAAAATTATTTTTGAGAAAGAAAGAGGTAGAAACATGGCATTTTTTACAACAGCGGTAACAGGTGTAAATTGTGAGTAAAGTGAAAAATGGGAAGAATAAGCAAAGTGAAAATCTGGTGTATGTAGATAGCCCTCATAAAAGAAACATGGTAAAATCTTAGAAGAAACGAGGTAAATCAATATGGAAAAGCAGGTTTATATCACAGAGGAAGAACGGGCAAAGTGCCAAAAGGTGGCGGATGCGTTTGCGGAGCTGTATGAAATGGAAAATATCGTAGTGCTTGATGCGGGCAGATATGGTTTTGTGGAATTGAAATATTATAAGCCGCCGTATGGATTTGAAGAAGATGCAACCTTTACGGACAGCAGGGTATTGTTTGATGCGCTTTGGCAGGAATGGTTTAATACAACACTATATCTGACAGCAAAGGAAATGAAGTTAGATGATATTCTCTATGGGGAAGTATTCAGCCGCCTTTCAAAAGAAAAACAATCGGCAATTATCGGGAGAAAAGCTGACTTCGCACAAAAGGCAGGTATAACTCTATAAAATGAGTTTTACGAAAAGAAAACACTCTATGTAGAGGATAAAAAAGATTAGAAAGGCTCTGTGTACGATAATATGCAGGGCTTTTTGCTTTTGGACATAATGTCTAAAAGTTATAAAAAGGGAATGAATGAGATGGATTCCGTAGGCGTAGTAGCATTGTGGAAAAGTGTATAACTGCCTATTTTATGGAGTTGTGGGTAACTATGTTTGCAGGACGTGGGAAAGCTGCACTTTGCTTTTCCATGTGCTGTGAATATAGTTATCCATAACGGAATAGGCAGTTATACACTTTTCCATGATGCGATTTTGTAATATGTTCACGGTCTAGGATTGCTCGAGAAGTATATGTTAGTTTTATAGCCTTCATGCAGTCTGCTCTCTACGTCGATTGTTCCGTGATGTGCTTCAATAATCTGCCGTACTAAGAGAAGTCCTAAACCATGACGAAGATCTAAGCGGTCATCGATACTTTCCATGTAATGTGGTTTGTTTTTCAGTTCTTCTAACTTTTCAGCAGAAATACCAATACCATTATCCTGAACGGTTAAAAGCAGTCTGTTTTCTGTTATTTGCAGTGACAAAGTAATTATGCAGCCTTTGGGATTGCTGTGAATGCTGTTTTGAACCAGATTATTTACGGCTCGTGTAATCAGTTTTGTATCACATTCTATCATGCTGTTTTCGGAGTCAGGAGAAATATTTACCTCTAAAGAATAGGACTCCGACAGACCGCTGTTTATCAGGTCTATCGCGTAGGAACGTAATAGTTTTGAAAGCCGGGTATTTTCTTTCTGTAGAGGCTGCATTTCATATTCAAGCTTTGACACGAGATTCAAGTCCTGCACTAAATCTTTTATTTTGATACTTTGCCGGGATATAACGGCAGCCTGTTCCTTAATTTGGTTGCTGGCATTTTTGTCATTAACAATTCTATCCGCATATCCCATAATCATGGATAACGGAGTGCGAATGTCATGGGATACACCGCTGATCCAATTTGCCCGTGCGGTGTTTTGGCGGCTGATGATATTGGATGCTTTATTTATACTGTCAGCTATTTCTGACAGTTCTCCGCTTACAGAAAGGTTGATGCTTTTCCCTTCTGACAAGGTTGCAATCGAGGATATAATTGGCTCTGTATTTTTGCTGATTTTCGCTTTAGAACGTGAATAGGCGAGAAACAGAACCAGCAGGTCGAATACAAGGATGCCGAGAAAAAAGAGAGGGATTTTACGAACCGTATCAATGGGATAATAATTGCTGGTAATTTTCATATAGCTGTTTTGGGGATAACCAATAACTAATAAGCCGTTTTCATCACTCCATACAAATACGGGATAGTCTTTCAAATATCCTCTAGAAAATATTGCAATATCCTGAATGGAATATTCAGTTGGAATTTCCTCTGGTAAATTTACAGTCCAATTGCAGGAGCCTTCTGTATTCAGATACATTGCCCATAAAAAGTTGGTTATTAACATTCTTTCTGCCTCGTCCGTTATGCCGTTGGAAGAGGAAGCTGCCGCCACTTCCTTTAGCATATTCTGTGGAGAGGTACTTCCAAAGTTTTTTGATACTGCACTGTAAAATGTAAAAGCGAATGCAGCTATGTTCAACACAACAAGAGATGAAATAAGTCTAATAAAAGACAGTAAATGT
Organism: bacterium 1XD21-13; assembly: GCA_009917555.1. Classification (GTDB taxonomy): domain Bacteria; phylum Bacillota; class Clostridia; order Lachnospirales; family Lachnospiraceae; genus Laedolimicola. Next base: position 9,373 of record QZDX01000012.1, on the reverse strand, counting down.
TTTGAAATATATTTGCTGAATACTTTCATGGCTTCACTTCCTTGCATTTAATTTATAACCAAGTCCTTTAATGGTTATGAGTGATACAGGTTTTGAAGGATCAGTTTCAATTTTTTCACGTATGCGCCGGATATGGGCATTCAGGCTGTTTTCATACCCAAAAGGATTATCGCCCCATAATGCCTCGCATAAGGCATCAATGCTTACAATTCTCCCTTCGTTGCGGGATAACGTTTCTAACAGTGTGTGTTCTTTTGCGGTCAAAGTAACTATAATTCCATTTTTATTAACTTCGGCACGACTGAAATCTATCGTGCAGCCTTCCAGCTCTAATAATGGGGAATCTGCTTTATAACATCGGCGTAAAACTGCATGGACACGCAGTAACAGCTCCTGTGGCAAAAAAGGCTTTACCACATAATCATCTGCCCCAAGTCCTAAGCCTGCAAGTTTATCAGCCGCTTCATCTTTGGCTGTCAGAAATATAATTGGAATATCTGTAAATGTCCGTAATTTCTTCATAAGGGAAAAACCGTCCCCGTCCGGCAGCATAACATCAAGGATTGCAAGGTCGGGTTTTTCCTGCCTGGCAAAGTTAAGTCCGGTCTGGGCAGTGCCTGCATCAATGATATTTGAAAAACCGTCATCTGAAAGAATGTCGATTACTAATTTACACAATTCCGGTTCATCATCAACCAACAGAATTTTTTTTGTATGCAAAAATGATTGTTCCATTGTCTACACCTTTCAAAAATCAATCAATAACAACAGTAACATTATAGCATAACGGAACGGTTTTCGGAATCTTATGGCAAAAAAGTAAGGTAAAAGTAAGGACACGAGAAAGTTAATGTCAGATTGGGGGTATAGACTAAAGAAAAAAGAAAGGAGAGTTTTTTATGGACTATATTATTACAACGGAGCAGTTGACAAAGAAATATAAGAATTTTATTTCGGTCAATAAGGTTTCCATGCACATTCAGAAAGGCAGTATCTATGGCTTTCTCGGTCCTAATGGAGCAGGAAAATCTACCACAATGAAGATGTTGTTGGGGCTGACATCGCCTACGGGTGGAAGTTTCACGGTTGACGGAGGTCGTTTTCCAGATGACCGGATTAGCATTTTAAAGAAAGTAGGTTCTTTTATCGAATCTCCGTCTTTTTATGCAAATTTGACAGGTCGGGAAAACCTTGATATTATCCGCAGAATTTTGGGGTTGCCGGAGAATGCGGTGGATGATGCATTGGAGTTAGTCGGTTTGACAGAGTTTGGTAATCGGCTTGCAAAAAAATATTCGTTGGGCATGAAACAGCGCCTTGGGCTTGCGGGTGCTTTGCTTGGACGTCCGCCAATCCTGATTTTAGACGAACCTACAAATGGTCTTGATCCTTCCGGCATTCACGAAATCCGTAATCTGATAAAGTCATTGCCGAGCCTTTATGATTGTACTGTCTTGATATCTTCTCATATGCTGTCAGAAATAGAACTGATGGCAGATGACATTGGTATTCTTAATCATGGTCGGCTGCTGTTTGAGGGAAGTCTTGACGAGCTTAGGCAGAATGCAGTACAGGCAGGTTTCGCAGCAGACAATAAGATTAGTTCGGCTAATCTGGAAGATATGTTCCTTTCCATGATTGATAAGGATAACGCAGCCAGAAAGCAGAGGGCGCAATTATGAATACTCTTATCATTGAACTTCGGAAAGAAAAAAGGACTGGTGTTATTCCGCTGCTGTTGTTAGTTGGTGTTTTGGGTGCCACCTATGCGTTTGTCAATTTTATTGTACGCAAGGATACATTACTGAATCTTCCGCTGGCTCCGATGGATGTTCTTTTAACACAGCTTTACGGAATGATTATGGTTTTGAATATGTTTGGTATTGTTATAGCTGCCTGCATGGTTTATAACATGGAATTTAAAGGAACTGCACTTAAAAAGATGTATATGCTGCCAATCAGCGTTCCTAAAATGTATCTGTGCAAATTCCTGATTTTAACAGTGTTGCTTTTGGCAGCGATTGTGTTACAGAATTTGGCTCTGTTAAAAATCGGCATCAGTGACTTGCCAAAAGGCACTTTTGAAATAAGCACTTTGCTTAAATTTACGGTATATTCCTTTATTACTTCTATGCCGACATTATCTTTTATGGTTTTGGTTTCCTCACGTTTTGAAAATATGTGGATACCTCTTGGAATTGGAGTTGCCGGATTTCTAAGCGGAATGGCTTTGGCAAATTCAAATGTTAGTTTATTATTGGTTCACCCATTTGTTGTAATGTTAAAGCCTGCTGTTGCCATGAGCGCACAGCCTGACAATGAAATAGCTATTATATCTATGGCAGAAACATTTTTGTTTTTAGGAATGGGTTTGTGGATGGCGAAACATTTACGTTATGAATAGGAGGGATTTGTGTGAATTTTTTTGAATTATTGAAAATTGAATTTAAAAAGGTAAAGCGGTCAAAAATCGTTCCTTTGATATTTATTGCACCTTTGTTGGTAGTAATATCGGGGATTGCCAATTTAAGCAGGTACTTTTCTCCGGAATATACAAATGCGTGGTCTGCAATGTTTATTCAAAGCGCATTAGTCTATGCCTATTATCTGTTACCGTTTTCCATGATTGTTGAATGCATGATGATTGCAGGGCGTGAAACACAGCATAATGGTATTCTGAAGATGTTGGCATTGCCAGTTAGCCGTTATGCTTTATCTTTAGCAAAATTTGGTGTTTTGATGTTTTACCTGTTTATGGAAATGGTTGTTTTTCTTATTGTGTTTTTGATTTCTGGTATTGTTGCTACACACATGGCAGGAATCACAGAAACTTTACCATTGCTTTATCTTATAAAGTGGTGTGCAGGATTATTTCTTACAATGCTGCCTTGTCTAGCAGCTATGTGGGCAATTACAGTATTGTTTGAAAAAACATTGCTTTCCGTAGGATTTAATCTGTTTCTTGTTATTCCCGGCGTTTTAATAGCCAATACACCGCTTTGGATTGCATATCCTTATTGTTACAGTGGTTATTTGGTATCTTGTTCGTTACATGATTTTACGGCAGAAGGCACAAGTACAATATTTTCGGTATTTCCATTTTTGCCATGTGCAATAGTGGTTTTTATATTAGCTCTTTTGTTGGCTGTTAGAAAATTTGGTAAGAAAGAAATGAGGTAAACTATGGAGAAGAAAAAATTACAAAATATAAGTATTATCGCCCTTATTATCAGTATACTTCCCTTTGCAACACTGATTCCTGCATTTTTGCAAATCATATTGCCCGATGGAATACGTACAGTTTGGAGTGGTATCAATATTGCCTGTGTTATTACTGGGCTGTGTCTGTCTATCATCTGTGTTAAAAATAATGAAAGCCGGAGCCTGATAAATATTATCTCTACAATTATCAGTGGATTGTTACTTTTACTGGTTAGTGGGATTATTGTTCTGGCATTGTTTTTAACTTTTCTTCAATAAGGAGAGTGTGAAAATATTGAATAAATATTTGAATACCATAATTGTAGTTGGGATTATATTTTCCTGCACAGCCTGTTCGCAATTAGATTCTTTTGCAGGCAGTCTGAAAAGTGGTGAGGAAAAATGAGAAAACTGATGACTAAAAAGGCTCTGATGACAAAGATATGTATACCAAGTATAATTTTTGTTGTTCTGCTTATTTGGACGATATGGGGCGATACGGCATTAACAGTAAGTACAATTAAAATTTCAAGCAACCATATTCCTGATTCATTTTCCGGGTTTCGGATAGCACAGATTTCTGATTTGCACAACGCACAATTTGGAAAAAACAATATAAAGCTGCTGGAATTATTATCAGAAAATGAACCAGACATTATTGTAATAACTGGGGATTTGGTAGACGCTGGGCATACAAATATTAAAGTTGCTATTGATTTTGTGAAAGAAGCGGTTAGCATTGCGCCTGTTTATTACATAACAGGAAATCACGAAGCTAGCTTATCGCAATATGATGAACTCAAAACTGGTCTTGAAATGATTGGCGTAATTGTGCTTGAAGATAAAGCAATACAATTAGAACAAGACAATGAAACAATAACACTTATTGGGCTTTCAGACCCTAATTATACGGTGAAAGGTGATATGTATGGAGAAGTCCCTGCTATGGTTAGAACAAAATTGAATAATCTTGCTGATACTGAAAGCAGTTATATCATTTTACTGTCACACCGCCCAGAACTTTTTGAAAGTTATGTAAGCTGTAATATTGATTTGGTTCTAAGCGGACACGCACACGGCGGTCAATTCCGTCTGCCATTTATCGGCGGGCTGATTGCCCCCGATCAAGGGATATTTCCAAAGTATGACGCTGGGCTGTTTACAAACGGCAGTACAAATATGATTGTTAGCCGGGGATTGGGTAACAGCATTATTCCTATCCGCTTTAATAACCGCCCGGAAGTCATTGTAATTGAACTTCTTAACACGGATTTGTAAGAACAGCTTATAGAAAACTGAATGATAAAGTAATCTGCCGCACTACGGCAAAAGAAAAAAGCCGTCGTACAGCAGCCATGTTTTATTGCTTTAATCAAAAAGAGGGTTTAATTCCCCGCAGCTTGCTGCGGGGAGTTTCATTTTTGCGGTGGCTTTGGAAAGCAAAGCTACCGTTTTTGTTTGGAAAATTAAAATGTGATGAGTTAAATCAGGAGGCAAATAATGGGAAAAAGAAAACTGAAAATATCGCTCTATAGAATAAGAAAAACAAAAGAATTACGGATGATTTTACACATCAAGGTGTACTGCAATGAAGAATAAAACTTCACTGTGGCACACCTTTTTTAATGGTGCGAAATTTGTCTAATTTTAGATTTTTCTGTGATTTTCCTTTACAGATTTGTGGAAAAATTTTGAACGGCGATGTTTTGTTTTCGGTGGGATTTAGAAACAATTTATTGTTTCATAGATGGTTGTTTTGCAAGCATGGCTTTCTGTGTATCCCATACCTGTTTCATTAGTTTTTTCACTTCCTCTACATCGGATTTATACACGTTGCCTGTTGCGTTCATTCGCTTTGCTATCTGGTTCAGATTACCGCTGATTTTTCCAAGAGTGGCGTTGTAATCCCGTAAATCAGAGTAGTCAATGTCATAGACAAATCCGTACAGAATCAAACGCCGCAGGAAAGTGGATTTACTTTTCATGCCGGAGATTTTTACTTTCTGCTCCAGTATGTATTGTTCCTTGTCACTTAGATATATTTTCAGTTCATTTTTGCGCTCACGGTTTGCCAGTTTTGATGTGTTCTCCTTATCTGTTTTTTAAGGAAATTTTACGAAAATAAATACCCTCATATATGGGGCATTCGTTCCAAAAAAATAAAAAACTCCGGCAGGGCAGTCCGTGATTTTTTGGACGCAAAGGGGGCTAGGGGGACTTCCCTCTACAAGCCGTTTTTTTCAAGTTTCCGCTCTGGGGAAATTTGAAAAAGCGGAGCCTGTGAGGGAACACAGGCAGTGCTTGCTATTACTTCCCGGAAAGGTTTTTGCCTTTCCGGGCATTGGAAGAAAAAAGAGAAATTTTTTTTGAGGAAAGCCCCCATAGAGGGCATATTACTTTATCTACAATTAACATCAGAACCAGCGGAGAGAGGAGGTGAGAAAATGTTAGACCATGCATTCCGGCGGCGCAGGGAAATTGAGCGTATGCTGCTGTCGGGGAAGAAGCTGACCATAGCGGAGCTTATGGGCAGGTTCTGCGTAGGCAGGAAGTCCATAAGCAGGGATTTTGAAGTCATAGGCGAAGAACTGCCTGTAGTTTCAAGACAGGGCTATAACGGCGGCTACTTCCTCATGGACGGGGTAAGCAAAAACCAGAACTTACTCTCACAGGAGCAGTTGGAATGTTTGGAAAGAACCGCTGGTCTGTGTACGGAAAAGGACAGGAGTATTATCCTGTCGGTCATACATGAATTTGGACCGTACTGTGAAAAGAATACATAAAAACAAAGACAGTTTTCAGGACAGGAAACGGAGGGAGGTGCGGCATGGACACAGCACATCGGAGAATGGAAATCATCAGCATTTTATCCGCAAAAGGTCATGTGACAATGGCGGAGCTTGCATGGGAACTGGAAGTTTCAAGGCGCACGATAATGAACGACATCATTTCACTGTCTTATGATTACCCGGTCTACACAAAACCGGGCGGGGGCGGCGGGGTTTTTATCACGGAAAATTATAAGCCTTACTGCAATACGCTTACGCAGACGGAGCTTGAAACACTGTGCAGGCTTTATGGAAAATCAGGAGGAAAAGAGAAAGAAATTTTATCCCGCATTATCCACAAATACGGTGCGGACAAACTGGAAATTTAGCCGTACAGGCGGACACGTTTTCCTGCCGGAATGGATGAAAGCGCAAGGCGGGCTGACAACTGAATATGGGTAGTCCTGTAAGACGTATGAAACAGCCGAGCTATGCGGAAACACGCCATGACTGTCTTTGATAAGGAGGGCGGGAACGATAAATGTTTTACTGTAAACAAGGTGTGGGAACCTTGCGCCATGACACTGTTTCCTGATAATGATACTTCCGTAAAACGGTCACAAAGATGATGGTGCGATTCCAATGCGGGCTTTTCTCCCAAAAGCCGCTTGCAGGATATAAAATTTTGTAAAAATAAGGATTTTCAGTAATATGGCAGATAAAGATATATTGCAGGAGTTTCGGGAATATTTCGCACAGCGGAGGAAGTCCACGATTACCCTGAATGGAAAACAGGTAAAGGCATATGACATCAGGACAATTACCCCCGGACAGTTCCGTATGCTGATTGCCTGCGGGAATGACAGTCGCAATAACCAGATACGGGTAACAAAAAGCGGCATAGTCTATCTTTCTGAGGATATAGTGGGCGCAGAGCAGCTTGATGATGTTGCGCTCTGTTTTGAAACGTTCAGCGCACATAACGGGTATGTCGGAGTGAAAGCAGCGGAGGATGACAGGCACGTTATCCCATTGTATTATGCGCTGAAGAGGAACTGGACAGAAGGATGTAGTCATGCCTATATAGACAGTTTTTAGATTTTTGGTTAAGAGAATGATTGCGGGCATTGTCCGCTTATAATGATTTATACAGTGTCAGGGCAGTTATAAACCTATTGATAGGTTTGTAGCTGCCCTTTTTGCGTGCATGGAGGGTTGGATGAACGTATTTGAAGCAATAAGGGAAAAAGGCATTACCGCAAGGCAGGCGGCGGAGCATTGCGGGATAAAGGTAAACCGTAACAGTATGGCGGTCTGCCCATTCCATAAGGACAAAAACCCAAGCATGAAGATAGACAGGCGTTACTTCTGCTTCGGATGCGGGGAAAAGGGCGATGCCATAGATTTTGTGGCAAAATTCTACGGTCTTGGGAAGAAAGAAGCGGCTTTGCAGATTGCGTTGGATTTCGGTATCACTTTCGAGGAAAACAGGGGCAGGAAACCGCCGCCAAAGCGTAAGCGGCAGTTATCGCCGGAGCAGAGGTTTGAGAGGGCGGAAAAGAAGTGTTTCCGTGTGCTTTCCGATTATCTGTGCTGCCTGCGGGATTGGAACGAGAAGTATGCGCCGCACACGGCGGAGGAAGAATGGCACCCGCTGTTCTGTGAAGCGTTGGAAAAGAAAGACCATATTGAGTACCTGTTAGACATTTTACTTTACGCTCCGCTATCGGAGCGTGTGGAACTGGTAACGGATTATGGAGAGGAAGTGTTGAGGATTGAAAGAAGACTGGAACAGTGTGCCGTCGGAGCAGAGGGCGGCGTTGGAAAAAACAATGGAAAAGATGGAGCAGGCATCACAGCCGGAAACATGGTTTGACGGGAGCAAAGTCAATGACGTGCTTTTCTGTGAGGATTTCCTTGCAGGACACCCTATGAAGTGCATACATGGCAGGTTCTTTGACGTAAACGGCGCAATCAGTGATACAGAGCAGATTAAGGCGGAGATATACCAAAAAATCGCTCCTTATGTCACGTCTAATATTGCTAAAAAGGCAACAACACTGCTTGATGCACTGCGGATAAGGTGCTACTCGCCGCCGATACCCTACCAGACAGACCGTATCCATGTGGCGAATGGGACATATTTTTTATCAAAGGGTTTCTCCGCACAGAAAGAGTTCTGCATGAACAGACTTCCAGTGAAATACGTGCCTGATGCGCCACAACCGTCAAAATGGCTTTCCTTTATCGGGCAGCTTTTAGAGCCGGAGGACATTATCACGTTGCAGGAATTTATGGGTTATGTGCTGTTACCGACTACCAAAGGGCAGAAAATGATGATTGTTATAGGAAAAGGCGGGGAAGGCAAGTCACGCATCGGCAGGGTACTCCGTGCATTGCTTGGCGACAGCATGAATACGGGCAGCATACAGAAAGTGGAGGTTGACCGTTTTGCAAGGGCAGACCTTGAATGGAAACTCCTGATGCTTGATGATGACATGAAACTGGAAGCGTTGCCGCAGACTGGTCGGCAATAATTTCCGTTTCACCATAAGCAAGAGGGCGGAGGACAACCTCACAAAAGCTATGCAGGACGGGAACAACATCATTGTATTCATGCAGTCGGAGGGATATATTCGGCTTGAGAAAGGCACATACGCCACGTCAAAGCAGCTTTACGGGGCATACAGCCAGTGGTGTGATGAAAACCTCGAAAAGCCGTTAGGGGAGCGCAGTTTTTCCAATTTCCTGCGGCAGAATGAGGACAGATACGGGCTGACCTACACGAATAATATCGCACTCCAAAACGGAAAGACCGCAAGGGGATTTAAGGGTATCCATGTAAAAGTGCGGACAAGGGAGAGCCATTAGACGCATTAGACGCTTAGACGTGTAAAATCCGAAATCCTTTTTTATATATACATACATATGGGGGAAACTCCCCTGTTATATATATAAATATTTTTAATTTTAAAATAAGAAAAGAAGTGTCTTAGCGTATAAAGGCAGGGAATATAAGGGTTCGGGGGCATTTTGGAAGTGTCTGGACAGCGTCCTTTTGATGCGTCTGATGCCCGGCAGGGAAAATGCACTGCTGTTGTTCTTCAGATTAAAAGAGCATTCGATTTTCAGATTATATTAGCAGTAAAGTAATCCATGATAGATTTCCCATCACATTGTGGGAACACGGTTTCGCACATTATTCGGAACTGAAAATACCCCTATGCAAATTAATTGCGCAGGGGTATGTCTTCCTGAAAAGATCAGAATGGAAGTTCCTCTTCCTCTGTCAGTGGTTCAGGATATTTATAACGCAGGTACGCATACAGCAGATCTCTCTCTTTCAGAAAATCTATGAGAGTGAGGATCTCACAGCCCAGAAAGGTCTGTGCATCCCGGAGGTA
>QZDX01000106.1 GCA_009917555.1 bacterium 1XD21-13 | reverse complement strand
CATCTAATTCTTGATTGTGGTAACATCGAGAGTCGTAGTGGTTGTGCGTGTTTAATAGACAGAAAGTGAAGAATTAGTTGAGAATTCCTTGGGGATTTTTAATTGGTACTGAACTCACTATAGTGCAAAGCCGTATTTCTTTAGTTAATAAGATACAAAAGGTTTATCGATCCCAGGGGGTGGAGATCCATAATAGACATATAGAAATTATTGTACGTCAAATAACATCAAAAGTATTGGTTTCAGAAGACGGAATGTCTAATGTTTTTTTACCTGGAGAGCTAATTGGAGTCTTGCGAGCGGAACGAACGGGGCGTGCTTTGGAAGAACCGATCTATTACCGAGCTATATTATTGGGAATAACGAAAGCATCTCTAAATACGCAAAGTTTCATATCCGAAGCAAGTTTTCAAGAAACTGCTCGAGTTTTGGCAAAAGCCGCTCTCCGAGGTCGTATAGATTGGCTGAAAGGTCTGAAAGAAAATGTTGTCCTAGGAGGGATGA
>QZDX01000105.1 GCA_009917555.1 bacterium 1XD21-13 | reverse complement strand
CTGGACACAGTGGCTTTATTAGCATGGCAGGGTGGCAATAGGACTTAGGAATTGGCATTGGGGCCCTTCTTCTTCCCAAAGGTGGGCACAACATTGACAAAGCGCCGGTTGTACTGCATTCGCCTCTTGGCCCGGCCTGTCTTCTTCTTCTTCTTTTCCTGTTTGGCCACCTTGGGAGTCTGACCTCTCACTTTTCCAGCCCGAGCCAGGGAACCGTGAACTTTACCTCCCAGCATGCGGCCTGCTACTTCCAGAGTGGTCAGGGCCTCTACGCCACACTGGCCTAGGGTGGCCTCATCCTCCAGCGGCGAGCCTGCCAGAAGCACGACTTGATCTTCGGGGGCAATGCCTTCCAGGGAGGCCACATGATCTTTGATCTGGGCGACCGTCTCCTGGCCGGTCACCTCGAGGGTGTGTAGTTCCTGGGCGCGGACAAAGAGCTGCATGGAAGAGATGCCCTCGGCCTCCTCCTCCTGGATGCGCCTCACTGGCTTCAGCAGGTGCTGCAGC
>QZDX01000104.1 GCA_009917555.1 bacterium 1XD21-13 | reverse complement strand
GAGAATGAGTAGGGGATACACAGGAGTGAGAATGAATGTGTTAGAGCACTGTTTAGTTATGAGGGTTCGGTAGAACTCAAAATACCTCTGGTGGCGATACGTTTAGGGGACACACCCGTACCCATCCCGAACACGACGGTTAAGCCTTAAGCGGCCGAGGGTACTATATTGGAGACGATATGGGAGAGTAGGTGGCTGCCAGATTATTAAGAAAACAACTCGCAAGAGTGTTTATATAGATACAGACATATCTGAATGGATGGAAAAATGATGAAATCTGTGTTAAAAGATATGTTAACCCTACCAGCAGGGAAGTGCTGTTCTATATAACTGGTTTTAACCAGTGATTAGAGATTTTAAGCCATTAAGATTTCTAATGACTGATTAAACATTCAGTCAACATTGCACCTTGAAAACTATATACTGAAAATATCTAAATCGGATTCAATCGAGAGAAAGAATCTGAACAAGACATCCGAGGTGATTATCCTTAAGATAGAAATATCAAGAGA
>QZDX01000103.1 GCA_009917555.1 bacterium 1XD21-13 | reverse complement strand
ATCCCTTCCATAGAAGTTGGTAGTTGCAACTGATAAGCTGCCTTCCCGATCCTCTTCAGAATTGAGAATGGTCCAATAAATCTAGGATTTAGTTTACCTCTCTTTCCAAACCTCACAACTCCCTTAAACGGGGACACTTTAAGGAAAACCTCATCTCCAACTTTAAATTCCAACTCTCTACGCCTTCTATCAGCATAGCACTTCTGTCGGTTTTGAGCTGTCGAAATCCTTTGTCGGATGAGGGCAATCTTTTCTACTGTCTGTTGCACAATATCAGGACCAATCAATTGTGCTTCCCCAACTTCATCCCAATACAATGGAGACCTGCACTTTCGCCCATACAATGCTTCATACGGTGCCATACCAATTGTTGCCTGAAAACTATTGTTGTAAGAGAACTCGACCAATGACAAATACTTACTCCAAGAACCTTGGAATTCAATGTCATGGGTGGTCCTCTTGGACTCTGGCATTTCATATACCGCAGCATATTTCTGGACCAATACGTATCATCTGAATTTCCTTGCA
>QZDX01000011.1 GCA_009917555.1 bacterium 1XD21-13 | reverse complement strand
AGAAGTAAACTCTACTTATGCAGAGGTAAATGCTACTGTAGTTTGAGAAAGTGGAATTTAAGATTTCATTTTAGGGTTTTCCGTATTTTGTTAAAAAATACTTGCATTTTGAATTTACTAGTGTTATACTATCAGGCGTATGGTCTCTATGGGACTTTTGCGCCTGTTTTTATGCGCTTTTTTAGGAATTCCGAAGGAGACAGGAAGCAACAAATGCCTTGTTTTCCGGGCATTTGAAGCCTTCAAAACCCAGGAGGCTTAAGATGTCAGGAGAACGGAAGATGTGAAAGGAGGATTTTTACGATGAAGGTAAGATCATCTGTAAAGCCTATTTGCGAAAAGTGCAAAATCATCAAAAGAAAAGGCAGTATCAGAGTAATTTGCGAGAATCCAAAGCACAAACAGCGCCAGGGATAATTCAGCAAACAGTGATCCCTGTGAAGAAATATATTTGTGCGGCTGAGCATTGTGTGCTTGGAGAGTTACTTCCCTATTATAAGCGCCAATGTTATTTACAATATATTTGACCAGGATTATTCACAATGATATTGCTTAAAACGGAGAAATGCGTCAAGCAGAGTATCTGAAAGGCCGGGTCTTTATCCGGCTGGATATGGAAGCCCATATCCCATTTAGGAAAGTGTCAGCGGGCACCTATTAAAAAACGCCCGGAACCAATTGTTAATATGGAGGAATAATCAAATGGCTCGTATTTCTGGTGTAGACTTACCAAGAGAAAAACGTGTAGAGATCGGTTTGACCTATGTGTACGGTATTGGCCGTGCCAGCGCAAACAAGATCCTGGAAGCAGCGAAGGTAAACCCGGATACCCGTGTAAGAGATCTGACAGACGATGAGGTTAGAAGAATCAGCGCTGTGATCGATGCGGATTATCAGGTAGAGGGTGATTTGAGACGTGAGATTGCCATGAACATCAAGCGTCTGCAGGAGATTGGATGCTACAGAGGTATCCGTCACCGTAAGGGACTTCCGGTACGTGGTCAGAAGACCAAGACCAACGCAAGAACAAGAAAAGGTCCGAAGAGAACAGTAGCAAACAAGAAGAAGTAGGCATTGAGTACTTAGCGAAGGCAAGCGCAGGGCGCGCAGCCTGAGGTTAGTACGAAAGCCCACCCGGACACTTAATGAATGACGAGCGAAGCGAGGAAATGAATTTAGTGACCGTGGTGCTACCTTATAAAAAAAGAAAGTAGGTTAGTTTAAAATGGCGAAAGTTACAAAGAAAGTGACAAAAAAGCGCGTAAAGAAAAACGTTGAACGCGGACAGGCACACATTCAGTCATCTTTTAACAATACGATTGTTACCCTGACAGATACTGAAGGAAATGCTTTATCATGGGCAAGTGCCGGTGGTCTGGGATTTAGAGGTTCAAGGAAATCTACTCCGTATGCGGCACAGATGGCTGCAGAGACAGCAACCAAGGCAGCATTAGTACATGGACTTAAGACAGTAGACGTTATGGTAAAGGGACCGGGCTCCGGCCGTGAGGCGGCAATCCGGGCACTTCAGGCATGCGGCGTGGAGGTAACCAGTATCCGCGACGTGACTCCGGTACCACACAACGGATGTCGCCCGCCCAAACGTAGAAGAGTCTAATTAGGAGGTATTGAGTAATGGCAGTCAATCGAGTTCCGGTTCTGAAAAGATGTCGTTCCCTTGGTCTGGAGCCGACAGTTTTAGGAATTGATAAAAAATCTACAAGAGAGTTGAGAAGAGCGAACAGAAAGATGTCCGAGTACGGACTTCAGCTTCGCGAAAAGCAGAAGGCAAAATTCATTTACGGCGTTCTGGAGAAACCTTTCCGCAATTACTATGAGAAGGCCGACAGAATGAAGGGCATGACCGGTGAGAACCTGATGGTTATGCTGGAGAGCAGACTTGACAACGTGGTATTCCGCCTGGCTTTTGCCAGAACCAGGAGAGAGGCTCGTCAGATCGTAGATCACAAGCATGTTCTGGTAAACGGAAAGCAGGTTAATATCCCGTCCTACCAGGTAAAGGCAGGCGACGTAATCGAAATCAAGGAGAAATGCAGAGGATCTCAGAGATACAAGGACATCGTGGAGGCTACCGGTGGAAGACTGATTCCGGAGTGGCTGGAGTCTGATTTAGAGGCATTAAAGGGAACCGTAAAGGAGCTTCCTTCCAGAGATGCAATTGATGTACCGGTAGATGAGATGCTTATCGTCGAGTTGTATTCTAAGTAATTAGGGGTATAACAGGTGCTGCCCGCCAAAAGGCGGACCACAGCACATGATACGTAGCATAACGCCATCCAACTAAAATATGAAGGAGGGGCCTTTTAGTGTTTGATTTTAACAAACCGAAAATTGAGATTGCAGAGATTTCAAATGACAAAAAGTATGGGAAATTTGTAGTTGAACCGCTTGAGAGAGGCTACGGAACAACACTTGGCAATTCGCTCAGAAGAATCATGCTTTCCTCCCTGCCCGGCTCAGCAGTAAGCCAGGTAAAGATTGAGGGTGTTCTTCATGAGTTTAGTTCTATTCCGGGTGTGAAGGAAGACGTAACCGAGATCATTATGAATATCAAGAATCTGGCTATTCGTAATACAAGTGAGTCCGGCGAAGCGAAGATCGCTTACATTGAATTTGACGGCGAAGGTGTTGTGACAGCAGCTGATATTCAGGCGGACCCAGATATTGAAATCCTGAATCCCGACCTGGTAATCGCCCACTTGAACGGTGGTGCGGACAGCAAATTATATATGGAGCTTACCATTACAAAAGGCAGAGGTTATGTGAGCGCAGAGAAGAATAAAAATCCGGATCTTCCCATTGGAGTGATTGCGATTGATTCTATCTATACTCCCGTAGAGCGTGTCAATATGACTGTTCAGGATACCCGTGTAGGCCAGGTTACCGACTTTGACAAGCTGACCCTGGATGTGTACACCAATGGTACATTGGTTCCCGATGAGGCAGTCAGCCTGGCGGCAAAGGTTTTAAGTGAGCATTTAAGCCTGTTCATTGACTTGTCCGAGAATGCCAAGACCGCAGAGATCATGGTAGAGAAGGAGGACAATGAGAAGGAAAAGGTTCTTGAGATGAGCATTGACGAGCTGGAGCTTTCCGTTCGTTCCTTCAACTGTCTCAAGAGAGCAGGCATCAATACCGTAGAGGAGCTTTGCAACCGTACCTCCGAGGATATGATGAAGGTCCGTAACCTGGGCCGCAAGTCCTTGGAAGAGGTGCTGGCAAAGCTGAAAGAGCTTGGATTACAGTTGAACCCCAGTGATGAGTAGGGTGATACCCTAGGATAAACTCCGGGAAGGCTTGACTGTTTCAAGCAACGAGTAATGGAATTAAGCCCTCTCCAGTAAGACCGAAGAAGCATGGAGATGTGGTTCCACGAATGGAGGAAATGAAAAATGGCAAAGTATAGAAAACTCAGCAGAACTTCCAGTCAGAGAAAGGCATTACTGAGAAATCAGGTAACAGCGCTTCTGCAGCATGGAAGAATCATCACCACCGAGGCAAAGGCGAAGGAGGTTCGCAAAATTGCCGAGGGTCTGATTGCACTTGCAGTAAAGGAAAAGGATAACTACGAGACCGTTACCGTAACCGCCAAGGTTCCCCGCAAGGATAAGGACGGCAAGAGAGTGAAGGAAGTGGTAGACGGCAAGAAGGTTACCGTATTTGATGAGGTAGAGAAGACCATCAAGAAGGATCAGCCTTCCAGACTTCACGCAAGACGCCAGATGCTTAAGGTTCTTTATCCGGTAAAAGAGGTTCCGGAGAAGGCCGCAGGAAGAAAGAAAAACACCAAGCAGGTTGATATGGTTGCAAAATTATTTGATGAGATTGCACCCAAGTATGTAAACCGCAACGGCGGCTATACAAGAATTGTAAAGATTGGCCAGCGTAAGGGTGACGCTGCTATGGAAGTTGTATTGGAGCTTGTATAAGCAGTAACAGAAATAAAATTTTTAAGAAGCGGAATCAGACTTTATAAGGGTCTCTTTCCGCTTCTTATATTTTACAATAGATTAATCTTTTACATATTGTCGCCAATAAGCTACAGAAGCTTTGTGATCAGGGATTACTAAATTATCTGTATCCCAATGCTCTCTGTGTGAGAGCTCAAACATCAAAATAGTCTCTTTACATCCAGAATCTTCCAAACATTTCAATACTTTTTCAGCTTTAATAATACCATCTTTGTTGTGAGCTTCTGTAAAAGGCCAATGCATGCTTTTCCCTAAAAGGGTTTGCTGTAAATGGATAATCGGAGAATATTTTCCCAATTCTCTCAACCAGGGATAAGGGTCTCGTTCATCTGGATGAGGCGCATGACCTACATCCAGACATACCTTCAAAGGAACACCGCAATTTGCGTTTACAGCTGCCAGACATTCCTTTGTATCAGCTATGGTATTGGCAAATTCTCTGGGTACACTCATTGGTTCAAAGATTATAGCATCGTATCCGATTTCTTTTGCATAGAAACTAAGCTCCTGCCACGCTTTTATACCGGCTTCAACAACTTGTTTCCTTTTACTTTCGTGTTCTAAAGTGTCGAAGGTCAAAATTCCAAAATGACTTCCACCTGTAGCAGCCCCAAGCCGGCTTCCGATCAGTAACAGTTTTTTGAACCAGTCTAACCAGAATTGTCTGGCATCTTCGTCTGGATTCATTAAATGATTCACTCTAGTAAATGCGCTTGTGAAAATAGAATCTACATTAAAGTCATATCGCTTGGAAGCTTCTTGAATTCTACGAATTAACTGATTAATATATTCCTCTGGCCAAAAAGGATTGATTAAATCAGCAACGATTTGAACGCTGTGGAGCCCTAATTCTTCTCCGACAATTCTTCCCCAGACTTCAGGTTCCATATAACGGTTAATGGCAAAACCGCAGTTAATACCAAGCTTTGTTTTCATTTTATGTTTCCTTCCTATGATTTTAATTATTCCCACTAGGCCTTACGATTGCACGCATTCCCTCATGTCCTTCCGCATAGGCAAAGGCTTCCTTAATTTCATCCAAAGTAAAGCTTTTGCTAATAAATGGAGCTACATCTATGGTTCCCGATGCAATCAACTCAATTGCTTTTTGATGGTGCTTTGGCATTGCTCCATGAGCGCCAGTGATGAATAACTCTTTATAATGGATTAGATTTGTATTTAAAGTTACCAACTCCTTGTCTTTTGGTAAGCCGCCAAAAAAGCTGACAATTGCACGGTTTTTAGCCATAAGCAAAGCGTCCTTTTGTGCTTCGGGAGAGGGACAGGCCGTAAAGACCAGATCTGCCCCTAGGCCATTTGTTTCCTCCATAACTGCTGCCATAGCATCCTCCTCACTGGAGCAGATAAAACGATCCGCATTTACAACTTTTTTGGCGATTTCAAGTCTCTGGCGAGAACGCTGAACCAGAATAACTTTTGAAGCGCCCATTACTTTAATTACATTTGCCATCATGCAGCCAATAGGACCAGCGCCAATTACTACCGCAATATCGCCTAATTTTACAGGGGCTAATTCCAGTGCATTGAGCACACAGCCCAGTGGCTCAGCCATAGAGCCCTGTTCGTAACTCATGCCGTTTGGAAGCTTATGTACAGGGCCATAATTAACAACTATACGGTTTAATGGAAGATATTCAGCGAATCCTCCTTGAAATTGATATCCCATAGCATAATTGATTTGACAGTTGTTTCCAATCCCAGCTTCGCAGAAAGAGCACTCGCCGCAGGGGACATCAGCACCTACAGCGATTCTGTCACCAATTTTGAATTTAGTTACCTTTGCTCCAACCTCTACAACCTCACCAGCTATTTCGTGTCCTATAATTGCGGGATAGGAGACCCTGCTGTTTCCTGAATGGAAGATGCGGATATCAGATCCACATATTGCGCAGGTATGTACTTTGACTAAAATACCATCTTCATCAATGGCTGGTATTTCAACATTGGAAACCTCCATTTGATGTAGTCCGGTTACAAGCATTGCTTTCATGTTTTTGACCTCCATATTAAAGTTTCTTTTGGAATTTATCATTTTGTTTAATCCAAATGGTATACAGGTTCCATCTTGGACCACCATTCGCCGTCCTCGCGATTTTCAAAGGGCTCCTGCATAGGATTTAAAAGCTCCCACCATTTCTGTGTTTCAGGATCTTCGGCCCGCAGCTTCATATCCCCTTCAAAATCGTCTCCAGTATATTCGTAATATGCAAAAAGAACGCCGTCTCTATGGAAAATAGTATAATTTTGAATGTGGCATTTTTTTAGCATTTCATTTGTTCCAGGCCAGGGATTGGCATGATATTGTTTATATTCTTCCAGATATTCTTTTTTTAATCTAATCACTTCTCCAAATCGTTTCATTAAATGATTCCTTCCTTTCTAATGTTAATATGTAGACTGATTTTTTTCAAGATAAAATGGATCCAACCAGCCATGGAGTTTCTTATAGCTTTTAAAAAGTGTGCTATATTGCTTAAAATTTTCTGTATTAGGAAAGTATTCACGAATTACAGAAGTTTTGCTACTAAGCACCTCATGGTAAGACTGAATAAGCCTTACTCCATATGCAGCCATTAAAGCGGCTCCAAGACAGCCCGCTTCTTTGACGTCTACCTGTTCAATTTCTTTGCCCAAAATATCGGCTTTGATTTGCAAATAGTTTTCAGAGGATGCAGCACCGCCAATACATCGGATTTTGTTTATGACAATACCTGCATATTCCATATTTTCAACATTTAGGCGGCATTCAAAGGCAATTCCTTCCAGGATTGCCTTGTAGAGTTCCACAACGTTTGTATCCAGCCCCATACCAAGCCAGCTGCCCTGCGAGAAACTGTTTAAGCTTGGGGTGCCAGCACCAGAAAAATGTGGAACAAAAAGCATTTCTGTAGGAGAAGTATGCTTTTTAAGCTCCTTTTCCAGCCAAGAGAATTCAGGAGGTTGTTTTTGAAATAATTTGGTACGAAACCACTGAATGATACTGCCGGTTGTAAGGACAAAAGAATGGTTTGCAAAAATTTTATTACTATAATAGTAACCACAAGGAATATTAAATTCTTTTTGCTGCATGCCTGAAGTAAAAGCTTCCGATGCGCACATAATGCTATCGGTAGTTCCCATGGAGTTCATAGCAATCCCATGAGAAATGACTCCTGCACCTAGGCCGCAGCATACCTGATCATGCCCTCCGGTTACAATAACTGTTTCTGGGTTTAGGTTAAGCTCTTGAGCCAAATCTTTATGTATAGATCCGATTACGGTGCCGCTTGGCGCTGTCTTGGGCAGTTTGGTTATATCCAATCCACAGGCATTTATAATTTCATTACTCCAGCATTTATTCTTGATATCAAACAGCATTGTTCGGGATGCCAGAGAATAATCCATCACAGGTTCTGCTCCAAGGACATATGCCATATAATCCGCAAAACACAAAAATTTCCACGTTTTATCATAAATATGAGGCTGCATACGTTTGAGCCACATAAGCTTAGGTAAAGTAAACATGGTATGCATGGGAAGGCCGGTAAGATGCATAAGCTTTTCTGCAGATATTAATTCTTCTAGTTTGGCAAGATCGTCTTTGGTTCTAGTATCGAAACTAACCATTGAATTTCCTAAAATTTTTCCATTTTTCCCAACTGATACAACAGCTTCCCCCTGTGCTGAAAAGGCAATGGCTTTAACGTCTTTTCCTTTTCCATTTTGACAACATTGTTTTATACAACGGAATACGGCAAGCTGTACTTCCCTTGGATTTAATTCTTTCTTCTCCCTGTCTGGCATATAAAGTGGATAGGATTGATAAGCCTCTGAAGCTACTTGAAAATTTTCGTTAAATATGACGGCTTTACTGCCGGTTGTTCCAATATCTATTCCCAAAATATTCATATTTTCCTCCGATTTCAAATGCCTTGAATATGATATGCCCTGCGGGTAGGGAAGAAATATTGTCCCGTGAGAAATACCCGCAGAGCACAGCGTAATTTTACCTGGATGAGCAGATTACTGTTCTTTTAAAAGGTGTGCGGCATCTGAATTTTCTGGTCCAAAATGCTTTAACATTACAATCTCTTCAAAGTCGCTGCAGTTCTTAATGACTACTCCCTTTTGTGCGGCTTCCTCTGTCACAAACATTTCGTCTGAAGTCAGTTGACCAAAACGAATCATATTTGGAGTTTCGATGGCTATATTATTTAACTTTCCATGCCCCTGCATCATAATGAGGCCATAGGGAGCGCTGTCTGTGATGGTTACAGTCTGTCCGGGCAGTACGGTAAGCTCTTTTGCACAAAAATCTTTGCGACCATATACAACCCATTTTTCAATATAGCCATTTTCGCGCATAATATTTTCATCGGTTACCATCACTGGAAGCAGATGGCGGTGTTCTTTAAATTCCGGATCTACATTTAAATCCCAGTCTAAGATATCAATCAGGTAATCATAATCATAATATTTATCCTCAGGAATATCCTTTACCAGGGTATCACGTTTGTTACAGCGCCCTTCCACCTGTGATTGAAAGAATATGGATACATCACTGGCTCGCTGAGGCTCATAGGTCAAAACAGAGCCAGGGGCATGTAGTATACCAGGTGGGACGTCCCAGCCAGTTCCCAACTCCAGACGGTAGGCTCTGGATAAGTCGAGAATGTTATTGTCCCCTTTTTTGCCCCATGCCTTCAAGCATTTTATTACATCATCCTTTGTAACTCCAGGATTCAGACCAAAATAGGTGTGTGGAAAATTATTAGGAACATTATTCAGTTGAGGAGGAAAGTAGTAACCTTCTGGTTTTCCAAGCATTCCTACATTTTTGGCATGTTCATCCTTTAGATGAACATGATGAGCAATGGGACCCATATTATCAAAGAATTTTGAGAACATCATCCAGCGTCCATATTTATTCATTTGAAATTCTCCAATGATACGGTCGCCCATAATATCAATGATATCCTTAAACAGAATTTGCTCATAGCCGCCTTCTGTTTCTACCACAACAAAACTGAGCCCTTCATTTTCAATGGTATATTCTGCATTATCGGCAGGAGTAGTGGAAGCAAACCATCTTTCGTCAATGCCGCCCTTTTCCGCACCGTATGCATAATAATCTCTGGGGTCTAGCTTTAGCCGGCGGCCAGGCTGCATAAAATTCCTGGCCACCCAGCAGGGAGCAAATCTGAGTACACCATTGTTTTTAATTAATTCTTTTTCAACTAATTTTTTCTTTTCTTCAATTGTCATTACAGATTCCTCGCATTATAAATAGTCTGCGGCATTTTCCTTTGTGACCAATACAAAGGGGATGTCTATAGTCTTTTCTACAGTTTCGCCGTTTACAATGGCAATAGCAGCATTCAAAGCACCCTCGCCCTGACCGACAGCATCCTGAAAGACAGTGCATGCTAATTCACCTGATTGAACTGCTTCTACGGCTTCTGTAATAGCGTCTACGCCAACTACAAGAATGGAATCTTGCTTTCCTGCATTTTTTACAGCTTCTAAAGCACCCAAAGCCATATCATCATTCTGGCACATAATTGCTTTTAATTCGGGATATGTAACAATCCAGTTTTCAGCCAACGCCATCGCCTCATCGCGCTGCCAATTCGCAGTTTGTTCAGCTACAACCTCAACATCTGGGCACACGTCAACCAGCGATTCATAAACACCCTTTAAACGGTTAATTTGTCCGGTTTGTCCCATAACACCTTCCATAATGGCAATCTGTCCTTTTCCGCCGATTGCTTCTTTTATAAATTCTCCCTGCATTCTTCCAGATACCACGTCACTGGAACCAACATAGCAGTTGTAGTCTTCATTACTTGTCATAGTGTTACACTCAATAACTGGAATACCAGCAGCTACACATGCTTCAACAGCTGTATTCAACCCGTCAGCCTCCTGTGGATTTAAAATAATTGCGTCCACACCCTTTGCAATGAGATTTTCCACTTGCTCTAACTGTGTGGCTACATCTGCCTGTGCGTCATTGATCTCTACTTTGACATTGTCCATTCCGGCAGCAGCATTCTCAATTGCATCAGCAATCTGTCTAGGGAATTCATCGGATAAGGTTTTTATGCATACACCGATTACAATTTCCTTATCACTTGACGCCTTAGGGGTGCTTTCGCTTTCCTGTTCTGCAGCCTCCTCCTTTACTTCGGGTTCTGTTGCTGGTGTTTCGGTATTGCTTTTTCCGCATGCCCCTAACGAAACTACCATTGTCACTGCCAATACAACTCCTAACAATTTCTTTTTCATTTTTATTTTCTCCTTTTTATTTATTTGCAACGGTTTTTCAACCGTTAACATTCACTATCCCCTTTTTGCTTTCGTATAAGTATCTATAATGACCGCAAACGCAATGATAAGCCCTTTTACAATCTGCTGCCAGTAACTGTTGATGTTTAATAAACTCAAAGCGTTACTAATAAGCCCGATAATAAGAACCCCTAGAAGAGTTCCTTGAAGCTTACCAGTTCCTCCAAGCGTACTGGTTCCGCCAATGACGCAGGCCGCAATGGCATCCATTTCATATCCTTCCGCAATGGCTGGACTTCCTGAACCAATTCTGGAAGCAAGGATGATACCAGAAAGACCGGAAAGAGCACCCATTAAGCCATAGACTGTCAAAATAACTCTTTGGCAGTTAATCCCGGAGGCCGTAGCAGCTTTGATATTTCCTCCGACAGCATAAACTTTTCGCCCAAAGGTTGTCATGTTCAATACAACCCAAAAGATAATCAGTGTTACAATAAAGATAAGGGCAGGAAGTGGAAAAGCGCCGATGGAACCTTTCCCGATTACAGCAAACATTTTTGAGCGGAGAATATAGGGTTGCCCATTGGAAATTACCAGCGCCATACCTCTCGCAATCGTCATCATGGATAATGTAGCGATCATGGGGGGAACTTTAAAAAAAGCAACCATAGAACCACTGATAAGGGAAAGGCATGTGCATACTATAATAGCGGCCAGAACAGCAGGAAAGACATTTGTTGTACCAGAAATACTTTCCAATACTTTGCCCACAATGACGCCAGATACAGCGACTAAAGATCCTACCGAAATGT
The DNA here is from genome assembly GCA_009917555.1 of bacterium 1XD21-13. GTDB lineage: Bacteria > Bacillota > Clostridia > Lachnospirales > Lachnospiraceae > Laedolimicola. The sequence goes on along the minus strand of QZDX01000011.1, from coordinate 126,135 downwards.
CAATGTTTCCTGTGATGAGAACAAATGTCATTCCTATGGCCAGGATACCGTTCATAGATACCTGCCGAAACACATTCAATATGTTAGTAGCTGTGAAAAAGCTGGGTGATAAAACACCCACCAATATGCACATACAGACCAGAATAATTACCAGTCCGAATTTTCGAAATATTGTACTGATATTAATATTTTTACTCATTATTTTTTCCTCCCAAAGCATAATATAGGACAGTTTCTTGTGTTGCTTCACTTCTCATAAGCTCTCCGGTTAGCCGGCCTTCGTGCATAACAATAATCCGATCGCTCATACCAAGAATTTCCGGCAGCTCTGAAGAAATCATAATAATTGCAATACCTTTGGAAGCTAAATTGCACATCATAGAATATATTTCTGTTTTTGCACCCACATCAATTCCTCTTGTGGGTTCGTCAAGAATCAGCACATCGGGCTGTCGCAGCATCCATTTGGCAATAACAACCTTTTGTTGGTTGCCACCGCTTAAATCTCCGGTCGGTTGCCCCATATCCCTCCTTTTCAAATTTAATCTGTTGGCAATGCTTTCACATTCTTTTTTTTCTTGCTTTTGATTTAGAAAAATTCCTTTACAAAACTGATTCATGTGTGCTAATGATATATTTTCGTTGATACTTCTGCATAAAATGAGCCCGTAAGCTTTTCGATCTTCGCTGACCATTGCTATACCACTTTGAATTGCATCCTGTGTATTACGTATTTTAACTTCTTTTCCTTTTAGGAATATCTGACCGCTATCATAGGGATCCAAACCAAAAATTGCTTTTATTACTTCACTTCGTCCAGCACCGACTAAACCTGAGATTCCAAGAATTTCACCTTTCTTTACCTGAAAGCTGATGTTATGAAACATATCTTTCCTGTTAAAATCCTTTATTTCCAGTATTGTTTCTCCGATTTCGCATTTGGTTTTTGGATACATATCCGAGAGCTCTCGCCCAACCATATTTTTAATCAAAGAAGCTCTTGTAACATTCTGTATGCTTTCTGATGTAATGAATTCACCGTCTCTTAAAACCATTACATTATCTGCTATATTAAATATTTCTTCCATACGGTGAGAAATATAAATAATCCCCACACCTTGCGCTTTTAAATCCCGTATCGTTGAAAATAACTTTTCCTCTTCGTCACTGGAAAGAGAAGAGGTAGGCTCATCCATAATAATAATTTTTGAGTGATAGGATACGGCCTTTATAATTTCAATCATTTGGCATTCGGCAACACTAAGCTCTTTCATTTTATCAGTTGCTTTTCTGGCAACATCAAACTGCTGCAAGAGTCGATCTGTTTCCTGATTCACATATTTTTCTTTTACAAAGTTTGTATGTACAAATGTGTTTTCGCGATTCAGGAAAATATTTTCTGCAATTGTCATGTCGAGAATGGGATTTAACTCCTGGTAAATCATTGAGATCCCAAGCCTGAGCGCCATTATAGGGCTCTGAATGAGTACGGGCTTTCCTTCTAACTCAATTTCTCCAGCATCCATATGGTAATTTCCCATTAATATGTTCATCAATGTGGATTTTCCCGCTCCATTTTCACCCATAAGGGCCAGAACTTTTCCTTCATAGAGCTCCAGTTTCACGTTTTTCAATACCTTTACGCTTTGAAAGGATTTTTCTATATTGCTCATTTTCAACAAAGGAACATTTTTTTCTTCCTGCGCCATAAGCTTCCTTCCTTTCTGTTTTGTAATTATTAGAATATCAGGAAATCGATTTCCTGTAAATTGGCAATATAACAAAAAATATAACAAAAAGTTTGTTCAAAATACATAAAAAAATATATAAAATTTAATTTTTATAAAAAATTATTCTAAATTTTTTTAAGAATTATAGGAAAACGTTTCCATAAATGAGAAATAAAAACATGCTACTACACACAATATCACTAAGTGAAGCCCTGTGAAAGCTGATGGAGGCTCTGAAAGCTTAACCTAATGTATCGATCATATTAGCATGTTTTTATTTTACCATTCAGATAGAATCCAATCTTCTGGAGTATCTTTGACAGTGGACTGTCGGATGACAAGTCTTGTGGGTATTTCTTTTTTTATAGGAAAAGCAATTTGGCATTTTTTTTCAATCCTTTCAAACAATACATTTGCAACTTCCAATCCAGCTGCACGTCTAGGCACATGAATGGTTGACAGGGAAGGCTGTACAATGCTGGATACAAATACATCATCATAACCTATCAGCTTAATATCCTCAGGTATTCTGATTCCCAGCTCCTGTAATGCTTTTATAGCACCTATCGCCATTTGATCGTTCCCGCAAAAAACCCCATCTATTTGTTTGTTTTTCTCAAATAGCTTTTTCATTGCTTTGTATCCGCTAATGTGTGTATAATTTCCGTCTTCAATAAGCTCTTTTTGGAAGGGGATACCATACTCCTTTAATTTGTTTTTGTAGCCTTCTATACGTTCCTCTACAATACTCATAAAATAGGGCCCGGTAATATGGGCAATATTTTTACATCCACAGTCTATTAAATGCTGCACAGCAACCTCTGCTCCTCTAGTTCCATTAAAATAGACAGAATCAATCCCCCAGGAAGTGAAATTTCTCTCTAAGCTTACAATAGGAATTTTTTTTTCACTTGAGGCTAATTCTTTTAGCTTTTCCAGATACCGCTGCTCACGCTCCTTAGATACAACAGACACAAAAATAATGCCATCTACGCGATTTCGGATTAGGTGTTGAAATTTTTCAAATTCCCTATCCAGGGCACCTGCTTCTCCGTAATTTCCGCCTTGACTGTCACAAATGATTGTTTGATATTTTTTTTCATTTGCTACTTTATAGATGGATTCTATGATATAAGGGTAGAAAAGGCCGGTTATTTCTGCCGTTAAAACACCAATAGTCATAGTTTCTTTCTTTTTTAGATTTCGCGCGACTGGATCTGCTTTATAGGATAGGCTTTCTGCAGCTATCTGTACTTTTCTTGTGATTTCCGGACTTACATATTTTGTTTGATTTAACACCCGTGATACTGTGGAAGCAGATACCCCAGCTAATTTTGCAACATCTTTAATTCCAGCCATAATTTAGTTATCCTGTTCTGTAAAAAAGTATTTTGTGTTAATTAATACAATTATACGGAGAGAGGCTGTTATTTGTCAACTTTGTTTGGAGGCATTTATATTTGATGCATTGAAAACTTCCTTGCGCTTTACTGCCTAAAATAGTAAAATAGGAAAAGAACTATCCGGACAGTAAGGAGGAATGTGCTATGATATCAGAAGAATGTTACGAGCTTGGAAGTAAAAGCTCTATTATACGTGAGATTTTTTCCTTTGGGTTAAAGCGCAAGGCGGAGGTGGGAGCTGATAAGGTTTACGATTTCAGCCTGGGCAATCCCAGTATTCCTGCTCCGGAATCCGTAAAAAAGGCGATCCTGGAGCTGATGGAACAGCCTCCGGAGGAGGTTCACGCATACTCCCCCGCACCGGGAGATGCAGGGGTGCGCAGAACCATAGCGGAGTCTCTGAACCGCCGCTTTGACGAGAGCTTTACGGCAGAAAATATCTTTATGACCTGCGGAGCCGCGGCCTCTCTTAATATCTGTATCAAGGCCCTTGGCAATCCGGGGGATGAGTTCATTACCTTTGCGCCCTTTTTCCCGGAATACCGCTGCTGGGTGGAGGGGATTGGAGCTGTTCTAAAGGTTGTGCCGCCTCATCTGCCGGATTTTCAGATAGATCTGGAGGCTTTGGAGAGAACCATTACACCTGAGACAAAGGGTGTTATTGTGAATTCTCCGAATAATCCATCCGGTGTAGTATATACAGAGGAGGTTCTGAAGGCGCTTGTAAAGCTTTTGCAGGAAAAGTCCCGGGAGTATGGGGCTCCGATTTACCTTATTACGGACGAGCCGTACCGTGAGATTGTATACGGTGAGGTAAAGGTGCCTTATCTGACCAGGTATTATGACAATACTTTGGTTTGCTATTCCTACAGCAAGTCCTTATCTCTTCCAGGAGAGCGCATCGGATATATTGTGATTCCCAGCCGTCTTGCGGAGTATTCAAGGGTATCCCCGGCTATTGCGGGAGCGGCCCGTGTGCTGGGCTTTGTCTGCGCACCCTCCCTCTTTCAGCAGGTGGCGGCAAGATGTGTGGAGGATACGGGGGATATTGAAGCCTACAGAAGCAATCGGGATCTGCTGCTGGAGGGATTGACCAGGCTTGGCTATTGCTGTGTTCCGCCCCAAGGGGCCTTTTACCTCTTTGTGAAGGCTTTGGAGGAGGATGCATATGCTTTTTGCGAGAGGGCAAAAAAGTATGATTTGTTCTTAGTTCCCAGTGATGACTTTGGCTGTCCGGGGTATGTGCGGATTGCCTACTGCGTGGCAGAGAAGACCATTGTCAATGCCATGCCGGCCTTTGAGAAGCTGATGGAGGAGTACCGGTAGAATTTTTGTGTAATATTATAAAAGCTGTTTTTGCGGATAACGGATAAGGCGAACGGGCTTTCTGCAAAAATACAAGGGAGAAGAATATGCTTTTTAATTCGTTACAATTTGGTCTCTTTTTTCCGATAGTGGTCCTGCTCTACCTGGTTATGCCCCGAAAAATGCGCTGTCCGTGGCTTTTGATTGCCAGCTATTTTTTCTACATGGGCTGGAATCCCAAATATGCGGTGCTCATTCTGACTTCAACGGTGATTACATGGCTGAGCGGGCTTCTGATAGATAAGGCTTCGGAAAAGAGAAAGAGGCTTGTGGTTGCCGCAAGCTTTTTGTCCAATCTTTCCATTTTGTTTCTGTTTAAGTATTTTGACTTTATGTTGGCAAATGTCAATAAGGTGCTGAGCCTTTTGCAGCTTACGGTGGTGGAGAAGCCCTTTGATGTACTTTTGCCTGTGGGGATTTCCTTCTACACCTTCCAGGCCTTGAGTTATACCGTGGATGTATATAGGGGAGCGGTGAAGCCGGAGAAAAATTTTCTGCGGTATGCCCTGTTTGTGTCTTTTTTTCCGCAGCTTGTAGCGGGACCTATTGAGCGTTCCGGAAATCTTTTGACACAGATTCAGGATCTGCCGGAAAAAAAGCTGTGGAATTATGACCGGGTTGCCAGAGGCCTTATTTTAATGCTTTGGGGCCTCTTTCAAAAGATGGTGATTGCGGATCGGATCGCCGTATTGGTAGACGAGATTTTTAATAATTATCAGATGTATGAGTGGTTTGGATTGAGTGTAGGGGCTGTGGCCTTTGCGCTGCAGATATATTGTGATTTTGCTAGCTATTCTACCATTGCCATAGGCGCAGCGCAGGTAATGGACTTCCAATTGATGGAAAATTTTGATACACCTTATTTCGCAAGATCCATCCCGGAATTCTGGAGAAGATGGCATATTTCTCTCAGCACCTGGTTTCGGGACTATTTATATATTCCTCTGGGCGGGAGCCGCTGCTCCAAATGGAAGAGATACCGCAACCTCATGCTTACCTTTTTGGTCAGCGGCCTGTGGCATGGAGCAGGCTGGACCTATGTGATATGGGGAGGGATTCATGGACTTTATCAGGTTATCGGTTACGAGCTGAAGGGCTTTCGGAGCTGGGTAAACCAAAGGCTTCGGACAAAGACGGATTGCTTGAGCTATAAGCTGGGACAGGTGATGATTACCTTTTTGCTTACGGATTTTGCCTGGATCTTTTTCCGGTCCAATTCCCTGGCAGATGCCCTTGCGTACATTGGGCGTATGTTCACAAGGCTGGATTTTTGGTCCCTGTTTAATGGGGAGCTGTATCAGCTGGGTCTGGAGAGGCCAGAAATGAATATTTTGTTTTTAGGGCTGGTATTATTGCTTCTGGTAGATTTGATTCGTTACTTTCGCAAGGAAAGGCTGGATGCATTTTTGAGCTGTCAGAATCTCTGGTTTCGCTGGGGCGTGCTTTTATTTTTGATTGTAGCTGTTGCTGTTTTTGGTATTTATGGACCGGAGTACGATGCAAAGCAGTTTATTTATTTTCAATTTTAACAGGAGGCGGCAATGAGGAAAAACATGATCAAGGCTACGGCTTTTCTATTGTTAGCCGCTCTGCTTTTAGCTCGGCTAAATGGGATTTTCCGGCTCAAGAGGGCGGATGGTATCCGGCCTATGGAGATTTTTTATGAGCAGGAAAAAAATAGCATTGATGTGATATTCTATGGCAGCAGCCATGTCTATTCTGATATTAATCCGGCCGTTCTGTGGCGAGAGAAGGGCATAGCCTCCTTTGATTTGGCAGGAACGCTGCAGCCCATGTGGAATACCTATTATTATATGAAGGAAAGCTTGAAATATCAGAGACCCAAGGTGATGGTGGTGGAGCTGGTGCGGGCTATTGAGGAACGGGAGTATATTGAAGAAGCCAGAGTCATGACAAATACCTTTGGCATGCGGCTGTCCAGAGAGAAATATGAGGCTATTCAGGTGAGTACGCCAGACAATAAGCTTGCCTATCTGCTGGGGTATCCGGCCTACCATTCCAGATATACGGAGCTTTCCAGGGAGGATTTCGGGTCTTATAAGGATACGGCGGAGGGAGAGGCTTATAAGGGCTTTTACCCGCTTTTTGACACAAAGGAGTTTGAGGAGCTCACAGATATAAGCGGAATAACGGATAGCCGGGAGCTGGCGCCAAAGACGGAGGAGTATCTGCAAAAAATCATTGAGCTTGCCAGGGAGGAAGAGATTCCTCTGGTATTTATGGTCTCTCCCTATCAAATCGATATTACGGAGGAGCAGAGATTCTTTAATCGCTGCGGGGAGATTGCAAAAGAAAATGGAGTGCCGTTTTTGGACTTTAATCGAATGTATGAGGAGCTTGGGCTCGATCCGGGGGAGGATATGGCGGAGGCTTCCCATTTGAATCATCGAGGCTCTACGAAGCTCAGTGCCTGGCTGGCAAATTGGCTTCAGGAAAAATATGAGCTTCCGGACAGAAGGGGAGAGATAGCCTATGAAAGCTGGGGGCAGAATGCACTTCGCTGGGAGCAGCTTTGTGCCAATCAGGACCTTCGTGAAGAGACTGGTTGGTATGATTTCCTTGAAAAGCTCACTGGAAATCCCAACTATACCTATGTGATTTCCTTAAATGGGGAGTATGACAGCAGGGAACAGCCAGTGCTGGAGGTGCTGCCGGACATGGGAATCCCTTTGGAGATTGTGGAACAGGGGGGAATCTGGATACACGCTTCTCAGGAGGAAAAAAGCTTTCCGGGACAGATGGACATGCAGTGTCATATGGAATTCGAGGGCTCGGATCTGCTGGTGCGGAGAAACCAGTCAGGGGTTCAGATGATATTTGACGGAAAGAATTATTTTAAGGTAGAGAATGGATTGAATGTATTGGTTTATGATGAGTTGAATCAGGAGCTTGTTATTGCCGCGGGGTTTGACGCGGGGCAGGGATATGCTTGTGTTTGGTAAAGGAAATCACCAGTAAAGTGTGCAGTAATAAGCTGGTAGATTCTATACAAAAATTGGGACTATAAAAAAGCTAAAAGGCTTATTTTGATAGTCCCAATTTTATGTTATAGAGTGGGAATTCAACTCTAATATATCCACATCTACTTTTCTGTCATAATCCCCCGAAAGAATATGCTCAATCTCATGCTGATATGCTTGCATTCGGCGCTCAAAAGTGAGCCGTGCATTTAGAACAATCGTATAGGAACTATCAGCATTTGAGATCGTGTATCCAGCAATGCTGACTGGTAAATCATATTCCAGCGTGTTAATATCCGGTGTCATCAGAATTCCCCCTTACACGATCAATCATTTGTTTTACAAAATCAATGTCTTCCTTTTTTACCTTTCGAGAAGCGTCAAAAAGAACCTTGTACTCTGGGTTCTCAAACAGGAACTGCGCCATATCCCGGGCATCATTATTCAGATAATATTGCACAGTTGTTTCTGGAAAGGCAGAGGCGCTTCCTGTTCTACCCAACAGATAGTCCACATTCACATGAAAGAGATCGGCGATCTTTTCCAGAGTTTTAAAGTCGGGCTCCCGAGCACCCGTCTCATACATTCCTATGGTGCTTCGGGAAATGCCTAATTTCTTAGCAGCTTCGGTTTGGGTCATGCCATTGGTGATTCGAAGTTCTTTGAAAATATTTTGAAAGTTTCCCATAGGCTTCCTCCTTATGGATTCATGATATCACAAAATGTGACTTAAGTAAAGAAGAATGACACGAAATGTGATTGACAGAAAACCAGATACATGTTATATTTAAATAGTCACATAACGTGACTAAAACGCTAATGGAGGTGATTAAAATTAGTCGAATTAATTTAAACCAAAAATTTTTACAGTTAAATGTCACGAAATGAGACAAAATGAACGAATCAAAATCTATTGAAAAGAATCATGAGGAATAGGAATGGGAGGGAAAAAATTGAAAATTACAAGAGACTTTTTTACAAATTATGTTTATCTGGAAAGCCGAATCAAATCAATCAAGCGCAGGCTGCGTTATTTTGAGACCCATCCCCTTACAACGGAGCATGGAATTGTAAAGGGATCCATGAATCGGTTCCCCTATACGGAATGTCATTTTGTTGTATCGGGGGTCCGATCAAAATCAAGGGAGGAGAGGGAGAATGCGGTAAATCAGCTAGTGACAGATCTCAAGCGAAATGAATGTGTATTTGAGGATATGAAGCTGGATATAGAATCATTTTTGGAAAATACGGAGGTTCTCACCATGGGCGAGCAGACAGTCCTGAGATTAAAATACGTGGATGGATTTACGGACGAGCAGATCGGGGAGGAGTTGGGATATGATAGGAGTACTATTTCCAGAAAGATCGATAAAATTGTTAAAAAGTGTGATGTTGCACACCATTCACAATACTAATGTGGTAATATGATATCAGTGAAAAGTGTAATTCACAGACAGAGAGGCATCGGAGGAGAAAAGGTTCCACCGGTGCTTTTCTGTTACATAAAAAAAGAAAGGCAGGAGATGCGGGATTGATTGAAGTAAGATGCGGAGGCTGCGGACGGCTTCTGGGAAGATTTCATGGCAAGGGTCATGTAAAGTGTCCGAAAGCACTGTGCGGAGGAATGAATGTGTTTGATACGGAAAGAGAAGAGTACAGCTTTATTCCAAAGGACCCAGGTGCAACTGAAAAGGGAAAAAGGAGGTGAGGAAGATGGTGGGATTTCACTGGGAAGAATTTTATGGAATTTTTAAGGAGAAGCTGGAGGAGATGATTGCCTGTATGGTGCAGCCGTATGTACCCTCTGGTGAGAATCCAGTTCCCTGTGTGGATGCAAGGTTAATTGAGAATCCGGGAAGCGGCTATGATCTGGAAGGAGGAGAAGGGGCATGCAGTCCTTTGATTGAAGTGAGAGTGTATTGTGACCAGACATTGGGAGACTCCGGATGCTGTACAATCAGCGATGCGGCCAGAAAGCTGATGCTTTCCTATGGATTCCAATGCAGGAACGGACCGGGAAAGGCAGAGGAACAAAGTCCCGGCATTGTACGCTGGGCAGGCCGCTATCAGCGGATCTTTGGATCTGACGATGAATTGGAGCAATATAATTGAATGACACCGGGAAACCGGTTCAGATAGTAACTGTAAACGGAGCGTAATCGCTCTTATTTTTATGTGGGAAAAAGTACACAGACAGAAAGAGAGGAAAAAATTATGGCAGAAGTAACAACGAAAGCAGTAAGTACCATTGGTACGATCCTGGAGGTAAGTGAAAACGGAACAGATTGGGAGAAGCTGTGCAAGATCAAGTCCTATCCTGCACTGGGCGGTGCTCCGGAGCAGCTGGAGACAACAGATCTGGAGGATGAGGTGCAGACCTTTGTTCCCGGTGTGCAGACCATGGAAGCGATGGAGTTTACGGCAAATTACACGCTGGAAGCTTATACGGCAGTAAAGGGCAAGTCTATGAAAGCACTGCATTATCGCCTGAAGATGGGCAAGGATGGCAAGGATGGAGTGGCTTCCTGGGACGGACAGCATGCGGTGTATGTGAGTGAGGGTGAAGTAAACGGAATTCGTCAGATGACCATATCTGTATCACCATCTACAAAGATCGAGATTGCAGGAGTACAGGCTGCATAAAGTAAGGGGGCGGCTTTTATGCCGCCTCCTAAATCATAGGGAGAGGAATGAAATGTTCCATAATGAATCCTATTTGGAATTTTGAAAGGAAAAAGAAGAGATAAGGACAGGAGGATTATTAAAATGGCAATGGTAAAAATCAATCAGAAAAACTATGAGGTTCCGGAACTGACCTTTCGTCACTCCCGGTTAATGGAGCAGATGGGGCTTCCCGTAGAAGGGATGATGAGCAGGAACTATTTGTTTTCTGCGGTGTCGGCGTTTACAGCGATTGTGGCAAAGTGTGAACCGGAGCAGGCGGATCATCTGGTGGAGCAGCATATTCTGGGCGGCGGCAAGCTTGAGGATATTTATAAGGCATATGCAAATGCAGTGCAGGAAAGCGGTTTTTTCAAGAAGCTCCTGCATCTGGACGGGCAGGAGAGCAATCGGAAGAAAGGGGAAACAGCAGAAGCAGATCCGTTGAAAGGAGAGGAAGAGAGCCAGTAACTTTCTCCAGTCTGATTGACGATATCTGGATGCCGGCCGCAATCCGGTTCGGTATCCAGATGGATGTGTTTTGGGAATTGAATCCAAAATATATGTATCTGTATCAGAAAGCATATTTGCAGGAGAAGGAGGAGCAGGTTCAGCTTTTGGATGTGGCGGCTTATTATCAGGGGCTATATGTTCAGATGGCAATTGCGTCTTGTTTTTCCAAAAGAGGAAAATACCCCAAAAGACCGTTGTCCATGGAGCCAAAAGAGGAGCCGATGTCCGGGGAAGAGAAGTTCCGGCTTTGGGTGATGGAGTTTAATAAAAGGTTTGAGGAAGATGAATAAGGCTCCTTTACCTTTTACTTCAGAACTGTTATAATGAAGCAATGAAAGGCCGTGGAGGTATGGCAATTATTATATGCCCGATGTGTGGAAGACAGATTGCGGATAAGGTTCGGGAGTGTCCAGGATGTGGGTATCCATTGGGATATATGATGGCTCAGGAAGAAGCTAAGACGCAGGAGGAACCCAAGGTTCAGGGGGATACACGTACGGAATTAGAGAAGCTGGTAGATGAGATCTGTGCCCGAAATGACAATATGTATTATGCCATTAAGGAGTTGCGGCAGGCTACGGGTATGGATCTGGGCAGTGCTTCTGATTTGATGAAAAAGAAATACAGGGGAGCTTCCGAAAAAGGAGAAAAGGAAGCTTCAAAACGAAAGCACAGGATTTGATGATTTATAGATTTTAATCATGCATGTGCTTGTACTTAAAATGGATGATAAAACACTTGCCATAATGGCAGGTGTTTTTCTTATGCCCGAACGTCTCTGAACGTCAGTGCAAGGACGAAAGGAGAGTGATGTTTGTGGCAGCAGATGTGAAGCATATAAAGGCTCAGATAGATATATCTGCGGCAAAGGCGAATGTAGAACTAAATAAGCTGGCAAATAAACTGGAGAAGATCTCTGCTTCCATTTCAGAAATTAACAGCAGAGGTTTGAACGACTTTACAAGCAGTGTAGAAAAACTGGGGCAATCTATGCAAATATTAGGGAAGATTGAGATAACTAATTTTACCCACTTTGCAGATAGTATTCAGAGAATTTCGAGCTTAGATTTGACTGGAATAACAGAGTTCTCTGGTACTTTAGCAGAAATGTCGGCTGTGTCAGAGAATGTTAACGGGTTGACGGAGTCTTTCGGTTTGCTAGAGGGTGGACTGACGGCATTGAATGGTGTTTGGGATATTGTAACTAGATTATCTGGTCTGGGGAAAACTTTGGCAGATACAGAGAGTGGGCTTGAAGAGCTATTTGGTAGTAAAGGAGTAATTGCTAAAGTTAGCGGTTCTTTTAGTGAACTGTTTATCCCGCTAACAACAAATATAGGAAAGTTTTTTGCAGATATTTTAGCAGGAACAGAGACAATTGGAGGGGCATTTACAGCAGTTTTTGGCATTAGTGCCGGAGCAGCAGTAGGTATAGTTGCAGCCATAGCAGCCATTGTTCTGGCCATTGTCGATCTCTGGAACACCAGCGAACAATTCCGAGATATAGTTGGTTTAGCCTTTACTATGGTAAAAGACACTCTTTCAGATGCATTTCAAAAGGTAGGAGATGCAGTAGCACCCTTATGGGAAAGCATCAAAGGACTTGGAGCAGCCCTATATGAGTTGTATGAATCCAGTGGTTTAAAGGGCCTTGTAGAGATTCTGGCATCTCTGACTGTGATATTGGCAGGAATTGTAGGGTCAGCAATGATTGAGACACTAAGCAGCATGTTATCGGGCATGGCTAGGGCAGCACAGGGAGTAGTGGATGTTGTTACGGGCTTGGTGGAGATTATTACAGGGATTTTTACATTTGACGGAGAGAAAATCTTGGAAGGATGCTCAAAGATAGGCGAAGGCATAGTTGAAATTTTTATTGGAATAGGTGAGCACCTGTATGGAGCAGTTATTGAGATAGGAAAAAACATTATTTCCGGATTATGGGAGGGCATAAGCGGAGAACAGGGAACTCTGCAAAAGGGCGTTGGAGATGTCTGCCTGGATTTGGTAGAAGGGTTTCGGGAGAATCTGGATATTCACAGCCCCAGCAAAGTACTGGCAGAGATTGGAAGCTATGCGGTTTTAGGTCTGGCAGAACCATTTTCAGATTCGGGAATGATTATGGAGCAAATTCGTGTATTTTCTGAAACGTTGATGAACATTTTCCGAGAACAGCTAAGCCCGGAGAACTTTACTCTGATTGCCGAAGCAGCATTCCTGGCATTTATGGAGACTTTCCAACTGGGCTTTGAAAATATGCAGCTGCTTTCCGGAGAGAGCATGCAGCTTTTGAGCATGTCCGTAGCAGAAGCACTTACCCTGATGAATCAGCAGATAGGTCTGATTTTTACAGCGATTGCAATGCTGATGGCACAAAAGTGGACTTTGATGCTGAATCAGACCCGGCTTATCTGGATGCAGATGAATCTGATGATTACACAGAACCTTACCCTGCTGAATGCAAACGTAACGACCGGAATGAATGCGGTGAATACCGGATGGATGGCAAGGTGGAGAGGGTTTGTGTCTACGGTTCGTTCCGCCTGCTCGGAGGTGCAGTCTGCGGTATCTTCTTTGAACAGCAGTGTACAGGGAATGTGCAGTTCCATGATGTCAGCAATTCGTGCCGTAAAAGCGGCCGCATCCTCTATGTCAGCGGTGTCCGTTCGCACACATTCCGTCAAGGGCTTTGCGTCCGGCGGCTATCCGGAAACCGGAGAATTGTTCCTGGCCCATGAAAACGGGATGAATGAGATGGTAGGTCGCATTGGAAACCACTCCGCAGTTGCCAATAATGATCAGATCGTAGAAGCCATTCGAGGAGCCGTCATGCAGGGGATGCATGCGGACGGGCAAACCACTCTTTTACGGGAACAGAATATGCTGCTTCGGGCAATCCTGGAGAAAGACACGGACATTTCCCTGGACGGACGTTCGCTGGTTGACGGCATAGACAGGGCGAGAAAGAGAATGGGGCTGAGCTTTCAGCCTGCATAATGGAGAAGAGGTGATTGTAACATGTCAGCATTTTTGATTGTAAATGGAGTGCCATTCCCCACACCAAAGCGGGGATTTAAGATAACAGTACTGACCAATGTAGATTCCGGAGTAAATGCATCCGGAGCAGTGGTCGGGCAGGTGATTGGAAGAAATCAGTATAAACTGGACAGTATGCAGTGGGAGGGCCTGGATGCGGCAGTCTGGGAACGGATGCTGAAAGCATTGGAGCCATTTTATATCCCCGTGACCTTTGAGGACCCGCAGACCAGGAAACGGAGAACGATTACCATGTACCCAGGAGGAAGATCCGGGGAGCCGTACTGGCTGGATACGGATAAGAAAATAAAGCTATACCGTAACTGTCAACTGAATCTGGTAGATTGTGGGTGGGAATAATGCAGAAAGTAAGCAGAGCATATAAAGAATCAATGAAACGCCCTCTTCGCAACAGGGCTTATATCCATATTTCCATAGGTGTGATTAACCAGGATGCACAGAAAACAGCTTGTGCGGACGTGCCGGAAAATGCCTTTACCAGCTATTCGAGCCTGTCAAAGCCTTTCAACATTTATGAGATAGATTCCATCTACGCTACGGCAGAGCAGGACTTTGCAAGAACGGACGGAAGCATGGTTTTTCTTCCGAGAAATTCCGGTGATGCGGTTATGAACAATGGCATTGTGACAGAGAGGCTGTTGGGGAGCATTGAGATCCGGTTTGGCATGGCCGACTTGAATATCAGAGGGCTAACCATAGATTTTGGAGAAGCTTATCCGACGGCATTTACCATTGAAAGTGATTCGGGTATACGGGAATATACGGGCAATACATTGTCCCTGTGGAGTACGGAGGATGTATTTACGGGAGTTTCGTTTTTCAGGATAACACCGCTGTCTATGGTGAATGGGCAGGGGCGGCTGAGAATTTATAAATTCCTGTGCGGGGTAGGAAACGTATTTACCAATAAGGATGTAAAAAGCTATTCCTTTAAGGATTATGTTTCTCCTATTTCCGACCGGATACCAAGTCAGGATATGTCTTTGACCGTGTACAATTATTCACTCCGATACAACATCGATAATCCAAAGAGTGCCATTCATTTTATGGAGCTGGGGCAGGAAATCCGTGTATCTTTTGGATATGATGTCACGGGAAATGGGGATATTGAATGGCTTGAAAGTAATGAGGTTTATCTGAAGACCTGGGATGCGGATGACAAGCAGGCAAAATTTATGGCTACTGATACATTTGATAACAGGAAAGGAACTTATTATAAAGGAAGATACCGAAAGGAGGGAATTACGGCTTACGATTTGGCACTGGACATTCTGGAAGATATGGGATTGGAGGAAAATGAGTACGCTGTGGATCCGTATCTGAAAGGCGTGCTTCTATACAACCCTGTACCGGTGGTCTCTCATGTGGAAGCGTTGCAGATGTTGGCGAATGCCTGCCGGTGTGTTCTATTTCAAAACAGGAGCAGAAAAATTCAAATAAAATCTTCCTTTACGCCTGATATGACCGCAAGCACAAACCAGCAGGCAATTCACAGTCATGTGGAAAATGTGTTGGGGAATGGTGTGAGAACAAGCTATGCTGCGGCATTTCGGGATTTTGCAAAAACGGATGGCTCTATGATATTTCTTCCCAGGAATCGGGAAGATTTTTTTGATGATACGGGGTATGTAAGTGCTGCTGTGTGTGATGAAAATGGAGAATTTGAGGAAAATCCGATTGTTGAGATTATTTTGGAGAGTGCCTACAACAGCTATGGGATGGGGCTTAGTTTTCGTTCTGTCCCACCGGAAGAATTTATCATTCGTACATACAATGACGAAAGGCTTTTGAATGTGCTTGAAGTGACAGGGAACGAAGAGACGGAGTGTATTTTGAATCAGAGCTTTGAAGATTTTGACCGGATGGAGATTGAATTTACGAAGGGGTATCCAAATTCAAGGATAGCTTTGGACCGGATAGGATTTGGCGATGTCACGGATTATATTCTGGAATATGATATGGATTTGACGGCAACGCCAAAGGGCAGAAAGCAGGAGCAGTTGAAATCCTTGTCCGTGATACGCACGATTTATAGTGAAAGCACAAAAGAGGCGGGACAGATTTATAGTGAGGAAATGAGAATTTCTCCGGAAAAATATGAGAGGGTGGTGTATTTTAACAAAGCTTCTTATGAAATTTCGGCAGCATTTGTTATGGAACGGGAGGGAGGTGAAACGGTATATGGCGATACGCTTCCGAATGGAACCAGAGTTCGGATTACGGAAAGCTCTGATTTTTATGCAAAATTGTGTTTTGATTATGTGACGGCAGAACAAACGATTCAGGTAGTGATAAATGGAAAGGAGTATCAGACCAATGAAAGCCGTTATGCGGTTCAGCATAATACGATTGGCGAAGAGAAGGTATGGAAAAATGAACTGATTGGCACGGTACGACAGGCGGAGGAATTGGAGCAATGGCTGGCGGAGTATTATCAGGCACCTATTGAGTATGAGGTGTCTTACCGGGGAGATCCCAGGGTGGATGCAAATGATTTGTTTTTCCTGGAGCTTCGAAACCGAGAACAGGCCATGATACGCTGCTATCAGAATGAACTAAAATACAATGGTGCATGGAGTGGAAAAATGAAGGTGAGGAAGGTGATGGAAACATGAGTTGGATGGAGCCGAAAACGGATTGGACCGGTGATGAAAGGTTTGATGCACCCAATTATAACCGCATTAAGAACAATCTGCTGTTTCTTCATAAGATGGCGGAGATGCTTTATCATCCCTTTGGGATTGGGGAAATGGGGCCGGATAAGGATTATTCGAGCTTTTATTATGCGGATGAGATTAATATGCTGTCGGATAATCTGGAGCAGATACATTCCCAAATTTATCCGGTTGCGATAGGAGAAAAGACGATATATGTGCAGAACCAGGCTTTTATCGGGTATGAGGATTTGAACCGGATAGAGGCAGCAACTTTGAGAATCTATACTTTATTGAAGGAACAGAAGGAAAATAAGCCCAGGCTGTCGTTTCGCCTGGGAAACAGGAAATGTCCTGTAGCAGATTAAGGAAATACCCTGCGGGTATACCATTATGCACAAAAACCATGTGCAAATTAAAGAAAGGAGCGAAATGCTAATGTCAGAATTATTAACAAATTATAAGGATGATATCCTTGCCGAAACCATGGAGGGCAGACGACGTTATCAGATGATGACCAATGAGGATGGGACAGTATCCTTTGTGGATGTAACAGAGTATGTACAGGTGGGAAGTGAGTTTGGACAGGCGGAGATCAATGCGATTCATAGGGAAATAAACAATAAGTTTGATTCGGGGGATGTAGTTGATCCGCTGGTGGCGGAAGAGACAGGATATGCTGCGGATGCGAAGCTGACGGGGGATGCTATTCGAGAGGTAAGTGTGAAAATGCATCCGGTTGGGAGTATCTATATGTCACTTGACTCTACAGATCCATCCTCGCTATTTGGTGGTACTTGGGAACAAATACAAGGACGATTTTTATTGGCAACCAATGACGAACATGGAGTTGGGAGCATTGGGGGTGAGGCCACTCATAAATTAACCGTAGCAGAAATGCCAAGCCACAGGCATAGTGATGTTATGAATTGGCGGGCAACAGGGGGTAATGTCCGTGTGGAAGTTAATGGTAGTGGTTACAATGTATTGAACGGTGGTACAACAGGAAATACAGGTAGTAGTGTAGCCCATAATAACATGCCGCCTTATCTGGCTGTGTATATGTGGCAACGAGTGGCTTAAGATGTTCTTTTCCACATATATACTGCTAGATAAGGGGGCATATTGTTATGAGGTTGACCGCCTCCGACTGCCGAAGTAGTTTTAGATGTTTCATTACTACGCAAATTGCTTTTATCGCTCGCACTATTATATGGGAAAGCATAAATTGTAGTGTATTGATAGGAATGACTATGACTTGGCATTTCTGTTACAGTTAATTTATGTGTAGCTTCACCTCCGATGCTTTCAGCTTCGTATTCATCGCTGGCCGCCAATAAAAATCGCCCTTGTATTTGCTCCCATGTGCCACCAAATAGCAAGGCCGGATCGGTAGCATCAAACGATATATAGATACTTCCAATTGGATGCAATTTCACACTTAGCGCTCAAAAGGGAATCAAAGTAAATTTTATAAACACTAATTATAACTATAAACATAGAGCCACAAAAGGCTTTTTTAGATAACAAGGAGAAAAGCAATGAGTTGTAATACTATAAAAATGATTGTTCTAACTATATTAGGCACAGGAAGCAGTTTCATCATTAATGCATTATTAGGAGGCTGGACAGAAGACTTGGCAACTTTACTTATTTTTATGGGGATTGATTTTGCGATGGGTCTAATGATTGCAGCCATTTGGCAGCAAAGCGAAAAATCGGAGAGTGGAGCTCTTAACAGTATTTCCGCATGGAAGGGTCTATGCAGAAAAGGTTGTTCCTTATTAGTAATCATGGTTGCATATCGGTTAGATGTGACATTGCAGGTAAATTACATTAAAACAGCAGTAATTATTGCCTTTATTGTAAATGAAGGAATTTCTATCGTTGAAAACTATGGAATTATGGGAGGACCAATGCCAAACATATTAAGGAAAGCGCTGGGAATATTACAAGAAAAGTCAGATAATGCAGAGGCAGACAGGAGGAACCGCATTTGAATAAAAAAGTAATTGATGTATCCTCGTATCAAGGAGATATTGATTGGAAAAGGGTAAAAGAATCAGGAATACAAGGTGCAATTCTAAAAGCGATTCGTAAAGATTTAAATCCGGACAAACACTTTGAAAATAATTGGAAAGGCTGTGAAAAAGTAGCTCTCCCCATTATAGGCGTATACAACTATTCTTATGCAGTAACACTAGATAAGGCTAAATTGGATGCAAGAAAAGTAATTACGATTTTATCAGGAAGAAAGGTGAAGGTTTGGCTTGACATAGAAGACGCTTGTCTAAAAGGTAAAGGGGTGTTCCTGCTGGAAATCATAAAAGCGTATCAAAATGAAATTGAGCTTGCAGGACTGGACTTTGGAGTTTACACAGGATTGTCATTCTACAATAGCAATTTAAAACCCTACATAAATCAGCCTTTCTGCAATTTTTGGATTGCGCGGTACCCCTACGGTACTAGAATGGATGTATCCAAAAATCCACCATCCAAAAAGAAACCTGTCATCAGTCAATTAGAGGGATGGCAGTATAGTTCTAAGGGACAAGTATCAGGTATCCAAAGAAATGTAGATATGAATTTATGGTATGATATATTTCAAAAAGAAACATTAGAATTTTCAGAAAATATCTATCCAATTCCTGTTAGAATTTTACGTCTCAAGCGTCCTTTAGTATATGGAAATGATGTTAAATGGATACAATATCATTTGATTCGTCTTGGATTTTTACCAGCACAAAGGAAATGTGGAAAAAGTAATATTGATGGTATTTTTGGCAATGATACGGACAGGGCCATTCGAGCAGTACAGAAACATTTTGGTATTGCGGTGGATGGGATTGCGGGTCCTGTAACAGTTGATGTATTACAGTATTATTAAATAAGAGTTTGTCCCTGTGGAGAGCATACAAAGTAGAAAACTTGATTTTTCTAAGCATTTACTATACAATTAAAAAATCAAGAATTCTTAATTATATGGAGGTATCAGCATGAAAAAGACATTGGGGATTGTATTTATAATGCTTTTTTGTATCTACTTTGGCGGCATGCGGTGGAAAGGAAATAACCTTGCACCTCTCATACGGTGACCGAACCGGAAAGTATTCGGGAGATATGACGGATGGCATTCCAAACGGTCGGGGAAAATTTACAGCTAAAAACGATGAGGGCGTTGAATGGACTTATGAAGGTTCCTTTGTGAATGGTCATTTTCAGGGAGATGGTAAAACAACTTGGAAAAGCGGACAAATTGAAATAGGAACCTATGAGGATGATGTAATCGTCCCGTTAAAAGATGAACAATTAAGAACATTTTATTCAAATACGGAGGAGTTTTTGCATCATTGTGTAGAACTTGTGGGACAGGTTTTTACTACTCCTGAAAATGATGAAAATGGAGTTACCATTCAATTCTTTACAGATATAGAAAATCAGGACAAAAATACGATTGTTTATATTCCTGCAACGGATTTTGAAGTGAAGCAGGGTGATTACATTCGCATTATTGGCCTGGTTGATTCCGAAGTGGATGGTGAAAATATTTTAGGCGGAGCTGTTACGGCGCCGCTTGTAATTGCCCGTGAATATGAAGTTGTATCCTACATAGATGCTGTTTCACCTACAAAAGAAACCATAGATGTAAATAAAACCCTTTCGCAGTACGATTACTCAATCACTGTTGAAAAAGTGGAATTAGCAGAAAAAGAAACCAGAGTTTATATTTCCATTCAAAATAGTGGTTCAGATGTGTTCCATGTTTATTCCTTTAATGCGGTTCTTTCACAAAATGGGAAACAATTATCAGAAGAATATAATTACGAAGCGGATTACCCCACTTTTGAGAGTGATTTGCATGTGGGAAATTCCACGGAAGGGATTATAACGTTTAAGCCCATTGAAAATCAACCGTTCACTTTGATTTTAGATGCAAGCTCTGATAATTTTGATGAAAGAATAAAACCTTTTGAGTTTAGTTATCCGGTCACGGAAGCAGAAGATGAGATTCCAACGTATACAACTATTGATGTGAATCAAACAGAAACACAGCATGATTATTCAATTATAGTCAATAAAGTTGAGTTTGATGAGAATGAAACAAGGGTTTATGTGACAGTGCAAAATGAAGGAACAGACGTATTTCATTTATATCCTTTTAATGCCAAGATTTCACAAGATGGAAAACAGTATAATGAACAATATAGCTGGGAAGAAGGTTATGATAGTATAGAGAGCGATTTGCTGGTTGGAAATACAACCGATGGAATCATAGTTTTTGAAGCAATATCAGAGTCACAACCTTTTACTTTGAGACTAGAAGCTTTTTCTGATAATTTTTCAGAAATGTTAAATCCATATGAGTTTACGATAGAACCAGGAACTGAATAATTTGTGTTAAAAAGTATTCGAAATACATGTAATATTTTAAATACTTTACATAATCTTAATAAAAATATAGAAGGAAGTTAATAAATCTGCGCTAACATACTTACGGGATATATTGTAATATCTATCCATCCTGTCCAGGCAGAACCTGCTTGTCAAAGTATACCCTAGCGGGTACCCCATTAATGCATATCCCTTCGGGATGGACGGACTTCGTCCGTTAAGGTATAGCAGCAGGCAGATTGAAAAATACTATGAAGTACAATCACATAGAACAGGCAGTTTTCCTGGAGCGTCCCAACCGCTTTATCGCCTACGTGGAGCAGGCGGGAAAACGGGAAATCTGCCATGTAAAAAATACGGGCCGATGTAAAGAGCTGCTTTTACCCGGCGCAGAAGTGTATATACAGCGTCAGTCCAACCCGGCGAGAAAAACGCCTTTTGATCTGATTGCCGTAAAAAAAGGCGAGCGCCTCATTAACATGGATTCCCAGGCGCCCAACAAGGTAACGGCGGAATGGCTCCGCACAAGCGGTTTCTGCGCTTTGGACGCCATGATAAAGCCGGAATGCAGCTATGGAAATTCCCGCTTTGACTTTTACATTGAGGACGGCCCGCGTAAGATTTTTATGGAGGTAAAGGGCGTCACTCTGGAGGAGGAGGGAATCGTCCGTTTCCCGGATGCTCCCACCGAGCGCGGCGTCAAGCATATTCAGGAATTAATCGAATGCAGAAAAGCAGGCTATGAGGCATATATATTCTTTGTCATTCAGATGAAAAATGTCCGCTTTATGGAGCCCAACGACACAACGCATCCGGCCTTTGGAGAGGCGCTTCGAAGGGCGGCAAAAGAGGGCGTCGGCATATTTGCCAGGGATTGTCTGGTGAAGCCCGATGAGCTTACGATCGATCAGGAAGTTGAGGTTCGTTTATAGATGGAAGCATTAAAGGAAATTGTCACACCGCTTTTAGAGTGGTATGACGGCCACGCGCGGGTGCTGCCCTGGCGAGAGGACCCGTCTCCTTACCGGGTGTGGGTATCGGAAATCATGCTTCAGCAGACAAGGGTGGAGGCCGTAAAGCCGTACTTTGAGCGGTTTATAAAAGAGCTGCCTACCATTCGGGCCTTGGCGGAGGCGCCGGAGGATCGGCTGATGAAGCTGTGGGAGGGCCTGGGCTATTATAACCGGGTCCGCAATATGCAGAAAGCGGCCATAGAACTGACCGCAGAAAATGCCGGCGAGATGCCGGCAGACTTTGAACGGATTCTGAAGCTTCCCGGAATCGGAAGCTACACGGCAGGCGCCATCGCCTCCATTGCCTTCGGAATCCCCAGACCGGCTGTGGACGGCAACGTGCTTCGAGTCCTGTCAAGGGTTCAGAAAAGCTATGAGGATATTATGAAGCAGTCTGTGCGGAAAAGCTTTGAGGAGCAGGTACAGATTGTGATTCCAAAGGAGCGCGCAGGGGATTTCAACCAATCCCTGATTGAACTGGGAGCCATTGTGTGCGTGCCGAACGGAGCTCCGAAATGCGAGGAATGCCCTCTGAAGGAGCTTTGCAGGGCGCATGCCGACGGTGTGGAGCAGGAACTTCCAAAGAAAACCCCGCCCAAAAAGAGGCGCATCGAGGACAGAACCGTTCTCGTACTGCTTTCGGACAATAAGGCTGCGCTGAAAAAGCGGCCGCCCAAGGGACTTCTGGCCGGCCTCTATGAGCTGCCCAATCTGGAGGGGAGGTTTGATAGCCAGGAGATTCTTGACTATGTAAAGGAGCTTGGCCTGTCGCCCATCCGTATTCAGCCCTTACCGGAGGCAAAGCACATTTTCAGCCATATCGAATGGCATATGGCCGGGTATGCGGTGAAGATTGAGGAACCGGAAAAGGAGCCGGAGGGATTTTTCTTTGTGGAAAAGGCGCAGATGGAGGAGAGCTATTCCATTCCGGCGGCATTTGGAGCTTATACGGAATATTTTAAGCACCACTTTTAGCTTGCAGTTTGATTACCAAATAGATGCAAATAAACACAGAGGTGAAGAAAGATGTATGATGCAATCGTAATAGGCTCCGGAATCGCCGGGGCTGCTGCGGCAAGAGTACTGGCGGAGGAGCAGAATAAATCCGTACTGGTACTGGAAAAAAAGGCGCACATCGGCGGAAACTGCTATGACGAGGAGGACGCCCACGGAGTCCTGATTCACCGGTACGGACCTCATATTTTCCACACAAGCGACGAGGAGGTCTACACCTGGCTTTCCCGTTTTACCGAGTGGTACGCCTTCGGCCATGAGGTGGTGGCAAGGGTGGGGGATAAGCTGATTCCGGTGCCCTTTAATCTCAATACCTTAAGGCAGGTTTACGGGGAGGAAAAGGCTGCGGTCCTGAAAGAGAAGCTTATAAGCACCTTCGGCGAGGGCGCGCGCGTGCCGATTCTTAAGCTTCGGGAGCAGCAGGACCCGGAGGTTCAGGCGATTGCGGACTATGTGTATGAAAATATTTTCTTAAAATATACCATGAAGCAGTGGGGACAGAAGCCGGAGGAGATCGATCCGGCGGTGACGGGCCGCGTCCCGGTGGTAATTTCCCATGACAACCGGTATTTCGGTGACAAATACCAGGGAATGCCTCGCGACGGCTATACGCCTATGTTTGAAAAAATCCTGGATCATCCCTTAATAGAGTTGCGGTTGGGAGTGGACGCAAGGGATGTGATGGAGCTTTCGGAAAGCCTTGGAAAGATTCTGCTCTATGGGGAAGAATTTTCCGGCAGCGTGATCTATACGGGACCGGTTGACGAGCTGTTTGGATGCCGGTTCGGGCGTTTGCCTTATCGCTCTCTGCGGTTTGATTTTGAGCATCTTGACATTCCTGATTATCAGGGACACAGTGTGGTGAATTATACGGTGAGTGAGGAGTTTACCAGGATTACGGAATTTAAATATCTCACCGGGCAGGAGACGGAAGGGACGACGATTGTGCGGGAGTATCCGTTTGCTTACACGGGAGCGGAGGGAGAGATTCCCTATTATGCAATTATGAATCCGGAAAATAATAAGCTGTATGAGAGATACGCGGCCCTTACGGAGCGATTTTCTCATTTTCATCTATTGGGACGGCTTGCGGAATATAAATATTATAATATAGACGCTATGGCCGGGAAAGCGATTGCGCTGGCCAGGAGTCTGGCGAAAGACTGACACAGGAGGACAATATGAAACTTTTATCGATTGCAATTCCATGCTACAATTCGGAAAATTATATGCGCAACTGTATTCATTCGCTTCTGGTAGGAGGCGAGGAAGTAGAGATTATCATTGTGGACGACGGCTCTACGGACGGAACGGCGGCTATCGCAGATGAGTATGCGGAGAAATATCCTTCCATTATCAAGGCGGTACACCAGGAAAACGGAGGCCACGGCGAGGCGGTCAATACGGGGCTTCGCAATGCCACGGGGCTGTATTTTAAAGTGGTGGACAGCGACGACTGGGTATCAATTTCCGCCTATAAGGAGATTTTGAAAACTTTGGAAAATCTGGCGGGGGCAAGGCCGCTGGTGGATATGCTGATCAGCAATTTTGTCTATGAGAAGGAAGGGCAGAAGCGCAAGAAGGTTATGAGCTACCGATCCGCATTTCCGCAGGATCGTGTTTTTACCTGGGATGATGTGAAGTTTCTTCTGAAGGGGCAGTATATTTTAATGCATTCCGTGATTTACCGGACAAAGCTTCTGCGGGAGTGTGAATTGGAGCTGCCGAAGCATACCTTCTATGTGGATAATATTTTTGTATACCATCCGCTGCCTTATGTGAAATATCTGTATTATATGGATGTGAATTTTTATCGGTATTATATTGGACGGGAGGATCAGTCGGTTAATGAGAAGGTGATGATCAGCCGCCTGGATCAGCAGTTAAAGGTAAATTATCTGATGATTGACGACTATAAGCTGACAGATCCCAAGCAGATACCCAATCGGAAGCTGCGCCATTATATGAAGAATTACCTGGAGATTATTATGGTGGTTTCCTCTATCATTGCCATCCGCTCCGGTACGAAGGAAAATCTGGAGAAAAAGTATGAGCTTTGGAAGTACCTGAAGAAGAAGGACCCGAAGCTTTACTATGAGCTGAAATGGGGGATTATGGGAAGGAGTATGAACCTGCCGGGCAGAAGCGGCCGGAAGATTTCGGAGACGGCTTATAAAATTGCGAATAAGTTTGTGGGATTCAATTAAAATGATTAAAAATGTGCTATAGGGATGACAAAATAACGTCTCTATAGCATTTTTGTTATGATAAGTGTTATAGTAATCGTGGGAGGTTACCCTCAGAGGATAAGGGGACACTATAAAATTTTGCAGGAGAAGCAGAATGTTAAATCATAAGTTTTATTTTGACGGTTCGGATGATAGCGACGAAACCAGGTATATTAGAATTTCAGACATGCTTATAGAAAAGATGAGACCGGATTTGTGCCGGTATAGATTTATGTGGAGCGGAGATGAACAACTTCAATATGGCCTTAGTCAAAGCATAATAATCATAAGATGGGAGGAATTAAAGCAGTTTGAGAATTGCCTGTTAAAGCAATCCTTGCAGAATAACGAATGCAGGAAGCTTATGGCTTTGATTCACAGGGCATTGGAGGAAGAAGCGGACCTGATTCATAGAGCACCGGATTGTATGCCGCACGAGTTTGTTATATGCAGCGAATTTCCGGAGGAAATTCATTATAATAATTATAAGGATTCGTTTATAAAGCTTCCGTATCAGTTTATCATGGAAAATTATAATGTATTTAAGCAGGTAAAAATGTACTGGGAAAGTACGGAAAGGAAAGGGGACGGATTCAATTATTATGGGGAAACCCTGATAACCTCAAACATGGCGCAGGACTTGTTAGAGGCAATGAAGGATTATCTACAAAACAATACTTCAGAACAGGCAGAATACTTTGTTGGAAGAGAGTATGAGCTTTTGGCTGACATATTGCGGAAAGCGGTGGAGGAAGAAAAGGTGATTCTTCATTTTGGTATTTAGGAGTATTTTTGCAAAAGGGCGCAGAGGTTTATGCCATTCCATATGATGATACCGGATATCCGGAGCATGCAGTAATAATTATGAGTGATGAGATATTAAGGGTATTGGAAAAAACAGGAATTAAATGAATGTGTCACATTGGTTTAGAATAGATTTGTCTAAGAATGAAAGGCGGTAATAAAAATGACCTTTTTTGGATATGAAAGAGGCGGAGAGAAGCTGCTGAAAATGGAAGAAGTATCCTTAGAATGTACTTGTGAGGAATTGGAGAAGCTGATAGAATTTTTAAATAAAGTGAAGGAAGAACATACGGCTGTAAAAAATAAGACGAATATCTGCCATTCCCATTTTAAAGATTGGAAGCGAAAATGGAGTGAAGAGGATACGGATTTTATAGTAGTAACAAGATTTTCCGGTGATGTTTAAATAGGGTTTGTCAAGTGAAGTGTGTAAAATGCAAAAGAGGATGCCAAAGATTTTGGTATCCTCTAAATATAAATGTATTCTTTATTCGCTTATAAGGGGTGGCTTCTGATACAATTTTCTCTCGATCTGCCGCCGTTCAATGGCTATTTGCTTTAAAGCTTTTTCATCATCTGTTACAGCTTCGATTCGTTCCAGGATGGAAAGCTGGTCAAATAAATAGCAGTTAATTTCTTTTTCGCTTGTAGGCATATTGTTTCACCTCTTTTACCTTATAAAGAAAAGTGTTTTTACTATGATTTTATAATATCATAGCTCCTTTTTGATTTCCATAAGATAATTCGCAGATAACCTCTTTTTTCATGTATGACACAATTATGCCGACAAATCTCAGGCCCCTACTGGTTTCCGTCTCCTGGAACGGGCAAAGGAGAACTCCGTATGATACACCAGCTGCTCCATCAGAATCGCCAGCAGAATACCGGCAATCACATCCAGTACGGAATGCTGCTTCAAAAACATGGTAGACAAGATAATGGAAACCATGAGAAGGAAGGAACCTCCGCGAATCCATTTGTTCTGTCCCAGCTTTTGATTATTGACAATCGCAATATGCGCCCCAAGGGAATTGTACACATGCAGGCTTGGAAAAATATTCGTTGCCGTGTCCGTCCGGTACAAAACAGAGATGGCAAAGGTAAAAATATTGTGCCGCTCAAAGGATGCGGGTCGAAGCAGATGCCCATTGGGGTAAATGGTGGATACCATCAAAAACAGCGTCATTCCCGTAAACAGAAAAATACAGCACTGATAAAATTCCCGCTTATTTTTCAACTGGAAAAACAAATAAATTAAAACTGCCGGAACATACAGGAACCAAAGCAGATAAGGTACAATAAATCCCTCCAAAAAGGGAATCCAGTCATCCAGTCCCACATGAATCACATGATAAGGCAGATTGGCCCGGCCTTCCAGCCATATGAACCAGGGCATGTAGATGAGCGCATACAGAAAAACCAGAGCATGCTTATACTTTTGAAAAAAAGCCTTCATACTGTCATCATCTCTCCTTAAAATCTTCTATCCCATCATTGGCATTTTCTCAAACGAAAGTATATCACTTTGAAAAAATCAATACAATGACCTTTAGAATATTTTAAGAAAATTTTATGAAAATATGCTATTCCCAGAAATAAGTTAGCTTCGCTTTCCTCCAATGATAGTAAGCATCCCCGGAAGGCAGGATACCTTAAGCACATCCTCCGGCGCATAAGGCTCTCCGTCTGTGTGGAAGGGCAGAGGCTTCTCCGGCCGTATTTCCAGAGACCGTACTTGATACTGGTGAATTCCCCGGAAAATATTGTGCCATCCCCGGTAGGCCGTGGGGAACATAAGAGCAATGGTCAGCTTGCTTAAGCCTTCTACCACGCACACATTGAGGAAACCATCGTCCGCCTTGGCCTTGGGGCACATTTTCAATCCGCCTCCCTCATAGGGGCAGTTGAGGGCAGAGAGAAAATAAGTGCGGGGAAAGCGCAGCTTTTTGTGCTGATCCAGAATAAGGCTCACAGGAACCGGCCGGAACAGAAGGATCTGCTTCAGAGCAATCCCCACATAGGTCAGCTTGCCAAGCTTAAAATGGTTCAGGGCGTTCTTAATGGGAGAACCAAGGGCCTCCTGGCACACAGCGGCGTCAAAGCCGCAGCCGCAGCTTCCGGCAAACCGCCGTGTCCAGGAGCCGTAGGAAATAAGCCCCAGATCAATCCTCCGAAAATAGGTGGGATGTAAGATATTATGAAGAGCAGCCTCCGGTGTGGAGGGAAGCCCTAAGCTTCTGGCGAAATCATTGCTGGAGCCGGTGGGAATATAGCCAAAGGTAACCTTGGAAAAATCCTGGATGCCGTCAACCACCTCATTGACAGTGCCGTCCCCGCCCACAGTCACAAGGGTCAGCTTTTCGCCCCTTGAGGTGATTTCTCTGGCCAGCTTCGTTGCATGATAACGGTAAGAGGTAAAATACACTCGGTATTCTGCCTGCTTCTGCTCCAGTATCTCCTCCACGGTCTGCCAGACAACCTTACCGTTGCCGGAGCGTGAACCGGGATTTACGATAAAATAGTACATTTCCTTCCCCTCTCTGCCGCAAGGCAGCTTCACTGCAAAGTTCCCTGCCGCTGTAAAAATCAAATATATTCTTCTCACATTATAGCATTGTAAAAATTCGGGTTCAAGGAACATTTGATTATAAGAGATTGGTTCCCTATGAATCAGCGGAAAAATTGGCGTGAGTGAGAAGGACAGCTTCTTGACGGCCTTCCTTGGATCATGTAGAATAAACGAATACAAAACGCAAATGGTCTTGAGAGACTTGAATGAACAATGGGGAGAACAGGAATGAAAGATAGACGGGGACGCCTGACGGCAGTTTGCTTTTTTATTCTGTTTCTGTTGGGCTTTGAGGCAGGGGGATTTCAGATTTCCCTTTTGAAAATCATGGAGGCCGAGGGCTTTTCCTCCGGCTTAAGCGGTGTACTAGTGTCCGGCCAGTACGGAGCCATTATCATTATGCCGCTCTTGGTTGGAGGCTTTGCGGACCGAAGAGGAAAGCGGAGGGTGCTGACGGCATCCTGCCTGATTTTTGCCCTTGGAGCCTTTGGCATGTCATCCCTTCATGCCTTTGGAGCCCTGATGGTGTCGGCCTTTGCCATTGGTACGGGCTACAGTGTCAGTGAAAGCATCGGCTCCGCTCTCCTGGCAGAGGCCCATGGGGAAAAGTCTGGGAGGTTTATGAATCTCTCCCAGTGCTTTTTCAGCTTAGGCGCTATGGTGAGCCCTCAGCTTCTGGAATATGGCAGCAGGAGCTTCGGGTGGAGCTACCAGAGCCTATTCCGGATCTGTGCTGTTGCCGGTCTGGCCGCTGCTGTCAGTGTCACAGCCCTGGCCGGAAAGGATACTGTACAGGGGGCCAATCCCCGGCAGGAGGACAATCAGCCCATCGGCAGAGAAATTCTCTATCTGGCAGCAGGGCTTTTTGTCTATGCCAGCCTGGAGGGAGGCATCAGCTATTATCTGGACGGCTTCGCGGCAACGGAGTTGAGGTGTCCGGAGCATGGGGCCAATATGCTCTCACTCTTTTGGCTGTTTATGCTGGGAGGACGGGTGATCTGCGGGATGCTGTATCGATACCGGCGCAAGCTTTTGAGCTTAAGCCTTCTTGGGACAGGGATATTTCTGTTCCTCTTAAGCCTTTTTCCCTCTCTTACCATGGGCTATCTCTGCTTTTCCATGACAGGCTTTTGTCTGGCATCCATCTGGCCCAATCTGATGAGTCTGGCGGTGGAGAGCTATGAGGGCAATTCCGGCCGCGCGGCGGGGATTATCTCCACAGGGGGAGGCTTTGGCGCGGTGTTTTCGCCCTTGCTTCTGGGAATGCTGATGGACGGCGTGGGTCTGCGCCCTGGCTTTGTCATATTGGGGATTCTTTCCCTGGCTGGGATGCTTATTTGCAGAGCATATTACAAAACCATGGAGAAAAAAGCGAAGAATGAAACCCTGTAAGGAAATATAGAAAGGCGGCCACTTATGAACGAATTAGCGGTACGGGCAGTATGCTCCCTGCCCAGGGTGCTTTTATGGAAATGCAGATATGGAAGACGGCTTCGGATGCCCTGGGTGCAGTCCTTTGGCAAGCATGCGGAGCTCCATATGGATCAGAGGGCAAGGCTCTCACTGGGTAAGGAAACCGTATCCCGGTTCGGACTGTTCCTGCGGGCAGAGGGCGGAGAGCTGACCATTGGTGACAAATGCTTTTTCAACACCCACGTGTCCATTACCTGCCTGGAGCGTATCACCATCGGAGATCGCTGTCAGATTGCCAACAATGTGGTGATTGTAGATCAGGATCACAATTACCGGGCAGGCTGGGGCTCCTATTGGACAGCTCCGGTTACCATCGGAAATGATGTGTGGATAGGTGCCAATGCGGTGATTTTAAAGGGGAGCACCATCGGGGATGGGGCTGTGATTGCGGCAGGGGCCGTGGTAAAGGGACATGTGGAGCCCCGCAGCCTGTATTTTGGCATGGGAAAGGAGCAGCGCCCCATAAATCCAAACTAACTGCCCTATTTTGTTTCATCGGCTCCGGCAATCACCTTTTCGATGCCCCTCATGTCCGCGGCAATATCCGTAAAGGAGCTCCAGTAGCTGCCGATCAGCTTCTCGGTGGCGGCAAGGCAGTAGAGATCCAGAAGGGCGTCATGCATTCCGGCCTCGGAATTGCGGCTTAAGGTGCGTGTCTCATTGCTGATGATTCGCCCGGGAAAGGTCTTCCTGAGCAGGGCCTCCTCCTTGCTGTCGTCCGTAGCCAGAAAGAAGCAGGTTTCCGGGTAAGCATCCAGCTCTTTTTTCATCAGGGCGATAAACTGCTCCGTGGTGCTCTTTCCCATGGAAATGGTATTGTCTGTGCGGCGGATATGCACACCTACACAGCGCTTCCCAAAGGAGGCGGTGAGCATGTCGATACGTTTTTGAATCGGGGCTGCAGGCACATAAAAATGGTAATCATGGGAAGGATAAAAATGCTCCCAGGTAAAGAGGTAGACGGGATTCTTCAGGCTTTCGTAAAAGTCCTGGTGAAGAATGCCGTCCGTTTTGTTCTTGAGAATATCCTCGTTGCCAAAGCGCTGCCTGGCTGTGAGCTGGTAAAAAAGCTTTCGAGGATCCTTTAAAGAGCGAATGTTGATCACCTGAATTTCCTTCACCGGCCGAAACAGTGCTTCAAAGGAGCAGTTAAGCTCCGGACAGAGATACCAGAGAACCGTAAGCCGATCCCCCCGTTTCCTTGCCAGCTCCCATGCGGAATTAATCACCCGCATCCTATTGCATAAACCGCCCGAAGGTTGTATTATTATCATAGTATGCTTTGCCTTTCTTTGGAAAATTTGTATTAGTATAACACATTTTACAACAAATGAAAACATGGGAGAGATTATGAAGCCACAGAAAATAAAGAACCTGTTTTTGCGTCAAAGCTACCAGGACGCATGGGAGGAGTATGAGAAGGCTCTGACCAAAAAATACTTTATCCGCTGGGATTATGTTATTTTAACCGCATCCAACGAGGAGCAGGCAGCCGCTTATCAGGCGCAGATCGACTTAAGGCTTGCCCAGGGGCGACTTCCCTCTCAGACTATCTATAAGGTATTGCCGGATCCGGAGGGGAAGCGGGTAGGATCCGGGGGAGCTACCCTCCATGTGATGAAATACATCAGCGAGCAGAGAGAGGAGGAGCATTGCTTCCGAAATAAAAGAATTCTGGTGATTCATTCCGGAGGGGATTCCAAGCGGGTTCCCCAGTATTCAGCCTGCGGAAAGCTTTTTTCACCGGTGCCCAGAGAGCTTCCGGATGGACGCCGTTCCACCCTCTTTGATGAATTTATGATTGGAATGTCCGGAATGCCGGCCCGCTTTAAGGAGGGAATGCTGGTATTGTCCGGGGATGTTCTTTTGCTGTTTAATCCCCTGCAGGTGGATGTGGCTTTTCATGGGGCGGCAGCCATCTCTGTGAAGGAGAATGTGGAGACAGGAAAGGATCACGGTGTATTCTTAAGTGATGAGCATGGAAATGTAGGGAACTTTCTTCATAAGCAGAGTGTGGAGGATCTGCGCCGCCTTGGTGCCGTGAATGGCCAGGACGCGGTGGATCTGGACACAGGAGCGATTCTCTTAGACTGTGATCTGCTGGAGAGCCTGTTTGGGCTTATTGGAGAGCGGGGAAGGGTCATTCCGGAAAAATATGAGCGCTTTGTAAATGAAAAGGCACGCATTAGCTTTTATGGGGACTTTTTGTATCCGTTGGCATCAAAGGCGACCCTGGAGCAGTATTTAAAGGAAAAGGCGGAGGGAGAGATCTGCGAAGAGCTTCTGGCCTGCCGCCATGCTATTTGGAAGGCCATAAGTCCTTATTCCCTAAAGCTTATCTGTCTGTCACCAGCCAGATTTATTCATTTTGGTACTACGAGAGAGCTGCTTAGCCTTTTGACAGAGGAGATTGACAATTACGAGTTTTTAGACTGGCGCGGACAGATCTTTGGGGTGGAGGAGAACCCTGGTGCCTGTGCCTACAGCAACAGCTATATTGAGAAGAATACCAGGATTGATGCGTCCTCTTACATTGAGGACAGCTATATTTATGAGGGAACAAAAGTGGGGAAGTCCTGTGTGATTGCGGCTGTGACCCTGAGAGGGGAAACGATTCCGGACGGCACAGTGCTTCATGGCTTGAAGCAGAAGGACGGTTCCTTTGTAATACGGGTTTATGGCGTGAATGATAATCCTAAGGAGACCCTGGAACGGCAGGGAGCCTTTTTGGGTGGAACGCTTGAGAGCTTCCTTCATACTGCCGGATTAAAGCCGGAGGAGGTCTGGAACGGGGAGAGCCATTATCTGTGGAACGCGGCCCTTTATCCTGTGTGTGCCTCCATTGGCGAGGCGGTGGCAGCTGCCATGGTGATTTTAGATTTGGCGGCCGGAAGGTCAGAGCGGGCGGAGGAATATCGGTCTATGAAGCGCTTAAGCCTGCAGGAAAGCTTTGAGCAGGCGGATACCCAGGAGATTGCGGCATGGCAGACCAAGCTGAATACGCAGGTGCGGATTACCCGCTTTCTGCTGGCCTTAGAAGAGCGCAAAAGTATTCGGGAGGCAGCGGCCGTATTTGGCAGTCAGGGAATGACAGAGGGACAGCTTGAAAAGCTGAAGGGAATGGCAGAGGAAGCGGAGTTCGGGCTTCGTATGCGTCTCTATTACTACCTGTCCAGGTTGACAAAAGGGCATGTGAGCGAGGAGCTGGAAAATAAATGCTTCCGCTATATCTGTGACAGCCTGTATGATGCAAGCATCGGAAGGACCCCCACGGAGGATAGCTACCATATTACAAGGGATGAGGTAAAGGTGGAGCTTCCGGTGCGGGTGAACTTTGGAGGCGGCTGGTCCGATACGCCCCCCTACTGCAATGAGCATGGAGGAACTGTGCTGAATGCGGCCGTGAAGCTGAATGGAATTCTGCCGGTTGTGGTGACTGTGCGCAGGCTTGATAAGCCCTGTATTGCTCTGGCCAGCACGGATCTTGGAGCCTACGAGGAATTTACAGATATAGAGCGCCTGAAAAGCTGCAGGGATCCCTTTGATACCTATGCTCTGCATAAGGCGGCTCTTTTGGCCTGCGGCATTGTGCCTCTTAGGGAGGAGCTGACCTTTCAGGAGCTTTTGAAAAGGCTGGGAGGAGGTCTCTACCTTTCTACGGCGGTTATGGGAATTCCCAAGGGCTCAGGTCTTGGAACAAGCAGCATTTTGGCGGGAGCCTGTGTAAAAGCAATTTTTGAATATATCGGAAAAGATGTTACGGAAAATGATTTATACACCCATGTACTTTGCATGGAGCAGCTGATGAGCACCGGAGGCGGCTGGCAGGATCAGGTGGGAGGCCTTACGGACGGAATCAAGCTGGCTTCTACTAAGCCCGGATTGCTTCAGGAGATTCAGGTGGAGCATCTGGTGATGCCCAAGGCAGCCATGGAGGAGCTTCAGGAGCGGTTTGTCCTTATTTATACGGGACAGCGCCGCCTGGCCCGGAATCTTTTAAGAGAGGTCGTTGGAGGCTACATTGGCTCCAATCCAAACTCCATTGAGGTGCTCTATGAGATTCAGAGAACGGCAGTGCTCATGAAGTTTGAATTGGAAAAGGGGAACATTGACGGCTTTGCGGAGCTTCTGGAAAGCCACTGGGAGCTGTCAAAGCGCCTGGATGGAGGCAGCACCAATACCTGTATCGATCAGATTTTCTTAAGCTGCCAGGATTTGCTCTCTGCCCGGATGATTTGCGGGGCTGGCGGCGGAGGCTTTTTGCAGGCGGTCTTGAAAAAGGGCTGCACCAGGGAGGAGCTGCGCGCTAGGATTCGCAGTGTCTTCCAGGACAGCGGCGTAGATGTGTGGGACTGTGAGATTGTATTTTGAGGAGAAATGCTTTGAGAGTGATGCAGATTAATACCGTGTGCGGCAGCGGCAGCGTGGGCCGTATTATGGTGGATTTGATACATGCTCTGGAGGCTGAGGGAGACCATGGCATGGCCGCCTTTGGCCGCCGGGAGGCGCCTTTCGGGGTGAACGCCTATCGGTTTGGGACCAACAAGGATATGGGAATCCACGTGCTTCACACCTTTTTTCGGGGAGAGCATGGATTTGCATCAAAGAGGCAGACAGAAAAGCTTATTAAAAAAATAGAGGAATACAACCCGGATATTATTCACCTTCATAATATCCATGGCTTTTATTTAAATGTAGAAAGGCTTTTTGAATATCTGAAGGAGGCCAAAAGGCCCGTGGTTTGGACGCTGCATGACTGCTGGAGCTTTACAGGACATTGCGCCTACTTTGACTATGTGGGCTGTGCAAAATGGAGAACAGGCTGTGAGAGCTGCCCCCAGTACAGGAAGACTTATCCCTATGCCTTATTTAAGGATAATTCAAAAAGGAATTACTGCCGGAAAAAGGCGGCGTTTACCGGGGGTTCGAATCTGACACTGGTGACGCCCTCCTATTGGCTCGCCAATCTGGTAAGGGAATCCTACCTTAAGGAATATCCGGTCCGCGTAATCCCCAACGGGATTGATCTGGACAGGTTTCATCCGGTGGAGAGCAGGCTTAGGGAGCAGCTTGGCATGGAAAAAAAGTTTGTGCTCCTGGGAGTTGCCAGTATGTGGGAGGAGAGAAAGGGTTATGCTTACTTTGAGGCCCTGGCGGATAGGCTTGACAGCTCCTTTCGGATTATTTTGATAGGTCTTTCCAAGCAGAAGCTTAAAAGGCTGCATCCGAAAATTCACGGGGTAATGCGTACGGAAAGTGTGGAGGAGCTGGCAAAATACTATTCCATGGCAGATGTGTACGTGAATCCTACCCTGGAGGATAATTTTCCAACTACCAATCTGGAGGCCCTGGCCTGCGGAACTCCGGTGATTACCTTTGCCACCGGGGGAAGCGTGGAAGCGGTGGACGAGAAGACCGGGCGGATTGTGCCAAAGGGAGATACAGAAGGGCTTTTGAGGGCTGTTGAGGAGCTGCGCAGGGAGCCCCCGGATGGACAGGCATGCCTAAACAGAGCAAAGGAATATGATAAGGATCACAGGTTCCGGGAATATCTGAGCTTATATCGGGAGCTGTTGGAGGGAGCAGATGCGTAAACCCAAGGTATCCATTGTGACAACAACCTATAATGATCGGGACAGTCTTAAGAAGACCGTGGATCAGGTTTTAAGGCAGGACTATGAAAATCTGGAATATATCATTGTGGACGGCGGGTCTACGGATGGGACTCTGGAGGAGATTCAAGAGGCAAAAGGAAAGCTTGGTGAGCGCCTGCTTTGGATTTCCGAGCCTGATTCCGGTATCTATGACGGCTTGAATAAAGGATTTCGCATGGCAACCGGGGAGATCCTGGGCTGCTGCTTTGATGAATTTGCGGGACCGGATGTGATCTCCAGAATGGTGGCGATCATAGAGCGGGAGGGGACCGACGGGGTCCATGGGGATCTCTGCTATATGGAGGGAGATCGGGTAGTGCGCCGCTGGCATCAGGGGCAGGGGCGTATCCGCTACGGCTGGATGCCGGGGCATCCTACCCTGTATCTGCGCAGAGAGGTTTATGAGACCTTTGGGTATTATAAGACGGACTACCGGATTTCTGCTGACTATGAATTTATGATCCGGATTTTAAAGGATGATAAGGTGAAGCTTTCCTATCTGCCGGAGGTGTTGATCTATATGGCTCACGGGGGGACAAGCACCAACAGCCTGGGGGCATATCTGGCAGGGCTTAAGGAGGGACACCGGGCGCTGAAGGAGAACGGTGTAAGGAATGCCTGGTTCACAGATGTGTGCAGAACCTTACGGGTACTTGCGCAATTTGTGAAAAAGGGATAAAATACCTAAAGCAAAAGAAACGGTATTTTTGGTCAAATAGAAGGTGGTTGGAAGTGGAATTTATCTATCATATAACAAATGAGCTGTGGAAGCGGCTGATGGAGTGGATTAAGGAGGAGAAAAATCAGGAGCGTTTCCTTCTGGCGTGCTTAGGGATCAGTCTGCTGCCTGTTTTGGCTTTGAGCTTTTTTAATCATCCGGTTATGGATGACTTTAATTATGGAATTTTGACACACCGGGCGTTTGTGGAGAACAAGGGCCTTGGCTGTGTGATTCCTGTTTTGCAGGCGGCCGTTCAGCGGGCGGTGAATCTGTGGCATGAATGGCAGGGAACCTTTATGTTCAGCATCATCGGGGCTTTAAGACCCTCGATTTTTTCCGAGAAGCTGACCTTTACTCATACCTTTATTCTGTTAGGATTGCTGTGCGGCGGCGTTATCTATTTTTGTAAGGTGCTGCTTCACCGGATATTGGGGCTGTCTAAGCATGTGGCGGTCAGTGTAGCGGCTGTACTTCTGATGCTCTGCATTCAGTATGTACCCGTTGGACTGGAGGCCTTTTACTGGTGGATAGGAAGCGTTGGCTATACGGGAATGTTTGGAGTTATGCTGGTGCTGTCCTCCAAGCTGTTTTGGTGTAAATATGAGAAGCAGATTCCGGTCAAACGCATGATCGCCATGATGGCTATGGCCTTTCTGCTGTCCGGGAATATGTTTCCCATTATGCTGCTGACGGCAGTGATTATCTTTCTTAATCTGTTGGATATTTTAGTCAGAAAACAGTACGATAAGGTTATGAAGCTGCGCATGACAGCTCTAAGCATTGTGTATTACGCCGGCTTTATCCTGAATCTGGCTGCGCCGGGAAACAGGAGAAGACAGTCGAACTTTGAGCCCCGCACGCCGCTGCAGGCCATTTACAAGTCCTATTCTCATTCTCTGGAGTATCTGTCCGAGTGTACCAATGTAGTGATTGTGCTGGTGATGATAGGACTGTTCCTCTATATGCTGTATAAGCTTAAGGATACGAGGTTTTCCTTCCGCTGTCCTTTGATGTTTACCCTGGTAACCTATAGCATGGTGGCGGTGATGTGGGTGCCGGGAGAGTATGCGGTGCGCTTTATCTCCGGCGGGCGTTATTACAATATTCTGTATTATGGAGTGATCCTGTTCTATGGTGCCAATGCCATTTACTATGCGGGCTGGCTGCGTCGGAGGTATGAACGATGTGAGGAGCAGCTGCAAGGGCTTATCCGGCAGGCAGCGCCTCTTCTTTTGGGAGCCGCAGGAATCTTCTGTGTGGTTTTGGGCTTTGCAAGGATCAATATGGTGCGGGATGTGGAGGAGATTCTTTCCGCCAAAGCACTGAAATCTCTGGTATATGGAGAGGCCCAGGTGTATCATCAGGAGATAAAGGAGCGGGAGGCTATGTACAATGATCCCAATCTGAGAGAGGTGGAGGTGGAGGAGGTTACCTACCGTCCGGAGCTTTTGTACTTTGGAACACTGACACCGGATCCGGATGAAAGCCGGAATCAGGCTATGTGTGCCTACTATGATAAGGACTATATGGTGAAGCTTGTGCCTGAAGAGGATACTGAGGAAGGGGCAGGCGAGGAAGGTGAACATGGAGAAGCGGCACAAGAGGGAGAAGATGAATGAAGTGTCTGGTGATTGTTCCGGCATACAATGAGGAAGAAAATATTGTGCGGGTTATTGAGAACCTCAAGAAGAACTATCCGACCTATGATTATGTGGTGATCAATGACGGCTCCTCTGACAACACGGCGGGATTGTGCCGAAGAATGGATTACGAGCTGATTGATCTGCCGGTGAATCTGGGGCTGGCGGGAGCCTTTCAGACAGGCCTTAAATATGCCTATCGGCAGGGCTACGATTATGCCATTCAGTTTGACGCGGACGGACAGCACCGTCCGGAATTTATCGGCGCTATGCTGGACAAGATACAGGAGGGGTATGATATTGTCATTGGCTCCCGGTTTGTGACAAAGAAGAAGCCACATTCCCTGCGGATGCTGGGCAGCAACCTTATTTCCATTGCTACCAGAATTACCACAGGAAGAAGGGTGAAGGACCCAACCTCTGGCATGCGGATGTTCAATAAAAAGATGATTGCCGAATTTGCCCTGAATCTCAACTATGGGCCGGAGCCGGATACCATTTCCTATCTGTTAAAGCAGGGGGCTACCATTGCAGAGGTACAGGTGGAGATGGATGAGCGGGTAGCAGGCGAGAGTTATCTGAACCTGTCCCGATCCGTAATGTATATGATGCGTATGCTGCTGTCCATTCTATTTATACAGAATTTTCGGAAGCGCAGGGAGGTGAAGGTTCGATGACGCCTATATTTCGAATCCTTTTGATTGTGGTATCCTTATTTACCACCTATTATATTTTAAAGCGGATACGTCAGTCGAAGCTTCAGATTGAGTATGCGATTTTCTGGATTCTTTTTTCCGGGGTTTTGATTGTATTCAGTCTGTTTCCGTGGCTGGTCTCTCTGTTTACCCGAATGATAGGAATGCAGCTTCCCGTAAACTTTATTTTCCTCCTGTTTATTTTTGTCCTTATGGTCAAGCTGTTCTTTATGACCATTGAGCTGTCCACCCTGGAGAACAAGGTGAAGGATCTGACACAGGAGCTGGCCCTGGAGGAAAAGGAGAGACGGGATGAGCAGAAAAGGCTTTTGGAGGAGACAGGTCCGGCGAAGGATACAGAGGCAGAGGTAATTGATTGAGTATTTGTAAAACGGAAATAAGAAAGAAGAGAAGGAGAGAGCTATGAAGAAAATTATGATCACAGGCTGTAACGGACAGCTTGGCCGGGCGGTGAATCAGCAGTATGCAGGGAGCATGGAATATGAGCTGATCAATACGGACGTAGGAGAGCTGGACATTACCAGGGTGGATGAGGTACTGGATTTTGCCCGGCAGGTGAAGCCCTGTGCGATTATTAACTGCGCCGCCTACACCAATGTGGATAAGTGTGAGACAGAGGTGGATCTGGCCTACAAAATCAATGCCATCGGCGCCAGAAATCTGGCCATTGCGGCAACGGACGTGAAGGCAAAGCTGATGCATGTGTCCACGGATTATGTATTTCCGGGAGATGTATGTGAGAGGCCTCTGATTGAGTTTGATACGCCGGCGCCCAAGAGTATGTACGGGGTTACCAAGCTGGCAGGTGAGCAGTTTGTAAGGGATTTTTCGGATCACTTCTTTATTATCCGCACTGCCTGGCTGTACGGGGATGGTCATAATTTTGCAAAGACCATGCTGAAGCTCTCAGAGACCAACGATACTATTGGGGTTGTGATGGATCAGGTGGGAACGCCCACTAGTGCCACGGAGCTGGCAAAGGCCATCAAGTACCTGCTGCCCACGGATAATTATGGGCTGTTCCATGGAACCTGTGAGGGTGATACCAACTGGGCGGAATTTGCCAAGACAGTTCTCAGGCTGGCAGGGAAAAATACGGAGATTGAGCCTATTACCTCACAGGAGTATAAGCGCCGCTTCCCGGCTTCCGCTGATCGGCCGGCCTACTCGATTTTGGAGAATTATATGCTGAAGCTGACTACGGATTATACCTTCGCCAGCTGGCAGGATGCTATTGAGGCGTATATGAAGGAGCTTATTTCATAAAAGAGACATACGATATTACGGAACTGAAACAGTAATAGGAGAACGACCTGATGACAGGAAATGATATTTTATATTTGGTGATACCCTGCTACAATGAGGAGGCGGTGCTGCCGGAGACGGCCAGACAGCTTCTTGATAAGATGAATTCCATGCTTGAGCGGAATATGATTTCTTCTGAGAGTAAAATCATGTTTGTAAATGACGGCTCGAAGGATCGGACCTGGGAGATTATCGAGGAGCTTCATGCCTCCAATCCCATCTACTCCGGTGTAAAGCTTTCCCGGAATAAAGGCCATCAGAACGCGCTTCTGGCAGGTCTCATGACGGCTAAGGAGAGGGCGGATATGATGATTTCTCTGGATGCGGATCTGCAGGATGACGTTGATGTGATTGATCAGATGGTAGAGAAGTATTACACAGGGAATGATGTGGTCTATGGGGTGCGGAGCGCCAGAAAGACGGATACCTTTTTCAAGAAATTTACGGCTCAGAGCTTTTACAAAATGATGCAGGCTATGGGTGTGGATATTGTATATAACCATGCGGATTACCGTCTGATGAGTAAGAGGGCCGTGGAGGGGCTGGCAGAGTTTAAGGAGGTTAATCTGTTTCTGAGAGGGATTGTACCTCTGATCGGATATCAATCGGATGTGGTGACCTATGAGCGGCATGAGCGCTTTGCAGGGGAGTCCAAGTATCCCTTAAAAAAGATGCTTTCCTTCGCTACGGATGGAATCACCTCCTTTAGTATCAAGCCGATCCGTATGATTACCACCTGCGGCTTTTTGATTTTTGCCGTCAGTATTTTGATGCTGATTTACTCCCTGGTGGTGCATTTTACCGGACGGACCATCCATGGCTGGACCAGTATGATTGTATCTATCTGGGCCATTGGCGGACTTCAGCTTTTGGCGATTGGTGTTGTGGGAGAGTACATTGGGAAGATTTATCTGGAGACTAAGGAACGGCCCAAGTTTATTATTGAGAAGGTACTGGATTGTACGGAACCGAAATAAGGAGATTTATGAAGAGGATTTTGGAAAAATATCACTTGGACTGGGCAGATGTTCTATACCTGCTGGCTATGACTGTGATTGGCCTTGCCATTCGGGGAATTTTAAGAGTGGTGACAACGGTGGACTGGGAGATGTACTGGGATCCCTGGATTGCGGATTTGCGGGAAATGGGCTTTTCCTATCTGGCTACGGATCGGTATGACTATGCGCCCTCCTTTGTCTATATTTTGTGGGTTATCAGCAAGCTTCCTGTCAATCCGATGACTGCATATAAGGCAATCCACATTGCACTGGATTTTGTGGCGGCGGCTGTGATGGGGCGCCTGGTAATGGAAACCACCGGGAGCAAAACGAAAAGCTTCTGTGCCTACGGTCTGATGCTGATTGTGCCTACCATCTGGGCGGACAGCGCTCTCTGGGCTCAGTGTGATATTATTTTTATGCTTTTTATTCTGCTGTGTTTTTATTACCTGTTTCGGGAAATGCCAAGCCGGGCAATGTTTTTTTACGGACTGGCCTTTGCCTTTAAGCTGCAGTCTCTGTTTATTTTCCCCTTCCTGGTAATTCTCTGGGTGAATAAAAAGATTAAAATTCAGCATTTTCTGTGGATTCCAGGGCTGTATTTTTTAAGCATCATTCCGGCCTGGATGGCAGGGAGACCGTTGATTGACCTGATTAATATTTATATGGCCCAGGGAGCTCAGGATGTGTGGTCTCTGTCCATTAAATGGGCAAATATTTATCAGATTATTGGCAATCAGTATTTTCTTTTGGAGTATGCTGAGGCAGGAACCTGGCTGATTCTGGGTATTTTAATGTGTGTGATGTTTGCCATGGCCCAGAAGCGCTACCGCATTACAAAGGAATTTATTGTTCAGATGGCTCTGTTTTTCGCTATTCTTACGCCC
The DNA here is from genome assembly GCA_009917555.1 of bacterium 1XD21-13. Classification (GTDB taxonomy): domain Bacteria; phylum Bacillota; class Clostridia; order Lachnospirales; family Lachnospiraceae; genus Laedolimicola. The sequence continues at coordinate 84,357 of QZDX01000011.1, read as the reverse complement.
TATTTTCTGCCCCATATGCATGAGCGTTACGGATGTCTGGCAGATATCCTGGCGATTCTTTATGCCATGATGAATTGGAGACGGTTTTATATTCCGGTGGTGCAGATTTTGATGTCTTTTACCTGCTACATGGCCTACTTAAGTCATCTGGGAGATAAGGAGCCGACGATCTATTACGGAATTTGGGCCTTGGCGGAACTGGGTCTTCTGGTGATTGTGGGCCTGGATATGTGGCGCTATATGGCAAATCCGGAGAATCAGATTCCCATGGAGACTTCATCCGATATAAAGGCTTCCTTAGGGAGTGCCATGGGAAAGCAGGAGAGGGGGCGCCAAAATGGATGAGCTTTTAAGAAATCTGCTTGTGAAAAAATGGAGGCTTGGAAAGCTGGAATTTTCCTTTTTGGATGGGCTTCTTGCAGTCTGCATTACGGGAACGGGCATTATGCTCCGGCTGGCCGTGATGGACTATACCGTGACGGACAGCCGCAAGATAGGGGCTATGGTGATTGATTTTATTCTGGCCTATTTCTGCGGGGAGCTTGTTTACGAATATACCAGGCATCGGAACAAGGCGTTTTTGACCTACTCCATCCTTGTGATTTATCCCACCCTGATAGCCAACAGCGCGCTGTGGGGGAAAAACAGCGTGTATGGCGTATTCTTCTTTTTTGTGGGCCAGTATTACTTTGTTCTTCACATTCAGGAAAGAGGAAAATGGTGGGGGCTGCTTGCAATTGCTGCGGGTGCGGCCAGGATGGCGGTGCAGTTTGAACTGAGTGACAAAAGCCTGAACCTGGGGTGGTCTAATTTCTATGAAATTATTGGGAAAAGGATGTTTGTGGAGCTGTTCAACCAGGTGTCGGTGCTGTGCCTTTTAGGGATTCTTTTTACCATGGCTTATGTATTTGTGAAGCAACGGGTTGAAATTACAAAGGATCTGGTTTTGCGGCTGTTCCTGTTCCTTGCCTTGCTGATTCCTTATCTGGCGCCGTCCATGCCCGCCTGGGCGGGGCTGACGGCGGATATCGCGGCTCTGGTGTACTGTATGCGCTGGCCGAAGAAGCTTTATGTGCCTATGCTTCACCTGATTGTATCCTACAGCGCCTATGCCTATGCAATCAATGGGGAGACCAAGCTTCCCATGGTGCTGTACTCGGTGGTGCTTTTACTGCTGCTGTTGGATACGGGAGTTGGAATTTACAAGGAAATAGCAGAGCGATAGTCTATAATTTATTTCAAGAGGGTATCTCAAAACTATGTTTGACTAAAGACATAGTTTTGAGATACCTTTTTTGATTTTTATGAAGAAAACGAAAAAAGTTAATGAATTACTAAGAAACGGATTTATTGTCAATTTTTTTCGTATGTGGTACAATTAGGAACAATAATATGTCTGTAAAAAAGGCATGTGCCAATAGTGGGCGGCATCCTATAAATATTTTATGCAAATGAGGAGTGATAACCTTGGAAAAAAAGAACAAGGGATGGAGCGGCATCCCCTGGCCCTGGAGTCTGATTCTTGCCATTGTATTCGTGGTGGGAGCCGGATACTTTATCGGGTATCTCTGGTCCTTTCTGATTGCCCTGGGCTTCTCCGCCTGGCAGAGAAGCCAAAATCCCGGTATGCCAAAGGGAGGCTACTGCCTGGAGAAAACCCGGAAGCAATTGTCCTCTCTTGGAATTGCGGTAATCGTGCTGTTCCTGGGAGCCTGCTGTGCAATCTATATGTGGGTGGAGCTTCAGGAGGGCACAGATACCTGGGAGACCATGGATTACATCAAAATGATTGTTGGAGGCGCCGGAGGTCTGGCTCTTATTCTGGGCGGTATTTATACGGCATACATATCTGTACGTGACGCCTTTTGGCCGGAAAAGAGCATACTTGCCCGTTCTATCCGTTCCCAGCTTCCCTACCCGGATGCTGCTCCGGGAGTGGCGGAGCTCTTTGCCATGGTAGATAAGGACATTGCGGAAAATGGCCAGTGGTTTGACAAGGTGGCTGTGGGTAAGGAATGGGTTCTGGGAGATGAGGCGAACTACATTCCCCGCATCCGGGTATTTTTCGGAAGGGACGAGATTCGAACACATAGAAGCCAGAGTCATACAAGTACTTCTCGGATTGTGGAGCTTCACATTCTGGATGATCGTAAGCAGCACCACATCATGTCTCTGCGGAATCCAATGGAGCTGGAGCCCCTGTTAAGCTGTATCTCCCTGCGTGCCCCGGATGCCCTCAGAAGACCCTATGGCGAATATGACAAATGGATCGGAAAATCCGATATGGAGTGGGAGAACATGCTTCGGGAATTCCGGGTAAAGCAGGGCAACCGGGAGATGGCGGCCTTTCAGCTTGGCAATACGGATGCCGGTATTCAGCAGAATGTAACCTTGACCCGCCCCGACGGAAGCGTGACCTCCCGTGTGACCCCGGAGCTGATTCACCAGTCTATGATGGAATGTTTACAGGAGGGGGAGGGGACCTTTTCCCTGGCCCTTGGATGTCCCATAGAGCAGTATAATGTCCGTTACGTGGAGATGGAGTGCTTTGCCGCCTTTTATGAAGATATGGAGGATCTTGAGAATCCCTCCACAGAGGATCTGATGGAGCTTGGGGAGGCAGAGCTGTTTTTAAAGACAACGGCAGTGGGAGAGGCAGGAAAGAATCTCTACTCCGGACACGTTTTGGAGACAGATATCCACACAGCGGAAGAGATCTTAAAGGGCTGGCTTAAGGGCGTCATCCCCAATATGACAGACTGGACATCCACCCCCATGTGGGAGAAAAAGGAGCAGGAGAAGCAGAGGGAGGTTCCGCCTCCCCACCTTGCGCTCATGTCCCCCTCTGGGGTATTCCAAAGCCACGACCGGTTTACCGTGGAGGATGTGGAGGTGGCCGCAGAGGGACTGGTGGACGGCAGCTATCAGATGGTAGAGCTGGTGCTCACCGGGGGTTATCTGCTCATGCGGATTGACGGCGGTAATAAGATGGACGGCCGCTGTACCGTATCCGTCACCAAGCCGGACGGAGTGAAGCTTCGCTTCTTTAAAAATCAGTGTACCCACAGACAGGCGGCGGCCTGGCTTTTGGAATTTGCAAGAGGAGATTTTGCGCCGGACTGGAAAGAGTGGAAAGACTGTACCAGACAGACGGAACGAAAAATGGCCCATAAAAAATAATTTTTATAAAACAGCAATATCTCCGAGACGCATAGAACGATTTACGGACGTATGTTTATACGGCCGGAAATTGTTCTCGGTAAAGATGTGTCGAGAGAGATATTACGGAACTAGAATAGGAGGAAAAGGAAAATGGGAAAATGTTACAGTGATGAGGTGGAGCAGGCGCTCAAGTACATCTACTACGATCTGCGTGCAGGCAAGGGAGCGGAGGGCTTTGCGATTCTTGAGAAAGCCTCCGCAGCAGGGGACGGAGACGCTTCCTGTATACTGGCCCGCTGCTACTGCGGAACGCAGTACGTGTGGAGCGGACATGATTTTCCGGAGGATGACGATAAGGCAACGGAGCTGATTCACAAGGCTGTGGAGCAGGGCAGCGGAATCGGCGTTCTGGTGGCTCTGCGTACCGGAGAGCTGACGCCCTCCCTGGAGAAGAAGATGGGCTTTGGAAGTCTTGAGGAGGCTTTTAACAGCGTGCTTGAGAAAGCGGAGCTGGGGGATGCTTTCAGCCAGTATACGGCGGCAAATGCTTACTTTTGGTGGGACTTCCTGCGGATTCAGGGAAAGGGACGGGAATCCTTTTCCACAGACGGGGAATTTAAAGCATATTTAAGGGAAAATATATCTAAGTGTGAGGATTTATTCCAGAAAGCATTCCATGGCGGCATGTATTTTGCCGCAAATAACCTGAACAAATACTATTCCGAGGGGGATGAGGATCTGATTGCGCCCCGCCCGGAGCTGGCAAAGGATCTCTTCAAGACCGGAGCGGAGATGGGATTCCCCGTGCACCAGTGGATTTATGCGGATGATCTCTATGACGCCGGACAGTTTGAGGAGGCTCTTCACTGGTATAAGCTGGCGGCAGAGGGCGGTCAGCTGGAATGCTGGTTTCGGATCGGCTTCATATACGAGGAGGGCAAGGGTGTGGCAAAGGACCCGGCTTATGCCGCCCAGTGCTATGAGAACGGCTTGAAGCAGAAGCAGGACAGCGGCAAGCGGATTGGCTGTTCCAACCGTCTGGGAGCGTTGTACTATGACGGCAATGGAGTAGAGAAAGATTATGCCAAAGCCTTTCAGCTTCTGAAATATGCCTATGATCACGACAATACCTGGGGTGTCTGCTATCTTGGAAAATTGTATTTCCGCGGATGGGGAACCCAACAGGATTACGTGAAGGCGAGAGAGCTTTTGGAAAAGGTGTCTTGGAATAACAAGGAAGCCTTCTATATGCTGGGTGCTATCTACGGCCAGGGTCTCGGCGTACCGGAGGACATCAAGAAAGGCGTGGAATATCTGCAGAAGGCCGGTGACAATGAGGAGGCCAAAAAAGAGCTTCTGAAATATAAGAAGACTCTGTTTGGAAAATGGGTGCGCCGGTAAAAAAGAGGAGCTTATATGGCATCAAATATTATGCTGACCCTGCTGTTTCTGGGAGTGGTGCTGGTGGTTCATTATCTTGCGCCGCCCCGGGACAGATGGAAGCTGCTGCTGACTGCAAGCCTGATTTTTTATGCAAGCGCATCCCTTTGGATGCTGTTGCTGACAGGCGTATCGGCCTGTTGGTCATGGTTTGCAGGAGGGAGAATTGAAGAGGTACACACAGAAAAAGGAAAGAGAGGCTGGCTGCTGTTTGGCATCCTGCCTCTTCTTGGCGTTCTTTTTGTCTTTAAATACTTCAATTTTTTCAGTGCTTCCGTGGCTTCTGTTCTGGCCCTTACAGGACTGCCGGCTGCGCCCCTTGTGCTGAAGCTGATGCTCCCCCTGGGTATTTCCTACTATACCTTTAAAATGATAAGCTATCTGGCTGATATTTATCTTGGGAAACGGGGATCGGAGCCTCATGTGGGATATTATCTGACCTATGTGCTGTTTTTCCCCCAGATTCTTTCGGGCCCCATTGAGCGGTCGGAGAGCTTTTTGGAGCAGCTTCACCGGGGAGTGTATTATGAAGGAGGACTTTTTGCGGAGGGCATTCAGCGGATTCTGCTGGGGCTTTTCAAGAAAATGGTGATTGCCAACCGGCTGGGCGGATATGTAGACACGGTCTTTGCCTCTCCGGGAGAGTATCCGGGACTGGCGGCGGTGATGGCGGCATTTTTTTATTCTTTCCAGCTCTACTGTGATTTTTCCGGGTATTCGGATATTGCTATTGGCATGGGGAATCTCCTGGGGATTCGCAGCAGGCAGAACTTCCGCTGCCCTTACTTTGCCAGGAATATTCGGGATTTCTGGAACCGCTGGCATATTTCCCTGTCAAGCTGGCTTCGGGATTACGTATACATTCCCCTGGGGGGGAGCCGTGTTTCCCAGGTGAAGCGAGGGAGAAATGTGCTGCTGACGTTCCTGGCCAGTGGTCTCTGGCATGGGGATAACTGGACCTTTGTGATGTGGGGAGGAATCCATGGAGTGTGGAATCTGTTTAGCCGGAAAAAGGGCGTGGAGGCAGCCGGGACTGTCAGGAGGATTTGGCAGACCCTGGTGACGTTTTTGGGTATTACCCTTGGGTGGGTATTCTTTCGGGCGGAAAGCCTGCCTGCGGCGGTTTCTTATCTTCGGAGGGCAGTTTTGGGATTTTCCCTCTCCATGGCAGATATTCAGAATTCGATTCTGCCCTTTACGGGAGATAATACCTGTGCCGCCTATTTTCTGACGGTGTGCCTCTTCCTGCTTTTGCTCTTTCTCTACGAGTGGGGGCAGGTTTACGGAAAGGGGAAAGACCAGGAATTCTCCCTTTCCGGGGGTTGGATGGTTGTTATGGGGATGAGCGTGGCTTTGTTTGGAGTGTTTGGGGCTTCGGGATTTTTGTATGCACAGTTTTAGGTGGGAATAAAAACAGCAATATCATCTCTGTGCATAGCAGAATTTACAGGCACAAGTTTTTGTGACTGGAAATTTTGCTAGATGAAGGTGTACAGAGAGGATATTGCGGAACTGGAATAAATTATGAAACAGATAGGAAAAATTTTGGCAGGTGTATTGGTTGCAGTGCTTCTGCTCACAGGAATCAAAAATGAATATGCCCGGCTTCTGCCTGTGTCCTCCTATGGAATGCAGGCGGCCATCAAAAAGAAATCCGTGGACCATCTGTTCATTGGCTCCTCTATGTTCCGCCAGGGTCTGTCCATTGATGTGCTGGAGGAGGCACTTAAGGGAAATGTCTATATTCTTTCCTACAATGGCAACCAGCCGGCTTTTATGGCTATGGAGCTGGAATATATGCTGAGGGAGGGATTGGAGATAGGCACCCTCTATGTGGATCTCTATCCCTATACGGCTGCCGCCACACCCTGGATCAGTGACACAAAGATTCTTCTGGATACGGATCTGGGCTTTAAGCTGGATGCCTGGAGGCTGATGAATGAGTACAACGATACAAAGCTTTTGGATTTTTACGAGCTGTTTGTGACGGCAAATAATGAGCAGATTTTAACCTATCCTATCCATAACCGTCTGGTGTCAGCCCAATTTCGCAGCGGAGGCAACATTTTGACGCCCGGGGGACAGACGAAAGAGCACCTGGATTCATTGGGGATGCTGGGAGGCAGGGACGGTCTGCAGGAGGCGCAGATAGAGGGATATAAGAAGATCCTGGAGCTTGCCAGGGAGCATGGAATCAAGGTATATTTTATTGAGACGCCAAAGTATGAGCGGATGTACCAGGATTCGGATTATATGGAGCTGTATGAGGCGTGCAGAAATAAGGTTGAAGAGTTGACGGAATTGATAAATAGTGAGGTGATTCTGGCGCAGGAATTGACCTTTGATTTTGGAGATCCCGCCTGTTTCCAGGATTTGATCCATTTGTCTACGGAGGGGCGCACGCTTTACACAGAGCTTTTGTGTGAGAGGTTAGAGGTGGAGGAATGAAAAAGCTGGATTACATTGACGGACTAAAGGGTATCGGCGCTTTGATGGTATATCTCTGCCATTTTGTATTTGCTTTCTATTATGCCGCCTACACTTTGCTGCCGGAGCATGTGAACACAAGGACCGGAATTGAGGTTTCCATTGGGAAGACACCTCTGAACTTCTTTTACAATGGAAACGGGGCAGTCTGCCTCTTTCTGGTGTTCAGCGGCTTTGTGCTCTGCCTGTCCTATTTTCGCACAAGGGACAGGTCTAAATTGAGGACCGGTGCCTGGAAGCGGTATTTCCGGCTGATGCCGGTGATTCTGGCAGTGAATGTCCTGATTTTTATTCTGATGTATTTGGGCCTCTATAAAAATGCTGAGGCGGCGGAGCTTACCAAATCGATTCCCTGGTTCCAGGGATTTAATCAGTTTGAACCGAAGATATCAGGAATGCTCTACGAGAGCCTGCTTGGATGCTTTGTGAGGGGAAGCAATGATTATAATGGCGTGCTCTGGACCATTCCCTATCTGTTCTGGGGGGCACTGCTGGTATATCTGGCAGCATACCTGGTGGGAGAGAACAGGCTGCGCTATATCACCTACGGCGTGATGCTTCTTGTGTCCTTAAAGACAGATATTTATTTTTCGGGAATCTTTTTGGGATTTGTGCTCTGCGATTTCTTCTGTACCCAGGAAAAACTGGTTCGATTGTACAAAAGGTTCCAATCGGTCCCCCTGTGGGCGTTTGTGCTGGGATTTTATCTGGTTTCCTATCCCTCCATTGGTACGGAGTTGCCCGGAACCATCTACGGAGCTCTGCCTGCCGCCTATACGGTGGTATATCATCTGATTGGGGCGTTTCTGCTGACAGCGGGGGTGCTGGGCTGCGAGAAGCTTCAGTGGTTCTTTTCCCGAAAGCCCTTTTTGTACCTGGGGAAGATTTCGTATTCCCTCTATCTTCTGCATTTTCCGGTCATAGCCACCTTTTCATGCTGGTTTTTCCTGAAATTCCAGGGGAGCCTGGGGTATGGGATGACGGTGGGAATTGATTTTGTGCTGACAACCCTTGTGGTGCTGCTTCTGTCAAGACTGAGCCAAAGATATCTGGAGCCTGTGGGGGCATGGCTGGCAAGAGGTATGGAAAGGTGCCTGAACAGGCGAAAGGCATAGAAGCCTGCCCAAAGCCTGGTAAAGTCGCAAAGGCGTACGAGAGGAACTTTCATGAGTGCCCTTTCGAATGAAAGTTTCTCTCATTACATGTGCGTCGAAGTGACTTTACCCTTCAGTGCCATCACGCAGTGATTTTAAATAGGAGGAACGAAATGGAAAAGCAGAGGATTCTCTGGATGGATATAGCAAAGGCGCTTGGAATATTGATTGTACTGATTGTCCATAGCGGAATCAGCCTTGGGCCGGTGACGCTTTTCGGAGGAATGTTTTACATGCCGGTATTTTTTGTGCTGGCAGGCATGACCTTTACCTGGAGGAAAGAGGAAACCTTTGGATCCTTTGTGAAGAAAAAGATCCGCCGTCTTCTGGTTCCCTATTTTGGATATAATCTGTTTCTCTTTCTGTTCTTTTTTGTAAAGGACAGTCTGCTTGTGGGCAGGGTTTCCCCGGAGGCATTTTTCCCGCTTTTTGGGATTCTGTATTCCAGAAATTGCCTGTTCGGGATGGAATCGGCTGACAATATTTATTTTATGCAGATTCTCAATGCGCCCACCTGGTTTTTGACCGGGCTGTTTGTGAGCTTAATCATATTCTGGATTTTGATGCGAGCGGCGAAAGGCGAGCTTCGCAAGCTGTTTGTCATAAACAGCGGCGTGCTGCTTCTGGCTGTGCTGCTTCACTATTTCTGCCCGATTCTTTTGCCCTGGAGTGTGGACTGTGCCTTGTATGCAGTATCCTTTTTAACCATTGGAAAGGCAATAGCAGAATATGGTTTTGTGGAGAAGGCTTCCAAAAAGCCTCTGGTGCTCCTGCTTTTGATTGGGGCCTTTGCAGGCTTATCCCTTGTGAATGGCAGCGTCAATATGTCTGTGGCTGACTACGGCCATTCTATGGTGCTGTATTTGATTGTGGGCGGCCTGGGCTCCTTCCTCTGTCTGGAGCTGTCCTTCCTTCTGGAAACGTATACCCACTATCTTTCCGCAGGCCTGGCATGGCTGGGCAGACATACCATGCCGGTGCTCTGCCTGCACCTGTTTGTATACTCGATCATTGGCCTGCTCTTGTTTTAAATAGTCTTTGATGTTATACTCTCATAATAAAGTGATGCATACGAAGACGGAGGAATGCTTTATGGGCTATTATGTAGATGAAAATATAAAAAATACGGTTCGTATTTTCCCGGAGCAGGGAAGGTATGATTATCACCGCTTTGATATGAATGAGAATCCGGAAGGGCTGCCAAAGAGCTTTGTGGATTCCGTCTTAAAGGAAATAACGCCGGAATTCCTTGCGGTCTATCCGGAGCCGGATCGATTTATCCGCAAATATGTGGAGTTTGCTTCTGACCTTTCCGTGGAAAATGTGCTTCCCACCAATGGATCGGATATGGCGATTCGATATCTTTTGGAAACCTTTGGAGAGCAGAGCAAGGAGGTTGTCACAGTATCTCCTTCCTTTGAGATGTACTGGGTGAACTGCAGCATTTTGGGCCTGAAGCATGTGCCGGTGGCCTATGAAAAGGATTTGACCATCCGAATAGAGCGGATAGTAGAGGCCATTACAGAGAATACCAGAGTAGTCGTGCTGCTGAACCCAAACAATCCGGTGGGGAATGTATATACGGAGGCAGAGCTAGAGCAGGTGATTCTAAGAGCCCGCCAGGTGGGAGCTGTTGTGATCATTGACGAGGCATATCATTATTTTTATGATAAAACCTTCTTAAAGTATGCCGTATCCGAGGATAATGTGATTGTGCTGCGCACCTTCTCAAAGCTAATGTCTATGGCGGCCTGCCGGCTGGGTGTTATTATCAGCAATCCGCAGATTATTCATTATGTACAAAATGCCAAGCTTACCTTTGACGTGAATTCCATTGCGCTTCTGTTCGGAGAGCGGATTTTGGAGCATCCGGAGATGATTGAGGAATTGATTCAAGGGGAAAAGGAGGGCAAGCAGTATACCCTGGAGGTTCTTCGTGAGCATGGCTACTGGTGCAGAGACTGTATGGGCAACTTTATTTTCGTAAAACCAAACCAGGATGCCAGGGCTTTGGCAAAGCGCCTGAAGGAGGAAAAGAAAATTTTGGTGCATTCCTATGGAAATGAGCTGTTGAAGGACTTTATCCGGGTATCCATAGGGTCTAAGGAAGCAATGCAGATTTTCCTGGATGGTTTTCTGGAGTTGGATCAAGGCTGATGAAAGGCGCTGTGGTACATCTGCAGGTGATAGAAAAGGAGAGAGGCTGATATGGTAAAGGTAATTACATATGGAACCTATGATTTGCTGCACTACGGCCATATTCGGCTTTTGGAACGGGCAAAGGCTCTGGGGGATTATCTGATTGTAGGTGTTACCACGGATGATTTTGACAAAACCAGGGGAAAGATCAATGTGCAGCAGCCCCTTATGGAGCGGGTGGAGGCTGTAAAGGCCACCGGCATTGCGGATGAAATCATAATTGAGGAATATGAAGGACAAAAGATCGACGATATTCGGCGGTATGGAGTGGATATTTTTACCGTTGGATCTGACTGGGAGGGCAAGTTTGATTATCTGAAGGAATACTGTAAGGTGGTATATCTAGAGCGGACAGCAGGAATCTCCAGCACAGAGGTGCGTAGCCATCAGCAGGAGCTTCGTCTTGGGCTGGTGGGAGAGTTTGCCATGCTCAATACAGTGGGATGTGAGAGTACCTATGTAAATGGTTTATCTGCCAGCAGCGTGTATACGGAGGATAGCTCCCGACTTTCCAGACAGCTAAAGGAGCTGATTACGGAAAAAAGCTATGATGGCTTTCTGGAGGATGTGGATGCCGTCTATATTGCGTCCCAGCCGGAAAAGCATTATGAGCAGGTAAAGCAGGCATTGATGCTGGGAAAGCATGTGCTGGTGGAATCTCCGGTAGCCTTGGAGGGCTCCCAGTGTATGGAGCTGCTTAAACTGGCTCAGGAGAAAAATCGTATTTTGATGGAATCCATTAAGACAGCCTATGCCACTGCCTACAGCCGGCTCCTCCTGTTGGTAAAAAGCGGCAAGATTGGACATGTGGTTTCCGTGGATGCTACCTGCACCAGCTTAAGAGAAATTGGGGAGGATGGAATAGCGGAGCAGAGCGCCTGGAGCAGTATATGTGAGTGGGGGCCGGTAGCCATGCTTCCGATTCTGCAGATTCTGGGCACGGGCTTTGAGGAGAAGCATATTGTGTCTCAGCTGATTAAGAGGCCTGGAGGTACTGCAAGGTTTGATGCCTTTACGAAGATTGATTTTGTGTACCCCAATGCTGTTGCGTCCCTAAAGGTGGGAAAGGGCGTAAAATCAGAGGGTGAGCTGATTGTGTCCGGAACAAAGGGCTATGTGTATGTCCCGGCACCCTGGTGGAAGACGGATTATTTTGAGATACGCTATGAGAATCCGGCGGATAATCAGCGGTATTTTTATCAGCTGGATGGAGAAGGACTTCGGTATGAGCTGGTGACTTTTTTGAAATCCATCCGTACGGGTAAGGATATGTCCTATGTGGATAAGGAGATCACAGCGGCCATTACAGGGTTGATCAGCGACTTTGAGAATGGGGTGGATATGAAGGTGATCTAGGAATGATACTCCAAAATCAAATCCACAACCGTCTCCGAAGCATGCCCGTCATCATAGAACTGCAGCATATCACGGAATTCCTTACAGCCCTGCTGATAGGCGGCTTCGTCAAAGGTCTCAATCTGCTCCATAAGCTCCTGGCTTGAGAGGGCCAGAGTAAAGGGCAGATCCTTTAAGTCGAAGTAGTAATCCTTTGTCCGCCTCATTTCCTCATAATCCTCAGCATATAAGAATCCGGGCTTTCCGATCATAGGAAAATCAAAAGCGCAGCCGGAGTAGTCGCTGATAATAATATCAGAGGCAGCCAGGAGCTCCTGCATATTTTCGTAGGGGCTGGCATTTAAGATGCATTCCGTGTAGGTGAGGGGATAATCCTGATAGCTCACATTGGGATGCATACGCACCAGTACAGCCCAGTCCCCGCCAAAACGCTTGTGCAGGGCTGCCAGCAATTGCTCATAATCCAGATTGTACATATCGGTTTTGCGGCTGTCCCGATAGGTGGGGGCATAGAGGACAAGCTTTGTATCAGCAGGCAGAGAAAAATGCGTCAGTACCTTTTCCCGGTACGGAGCAGGGTCCTCGAAGTAAATATCATTTTTGGGAATCCCCTTTTGCAGAATAGGCCCGTCATACCAGAAAGCCTCCCGATAGGAATCGTATTCCCATTTGCAGCAGGCCAGGAGAAGATCCATATTCTGAGAATCAATTTTGGCATACTCTACATATTCCTGGCTTAAGGCTGCTTCACAGTCCTTCTCCACCTTTTTCAATCCCAACCCTCCATGCCAGGTCTGAATATAGAATTGTCTCGGACGTTTTTTGAAATAATAGAGCTTGCGGGTATCGTCCACCCAGGTTCCGGCCGTTGCCATATGAAAGGCAAAGGCAATCGTATTGGGGCGGAGAGGAAGAATTCCCTTTGGCAGGTTGTAATCGGAGGCTGACACCCAATAGAGCTTCCAGGAAAGGCCACGCCGCAAAAATTCCTGGGCGATGAACTTGGGATTATCTCCGTAGCCTCCGCCATTGAAATTGCTGAACACTGCCTTTTGAGGGTTGAGAGGGAGGAGTACAAACAGATTCCAGCAGAGCTTCATCATAAGCCGGTGAAGTCCTAAATAAACAGGAAGTATGAGTTTTTTCATGAAAAAATGAGACCTCCTTATACAATCATTGCCATAAACTGCCATCATTTTAGCATTTTCAAAAGAAATTGTGAAGCCCGAAAAATAACTGTTTGACTTTTTGGAAAAATGTGTTATATTTTAGGGTAAGCAGATGTCGTCGATTGATGACATTGGAACATGATGGTTCCTGTTTCAAATTTGCCAAAATATTCTGGCAGCGATTCCCAAGATAAATAAAAATGTTTCACTATAGATACGTTTTGGAGAGAAGACAGGATGAGAAAAGAGGAGGATCGGAATGACGAGAGAGCAGTATGAATCCCTGCCGCTTTCGGAGCTTAAGGAGATTGCGAAGGCGAGAGGTTTAAAAGGGACTTCTACGATGAAAAAAGGAGATTTGATCCAGCTAATGCTGGATAAGGATGAGGAGCATAGGTCACAGCAGGTCACAGAGCGACAGGAAAGAGCGGAACGAGTAGAAAGACCGGAGAAAACAGACCGCATAGAACGAGTGGAAAGAACTGAAAAAATGGAACGGCCGGCAGAGAGAGGACCTGAGCGCGCGGGGACTCAGGATATGTCGCAGCTGGACAGTGGACAGGTTGCCAACGGAATTTTGGAGGTCCTGGCAGACGGTTATGGCTTTATCCGCAGCGCCAATTATCTTCCGGGAGAAAATGATATATATATCAATCCGGCTATGATTCGCCGCTATAATCTGAAGACAGGAGATATTCTCTGTGGCAATATCAAGGTGCGTGCCCAGACAGAGAAGTTTGCGGCTCTGCTGCATTTGAAGACCGTGAACGGATATCGTCCGGAGGAAGCTGCCAGAAGAAGGAATTTTGAGGATCTGACTCCTATTTTCCCCAATTCACGGATTCACCTGGAGCGCCCGGGTGGAAGCATGGCTATGCGGATTATGGATCTGATTTCTCCCATTGGCAAGGGACAGCGCGGCATGATTGTATCGCCTCCCAAGGCTGGTAAGACAACGCTGTTAAAGGATGTGGCTAAGTCCATTACAAAAAACCATCCGGAGATGCGGCTTCTGATTCTTCTGATAGATGAGCGGCCGGAGGAGGTTACGGACATTCGGGAGGCCATTGCAGGTCCCAATGTGGAGGTCATCTACTCTACCTTTGATGAGCTTCCGGAGCATCATAAGCGCGTGTCGGAGATGGTGATTGAGCGGGCCAAGCGTCTGGTGGAGCATAAAAAGGATGTGGTGATTCTTCTGGACAGCATTACAAGGCTGGCAAGGGCTTACAACCTCACCGTCCCCCCCAGCGGACGCACCCTGTCCGGTGGCCTTGATCCGGCGGCTCTGCATATGCCCAAGCGTTTCTTTGGCGCGGCAAGAAATATGCGGGAGGGCGGCAGTCTGACGATCCTGGCTACGGCTCTTGTAGAGACTGGCAGTAAGATGGACGATGTAATTTATGAGGAGTTTAAGGGAACCGGTAATATGGAGCTGGTGCTGAACCGGAAGCTTCAGGAGAAGCGAGTGTTCCCGGCTGTGGACATTCCCAAGTCCAGCACCAGGCGGGAGGATTTACTTCTCACCCCGGAGGAGCTGGAGGCCATCGACACCGTGCGCAAGGGTCTCAACGGCTTAAAGGCGGACGAGGCGGTAGAGAATATTTTGAATCTCTTTGCCCGTACCCGGTACAACAGCGAATTTGTCCAGACAGCCAAAAAGACAAAATTCATCTAAAAATGCTTGAAATGCATATTTTTTTGTGATACAATTTATAAGCTGTCTATATTGACAGGGAACTGCAGGGACTTGCAGGGATAGCTCAGGGTAGCTTGCTGTGGAAGTATCGGAGCAGCATTGACTGAGAATGGAAAAGCAGAAGTTCACAAATAAGAAGAAGAGGTGAAAATCATGAAGGAAGGAATCCATCCGGCGTATTACCAGGCAACCGTAACCTGTAACTGCGGCAACACATTCGTAACAGGTTCCACAAAGAAAGATATCCATGTTGAAATCTGTTCCAAGTGTCACTCATTCTACACAGGCCAGCAGAAGGCAGCAGCGGCTCGCGGACGTATTGATAAGTTCAATCGTAAATATGGTATCAACAAATAAGAATGTGTCAGTCAGGGGTGAGGTTGGAAAATCTCGCCCTGTTTTACTATCTGACAGTCTATGTGGATGGTATGACGGAGGAAGAACATGAAGAATACATGCAAATCTTCGGGAATCGGCGGGCAGGCCGTACTGGAAGGCATCATGATGAAGAATCAGGAGGTCTATTCCATCGGTGTGCGCAAGCCGGACGGGGAGATTGAGGTAAATTTAAGTACCCATGAGGGAATTGGAAATAAAAAGCTGAAAAGGATACCAATTATTCGGGGCGTAATTAATTTTGTGGACTCCCTGGTGCTTGGTATGAGATGCCTGACATTTTCCGCCAGCTTCTATGACGAGGAGGAGAGCCAGCCCTCCAAGGCAGATGTACTGCTGCAGAAGCTCTTTAAGGACCGGGCGGAAAAGCTTGTGATGGGAATTACAGTGGCCTTTTCCATTGTAATGGCGGTGGCTATTTTTATGGTACTGCCCTATTATCTTGCAGATATTCTGCGTCAGTACATTGTGTCAGATACGGTTTTGGCCGTTGTGGAGGGCGCGATCCGTCTTCTTCTGTTTATCAGCTATGTGCTTCTGATTTCCAGAATGAAGGATATTCAGAGGGTATTTCAATATCATGGGGCGGAGCATAAGTGCATTAACTGTATTGAGACTGGTCTTGAGCTGAATGTGGAAAATGTGAGGGTGAGCTCCAAGCACCACAAGCGCTGCGGAACCAGCTTTATGCTCATTGTCATGGTGATTAGTATTTTTTTCTTTATTTTTATTCGGGTAGATTCGCCTATTTTGCGGGTGGTCTTTCGAGTAGCTCTGGTTCCGGTGATTGCAGGCGTGTCCTACGAGTTTATCCGTTTTGCAGGCAACAGCAACAATATCATCATCCGTATCTTGAGTCTTCCCGGCATGTGGCTGCAGGCACTGACTACAAAGGAGCCAGATGACGATATGATTGAGGTCGCTATCGCGGCTGTGGAGGCTGTCTTTGACTGGCGGGCCTATCAGGGGAGAAGTGAGGAGGAGACTGCCATAGAGCAGGATACCTCCCTTGCAAAAGAGGAGGAACAGGTAGAAGCAAAGGAACCGCTCGAAGAGCCGGAAACTTCAAAAGAGCAGGAGAAAGCTGCACAGGCAGAGGAGCTGATGGAGCAGGAAGAACCGGAGCAGGTGGAAGAGCCGATGTCGGAACAGCGGGCAGAATCGATAGAAGAAGGGAAGCAGAAAAAGGAATTGGATCGGTTCCAGGATATTGAGGACATCCTGGAGGCAAAGGAATGACTCTCCTGGGGGCCTGCCGATATGGCGAGGATCTGCTTGAAAGCGCAGGCGTGCCCGAAGCCGGACTGAACGCATGGCTGCTTTTGGAATATGTAAGCGGCTGTATCAGAAGCCATTATCTGGCATATCCGGAGGAGGAGCTGCCAAAGGAAGCTGAGGAGCACTATCTGGAGGTGCTGAAAAGGAGAAGCGAAAGGGTTCCCTTACAATATATTACAGGTGTTCAGGAATTTATGGGGCATCGGTTTCTGGTAAATGAACAGGTGCTGATTCCGCGTCAGGATACGGAGATTCTGGTGGAGGAGGTACTAAAATATTTAAAGCCCGGAATGCATTTTTTGGATCTCTGTACAGGCTCGGGCTGTATTCTGCTAAGCCTGCTGCTGGGCTGTCCGGGTGCTGTGGGAATGGGAACGGATCTATCACCAGGTGCCCTAGAGACGGCAAAAAGAAACCAGGAGCTTTTGGAGCAGGAGGCCCTGTTGCAGGAGAGCGACCTGTTTGATCAAATTGAAGGGGTCTTTGATGTGATTGTATCCAACCCCCCATATATTAAAAGCGGGGATATTCCGGAGCTGATGGAAGAGGTTCGTATGTTTGAGCCCTTGTCTGCCCTTGACGGACATGAGGATGGCTTGTATTTCTATCGAAGGATTGTTAAGGAGAGTCCCGCTTACCTGAAAGCAGGCGGAGGTCTGTATTTGGAGATAGGGTATGATCAGGGAGACTCCGTTTCGGAGCTTTTAAGAGACAGGGGATTTTGCCGGATAGAAGTCATCAAGGATTTGGCCGGTCTTGATCGGGTAGTAAAAGGGATTTACCCCGGAAAAATATAAATAGTTCACAGTACCGGAAGGGATTGTGAAATGAAATATGGAGGAACAGGATGTTTGATAAGTTGGAAGATCTGCTGCTGCGTTTTGAGGATGTGTTAAATGAATTAAATGAGCCGTCAGTAGTCAATGATCAAGTACGCTTTCGCAAATTAATGAAGGAGCAGAATGATCTGCAGCCCATTGTGGATGCCTATAAGGAGTATAAGAAGTCCAAAGAGACGGTGGAGGAGAGCCTTCAGATGCTGGAGGAGGAAAATGAGGAAGAAATGCGTGAGATGCTCAAGGAGGAGTTAAGCGGAGCCAGAGAGCGCATTTCACAGCTGGAGCGGACACTGAAGATTTTACTGCTGCCAAAGGATCCCAATGATGATAAGAATGTTATTGTAGAAATCCGGGCTGGGGCAGGCGGCGATGAGGCGGCACTGTTTGCGGCGGAGATTTATCGGATGTATGTGCACTATGCGGAGAGCCGCCGCTGGAAGATCGAGGTTATGGAGGCGGATGAGATCGGCATCGGCGGGATGAAGAGCGTAACCTTCCAGATCAATGGACAGGGTGCTTATTCCGTTATGAAGTATGAGTCCGGAGTGCACCGGGTACAACGTGTTCCGGAGACTGAGTCCGGCGGACGGATTCATACCTCTACCATTACGGTGGCAGTGATGCCGGAAGCCGAAGAGGTAGATGTGCAGATTGATGATAAGGATATTCGGATTGACGTGATGCGCGCTTCCGGGAACGGTGGCCAGTGTGTTAATACCACGGATTCTGCTGTGCGCCTGACCCACTATCCCACAGGAATTGTTGTATACAGCCAGACGGAGAAATCTCAGCTTCAGAATAAGGCAAAGGCTTTTGCCCTGCTGCGGGCAAAGCTCTATGACATTGAATGTCAGAAGGCCCATGATGCAGAGGCAGAGGCCAGACGAAGCCAGATCGGAACGGGAGATCGATCTGAGAAGATTCGGACCTACAATTTTCCTCAGGGTCGCGTGACGGATCACAGAATCGGTTTAACCCTCTATAAGCTGGATAAGATTATGAACGGAGATATTCAGGAGATCATAGATGCCTGCATTGCAGCTGACCAGGCGGCAAAGCTGGCGAAGATGAATGAGGAGTAAAAGAGGGCGCGAAGGAAGACTGTCGCAGGAGGTTTACATGGCAGACATACGCAGCCAGACAATAGACGCATTAAAGGGGATTGCTATCCTGATTGTGATGGTGGGACATGTTCTAAGCTGGAATCACATGGAGGATGGCTATCTCTACGATGCAATCAAAGTGATTCAAATGCCGCTGTTTATTATGGTCAGCGGCTATTTGTGTGGAATTGGAAGACGTGTAGAGGATTTGACCACATATGGAGCGGTCATCCGAAAAAGAGCCTGCGCCTATCTGGTTCCCTTTTTTTCCTGGATTGTTCTTCAGCACCCGCTCCACCCCTTTACAAACATCTGGGAGACTCTGTTTGGTCTGGACAAGGGTCTGTGGTTTCTGATGACCCTTTTCCTGTTAAATCTCATGACCTACACGGCACAGCTTGCCGGAGCATTGGCCGGACGCCTCCAAAAACAGGTGTTTTGGGCAGTGTATCTGGGCCTTGGCGCATTGGTAGTGGTGGAGACCCTTCTTGGGTGGGAGTTTCTAAGCCCCGGATTGACGAGGCTCTATCTTCCCTTTTATCTCCTTGGCTATCTGGCAGGAGAGCACAGAGGACAAATGGAAAGTATACCGGTCTCTGTAAAAGGTTCAGTTTTTGGGGTATCGGTAGTGGGGCTGTTGATATTGGTGATTTTTTATGATCTGCAGGATGTGGGCAGTCTTCCGCTGCTCCTTCGCCAGCTTGCGGCCTCCGTGCTGGGCTGCTATGTTATCGTGTATCCGGTGTCCTGGATGAAGGAAGGAAAAGCCAGAAGCTTTCTGGCATGGCTGGGAGGCTACACGTTGGAAATCTATGTGCTTCATTTTCACTTTGCGACCATATTGAATCAGGGAAAGACCTACGAGCTTTACTCCTGGCAGGGGCTGATCTTTGTGACGGCTTCCTTTGCTGCTATGAGCCTGATAACGGCTGGGATCATTGCCGTGACAAAGAAAATCCCCATGTTGGATTTCTTGCTGTATGGAAAACGCTGTACCGGTACGGCATTGCATAAATAACAGTGAATCATGCATTAACATATTGGAGAGTAAGATGGGATTTACTTCATTGATCTTTTTGATTTTTTTCCCAACTGTATATCTGGTATATCTTCTGATGCCTCCTAAGGGGAGAGCCTGCTGGCTTCTCATAGCCAGCTATGGCTTCTGCGCCAGCTTTGGCTTGCGATATGCCCTGCTTCTTTTGCTTTCCACCCTGGGAACCTGGCTGGCTGCTATTGCGGTGGAGAAAAAGCTTGGGAGTGCAAAAGGCAGATGGATCATGGGAGGCGCGGTTCTTCTCCATGTCCTGCTCCTGTGCTATTTTAAATATGACTACAGAAATCCGGTCCTTCCGGTGGGGCTTTCTTTTTACACCTTTCAGGCCATTGGCTATCTGGCGGATGTGTACCGGGGAGCTGTGGCGGCGGAGCGAAATGTAATTCGCTTTGGCCTTTTTCAAGCCTTTTTCCCCAAGCTTGTTCAAGGGCCCATCGAGCGTTCCCATAGCCTGCTGGATCAGATTGGAGAGCTGGAGAAAAAAGAGCTTTTGGAGCCGCAGCGTATACGGGAGGGGCTGCTGCTTTTGCTGTGGGGCCTTTTTCAGAAGCTGGTCATAGCGGATCGAATAGCGATTCCCGTCAACGGGGTTTATGGACAGTTCGGGGCCTTTGGCGGAGTGGAGATTTTGCTGGCTACCCTGTTGTATGCCTTCCAGATCTATTGTGACTTTGCCGGGTACACAAGTATGGCACGTGGAATTGCAAGCCTTTGCGGGATTGAGCTGATGGAAAACTTTAGAAGGCCTTATCTGTCGCTTTCTGTCCGTGAATTTTGGCACAGATGGCATATATCCTTGAGCAGCTGGCTTAGGGATTATGTCTATATTCCATTAGGGGGAAGCCGAAGGGGGAGGCTGCGCAAATATGTGAATGTGATGCTGACTTTTCTTGTCAGCGGAATCTGGCATGGAACTGGCTTTCATTTTCTTCTTTGGGGCTGTATGCATGGGGGAGCTCAGCTGGTAGAGACAGCATGGGAGAGGTTTCCCAAGCTGGTCCGGTGGTGCCTGACCTTTGTCTTTATCAATGGCTCCTGGATGGTGTTTCGCGTAAATTCTCTGGGAGATTTAAAAGAAATGCTTAAAATTCTGGTGACGGATTTCCGTCTCCGTGATCCGGCAGGGATGGGACTTGGCACATTGGAATGGCTGATCGTACTTTTTGGCATTTTTCTTGTGACAGGAAAGGACATACTCAACGAGAGGGGCATGGGAACTCAGGGATGGTTAGCCCGGCAGGGATTTTTCCTGCGGCTGCTGGCATACACGGCCCTGCTGTCCGGGATTGTGATCTTCGGGGTGTATGGGGCGGCCTATGATACCAGTGGATTTTTGTATACACAGTTTTGACAGAAAATATGCTGCGGGCAAGCCTGCCTGCAGGTCAGAGAAAGGAGGTCCCCAATGAGAGCAGAGAGAGTTGGCTTTTGGATAAGATTTGTGGGAACGGGGCTGCTGGTCTTGGTTCTGACCGGTCTGCTGGTCCGTGGCTGTAATTACCTTCTTGTGGATGACAGCCAAAGCTATACCCGGCTTACGATGCATGAGCTCTATGAGACAGAGGAGCCTATAGACACGCTTTTTCTTGGAAGCTCTCATTGCTTTCGGGCTTATGACCCGGAGCTTTTTACAGAATTAACAGGGAAAAGCTCTTTTAACCTGGGCTCCTCGGCGCAGAACTATGATACCTCCTACTATCTTCTTCGGGAGGTGGCAAGGGACCATGATTTAAAAACGGTTTATCTGGATATGCATTACAAGTTCCTCTTTGTGGATAAGGCGGAGCGGGACTTGGTACAGGCAAATATTATCTCGGATTATATGCGGCCCTCCCTGAACAAGCTGGAATTTTTGACCCGAACCTCAGAGATGAAGCAGTTGACCAACCGTATTCTGCCCTTTCGCCGGGAATGGCAGAGACTTGGGGAGCCCTCCTATCTGTGCCAGGTGTGGGAGAAGAAGCGGACAAAAGCCTACCGGAATTATGAGCCGGTGATACTGGAACAGGAATACTATGCGGGAAGGGGCTTCGTGTATTCTACGGAGGAGCTGGACGCGGAGGCAATTACCTGGTGGGAAAATTTTACCCCTGTGGAGGAGGACATGAACAGCCAGGTAACCTACACACTGTCTTATATAGAAAGAATTGTAGAGCTTTGCCGGGAGGAGAATATCCGGCTGATCTTTGTGACAGCGCCAAGCTTTGACAGGTATCTTGAGGCGGTAGGCCCCTATGATCCGGCATATGAATATATCAGAGAGCTGGCAGAGAGCTATCAGGTGCCATACCTGGATTTTAATTTGTGTAAAAAGGAGCATCTGGATCTAAGGGAGGACAGCTTTTTGGATGTGGATCACCTGAATGGAAAGGGTGCGGAGCAATTGACCGGACTGCTGGCGGAGCTGGATTCCGGACAGGTGGACGTTGACGAATATTTCAACCCATGTTATGATGAAAAGAGTTTGGAGGAAGAAATATGAAGATTATGACAAACCGCATGGATCGGGGATTTTTCCGATACCAGAAGGAATTTGAGGATAAGGCTCTGGAGGTACTGCGTTCCGGCTGGTATGTGCTGGGAAATGAGGTAAAGAGCTTTGAGGAGGAATTTGCCGCTTATACGGGCAGCGCCGACTGCGTAGGTCTGGCCAGTGGTCTGGACGCGCTGTGGATTGCCTTTCGTGTTCTGGGAATTGGACCGGGAGATGAGGTGCTTGTCCAGGGAAATACTTACATCGCCAGCGTCATGGGAATCACGATAAATGGGGCAACTCCCATTTTTGTAGAGCCGGATGAATTCTTTAATATAGATACCACAAAGCTGGAGGAGAAGATCACAGAGCGTACCAAGGCTATTTTGGTCGTGCATCTTTACGGTCAGGCATCCAAGATGGATACGGTTGTGGAGCTTGCGAAAAAATATAACCTGAAGCTTGTAGAGGACTGCGCCCAGTCCCATGGAGCCCGTTTCCATGGACAGATGACAGGAACCTTTGGAGATGTAGGCTGCTTTTCCTTCTACCCCTCTAAGAATATCGGAGCCTTTGGAGACGGAGGAGCCGTTGTAGTGAAGGATAAGAAGCTGGCGGAGGATTTTCGCATTTTCCGAAACTATGGGAGCGAGAAGCGCTATTATAACAAGCTGGTAGGCGCCAATTCCCGTTTGGATGAGCTTCAGGCGGGACTTCTCAGGGTTCGGCTGCGCCATGTGGAGGAGTGCCAGGAGGAGCGCTGCCAGATTGCAAAACGATACTTGGAGGAGATCAGGAACCCAAGGCTGACCCTTCCAAGGGTGCGGGAGGGTGCAACGGCCGTATGGCATCAGTTTGTACTCCGTACCTCTCATCGGAAGGAGCTGATCGCTTACTTAAATGAGAGGGAGATTGGGACTATTATCCACTATCCCATTCCGCCGCATCTATCGGAGGCTTATAAGGGACTGGGCTATGAGAGAGGCTCCTTCCCCATTACGGAGCAGTATGCGGATGAGGTGCTGTCGATTCCCATGTACAATGGAATGACAGATGAGGAGCAGACCTATGTGATAGAGGCTTTGAACCGTTTTTGATATGGAACGGCGCGCTGTATTAGGAGGCAGAGTATGAGGATTAAGGACCAGTATAGAATTCTGGAGTTTGGTGATCTGGGTGATGAGCGGGGAAATCTGGTAGTTGTGGAGGGAGAACAGGATATTCCCTTTGAGATTAAACGTGTATTCTATATCTACGGGTCAGACAGTGAGGTTGTGCGGGGACAGCATGCCAATCGAAAGTCAGAGTTTGTTCTGATCAATGTCAGCGGAACCAGTAAGGTTCGGGTGGACAATGGCTCTGAGGAGGACATTATCGAGCTGAATCGTCCCAGAATGGGGCTTTATCTTCCTACCATGCTTTGGAAGGATATGTATGAATTCAGTGAGGATTCCGTGCTTTTGGTTTTGACCAATACCCATTACGACGGGGCGGAGTACATTCGTGATTACGATGAATATGTAAAAGAGGTAGGAGGCAGTAAGGCCAGATGAGCAGGCTCTCGATTATTGTTCCGGTATATTGGAATTCCGACACCCTGATGCTTCTCTATGAGGATATGAGGGAAAAGATTCTCCATAAGCTGGAGGATTATGAAATAGTATTTGTAGATGACGGCTCAGGGGATAACTCCTGGGAGATTATGAACCAGATTCGGGATATGGATGACCATGTAAGGCTGGTGAAGCTGTCCCGGAACTTTGGAGAGCATGCAGCGATTCTGGCGGGGCTTTCCCATTGTACCGGTGACTGTGCCGTGACCAAGCAGGCGGATCTTCAGGAGGATTCCGAGCTGATCCTTGAGATGTATGAGAAGTGGAAGGAGGGCAATAAGGTCGTTCTTGCCGTCCGCTCGGACAGAGATGAAGGGCCTATTCAGAAGTTTTTTGCCAATCTCTATTATACACTGATGCGTAAGCTGGTCATTAAGGACATGCCTAAGGGTGGCTTTGACTGCTATCTGCTGGATCGTCAGGTGATAGAAGTGCTTATGATGCTGGATGAAAAGAATTCGGCGCTGACTCTGCAGGTACTGTGGGTGGGCTTTAAAAGCGATAAGGTGTATTTCCACAGAAAGGCAAGGGAGATTGGAGAATCCCGGTGGACGCTTTCTAAAAAGGTGAAGCTGGTTTTGGATTCCATGATGAGCTTTTCCTATTTTCCGGTGCGGTTTATGTCCGGAATGGGCGTTACGTTTGCCTTTATCTCCGTGGTCTGGGCCATTGTCCTTGTGGTTCAGCGCTTAAGCGGTGTGGAGGACGTGGCCGGCTGGACCTCTATGATGGTGCTGATGCTTTTTGGCTTTGGTGTGATTATGGTGATGCTGGGGCTTTTGGGAGAATATATCTGGAGGGCCTTAGATGCGTCCAGAAACAGGCCGCCCTTCTTGGTGGATGAGACAAAGGGCTTTGAAGAGAAACAGACGAGGTAAGGTATGGACAGGATTTCCGTCATTATTCCCTGCTACAATGAGCAGGAGGCAATACCGATTTTCTATGAGGCAATTCGTAAGACTGCTGGGAAGCTTAAGCAGGCAGAGCTGGAGCTTTTGTTTGTGAATGATGGCTCAAGAGATGAAAGCTTGGCTCGAATGAAGGAATTGGCCGGGCAGGATGCCAGAGTGAAGTATGTGAGCTTTTCCCGGAATTTCGGCAAGGAAGCGGCCATGTATGCGGGCTTAAGCTATGCCTCGGGGAATTATGTGGCGATTATGGATGTGGACCTGCAGGACCCGCCTGATTTGCTGCCGCAGATGTATCAGATTATTACTACGGAGGACTATGACTGTGTAGCCACCAGACGGGTCACTCGAAAGGGAGAGCCGCCGATCCGTTCCTTTTTTGCCAGGTGCTTTTACCGCTTGATGCATAAGCTGTCCAAGACCGATATTGTGGATGGAGCCAGAGATTACCGGCTGATGACTCGTCAGTTTGTGGACGAGCTTTTGAAGCTTGGAGAATACAACCGATTTTCCAAGGGCTTATTTGGCTGGGTAGGCTTCCGGACAAAATGGCTGGAGTATGAGAATGTGGAGCGCAGTGCCGGGGAGACGAAGTGGTCCTTTTGGAAGCTTTTGATCTACAGCATAGAGGGAATTGTGGGCTTCACCACAGCGCCCCTGGTAATGGCGGCATTTTTGGGCATTTTTTTCTGTATTGTAGCATTTTTTGCCATCTGTTTTATTATTGTCCGGACGATTCTTTACGGAGATCCGGTGTCGGGCTGGCCTTCCATGACCTGTATTATTGTATTTCTCGGAGGAATTCAGCTTTTCTGCATGGGAATTCTTGGGGAATATCTGGCGAAGACTTATATGGAAACCAAGAAACGCCCTATCTTTATCTGCAAGGAGACGAATATTTGTAAGGAGCCGGAATAAAACATATGACGCAAAATAAAAGAAGATTTCTGCCGGCAATTGCAGTGATCCTTGTGATTCCTTTTTTGGCGCTGCTGATTTGGAATATCAGCCTTCAAAGGGAGCTCAAGAAATATAAGCCCCAGATCGAGGCGTATCTGCCGGAGGACATCTATGTGGCAGTGGGAAGCACCATAGAGCTTTACAACAATCAGGTAGCCTGGACGGGAATCCGGGAGGGCTATTCTTTTAACTGGGATTGTCCCGTAGGGGAAAACCTGGAGGATCGCTTTTCCATTGTGGGGAAAGAGGAGCAGCTTGGAGAGTATCCCCTGATCCTGACTATTTATGATTACAATGTAAATGAGATTATGACGCTTAAGAGTACCCTTCATGTGGTAGATCAGGTGCTGGAGGAGGAGTACTCGATTATGAATATGGGTGACAGTCTGTCCAACGGCAGAGAATGGTATCGTACTATTTTCTATTTGTCCGATGGACAGATTACGTTTACGGGAACCCGCGGCTGGACGAAATACAGCCATGAGGGAAGGAGCGGCTTTTCGGCGGAGGACTATCTGGGTCCCAAGGAGTATTTTTCTGAGGGTGTCAGTGAGGGGATTCATCCCTTTTACGACCCTGTACAGGAGATGTTTGACTGGAATTATTATAAGCTGTATACAGGGAAAAATCCCGATGTGATTCAGATTTTTCTGGGGACAAACGGACTGGCGGACGATCCGGAGGGCACGGTGGACGCCCTGGCACAGATGGTGAAAAATATCCGCAGGCATGACAGGGAGATTCCCATTTATCTGGTAAATACCATTTATTGGGCGGATCAGGAGAAGATTGGAACCATGGTACGCCAGGACGGGACAGCCTTTCTGCAGGGGGAATTTAAGAACCGGTCTGACAAGCGGATTATGAATCTGATGAAGGCTATGGACAAAAGGTTTGGAAATATGGAAGGGGTCACGCTGATTCCACTGGCATTGATGCACAACAGCCGGGATAACTTTCAGGAGGGAGATGCCCTGCACCCTGGGGATGCCGGGGATCAGCAGTTTGCGGATGTGATGTACAGTGTGTATTGTGGGACGCTGGAACCGTGAATAGCGGAAGTTAAAATAGGAGAATACAGATGCTGAAAAGAGCGTATGAGACAGCAATTGCCTTTTTTGAAAAATATTTTTGGTTCTTTTTTGCGGCAGCCTGCCTGACGCTTGCTTTTTACTGCTTTCGCTGTCTGGATGTGCAATATGTGGATTCCTGGGATGAGGCCAGGCACGGTGTGAATGCCTATGAGATGATACAAAATGGGGATTATATCCGTCATACCTACAACTATGAGGTGGACAACTGGAATCTGAAGCCATCGGTGAGCTACTGGGGAATTGTACTTGGCTTTCGGCTGTTTGGGTATAGTGTATTCGGATTGAGGTTTACATCGGCGCTGGCTTATCTTCTGACCGGAATCGGATGCGGCCTGTTTGCAAGGCGGTATAGTAAGGAGGCAGCTATTCTGGTCATGGGCTTTTTCTGTGCCAATACCAGACCGTTATCGGCTCATTTGGCCCGATCCGGTGATGCGGACGCGCTGTATTTGATGTTTTTTACCTTTGCGATGCTGGCCATGCTCCGAATTCAGAGAAATCATAAAAATCTCTATACCTGCGGCCTTTTATTTTCCCTGGCATTTCTTACAAAGAGCTGGCACGCCGGCATGATTGCGGTGATTGGCGGCATGTACCTGCTTTTTACAAAAGAACTTTTTTCTATAAAGCTCCGGGAATGGGGCTGCTTTTTGCTTTCCGTGTTTGCGCCCCTTCTGGTATGGTTTGGCTGGCGGTATACAAGGGATGGCTTTGTGTTTCTTCAACAGATGATTCAAGTTGATTTGCTGGCGCGGACAGGCGGCTCCAACTATGAGGGGCATGAATTTCCTTTTTCTTTTTACTATGATACGGTGTTCGGACATGAGGCGTATATTTATCGGTGGCTTTTGCTGATTTGTATTTTGGGAATTGGAGTGGAGCTGATTGTGATGCTTCGGAACAGGGCTTGGAAGAAGCAGGCGCTTCAGGAGGGAGCAGGCTATCTTCTTTGGTTTTTGGTTCCCTTTCTTGGATTTTCCTGTATTCGGACGAAGCTTATCTGGTACTGCTATCCCTGCACGGTTCCTTTGTTTCTTGGGGCGGCCATATTTCTTGGCTATATACTTGGAGCTTTTACAGACGGAGAGCCTGTCACTGGGGAGCAAGCCTCAGATGCCGGAGGGAAACGGAAGGGCCTTTCGGGTTGGCGCCGTGAGCTTTTTGGGGTCTGTAGATGGGGAATTGCTTTTCTTTGTGTATTTATGACAGTCTACTATATGAGAGGGACTTATTTGGAAGTAATCCGCGGAGCTCATGGAGACGGCTTTCAGCTCTTTGTCCAGGAAAGCGTGGAGCGGGATTCACCCTGTGCCGGTAGAAAGGCTTATATCATGGTTCCCACAGAGAACCCGGAAAATCTGGGAACCTGGGATCAAAATATGCTGTTTATGGCGGAGATAAGCGGGGACTTTCACTGTGCGGACGGCGGTGTGGAGGGATTCCTTACGGAAAGAGATTCCGCGGTTCTGTATGTGGATCAGGGGCAGTATGAGCAGTATGAACAAAGGCTGGTAAAGGCAGACATCCTGTATCGGAATGAGGGGTATCTGCTTCTTGGAAATTAACTGGCGGAAAAAGGGACCGCATCTAATGGGGACGGCGGTTTATCAAAACTGTAATCCCTCCGGCCAGCAAAAGCAGTCCGGCGCAGAGCGCCAGATAGAACTTCAGACTAAAATAGGTGGTGACCTTGTATTCGTACACAGCGAATGCCAGGTCGCCTTTTTCCTGCGGCTGCCCGGCTGCCGTGAGAAAACCGCCGGAATACATATCACAGTTCCCGGTGTTGTAGGACAGAAATTCCAGACTGTTCTCACCCTCAATATAGCCGGGGGAGATTTCCAGGGTATAGCTGGTGGGCCCGGAGGGGATTACTGGATCCAGCACAAATTCATAGGGGGTATTTTTTACAACCATACCGGAGAGAAAGCGGTCATTGTCATAAAGGATCGTTCCGTTTTCATCCATTAATTTCACGCAAAAGGCGGATTGATTCGTTTCACCTGCCGGATTGATGGCACGAATGGAGATACGGTTAAAGGGACGCTCTGCAGTGAAGGTCTGCACATAGGTCTCATCATAGTCCTTTACATAACCGTCATAGCCGCCGGCGTATTGATACTGATCCACACAGTAATGCCGTTCCTCAATGGGAGTATCCACCAGCTCCTTTTTCCCTAAGACCAATAAAAGAAGGAGCAGAACAGTGGCAGGGCCGTAAAGTAACCGCCCCTTTTGACAGAGAAGGGAGGCTGCATATGCTTCTGTGAAGTCGGTGATACTGCCGGCAAGCAGCATAAGGCCCAGAAAGGTAAAGCCGATGCTGTAGAGGGGGCTGGTTTCCCATAGGATATGGAAGGCCATACCGCCTAAAAGGGTCAGATGAATCAGAAAGAGCACAGGCTCCCTTTTCTGCCTTCTGTGTGAAAGAAGACCGAGGAGAGCGGAAAAACCGATAAAAAGCATTTGGAGAGCCCGGAAAGCCTGGCTGTAAATGACGAGGAAGCCGCTTTTGCTCCCCAAAAGATAATCATAAGCCTTTCCGTAGGAGGCAAAGCTGTTTTCTGCCTGATAGGTATCCGTACCGTCCACCCAGGTATTCAAAAGCTTGCGCCCGGTAAGAGCTGTCAGTCCCACAGGGCCAGCCTCACGGACGCGCTCAAACAGGACCTGCTTGTCCGCCTCTATTTTTTCCTCCCTGGTATCGAAGCTGGAGGTATAGAGCTCGTCTGTCTGATCAAAGGCGCCATCCCAGCGGGCTCCCATCATCACCCAATGAATCATGGGGAACCCTGTATTTTCATAATCAAAATTTACATAGCGATTGACAGCAGCGCTCCAAAAGCCAAGGGAAAGGGCTGCTGTGAGTAAAAAGGCAGTTCCTGCAAAGAGATAGGGACGGATTGCAGGGAGAAGCGAAAGGGAGCCTCCTGCCTTTCGGACACTGCTGAAACGTACCAGAAGCCTCCAAGCCATGAGAAGGCTCACAGCGATCATGGCAATCATAGCCGTGGCACGAAGTTTGTAGCCGTGAATCAGGACGAAGCCCATGAGTCCCCCAAGTAGTATGCGCTGCCAGGGAGCCTTTGCTCTGGAAAGTCTTAAATACAGGTATAAAAGTCCCATTAAGCAGGGCATAGAGAGGGTGGCCGTATAGAGATAACCTGCCCAGACATAGGAGAGAGGGCAGAGCACACAGACCAGAAGATAGAGAACCGCAGTCCGTTTGTCCTTAAGGTCCTTTAATATGAGATATCCAAGCCAGATGGACCCGGTGATGCAGATGACATTGACAAGCTGGGCCGCAGGCATAAAGAGTGTCTCTGGGATGCCGCATTTGGAGAGAAGAAGCAAAAACCAGTAGGTCAGAATGGTAATGGGATAATTGTTGGTGTAGCGGGCAAAGTAGCCCGTCTCATAGGTGCCGGAAATGGTATGGGTTCTAAGCATCTCCACAGCCATATCGAAAACCTTCAGGGGATCGTAACGCAGCATAGGCTGAACCACAAGGAGAAAGGCAAGCTGCCCTGTTACAAGGATCACCATACAGATCAGGGCCAGCCGCCCAAGGGTCCGGTTCTCCAGCCTTTTTAGAAAACGGTACATGAGGAATAGTGCCCCCGCGAGAAAAAGCGCGGTGACAGCAATGATAAGGAGCTTCACAGGAATCAGATCCAGATTTAGGAGCCAGGAGGCATCCCAGCGGACAACGGCCCAGGCTCCTATATACAGACTGAATATGGCAAGCAAAAGTAATACAAGTGTATACATAAATCCTCCAAAAGAAGCAGACAATTTTGGTTCAAGCTCACGTTTATAGGATAGCGTAAAAATGTGGCGGGGTCAAGAAGAGGAGCCGGACAGAAGCTATTTTTGCCGGAATTATGCAAAAGGGATAAAATTTTATCTTGTGAAATTCCAATTATTTGGTATAATAGTTGCGATAGGTAAAAGCAAATAAAGGAGTAAATTATGGGAAAGTATTTTGGCACCGACGGCTTCCGTGGAGAGGCCAACGTAAAACTCACCGTAGAGCATGCCTTTAAGGTGGGAAGATACCTGGGATGGTATTATGGAAGAGATCACAAGGCAAAGGTTGTAATTGGCAAGGATACAAGAAGAAGCAGCTACATGTTTGAATATGCGCTGGCAGCAGGGCTTACGGCCTCTGGGGCAGATGCGTATCTTCTCCATGTGACCACAACACCCAGCGTATCCTACGTGGTGCGGACGGAGGGCTTTGACTGCGGGATCATGATTTCCGCAAGCCACAATCCCTTCTATGACAATGGAATCAAGGTCATCAATGGCTTGGGACACAAGCTGGAGGCTGAGGTAGAGGAGAAGATTGAGCGCTACATTGACGGAGAGGTGGAGGAGCGCCCTCTTGCCACAGGAGAAGACATTGGAAGAACCATTGATTTCTCAGCCGGACGGAACCGTTATCTGGGATACCTGATTTCCCTGCCCACCCGCTCCTTTAAAAATATGCGGGTAGGTCTGGACTGCTCCAACGGCAGTGCTTCCGCTATTGCCAAGAGTGTATTTGACGCTCTGGGAGCAAAGACCTACGTGATCAACAATGACCCGGACGGCACAAACATCAATACTAACTGCGGATCTACCCATATTGAGGCCCTGCAGCAGTTTGTGAAGGAGAAGCATCTGGATGTAGGCTTTGCCTATGACGGAGACGCGGATCGCTGTCTTGCGGTGGATGAGAATGGAAATGTGGTAGATGGAGACCGTATCATGTTTATCTGCGGCAAATACATGATGGAACAGGGAGCACTGCGCGATAATACCATTGTGACAACGGTGATGTCCAACCTGGGGCTGTATAAGGCCTGTGACAAGGTGGGAATCAGGTATGAAAAGACAGCCGTAGGCGACAAGTATGTGTATGAGAATATGACTACCAATGGCTTCCAGCTGGGCGGTGAGCAGTCGGGACATATTATTTTCAGCAAGCATGCCACCACAGGAGATGGAATCCTGACCTCTCTCAAGGTGATGGAGGTGATTCTGGAGAAAAAGACCACCTTGGCGACCCTGGCCTCTGAGGTGAAGATTTATCCGCAGCTTCTGCAGAATCTGAAGGTATCGGATATGGATGCCACCCTGAATCATCCGGATGTGGTGAAGGCCATTGCCGAGGTGGAGGAGGAGCTGGGAAGCGACGGAAGAGTTCTGGTGAGAAAGAGCGGAACGGAGCCGCTTCTGCGTGTCATGGTAGAGGCCCTGACCGATGAGCTCTGTGAGGAGCATGTACTGCATATCATCAATGCAATGAAGGGAACCCTGTAAAAGGTTCACATAAAAAAATTAAAAACAACAGGAACTGGAATGGAGGAACGGTATGAAAAAGACAGCGTTAGTAGTTATGGCGGCAGGAATCGGAAGTCGTTTTGGGGGCGGAATTAAGCAGCTGGAGCCCGTAGGACCAAGCGGTGAGATCATTATGGACTATTCCATTCATGATGCATTGGAGGCTGGCTTTAATAAGGTAGTGTTCATTATCCGCAAGGACCTGGAGAAGGATTTCAAGGAGATCATCGGCAACCGGATCGAAAAGCTTACGGAGGTAGCGTATGCCTTCCAGGAGGTGGATCATCTGCCAGGCGGCTTTAAAAATCCGGAGGGACGCACCAAGCCCTGGGGCACAGGTCAGGCAGTGCTCAGTTGCAAAGGCCTTTTGAATGAGCCCTTTGTGGTAATCAATGCAGATGATTACTACGGAAAGGAAGCCTTTGTAAAGGTTCATGACTATCTGGTACAGGAACATCCGGACAACGGAATGTTCGATTTCTGTATGGCAGGCTTTATCCTTGGCAATACCTTAAGCGACAACGGAGCTGTTACAAGAGGAATCTGCAAGGTGGAGAACGGATATTTGACGGACGTTGTGGAGACCTCCGGCATTGAGAAGCTGCCTGACGGCGGAGCGGCTGTTCCGGGAGAAGAGGGGGAGCTGGTGCCTGTTGACGCAGGAAGCTATGTGTCCATGAATATGTGGGGACTTACCCCGGACCTTCTGGATGAGATCGAGCGTGGTTTTATTGAGTTCCTGGGCAATGTGAAGCCGGGGGATCTGAAGGCAGAGTATCTCCTTCCGGGAATCATTGATGGTCTGTTAAAGCAGCAGAAGGCCACCGTAAAGGTTCTGGAGACAAAGGACAAATGGTTTGGCGTTACCTATAAGGAGGATAAGCAGTCCGTTGTGGATTCCTTCAAGAAGCTGATTGCAGACGGTGTGTATCAGGAGAAGCTGTTTGCCTAGGAGAAGCTGTTAGAAATAAAGTTTTCCAGCTTTCACAGCTGTGATAAAAAGCAGATAGTGATATCTGCTTTTTTTCTGGAAAAACCAAAGTATATATGGTACACTATTAAAGTTATGAATGAAAAAAACAGAAGAAATCGGGCAAAATAAAATGGAAGCAAAAGCAATGAAAACAAGCACTCTTTTAAAAAGATTTGTTCCCTACTACAAAAAATATACCAGGATCATGGTTATGGATCTCTTCTGTGCTGCCCTCACTACGGTCTGTGAGATGGTTCTACCTTTGATCCTGCGCCATATAACGGATGTGGGAATGCGCGATCTGTCTGCGCTCACAGTGCGGACGATTGTGACTATTGGGCTGATATATTTTGCGCTGCGCATCGTGGATGGAATGGCCAGCTACTATATGGCCTATACCGGCCATGTTATGGGGGCTGCCATCGAGACAGATATGCGGGAGGATGCCTTTGCCCACCTGCAGAAGCTCTCAGATAACTATTTCAACAACACCAAGGTGGGGCAGATCATGTCCCGGATCACCAGTGATTTGTTTGATGTGACGGAGTTTGCCCACCACTGTCCGGAGGAGTTCTTTATCGCATTTTTAAAGGCGGTGGTATCCTTTGCGATACTGGCAAGAGTCAATCTTCTGCTGACCGGCATTATTTTTGCGTTGATTCCGGTGATGGCTATATCCTGCACCTATTTTAACCTCCAGGTTCGCAAGGCCTTCAAGCGCCAACGAAATCACATCGGAGAGCTGAATGCCAGGATCGAGGACAGCCTTTTGGGAAATAAGGTAGTACGGGCTTTTGCCAATGAGGATGTGGAGCTTGAAAAGTTTAACCGGGATAACCATGAGTTCCTGAAAATCAAGCGCCAGACCTATAAGTATATGGCAGCCTTTCAGAATACCATCCGCATTTTTGATGGTCTCATGTATGTGGTGGTGATTGTGGCCGGCGGTATTTTTATGATAAGAGGTCTGGTTGCGCCGGCGGATCTGGTTGCCTACACCATGTATGTGACTACTCTTCTGGCAACTATCCGCCGGATCATTGAATTTGCGGAGCAGTTTCAGAGAGGCATGACGGGGATTGAGCGGTTCACAGAGCTGATGGATGCCAGTGTGGATATTTTTGACGAGGAAGGGGCGGCTCCGCTTGCCAATGTGGAGGGTGAAATTACCTTTCGGCATGTATCCTTTGAATATCCTGATGATCAGACACCGGTACTGTCCGACATTGATCTGACCATACGGCCAGGCGAAAAGGTGGCGCTGGTAGGTCCGTCAGGAGGCGGCAAGACCACCCTGTGCAATCTGATTCCCCGTTTTTACGATCCCACAGAAGGGGAGATTCTGCTGGACGGACAAAATATCAGAACCGTAACCCTGGAGAGCTTGCGCAGCAGCGTGGGCGTGGTTCAGCAGGATGTATACCTTTTTTCCGGCAGTGTCTACGAAAATATCGCCTATGGGCGCCCCGAGGCAGGCCGGGAGGAGGTCATAGAGGCGGCGAAGCTGGCCGGAGCCCATGAGTTTATCATGGAGCTGAAGGATGGCTATGATACCTATGTGGGAGAGCGGGGAGTGAAGCTCTCCGGTGGGCAGAAGCAGAGAATCAGTATTGCCAGGGTATTCTTAAAGGCGCCCAAGGTGCTTCTTCTGGACGAGGCAACAGCGGCCCTTGACAATGAAAGCGAGCACCTGGTATCGGAGTCCCTGGACAAGCTGGCGGCAGGCAGAACCACCCTTACCATTGCCCACCGGCTGACCACCATTCATGGGGCTGATCGGATTCTGGTTCTGTCCGGAAACCGGATTGTGGAGGAAGGAAACCATGAGGCGCTGATGAAGAAAAAGGGGATTTATTATCAGCTTTATGAATCGGCGAATATCTTGGAAAAGCCCTCGCCGGAAAGTTAATTTAAATAAGGGTGTATGTATGGTAAAGTCGAAGCGACTTTACCCTTCAGTGCCGTCGCGCAGCGACTATGATAGGAGAAAATTTTATGGAAATTAATTTAAAGCGCCCGGAGCTAGAGGATCGGGCGCAAATCAATTATTATTTAGGCTATGCGGATACCCGAAGCTGCGAGATGACCTTTGCCAACAGTTATCTGTGGTCCCGCCACTATGATGTAGGCTTTGCCATTATAGAGGATATGTTGGTTTTTGGCCATACTGCAGGGGAGGTGTCCTTTACCGTGCCTGTGGGTCCGGGAGGGCAGGAGGCCCGAAAACGAGTCCTGGACATGCTGATGGTCTACTGTGAGGAAAGGAATGTTCCATTTCAGCTTCACAATGTGACAAAAGAGGATTTTGACAGACTGGAGGAGCTCTATCCGGGAGAATTTTCTATTGTCTATGAGAGGGAGTATGCGGATTATGTGTACGAGACGGAAAAGCTGATACACTTATCCGGAAAAAAATATCACAGCAAAAAGAACCATATCAATAAATTTAAGGCACTCTATCCGGACTGGCGCTATGAGCCGATTACCAGGGACAATCTGGAAGAGTGTTTTCAGATGGGACTGCGCTGGCGGGAGCTCAACGGCTGTGAGGAAGATGAGGAGAAGCATGCGGAGATCTGCGTGACCTTGAATTTTCTGCGCCTTTTTGAAGAGCTGGAAATGCGCGGAGGTGCCCTTCGGGTCAATGGCAAAATTGTGGCATTTACCATTGGAGAGCCTGTTGGGAAGGACACTCTGGTGGTGCATATTGAGAAGGCCTTTTCGGATATTCAGGGGGCCTATACCATGATTAATCAGCAGTTTGCTGAGCACGAGGGGGAGGGATTCACCTACCTCAATCGTGAGGAGGATATGGGCGAGGAGGGCTTACGGCAGGCAAAAATGTCCTATAAGCCCGTTTTTCTGATTGAAAAAGGGGTTGTAAGAAAGCGCAGTCTCCTGTAAAATAGTAAAGAAATGGAAAACACAGGAAATAAATTGGCACTAACAAAAGAGGAGTCTATGCATATGAAAAAATGGGAAGAAAACATACGGAGGGTTGTGCCCTACACACCGGGAGAGCAGCCGAAGGTACCGGGGATGATTAAGCTGAATACCAATGAAAATCCCTACCCACCGGCCCCTGGCGTCCGGCGGGCCCTTCAGGAAATGGAGGAAGAAGGCTTCCGGCTTTATCCGGACCCTGCCTGCTCTTCGCTGATAGAGGCTCTGTCAGAGCGTTATCAAAGACCCAGGGAGCAGTTTTTTGTGGGAGTGGGCTCAGACGACGTGCTGGCCATGGCCTTTTTGACCTTTTTCAATTCCGGAAGGCCGATTTTATTTCCGGACATTACCTATTCCTTTTACCCCGTGTGGGCCGAGCTGTTTGGGATTCCCTATGAGAGACCGGCTCTTGATGAGGAATTTTGGATTGTGAAGGAGGACTATGTACGGGAAAACGGAGGAATCATTTTTCCCAATCCCAATGCGCCCACAGGACTTTATATGGAGCTTGAGGATGTGGAGGAGATCCTTGGGAACAATCCGGATGTGGTTGTGATTGTAGATGAGGCCTATGTAGACTTTGCAGGTCCCTCGGCTTTGGAGCTGGTGGATCGATATGAGAATCTTCTGGTGGTTCAGACCTTTTCCAAATCCCGGTCCATGGCCGGAATGCGCATTGGCTTCGCCGTAGGCAATCCTTGTCTTATCAAGTATTTAAATGATGTAAAGTACTCCTTCAACTCCTACACCATGAGCCAGGCAGCCCTGGAGCTTGGGGCAGCGGCGGTGAGGGATGAGGCGTATTTCCAGGACAAGGTAAAGAGGCTGGTAGCCACCAGGGAGCGGACGAAGAAGGAGCTTAGGGCCTTAGGCTTCCGGTTCCCGGATTCAGGAGCGAATTTTATTTTTGCTTCCCACGAAAGCTGTCCGGCAAAGGAGATTTTTGAGGCTCTTCGGGAGCGGAGGATCTATGTGCGCTATTTCGATGCCCCTCGGCTTCGGGATTATCTGAGGATTACCATAGGGACGGATGAACAGATGGATACACTGTTAAAAGCGCTTAAGGAAATTACCAGCGAGAAAGGATAAGAAACTATGACAGAGGCATTGGTACAATGGTTTGTGGAAAACCTGGGAGGAAGTGCGGCCAAGGAGCTGATTATTTTTATTATTTCCATGATTCCCATTTTGGAGCTTAGGGGAGGGCTTCTGGCAGCAGGGCCGGCCTTTCTGGATGTGGAAATGTGGAGAGCCATTCCCATCTGTATTGTGGGCAATTTAATTCCGGTTCCCTTTATCTTGCTGTTTATCACAGCGATCTTTAACTGGCTGAAAAAGACAAGGCTGTTCCGTCCTATGGTGGAAAAGCTGGAAAGCCGGGCCATGAATAAGAAGGATCAGATTGAAAGGTATGAATTCTGGGGGCTGCTGCTCTTTGTGGGAATTCCTCTGCCGGGAACAGGCGCCTGGACAGGTTCATTGATTGCGGCACTGCTTGGCATCCGCTTTCGGAAGGCATTTCCGGCAGTGATCCTGGGAGTACTTCTTGCGGCATTTATTATGACGATTTTATCGTATACTATCCTAGGTTCCATTGTTGGTTAAACAGATTTTAAAGGAGAGGTGAAGGCTGTGGAGCGGCCGAAGAAAAAATTATATTTTATTTACAATCCCCATGCAGGGAAGGAGCATATTAAGGGAAAGCTTTACGGGATTCTGGAGGTAATGGCTGATGCCGGTTATGAGCTTACGGTCTATCCCACAAGGGGGGCCCAGGATGCCATGGAGCAGATGGAGCAGCTTCCGGAGGACTACGATCTGGTGGTGTGCAGCGGCGGTGACGGCACACTGGACGAGGTGGTCACCGGGATGATGCGGCGAAAGCATAAGGTGCCCATTGGCTATATTCCCGCAGGCACCTGCAATGATTTTGCCCGCTCCTTAAAGATCCCCACAAATATGGCGGAGGCGGCCAGGATTGCTGTGGAGGGTCAAAATTTCCCCTGTGATGTGGGCTCCTTTAATGATAACAATTTTATCTATATCGCGGGCTTTGGCATTTTTACGGATGTATCCTACACCACAAAGCAGGAGGTTAAGAATGTTCTGGGACAGATGGCTTATATTCTGGAGGGCATGAAAAGCATCTACAATGTAAAGTCCTATCAGCTCAAGGTCACCAGTGCAGAAATATGCTTTGAGGGAGACTTCCTATTTGGCATGGTGACCAATTCCAAGTCCGTAGGGGGATTTAAGGGAATTGTGGGCAAAAATGTGGTCTTTGATGACGGAGTGTACGAGGTAACCTTTATCCGGAGGCCGAAAAATGCCATAGAGCTTCAGGAGATCCTGGCGGCCCTTTTGGTGAAGGAGATTGACAGCAAATATATGTATTCCTTCCGGAGTGCCCGGATTGAGGTGGAGGCGGAGGAGCCCATTCCCTGGACACTGGACGGAGAGTTTGGAGGAGAGCACAGGTCCGTGGTGATCTCAAATAATCCAAGGGCTGTGGAGATTCGCGTGACCGAGGAGTGCAGAAAAAGTATTTCGAAGGAGAAGCTGTGAGGAAGATAGAGATGGCAGAGAAGACAAATATATCAAAAATATTTGGAGAAAATGTATTTAATGATACGGTGATGCAGGAACGCCTGCCCAAAAAGATTTACCGGGAGCTAAAGCTTACCATACAGGAGGGAAAGGAGCTGGATCTGGCAGTCGCGGATGTGGTAGCCCATGAGATGAAGGAGTGGGCCATCGAGCAGGGAGCTACCCACTATTCCCACTGGTTCCAGCCCTTGACCGGAGCTACGGCGGAGAAGCATGATGCGTTTCTTTCGGCTCCCAGGACAGACGGAAGAGTTCTCATGGAGTTTTCCGGAAAGGAGCTGGTAAAGGGAGAGCCGGACGCTTCCTCCTTCCCCTCCGGCGGCCTGAGAGCTACCTTTGAGGCGAGGGGCTATACAGCATGGGACTGTACCTCACCGGCCTTCGTAAAAAAGGACGCCGATGGCTCAAGGGCTATTCTGTATATCCCCACCGCATTCTGCTCCTATAAGGGGGAGGCTCTGGATCAGAAGACACCGCTTCTTCGCTCCATGGAGGCAATTAATAAGCAGGCCCTCCGTCTGCTTCGGCTTTTTGGAAATGAGACCTCTCACAAGGTAACGCCCTCTGTGGGTGCGGAGCAGGAGTACTTTCTGGTGGATCGAGAGAAATACTTAAAGCGCAAGGACTTGGTGTTCACAGGCCGAACCCTGTTTGGTGCCATGCCTCCCAAGGGTCAGGAGCTGGATGATCACTATTTTGGAGTTATCCGGGAGCGGATAGCGGACTTTATGGAGGATGTGAACCGGGAGCTGTGGAAGCTGGGGGTGTCAGCCAAAACACAGCATAACGAGGTGGCTCCGGGACAGCATGAGCTTGCTCCTATCTATGCGGAGTGCAATGTGGCGGTGGACCACAATCAGCTGGTGATGGAGACCTTAAAAAAGGTGGCCTATCAGCATGGCCTGCAGTGCCTGCTCCATGAAAAGCCCTTTGCCGGTGTGAATGGATCCGGAAAGCACAATAATTGGTCTTTGATCACGGATGATGGGATCAACCTGTTAGATCCGGGAAAGACCCCCCATGAGAATATACAATTTCTTCTCATCTTAAATTGTATTTTAAAGGCTGTGGATGATCATGCGGCCCTTCTCAGAGAATCTGCCGCTGATGTGGGCAATGACCACCGTCTTGGAGCCAGTGAGGCGCCACCGGCAATTATCTCCGTCTATCTGGGGGAGCAGCTGGAGGACGTACTTTCTCAGCTTATCAGTACGGGAGAGGCTACCCACAGTCTGCGGGGCGGCCACCTGCATACAGGTGTGCGGACACTGCCCGATTTTGCCAAGGATGCCACGGATCGGAACCGCACCTCTCCCTTTGCCTTTACTGGCAATAAGTTTGAATTCCGTATGGTGGGGGCAAGGGATTCCATCGCGGCTCCCAATGTGGTGCTTAATACCATTGTGGCTCAGGCATTTTCAGAAGCCTGTGATTATCTGGAGCAGGCCAAGGACTTTGACATGGCTGTCCATGATCTCATTAAAAAGTATGCCTCGGAGCATCAGCGGATTGTCTTTAATGGGAACGGCTACTCGGAGGAGTGGGTGGAGGAGGCCCGTCGCAGGGGACTTCCGAATATTAAGACTATGGTAGATGCCATTCCGGTTTTGACGGAGGCTAAGACGGTGGAGCTTTTTGAAGCCTTTGGGGTATTTACCAGGGCGGAGCTGGAATCCAGAGCGGAGATCCAGTATGAGACTTATGCTAAGGCGATTAATATTGAGGCCAGATCTATGATTGACATTGCCAGCAAGCATATTATTCCTGCAGTCCTGCAGTACACCACGGCCCTTGCAACCTCCGTAAACCAGATCCGGGAGGCCTGCGGGGAGGCCAATATCAGTGTGCAGATTGATCTCTTAAAGGAGTGCTCCTCTCTGCTGGCGGCTACTAAGGCAGCCCTTCGAAAGCTTACGGAGGTAACGGATGCCTCCCAGGGAAAGAAGGAGGGGAGAGACCGGGCCAATTATTTTCAGAATGTGGTGGTTCCGGCTATGGAGGCCTTGCGTCAGCCGGTGGATAAGCTGGAAATGCTGGTAGCTAAGGACATGTGGCCTATGCCCTCCTACGGGGATCTGTTGTTTGAGGTATAAGAAAAGGTCTGTCACAAAATAAGTCATCAGTCATTTTCATATGTGATGGCTTATTTTTCTGACAGACCCTTTTGGATCTATGTAGAAATCAATGGAGACCTGTGCTTAGTATTTATCCGCACTGGATTTGGTATCCTTCTGGTCCTCCTCAGGCTCTTCCTCCTCGATCTCCAGAGCGGCTGCGTGGTTGGTTACCATAGCGCATCTGCCGTCAAAAAATGCATCCTCATCAATCACAAGGGAGCGTGCTGTAATGTTGCCTGACAGCTTTCCGGTGGAGAGCAGCTCCAGCTTTCCGGAGGAATCTACATCCCCGACAACCTTGCCAGAAAGAATTACATTTTGAGCCTTGATATTTCCCTTGATCTGTCCTTCGGTTCCCAGAATCAGGTTGCCCTTGCACTCGCAGTTGCCGGTGAGGGTTCCGTCGATACGGATAGCTTCTGGTGCAACGATATCGCCCTTAAATACGGCTCCCGGACCGATGATGGTGCCAATCTTGGCTGTCTGAGTCTCTACCGTGGAGGTAGAGGTGGTTGGTTTACTTTTTCCTAACATGTTAAAATCCTCCTTAACTTATGTGCAGCTGTGTGCAGCTGTTTATCCTTTTGCATCAATAACGGAAAGCGGATCGATGGGTTCCTCATTCAAAAGAACCTGATAATCCAGCTGACAGTCATCGGATGTAATGGTCATTAACGTATCCCCTGCGTCTACCTGGGCACCCTCCTCTGTGTTTACCTCACAATCCTGGTGAAGAAGGTAACGGGTCTTGTATCCCCCCTCATGCTCCACCTCAACAATATGGGCATAGGTATCATCAGAGCTAACGGCGGTTACGGTTCCGTTTCCGGCGGCAACAATGTGACCATCGGTATAAGCACTGATGGCAATGTAGGGATGCTCCTCAGAATAGGATGCTTTCA
The DNA here is from genome assembly GCA_009917555.1 of bacterium 1XD21-13. Classification (GTDB taxonomy): domain Bacteria; phylum Bacillota; class Clostridia; order Lachnospirales; family Lachnospiraceae; genus Laedolimicola. Next base: position 43,100 of record QZDX01000011.1, on the reverse strand, counting down.
GAATACCGGCACCATCGGAGGGGTACAGGCTGGGAAGAGCAGGATCTGCTTCTTCCTTTGGTTCCTCCTCCTGGGGCGTTTCCTGTGGGGTGGATGCGGTTTCGTTCTGGCGAAGCAGGGCTTCATTTTGTGCCGCAAGTGTCAATTTATCTTTTGTCAAGGCTTCTCTTTCTGCTTCCAGGGTCTCAAGCTGTTCCTTTAGGGAGGCTACCTCCTGGCGGAGAACCTGACGCACCCCGTCGGCCACGGAAGCCTGGTAAATGAGCCAGCCTATCACAAGGCAGAGAACAGCCAAAAGAACAGCACAAAAGCGAAGCGTAAAAGCGGATACCTGGAACTGTTTGCTTTTTCCATCTGTGTTGGAGACCATAAGAACGGAATAGATTTCTTTACGTTTATGTCTCTGGTTTTTCATAGATCAACCTCCTATGCCCCCTATTCTACCACAAAAACAGAAAAAAGAAAACTATTTATGGTTCATAGCGGCCCGCTTCCGCAGAGTAGGATCTAAGATCTTCTTGCGGATGCGCAGGGACTTGGGTGTGATCTCCAAGAGCTCGTCTGCATCAATGAATTCCAGACATTGCTCCAGACTGAGAATCCTGGGGGGCGTAAGCTTCAAGGCTTCATCTGCACTGGAGGAACGGGTGTTGGTGAGCTTTTTCGTCTTGCAGACATTGAGCTCAATATCCTCGGCCTTGCCGTTTTGTCCAATGACCATGCCGGCATACACCTTTTCACCGGGGCCAATAAAGAGGGCACCCCTCTCCTGGGCATTAAAGAGGCCGTAGGTGATGGCTTCCCCCGCCTCAAAGGCAATCAGAGATCCTTGCTTGCGATATTGAATATCTCCCTTGTAGGGGCCGTAGCCTTCAAAAATGGTATTTAACACACCAGTACCCTTGGTGTCCGTGAGAAATTCTCCCCGGTATCCGATAAGGCCGCGGGCGGGAATCAGGAATTCCAGCCGTGTGGAGCCACTGCCGTTGCTGCTCATATTCAGAAGCTCTCCCTTGCGCTCTCCAAGCTTCTGGATCACATTGCCGGAATACTCGTCATCCACATCAATGTAGGCCCGCTCCATGGGCTCCAGCTTATGGCCCTTCTCGTCTGTTCGGTAGAGAACCTCAGCCTTGCTCACGGCGAATTCATAGCCCTCACGACGCATATTTTCTATTAAGACAGATAGATGGAGCTCACCTCGTCCGGATACCTTGAAACATTCTGTGGTCTCTGTTTCCTCCACCCGAAGACTGACATCCGTATTGAGCTCGCGGAACAGACGGTCTCTTAGATGACGGGAGGTGACATATTTTCCCTCCTTCCCGGCAAGGGGACTGTCATTTACCAGAAAATGCATGGCAATGGTGGGCTCTGAGATTTTCTGGAAGGGGATGGGCACCGGATGCTCAGGAGAGCAGAGGGTATCGCCGATATGAATGTCCGCAATACCGGAAATGGCTACGATGGAGCCAATGCCTGCTTCGGTTACATCCACCTTATTCAAACCATCAAACTCATAGAGCTTGCTGATTTTTACCTTTTTGCACTGATTCGGATCATGGTGATTGACCATGACCATTTCCTGATTGACCCGAATGGAGCCATTGTCTACCTTGCCAACACCAATGCGGCCTACATACTCATTATAATCAATGGTGCTGATGAGCACCTGGGTTCCGGCCTCAGGATCACCTTCAGGAGCGGGAATGGAGTTGATAATCGTTTCAAAGAGGGGCGTCATATCCCTGGGCTCATCCTCCAGGCTTCGAAGGGCATAGCCGTCTCTGGCGGAGGCAAAGACAAAGGGACAGTCAAGCTGGGCATCGGAGGCATCCAGATCCATCAGAAGCTCCAGCACTTCATCAATGACCTCCATGGGGCGGGCCTCCGGCCGATCAATTTTGTTGATGCAGACAATGACCGGGAGATTGAGCTCCAGAGCCTTGCGAAGTACAAATTTGGTCTGAGGCATGGAGCCCTCGAAGGCATCCACAACCAGAATGACGCCATTGACCATCTTAAGCACACGCTCTACCTCTCCGCCAAAATCCGCATGGCCCGGTGTGTCGATGATGTTGATTTTGATATCCTTGTAGGTAACTGCCGTGTTTTTGGAGAGAATCGTGATGCCGCGCTCCCGCTCAATATCTCCGGAGTCCATGACACGCTCCGCAACGGTTTGATTGGCGCGAAATACGCCGCTCTGCTTTAAAAGCTCGTCTACCAGGGTGGTTTTTCCGTGGTCTACATGGGCAATAATTGCAATATTCCGAATATCTTCTCTTTTCATAAACATTTCCTCGTAATTGCTATTTCTTAATTTTCATACCATTAACTTATACAGTTTACCACATTTATGAGGGAATACAACAGAAAAATAAGAAGCAAAATAAAAAAAATAAAAAAATTTCCAGAAAATGGTTCTAAAAAAATTTTTTCTTTCATATATATGTAAAGATACCAAAATACAAGAAGAAGAAGGGAGAACTTGCGTTATGTCAGATAAGGTGATTGAAAACAACCAGGTGTCGGTAATTGGAGAAATTGTTTCGGAATTTACATTCAGCCATGAGGTCTTTGGAGAGGGCTTCTATATGATGGATGTGCTGGTAAAGCGGCTGAGCGATTCGGCCGATATCATTCCGGTCATGATTTCGGAGCGGCTTATCAATGTGGGGGAGGATTACAGTGGTGAGTATATCCGAGTGGCAGGCCAATTCCGCTCCTATAACCGGCATGAAGAGAAGAAAAACAGACTGGTGCTGTCTGTTTTCGCCAGGGAGGTAGAATTTCTGGAGGACGAGGTGGAGAATGCGAAGACCAACCAGATTTTTCTGGATGGATACATATGCAAGCCTCCGGTGTATCGGAAGACACCTCTTGGCCGAGAGATTGCGGACTTGCTGATTGCAGTGAACCGCCCTTATGGAAAGTCAGACTATATTCCCTGTATCTGCTGGGGAAGAAACGCCCGTTTTGCCTCCGGCTTTGAAGTGGGCGGTCATGCTCAAATCTGGGGCAGAATACAGAGCAGGGAATATGTGAAAAAAATAGATGAGTTGGAATCTGAAAAAAGAGTGGCTTATGAGGTTTCGGTGAGTAAGCTGGATTATGAGGAAAACTGAGCCATGCGAAAGAATCCGTGCCATGATTTTTGTGGGAGCTGGCTCACAAAGAGAACATGGCAGTATAATTGAAAAAATTTGCAATTCCCGCGTAATTGGTGTATGATAGATGCATTATAGTACCGAGATTACAACACGACATCTGATGCTCCTGCTTTTATTTTGGGAGCAGGAAAGGAGTGCAGGGATGGAGAAGGGACAGATTATGATTATCTGCGGCGAGGGAAAGGGTAAGACCTCAGCGGCCATTGGGCGGGGAATTACTGGTGCCGGCAATGGTAAGTCTGTGATTATCATCCGCTTCCTTAAGGGAAAGGTAAAGGAGAAGGATGAGTTTATCAAGCGACTGGAGCCGGAGATTAAGGTGTTTTCCTTTGAAAAATGGGATGTGGAGTATGAATCCCTGTCACCGGAGCAGCAGGAGGAGGAAGCCGTGAATATCCGGAACGGCATGAATTTTGCCAGAAAGGTCATGACAACAGACGGCTGTGATATTCTTATTCTGGATGAGGTGCTGGGCCTGGTGGACAGAGGCATTATCACAGAGGCTGAGCTCACAGCTCTGGTGGAAGCCAAGGACGAGAGCATGGAGCTGGTTCTGACGGGAATCAATATGTGCGAATCCCTGTATCCCTATGCGGATGATGTGGTGAAGATTGACACTTTGAAATAAATTTTTAGAAACCTTGGATGAAAAGGAAATTTCGTTGACAATCATATGGCCGTGTGGTACAGTAAGGCTGATATGGATAATTTAAGAGGAATATGATAGAGGTTGCGTTCTCCAAGAGTACCTTTTCGGATATGGCAGACATAGAGGAAGGAGAGGAAAAGGGGCGGACGCCGAAAGAGGCAGCTTTCTGCAGGCTGTTTCTTGGGCATATGCCAAAGAGGTATATGACTGTCATCAGACACTGATGGGGCGCTATCGAGAGAATTCACAGCAAAAGAGCGATTCTTTAGGGGCGGACTTCGTGAGGGTCGGCCTCTTTTAATTTACGGAACTGGAATAGGAGGAGAGGATATGTCTATTTTTAAGGGAGCGGCAGTAGCCATTGTTACACCATTTACGGAGAACAGGGAGATCAATTTTCCGAAGCTTGCGGAGCTTTTGGATTATCAGATTGCCAATCACACGGATGCCATTGTAATTTGCGGCACTACGGGAGAATCTTCCACATTGACTCACGAGGAGCATTTGGAAGCGATCAAATTTACCATCGATCACGTGGCAGGCCGGGTTCCGGTGATTGCAGGAACTGGGTCTAATTGCACGGAGACAGCCATTTACCTGTCAACAGAGGCAGAAAAATACGGCGCTGATGCTTTGTTGATTGTAACGCCCTATTATAACAAGGCAACGCAGAAAGGGTTGATTGCCCACTATACGGCCATTGCAAACTCCGTAAAGCTTCCAATCATTATGTATAATGTACCCAGCCGGACAGGCTGCAACATTCAGCCTCAGACGGCCGTGGAGCTGGTAAAGAATGTGGAAAATATTGTGGGCATCAAGGAGGCCAGCGGCAATATTTCACAGGTGGCAAAGCTCATGGAGCTGGCAGACGGATGCATTGAGCTGTATTCGGGAAATGATGATCAGGTGGTTCCGCTGTTATCCTTAGGCGGTCTGGGTGTGATCTCCGTGCTTTCCAATGTGGCACCTAGAGAGACTCACGATATGGTGGCAAAGTTCCTGGAGGGTGATATTGCAGGCAGCCGGGAGATTCAGCTTCGGGCAATTCCTCTGGTGGATCAGCTGTTCTGTGAGGTGAATCCCATTCCGGTGAAGGCGGCCCTCAACATGATGGGGATGGAGGCCGGACCTCTTCGGATGCCTCTCACAGAGATGGAGCCGGAGCACAAGGAAAATCTGAAAAAGGCAATGATTGATTTTGGAATCGAGGTTAAATAGGATGATTAGAGTACTGATGCACGGCTGTAACGGCCGGATGGGACAGATGATTGCGGGCTTGCTTCGGGAGGATGCGGAGGCGGAAATCGTGGCAGGTGTGGATACCTTTGATGGTGTATCCAATCCATTTCCTGTATTTGCAAGGATTGAGGATTGTGATGTAGAGGCAGATGTGGCGATTGATTTTTCCAACGCAGGTGCTGTGGATGGGCTGCTTGACTACTGCACAGCCAAGAAGCTGCCGGTGGTTTTGTGTACCACAGGGCTTTCCGGTGAGCAGCTTGAGAAGGTAGAGAGGGCGGCTAAGGAGACTGCGGTTCTTAAATCTGCCAATATGTCCCTGGGAATCAATCTTCTGCTGAAGCTGCTTAAGGAGGCGGCACCGGTTCTGTCGGAGGCTGGCTTTGATATTGAGATTGTGGAAAAGCACCACAATCAAAAGCTGGATGCGCCCAGCGGTACGGCTGTTGCTCTGGCAGATGCCATCAATGAGGCAGAGGACGGAGCTTACACCTATGTGTATGACAGAAGCCAGGTAAGGCAGAAGAGAGGGGCAAAGGAGCTTGGAATCTCGGCAGTCCGGGGAGGAACCATTGTGGGGGATCACGATGTGATCTTTGCGGGAACGGACGAGGTGCTGACCTTTGAGCATCGGGCCTATTCCAGGGCGGTCTTTGGCAAAGGCGCTGTGCAGGCAGCCAAGTTCTTGGCAGGAAAGCCTGCCGGCCGGTATGATATGAGTGATGTGATCGGGTAAGCTCAATGTATTGTTTGCCTAGTAATCAGACAGTGCACCATTGAATGGGAAGTGAAATAAAACCTTGCCAATTTTCGGGAGTAGTCCTGAGAGTTGGTGAGGTTTTTTAATGAAAGCCCCCAAATTCCAGCGAAAATTCTTAAAATTGTTTTAAGAATCAGAAAAATAGAGAAAATTATGAAGAAATTGGAGTAGAATAATCGTTTAGAAGGATAGAAGCAATAAAAAACAAGGCCACAACAGGGAAAGGAGAGAGGCATGACCCCAAGGAAACAGAAAATCATCAATTTCATAACCTGGTGCTCCATGGGGGCACTTCTCATATTCACCATCTACGGAATCAGGACGGGAATCTTCACAGACCGGAGCCAGATGGAAGCCCTGGTGTCAAAAAGCGGCATCTACGGACCCCTGCTTTTTGTGCTGATACAGATCATCCAGGTGGTGATCCCCATCATCCCCGGCGGCATTACCTGCGCTGTGGGCGTGGTACTGTTCGGGGCCTGGGAGGGGCTGCTCTACAATTACATTGGAATTGTCATCGGCTCATGCATCAACTTCTATCTGGCGAGGCGCTACGGGAAATGCCTTGTGCAGTCTCTGGTAAAGGAAGAAACCTATGAGAAATACGCAGGCTGGCTGGAGAGGGGCAAAAAGTTTGACCGGTTCTTTGCGCTGGCCATTTTCTTCCCCTGTGCACCGGATGATTTCCTGTGTATGCTGGCAGGGCTCACCCGTATGTCCTGGAAAAAATTTTGTACGATTATCTTGCTGGGAAAGCCGGCGTCCATTGCCATATACAGTCTGGCACTGGTTTACGCAGGCACCTGGCTGGGAGGAGTGTTAGCATGAAAATACTGATAACAACGGATTTGTTCCGTTCTACCATTAACGGCGTGGTGACTTCGGTTCTCAACCTGGAGGAGGAGCTTACCAGGCAGGGTCATGAGGTGCGGATTCTGACGGTTTCCGACAAGGGAAAGGCTTACCAGGAGGGAAATGTGTGGTATCTGCGTTCCGTTCCCTCCGGCATTTATCCGGGAGTTCGGATTCCGGTTCCGGGAGACAGTACCTATCGGAGAGAGCTGACGGAGTGGATGCCCGATGTGGTTCACAGCCAGTGCGAGTTCTGTACCTTTAGCTATGGAAAGCGGATTGCCGAGGATACGGGAGCCGTGTTTATACATACCTGCCATACCTTGTATGAGCAGTATACAAAATATATCCCCATGGGAAAACATCTGGGATCTGCGGCGGTGGCCGCCTGTATGCGGTGGAGGCTCCGGCCGGTAGACCGCATCATAACACCTACCAAAAAGGTGGAGCGGACCTTTTTAAGCTATGGGGTAAACAAGAGGACAGCCATCATTCCCACAGGAATTCAGTTAGAGCAGTTTTCCAGGCCCGTATCCCCGGAGGCTCTTGAGAAGCTTCGGGAGGAGTGCGGCATTGCGCCCGGTGTCCGGGTGGTTCTAAGCCTGGGGCGTCTGGGCTTTGAAAAGCAGGTGGACGAGCTTCTGTACGGATGGAAGGAAGCAGGGATTTCCGGCAGGGAGGCCGTACTGCTGATTGTGGGCGGTGGCCCGGCGGAGGAGAGCCTGAAAAAGCTTTCCGGGGAGCTGGGACTTTCGGAGCAGGCATGCTTTTATGGAATGGCAGATCCCAAGATGGTTCCGGCCTTTTACCAGATGGCGGATCTCTTTGTCTGTGCATCCACCAGCGAGACCCAGGGACTGACCTATGTGGAAGCCCTGGCAAGCGGGCTCCCTCTGGTGTGCCGAAGAGATCCCTGCCTGGCAGGGGTACTGGATCAGGGAAAAAACGGCTATTCCTACCGCACCAGAGAGGAATTTGGAAGCTACGTAAAGGAGCTTGTCTGCAAACAGGAGGTACGTGAGAGGATGAGCGCCCACAGCCGGGAGCTGGCAAAGGCATTCGGAACAGAAGCCTTTGGACGGGCGGTAGACAGCTTATATAAAAAAGAGGTAAGACGACATGAAGGTGCTTTTGTATTCGAAGAATCAGAAACTGCTTTCACGGAGTGGAATTGGACGGGCTATGCAGATGCAAAGAGATTCCCTTGAGGAAAATGGAGTGGAGGTTACCGCCAATCCGGAGGAGGATTATGACATTGTTCATCTGAACAGCATCCTACCCAGTGATTACCTTATGGCAAGGAGAGCCAAAAGGGCAGGGAAAAAGGTGATTTACCATGCCCACTCTACCAGGGAGGATTTTGAGGATTCCTTTATCGGATCCAATTTATTGGCCCCATTGTTTCAGCGGTGGCTGGTAAAATGCTATGAGCTGGGAGATTTGATCCTTACTCCAACGGCCTATTCCCGTTCCCTTTTAATGAAGTATGGAATCCGCAAGCCCATTGCTGTGATCTCCAATGGGGTGGATACATTCCGGTTTCAGAAAAATATGGCTGTACGCAGCCGGTTCCGAAGAGAGTATGGATTTACAGAAACGGATCGGGTCATCCTGTCCGTAGGGCTCTATTTTGAACGAAAGGGAATCCTGGATTTTGTAGAGCTGGCCCAGAGGATGCCGGAGTATCAATTTATCTGGTTTGGTTACACGCCGGATATTCAGATCCCGGGAAAAGTAAGGAGGGCTGTGCGCACCCGTCTGCCCAATCTGACCTTTGCAGGCTATGTATCTTCGGAGGAAATACGGGAGGCATACAGCGGCAGCGACCTGTTTTTCTTCCCCTCCTATGAGGAGACGGAGGGAATTGTGGTCTTGGAGGCTCTCTCCTGTGAGATTCCGGTGCTGCTGCGTGACATCCCGGTTTACGAGGGATGGCTTGAGAACCGGGCAGATGTGTATAAGGGAAGCAGCCAGGCGGAATTTGAACGCTTGATTAGCCAGATTCTGGAGGGAGAGCTGCCGGATCTGACTTCCCAGGGGAGGATGCGTGCCATGGAGAGGGATGTATTTCACCAGGCGGGGAAGCTGTACCGCCTGTATGCAAAGACGGCGATTATGTAAAGAAATAGGCCATTTTTATACGGTCCATAACTTAAGGCTGCAAAAGAACAGGAAAAGAATGGAAAGTATCGGAAAAATTTAATTGGAAACTTGATTTTTCTTCATAAAAAATTAAGGTGTTACTGCTATGCTTATAAAAAGGGCGAAGACAGTAATGCCTTAATTTTTTCTTTTGCCATTGACAGAAGGACATAACCATAGATGCGGCCGGTAGAAAAAGAATGTTGGTATCGCCGGAGCAGATAAGCCCGGTGTAGGTTCAGGGAAAGGGGTGAGGACCGTGAAGAAAATCATTTTATGTGGAACTTTCTTTCTGATGCTCTTTTTTTCTGCCTGTGGCAGAAGGGAAGGGTCAGGAAAATCTGCCGCGGTGCCCCAGGAGGACATCTCTGGGGAAAGAACAGAGAATACAGGCTCCTCCGGAATCCCTATCCGCATTTTCCACAGCGATGACAGCAAAGAGAACCTCTGCGTCAGCATGGCCCGGACAGAGGAAATCACACCGGAGATTCTCCTTTTGAATCTGTCCTTTTACCAGATGGTGCCGGATACCATGACGGCACAGGACTTTGAAAGGAAGAAGCAGGAGGACGGACTTTTATTGACCCTGGATTTGCCGGAGGATTTTGAGGAGTATCTTTCCGGTCTGGACGCATCGGAGGAGGCCCTGACCATGGGCAGTGTGGTTAATACATTTCTGGATGCCTATGAGGGAAAGGCTATTCTCATTACGGTGGAGGGGGAGACGCTGAATACAGGCCGCGGTGTTTACTCGGAGGCCCTCAGGCAGTATCCTTATCAGGAGGCTTCCTACCAGGTGGTAGAAAAGGAGCTGTCAAAAGATCAGATACGGATTTCCTATCCTCAGATTGCAGGGCTTTTCCAGGAGGAGATTCAGGAAAAATGGAATGAGGTCATCAGCGGACATGCCAGAAAGGCCCTTGAGGATGCTAAGGAAGGGAGCAGTCTGGAGGTTTCTTATACAATAGAGACCATGAATGATCAGCTTCTCTCCATTTTGATCGAGGGATATTATGGGACAGAGGAAGAGGAGCATCCCAGGCGGTTCCGGTATACCTATAACATTGATATGACCTCCGGCGAGAGTGTGCGGCTGGCTTATTACCAGGATGTGGATGAGCTGGCAGAGACGCTCCTGTCCGGCGAGGGCTATAGGGTAGAGGGGGAATTGGGGGAAGAGCTTAAGGATCGTCTGTCCATTCTCTACGGGACGGCGGAGCAGCTGGCGGATGTGCTGAGAGACTTTGACTATGGCGATAACCGGGAGACACCGAGAGGCTTTTCCTACCAGGAAAATGGGCGGACTCATCTGTGCATTGAGGTGCCCCATGCCCTGGGGGACTGTGTGGACGTGATATTGGGCGAGGAAACGGCCAGATCATAAGATCTTATGGATAGAAAGCCGTAAAAATTGAATAAAATTGTATGAAAATTATCAATAATTAAAATAATTTATAAAAAATAAAATGATTACACAAATAATAATAGAAAAACATGAAAAAAATTATAATTTTTTTGAAAAAAGGTGTTGACAAATCAAAATTGCCGAGTTATAATGATTTCAAGATAAGAAATGAAAAACACCACATAATCTAAGAGATATATAAATATATATTTTATATAGATGTGAGGTGAAAAATTAAGAAAGAGAGGTACGGACCAACAAAAACTTAACGATTTGCCTCATAATTTAAGAAAAGGAGGTACGGACCGAAGTACAATTAGGTTAGACCTTCTACTATAAAATAAGAAACGGGTGTAACGCACATCTGAATCAAAAGGTTATAGTAAGAAGAAGGTCAAGGACAAAAAAGTTCGACGAGAATCGGTAGAGAAGAAGAAGCCGGAAAAGAAGTAAGAAAGAAGAAGAGAAGAAAACCGGAAAAGAAAATCTTATAATTACAGAGGGGAAGTGCCGAGAACAGAAGAAGTCGAACAAAGGAAGTCAATGAGACTTCAGAAAAATTACCAAACTGAAGAAAAAATTTTCAAAGGCAGAGGTTTTTGGAAGAAAAATTCAGAAATGGTAAGTGTAACTTGAAAACCAGCACAAGAAAAGAGGTAAAAAGTCCAATGGACAGCATAGTTTAACAGAGGGTATCAGAAGAAGAAATGTACTGATACCCTCTAATTCTGTCTTAAGGAAAAAATCTGGTATTGCGGTGAAAGAAAGTCATAGATATGGAAATATAACAGAGGGCGAATTCCTAAGCGGCGCAGCTTGCGGGTTGGTCTTTTTTTATGTCCGGAAATTCACATTTTTCACTTTTCCTATGGGATGACTTCCAGGCCAATATATGTTACACTAGGAAACATGAAACGCATTTCACATATGGGGAAAGAGGTTTGCTTTGGGACATTTCGTAGAGCTTAGACAGGTAAAAAAGATATATCAGATGGGAGAGGTCACCATTCCGGCTGTGGACGGGATTGATTTTGAGATTGAAAAAGGAGAGTTTGTGGTGATTGTAGGTCCCAGCGGGGCAGGCAAAACCACAGTGCTCAATATTTTGGGCGGGATGGATACCTGTACCTCCGGGGAGGTCTGGGTGGATGGAAGGGATATCAGCAGCTTCAAGGGAAAAGCGCTGACGGCTTACCGAAGGGATGATATTGGCTTTGTGTTCCAATTTTACAATCTGGTGCAGAACCTGACGGCTCTGGAAAATGTGGAGCTTGCCCTGCAGATCTGCAAGGATCCTCTGGACGCGGAGCAGGTGCTGAGAGAGGTGGGCCTGGAAGGACGGAAGGCAAATTTTCCGGCACAGCTCTCCGGCGGAGAGCAGCAGAGAGTGGCTATCGCCAGGGCATTGGCGAAGAATCCCAAGCTGCTGCTCTGTGATGAGCCTACGGGAGCCCTGGATTACAATACGGGCAAGGCGATCTTGAAGCTCTTGCAGGATACCTGCCGGGAGAAGGGAATGACGGTGATTGTGATCACCCACAACCAGGCCATTGCGCCCATGGCGGATCGGGTGATTAAGATTAAAAATGGCCGGGTGGGCAGGATGGAGCAGAATGCGGCACCGGTTTCCGTAGAGACCATTGAGTGGTAGACCTGGAAAGCTTGATTTGTGGAGATTGGAATGAGAAAACGCGCCTTAAAAAAAGAATTTTATATGGAAATTCGAAAGACCTTGAACCGTTTTCTTTCGATCCTTCTGATCAATGCCCTGGGTGTGGCCTTTTTTGCCGGGGTTCGGGCCTCTAAGCCGGATATGCGGTTGTCTGCGGATGCCTTTTTTGATGAGAGCAATCTGATGGATCTCCGGGTCATGGGGACATTGGGAATGACAGGGGAGGACGTGAAGGCCATAGAAGGGGTGGAGGGTGTGAAGGAGGTTATGCCCGTCTATTCCGTGGATATGTTTGGACAGCTTCCGGACCGGCAGCTCAATCTCCAGGTGATGTCCCAGCCGGAGGAGATGAACCGGATTCATGTGAGGGAGGGGCGTCTGCCGGAGGGAAGGGATGAGTGTCTGGTGGACTATAAGCTGTATACCTCCGGGCTCTGTGCCATTGGGGATGAGATTACCCTTGCGTCCGGTACGGAGGATGAGACCTCGGATCTGGTGAATCAGGAGACCTTTACTGTTGTGGGGGCGGGAACGACCTCCTACTATATGTCCCTGGATCGGGGAACCACCGGTATCGGAAGCGGAAGTCTGGATGGCTTTCTCATTGTACGGCCGGAGGTGTTTGAGCAGGATTACTATACACAGATCTGTGTGACGGCGGAAGGGGCCTATGAGCTGACCTGCTATACGGAGGAATACGACGCTCTGGTGGATGAGCTGGTGGAGCGGATAGAAGGGATCGAGAAGGAGCGGTGTGATATCCGCTATGCCCAGATTCAGGAGGAGGGCCAGGAAAAGATTGCCGACGCGGAGAAGGAGGTAGCCGACGGGGAGCAGAAGCTAAAGGACGCCGGTGAGGAGCTGGAGGATGCAAGGGTGAAGCTTGCGGACGCGGAAGTCAAGCTCACGGACGGAGAAAAGGAGCTTGCGGACGGCGAGGCGGAATTTGCGGATAAGGAAAGGGAATATCTGGATGCCAAGCAGGAGGTGGCGGATGGGTGGAAGGAACTGAATGAGGCAAAGGAGGAGCTGGTAAAGGCCACCATTCAAATTCAAAAAGGATATGCAGAGTATGACAGAAATAAAGCAGAGCTGGATGCAGGTTATGCTCAGCTGGCGCCGGCCTTAGAGCAGCTGGAACAGGTGGAAAGCCGTCTCTCACAGGTGGGGAACGGTCTGACACAGGCGCAGGCCGGCATAGAGCAGATTGCAGCTGCACGACAGCGCTATCAGTCTCTAGTGGATAAAGATAAGGTTGACATCCTGAGCCCGGAAGAGGAGGAGGAGCTGAAAGCCCTGGAAGATGCAAAGGCGGACTGGGATGCGACAGAGGCTTATTTGACGCAGCAGCAAACCCAACTGGCACCGATACAGGCACAGCTTGCGGAGGCGAAGAGACAGCTAGCCCCCATAGTAGAAGAAAACAAGGCCAAGCTTGACGCAGGGGCAGCCGCCTTAGCGGAAGGAAAACGCCAGCTTGACGCAGGCAGTGATCAGGTGGATGCGGGAAACAGCCAGGCATATTACGCGGAGCAGGAGCTTTTGGAGGCGGAGGAGGAGCTGGCTGACGGAGAGAAAAAGCTGGCCGACGGAAGGGAAGAGCTTGCGGACGCCCGCCAGACCCTGGAGGATGCCAGGATCGAGCTTGCGGATGCCAAGGAGGAATTTGCGGACGGTGAGGCGGAGTATGAAAAGGCTCTGGCGGAAAATGAGGAAACCCTTGCGGACGCCAAGGTGAAGATTGCGGATGCCAAGCAGGAGCTGGCGGATTTGAAACAGCCGGAATGGTATGTGTTGGATCGCCAGTATATTCAGACCTATGTGGAGTACGGCAATGACGCGGACCGCATTGGAGCCATCGGGGAGGTATTTCCAGCCATCTTCTTTTTGGTAGCCGCCCTTGTAAGCCTCACCACCATGACCCGAATGGTAGAGGAGCAGCGGACACAGATTGGAACCTTGAAGGCACTTGGCTATGGAAAGGGGGCCATTGCCTCCAAGTACATTTTGTATGCCCTCCTGTCCAGTCTCATTGGAAGCCTCCTGGGGCTTGTGGCCGGACAGAAGCTTCTCCCTGCGGTGATCATAAGTGCCTACAAGATTCTCTACAACAATCTGCCTGACACCCTGACGCCGCTGAACCTGGAATATTCCGTAACAGCGTCGGCTGTGGCGGTGTCCTGTACCACTCTTGCGGCTCTTGCGGCTTGCTACAAGGAGCTGAACGCGGTGCCGGCCAATCTGATGCGTCCGGCGGCGCCCAAGTCCGGAAAGCGTGTGTTCCTGGAATACCTTGGCTTCCTCTGGAGGCGCCTGACCTTCAGCCAAAAGGCAGCGGTCCGCAATCTGGTCCGGTATAAAAAGCGGTTCTTTATGACTATATTTGGAATCGGCGGCTGTATGGCGCTGCTTCTGGTGGGCTTTGGCCTTAAGGATTCCATTCTTCATATTGGAAACGGCCAGTTTGGGGATGTGTTTGACTACGACGGGGCCATTGGAATTGATAAGGATGCGGACGACGGGGAGCGGGAGGAGCTTGCCAGGCTGATTGAAGGGGATCAGAGGATTCCTCATCATATGCGGGTCCTGGAGATAGCTGTGGACGTGGAGGCAGGCGGAGCTCCCCGAAGTGCCTATCTCATTGTGCCGGAGCAGAAGGAGGAGCTGGATACCTACATTCACCTGCAGAGTAGGGAGACAAAGGAGCACTACACCCTGGATGACCAGGGCATTGTGCTGACGGAAAAGCTGGCTGTGCTTCTTGGGGTGGCCGAGGGAGATACCATTACCTTGAAGGAGGACGATACCAAGGCGGTCGAGGCAAGGGTGGCCCATATTACGGAGCAGTATTTTATGCATTATGTATATATGAGCCGGGAGCTTTACGAAAGTCTCTACGGGGAAGCGCCGGAATGGAATCAATGGTTTATGAAAAATGACCGCCAGGACGAAGCCTTTGAGGAGGAGCTGCGGACGGAATATATTGGGTATGATGCGGTGTCGGACGTTGACTTTATCAGCGGTACGGCGGAGCGTGTGGCGGATATGCTGAAAAGTATGGATTTGATTATCTACGTGTTGGTGATTGCAGCGGGGCTTCTTGCTTTTGTGGTCCTCTACAATCTGAACAACATCAACATCAATGAGCGCAGGCGGGAGCTTGCCACCCTGAAGGTGCTCGGCTTTTTTGACCAGGAGGTTTCCGCCTATGTGAACCGGGAAAATGTGCTGCTGACGGTGATCGGAGCCGGGGTAGGCGTTGGCCTGGGGATTCTTCTGCATCGGTTTGTGATTCAGACAGCGGAGATTGATATGCTGATGTTCGGAAGAGCTATTGCGCCGGCAAGCTACCTTTACAGTGTCCTGTTAACCTTCGTATTTTCCGTCCTGGTAAATGGGGCCATGTTCTTTAAGCTGCGGAATATAGACATGGTGGAATCTTTGAAGAGTGTAGAATAAAAATGTTGCCTTTAGTGAACAAGGGGTATTCAGGAGATAAAGGAATTGGCTGTGGGCAGTTGTTCAGACGGGGTGGCAAAACCGGTCCTTTGCCACCCCGTCTGAACGATTGTGGATGCGGAGAGAGTGGTAACGAAAAAGCAGCGGTATAACGGACAAACGGATGATTGGGGAGGTGAGGACGATGGAGCTGTGGGATGTGTATAATTATGACAGAACGAAATCAGGCAGGACGATGGTGAGAGGGGATAAAATGGAAGGCGGCGCTTATCATTTGGTGGTTCATGCCTGCATTTTTAATTCCAGGGGAGAAATGTTAATTCAGCAGAGACAGCCGTTTAAGCAGGGATGGTCCAATATGTGGGATATAACGGTGGGGGGAAGCGCCATATCCGGCGATACGAGCCAGACAGCCATTGAAAGGGAATTGTGGGAAGAGCTTGGGCTGAAAATAGATCTGCGGAATGTTCGTCCTCATCTGACAATTAATTTTGACACAGGATTTGACGATGTCTATTTGATTGAAAAAGAAGTGGATTTGAATGAGCTGAAGTTGCAGTATGAAGAAGTTCAGCAGGTAAAATGGGCGTCTGTCGATGAGATATATCGAAAACTGGACGAGGGGATCTTTATTCCGTATTATAAAAGCGCCATTCAATTGTTTTTTGATATCCGAAAGCAATATGGATGTCATCGGGTCAAAGATACCTCAGAGGTCGAATATCCCGCGGCAATCAATAAGCGGGAGAGAACGGTGGAACGGAGCTAAGAAAAGTATGTCATTACAATTTATTTTCGGCAATTCGGGTTCGGGGAAATCCCATACCCTCTATCAAAGTATCATACGGGAATCAAGAGAGCATCCGGATCAGACAATTCTGGTTCTTGTGCCGGAGCAGTTTACCATGCAGACCCAGAAGGACCTGGTAACTATGCATCCCGACGGAGGCATCTTAAACATCGACGTCTTAAGCTTTCAACGCCTTGCTTACCGCGTATTCGAGGAAACGGGAATCCAGGTGGGAAAGATCCTGGAGGAAACGGGGAAAAATCTGGTGCTCCGAAAGCTTGCCCAGGAGCATAAGGACGAGCTGAAAATCCTCGGCGGAAACTTAAAAAAGACCGGCTACATCAATGAAATCAAATCTCTGATCTCAGAGCTTACCCAATACGCGGTAACGGAGGAGGAGCTTGAAAAATTCACGGAGGTCAGCAAGAACAGGCCGCACCTCTACTGGAAGCTTCGGGATCTCCAGGTGCTTTACCGGGCCTTCCACGCCTACCTCGCGGATCAGTACATTACGGCGGAGGAGCTTCTGGAGGTGCTCTGCCAGGCGGTGGATCGCTCGGAGCTCATAAGAAGCAGCGAGATCGTACTGGACGGCTTCACCGGCTTTACCCCTATTCAAAATAAATTAATGCGGAAGCTGATGCAGTATGCAAAAAAAGTAACGGTGACCGTTACCATTGACAGCCGGGAGGACCCTTACCGCATCCAGGGCGAGCATCAGCTTTTTTATATGAGCCGGAAAACCATTGCGGCGTTGACGGGCCTCGCGGGGGAAGCGGGCGTTTCCGTGGAGGAGCCGGTTGTCGTTCGCCCCTCCGGGCAGTCGCGGTTTGAGGGGGAAAGTGCCCTCTTTGCCCTGGAGCAGAATCTGTTCCGCCCACATCGCAGAACCTTTGAGGGAAAGCAGGAGCAGATAAGCCTTCACCTTCTGCGGAATCCTTCGGAGGAAACCGAGTGGACAGCAGCCCGGATTCGCCGCCTTATCCGGGAAAAGGGCTACCATTACCGGGACTTTGCGGTGATTACGGGAAATATGGAGGCTTACGGCCATTGTCTGGAACGGATTTTTCCGGAATACGGGATTCCCTGCTTTCTTGATTACAAGCGGAGTGTCCTGAACAATCCCTTTGTGGAATTTTTACGCGCCCTTTTGGAAATGACGGAGCAGGATTTTACTTATGAGACCGTATTTCGTTTCCTGCGAAGCGGGCTTTCCGGCATGAAGCGGGAGGAAACGGATCTTCTGGAGAATTATGTGCTGGCACTGGGAATCCGGGGACGGAAGAAATGGGGAAGCCGTTTTATCCGAAGCTACAAGGGTCTGACGGAGGAGGAGCTTTTGGAGCTTGACGGTCTGCGTCAGCAGTTTGCGAACATTGCTCTTCCCTTTGGCGAGGTTATGCGGAAAAAGGGCGTCGATGTGCGGACGCGGACAACGGCCCTGTACCGCCTGATTGAAAAACTGGAGATTCAGAGAAAGCTGTCCGCCTTTGAGGAACGGTTTCAGAGAGAGGGAAATCAGGTTTTGGCAAAGGAGTATCACCAGATCTATCCCATTGTTATGGACCTGTTGGATAAACTGGTGGATCTTCTGGGCGATCAGAAGCTTTCGGCCAGAGAGTACCGGGAGATTTTGGAGGCGGGCTTTGCGGAGGCCCGGGTGGGCGTGATTCCTCCGGGCGTGGATCAGGTCGTGGCCGGCGATATGGAACGTACCCGTCTTAAGGATGTAAAGGTACTGTTTTTCTTAGGCGTAAATGAGGGAAGCGTGCCGAAAAATACCGGGCGCACCGGCCTTCTGTCCGATATGGAACGGGAGCAGCTTAAGGCCCAGGGAATGGAACTGGCGCCCACGGCCAGAGAGCAGGGTTATATCCAGAGGTTTTATTTGTATCTCAATCTGACCAAGCCTTCTCGGAGGCTCTATGTGTGCTGCAGCCTTCTGGACGGAAGCGGCAAGGCTCTGCGTCCCTCCTATCTGATGAATGTGCTTAAGGGGCTGTTCCCGGGGATGGAGCTTCGAAAGGAAGAGGGATGGCAGCAGGAGCTTCCGGCAACCCCGAAGGAGGGGCTGCGCCTTCTGATCGAGGGCCTGCGCACTTACCGGGCCGGGGAGGAAAATAAGCGGATTTATGAGCTTTACCGGTGGTATGCCGCCCGGGAGCAGTATGAGGAAAAGCTTGGGGAGCTTATGGAGGCCGCATTTTCCCGCCATAGGGACAGCCGTCTGGGAAGGGCGGTGGCTCATGCCCTCTACGGAACGGTTCTGGAAAACAGTGTGACGAGACTGGAGCAGTATGCGGCCTGCGCCTACGCGCATTTTCTGATGTACGGCCTGAAGCTTTCGGAACGGGCGAAGTATGAATTTGCTCCGGTGGATATGGGAAATATTTTTCATAAGACTCTGGAGCTGTTTTCCAAGCGTCTGGAGGACAGCAGCTATACCTGGCGGGACATCCCCGAGGAGGTTCAGGGGGCCTGGGTGGAGGAGTGCATGGACCTGGTGACGGCGGACTACGGAAATACCATCCTGCAGAGTACGGCCCGCAATGCTTACGCTGCAGAACGGATGAAGCGGATGATGAAGCGGACCATTTGGGCCCTTGGGCGGCAGGTTCAGAAGGGGTTATTTGTGCCGGAGAATTATGAGATTTCTTTTTCCGGGGTGTCGGATCTGGAGGCGGTGAACATTGCCCTTTCGCCGGAGGAGGAGCTTCGCCTGAAGGGGCGGATTGACCGGATGGATACCTGCGAGGAGGAAAAGAATGTCTATGTAAAGGTGATTGATTATAAGTCGGGAAATACTTCTTTTCAGCTTTTGTCACTGTATCACGGCCTGCAGCTTCAACTGGTGGTGTATCTGAACGCGGCTATGGAGCTGGCGGGAAGGGAGCATCCGGGCAAGGAGATTCACCCGGCGGGGATCTTTTACTATCAGATTCAGGACCCGGTATTGGATCTGGAGCCGGGAACGGAAGGGGCGGATCTGAATGAGAGAGTGATGGAAAAGCTGAAGCTCAGCGGATTGGTCAACGGAGATCCGGAGGTAATCCGGAAGCTTGATCAGGATATGCCCGGGAAGTCCTCCGTTCTGCCCCTGTCCTACAATAAGGACGGCAGTCTGCGGGCCGGCTCCAGTGTGGCGGCGGAGCGCCAGTTCCGGGATCTGACTTCCTTTGTGAACCGGAAGATCCGGAAGCTTGGTTCCGAGATCCTGGAGGGCCGGGCGGACGTGAACCCCTATGAGCTGAAGGGTAAGACGGCCTGTGATTACTGCGCTTACAGAGGCGTATGCGGCCTGGACCCCAAGGACGAGGGGTATGGGATGCGGCGGCTGAAGGTATTTGAGGATGCGGAGATCTGGGAACGGATTGAGGAAGAGGTGGCTCAATGAGTGTGAGTTGGACGGAAGAACAGAAAAAGGTGATTGATGTGCGGAACAAGGACATACTGGTGTCGGCGGCGGCCGGATCGGGAAAAACAGCCGTACTGGTGGAACGGATTCTATCCTTGGTCTGCGGTGACCGAGAAGGGGATACGCGTGTAGATGTGGACAGGCTTCTTGTAGTGACCTTTACCAACGCGGCCGCCGCAGAGATGCGGGAACGGATTGGCCTGGCCCTCACAAAGCGTCTGGAAGCGGAGCCGGAGAATGTGCATCTGCAAAAACAGCAGACGTTGATTCACAATGCCCAGATTACTACCATCCATAGCTTCTGCCAGTATGTGATCCGCAACTATTTTCACCAACTGGATCTGGACCCGTCTTTCCGCATCGGGGATGAGGGAGAGCTTAAGCTTCTGAAAGGGGAGGTCCTTGAGGAGCTTCTTGAGGACCACTATGGGAAGAACAGCCCGGAGTTTGTAAGCTTTGTGGAAACGTATGCGGTGGGAAAGAGCGACGCGCCCATTGAGGATCTCATTCTGCAGCTTTATGAGTTTTCCGTCAGCTACCCTTATCCCGGACGGTGGCTGGAAGGGTGTATGGAGACTTATGGCGTGGAATGCGAGGAAGAGCTGAATGAGAGCAGATGGATGAAATTTCTTCTGGATTTTGCAGGAAGGCTTCTGGAGGGTTGGCGGACGGAGGTTCAGGCTGCGCTTGGGCTCTGCCGGGAGGCGGACGGGCCTTATATGTATCAGCAGGCTCTCCTGGAGGACTTGGAGCAGGTAGAGGCCCTCTGCGGCTGCCGCACCTATGAGGCATATCAGGAGGCCCTGGAGCACCTGGCGTTTGCAAGGCTTTCCGCCAAACGGGACAGCCAGGTGGACGAGGGGAAGAAGGCGCAGGTAAAGGCCCTTCGGGAACGGATGAAAAAGAGCCTGAAGGATCTGCGGGAGCATTATTTTGCCTGTTCTCTTGCGGATGTTTTTGCGCTGCTGCAAATGGCGGCTTCCCCCACAAGGATGCTGATTTCCCTTACGGCGGAATTTGCAGAACGTTATCAGGAGAAGAAGCGGAATAAGAATCTGGCGGATTTCTCGGATCTGGAGCATCTGGCACTGGACATTCTGGCGGCGGATGTGAAGGAGGAGGACGGAAGCTTTGCGGTGACGGTGACGGATGCGGCAAGGGAGCTTTCGGAGCGCTATGTGCAGATTATGATTGACGAGTACCAGGACAGCAATCTCATTCAGGAGATTATCTTAAACAGTGTGAGCCGGAGGGAGGCGGGCAGCCCCAATGTGTTTATGGTGGGGGATGTAAAGCAGAGCATCTACCGGTTCCGCCTGGCCCGGCCGGAGCTGTTTATGGAGAAATACCATACCTATCCTCAGACAGAGGAGGGGGAGGCCATGCGGATTGATCTTCACAAAAACTTTCGAAGCCGGGAGGAGGTGCTTCGCGGAGTCAATGAGATCTTTTACCGCCTTATGACGCCCGGGGTGGGAGGAATCGGCTACGATGAAGCGGCGGCGCTTTATCCGGGGGCCTCGATGCCGGAGCCGGGTGAGGAGGAGGAGATGAACGAACCGGAGCTTTTGCTTCTTGATCGGGACGCGCCGGAGCTTTCCGACGGGGAGACGGAGCTTACGGCGAGGGAGATGGAAGCCTATGCCGCGGCGGAGCGTATCCGGGAGCTTTTGGCCTGTCAGCAGGTGTGGGATGGGAAAAAGGAGGCTTTTCGGCCTGCTTCTTATGGGGATATTGTGATTCTGCTCCGCAGCCTTACGGGGTGGGGGGATGTGTATGCGCGGGTACTGACCGAGGCAGGAATCCCGGCTCACACGGAATCCAGGACAGGGTATTTTACGACGGTAGAGATTCAGACGATTCTCAATCTTCTTCGGGTGGTGGACAATCCCAGGCAGGATATTCCGCTGGCAGCGGTGCTGAAGTCTATGATTGGGGGATTTTCGGATGTGGAACTGGCGCTTGTGAAGAGCCGGTATCCGGACAGGCCCTTTTATGAGGCTTGTATGAGGTTTCAGGAAGAGAGATGTTTTGTTTGTGAGGAGGGGGTTAAGCAGGAGAAAAGTATTACTGCTGAGAAAGGATTTGAACAAGAAAAACCTGTTACTTTTGAAGAAGGCTTTCTGAAAGATGACGAAGAGGTGATACTTGCGGAACGAATGAGGACCTTCTATAAAAAGCTGAACCGCTATCGCAGCAAGGCGGACTATCTCCCCATCCACGAATTTCTCTGGTTTATCCTGGAGGATACGGGCTACGGCGATTATCTGGCGGCGCAGCCGGGAGGGCGGCAGAGGGAGGCCAATGTGCGGATGCTGATTGAGAGGGCTATTTCCTTTGAGAAAACGAGTTATCGGGGCCTGTTTCATTTTGTGCGCTATATGGAGCAGCTTCAGAGCTATCAGGAGGATTTCGGGGAGGCAGGCGTCACCGGGGAAAATGAGGACGCGGTGCGGATTATGACTATCCACAAGAGCAAGGGTCTGGAATTTCCCATTGTGATTGTGGGCGGTCTTGGAAAGAGCTTTAACCGTCAGGATACCAGGAGCTGGGTGGTGATTCATCCGGATCTGGGCCTTGGCGTGGACTATGTGGATGTGGAGAGGCGGGTGAAGATTCCGCTTCTGCCGAAAAAGGCGCTGCAGAAGGCTCTGGATCTGGAGATGTTGGGAGAAGAGCTGCGGGTGCTCTATGTGGCGTTTACCAGGGCAAAGGAAAAGCTGATTCTTCTGGGAAGTGCAAAAAAACTGGGGGAAAAACTGGAAAGCTGCCAGGGGACGAAGGGCAATGCGCCCCTTTCCTTTTCCATGATTTCTTCCGCCGGGACTTATCTGGACTGGATTCTGCCGGCGTCGGCCGGGAGCAGCTTTGCTTTCACACAGGTGCGGCCGGAGCTTCTTCTTGAGGAGGCCGTGGGACAGCAGATTTCAATGGAGGAATTGCGGGAACGGCTGCGCCGTCCGGAGGAGCTTCCCGAAGGGGACGAAGCGTTTGCGGAGGAGATTGAGAGGCAGTTTGGAGAGGTATATCCCTATGAGGAGGAGATTTCCCTTCGGGTAAAGGTCAGTGTGTCGGAGCTTAAGAAGGCCGGACAGACGGAGGATGAGGACGTGGACACGCTTTTATACCCTGGGGAGGAGATTGTTCCTTATATTCCGCGATTTATGCAGGAGGAGGAGCCAGTCGGCGGGGCGGCCCGCGGTACGGCTTACCACCGGGTACTGGAGTGTCTTGATCTTTCCGGGCTTTCCCATTCGGACAAGGTGCGGGAGGCTGTGGAGAAGCTTGTGGAGGAAGGCCGGCTTACAAGGGCGCAGGCAGATGTGGTGCGGCCTTACGATATCTATGCTTTTGGAAAAACGGATCTGGCGAAACGCATGACGGCGGCCAGGAAGAAGGGGAAGCTGTATACGGAGCAGCCCTTTGTGATTCAGCTTCCGGCCTGTGAACTGGATCTGGGCTACAAAAGCTCGGAGCCGGTGCTGATTCAGGGGATTATTGACGCCTACTTTTATGAGGAGGACGGCATTGTGGTGGTGGATTATAAGACGGATTATGTGAAGCAGGGGGAGGAGCTGTTGGAGAAGTACGGACGGCAGTTGGATTATTATGAGACTGCTCTGGAAAAGCTCACCGGGAAGAAGGTGAAGGAGAAGGTGATTTACTCTTTCTGTTTGAGGGAATGTGTGGAGAAAAAGAAATAGTTTTCTCTCACGAATAAAAAATATCTCCCGGAATATACTATATTTCGGGAGATATTTCTCCCAAAAGCTTGATCTATCTCCCGAAATCATATATAATTTGGGAGATAGATAAAAGGGATGTGAGATATATGAGAACATTTGACTACAGCATTCTAAAAAAGGAAAACTGGGACAGTGAGATATTAGGCCTTGTCGCCCAGATACACGAGTATAAGGGAAGACAGGAACTTTACCTGCGGCAGAAGCCGGAGGAATTGGATAAACTGGTGGAGCTTGCGAAGATACGAAGCACAGAGGCTTCCAACGAGATAGAAGGCATCCGTACCACAAACACCCGTCTTAAGCAGCTTGTGGCGGATAAGACCACGCCGAAAAACCGGGACGAGGAAGAGATCATGGGCTATCGCGATGTGCTGAACACCATACACGAGAGCTATGAATACATTCCCATCCGTACAAATTACATTCTGCAGCTACACAGGGATCTGTACCAGTATTCCGAAAAAAATATCGGCGGCAGCTTCAAAAGCACGCAGAATTATATCAGCGCCGTAGATGGAGAGGGACATGAATTTGTACTTTTCACGCCATTGACGCCGTATGAGACGCCGCCAGCCATAGACGCCATCTGCGAAAGCTATAACCGGGTGATGGACGCACAGGAGGTAGATGCACTGGTCCTGATTCCCATTTTCATACATGATTTTCTTTGCATCCACCCCTTCCTTGACGGGAACGGCAGAATGAGCCGTCTTCTCACAACGCTGTTGTTGTATCGGGCAGGGTATGTAATAGGCAAATACATTTCACTGGAAAGCAAGATTGCAGGAAATAAAGGACTCTACTATGACGTGTTGGAAGCCTGTCAGAAGGGATGGCATGAAAATGAGGAGGATTCCACGCCGTTTATCAAATATTTGCTGCGGATCATTCTTGCTGCATACCGGGATTTTGAGGAGCGCGTAGATTTGGTCGGCGAGAAGCTTCCGGCCGTGGAGCTTGTGAGACGTGCCATATATGGAAAAATCGGAAAATTTACCAAGAGCGATATTATGGAATTATGTCCGACCATTGGAAAGACCTCGGTGGAAAGCTCTATAAAAGCACTGGTGGACAACGGAGCGCTGATAAAGCACGGAGCCGGACCGTCTACCTTTTATACCAGAAGCGATGCGCAGTAATAAAAGCAGGCGGATAGTAAGTGTGGCGTAGTATTCAAAAGAGGGGGTGTCAGCTTATTTTCTGACATCCCCTTCAAGCATATTTTTTATCTACAAATCAATGATTATCATTGCGGCAATCGAAAAACATATCTGCTATGCGCCCTTCATCTGACCCAAGTATCTTACAAACTGTGACGCACATCTGACGGAAAGCAATTTTCAAATACACTCTAGAAATGAATCAACACCGCAATAATCATCACAATCGAAGCACTCACAAACAAAACCCCCTGCATCTTAATCTGGAATTTTGCCCATTTACCCCACTCAAGCTTGGCCACGCCAAGAGTACCCAGGAGGCATCCGGAGGTAGGCACGATCAGGTTGGAGAAAGCATCTCCCAGCTGGAAGGCTAGTACGGAGGTCTGACGTGACACGCCAACCAGATCCGAAAGGGGAGCCATGATCGGCATGGTCAGTGCAGCCTGTCCGGAGCCGGAAACCACGAAGAAGTTGAATACGGTCTGGAACACATACATCAGCCATGCGGAGATTACGGCCGGGAAGCCCTGCATAGCGCTGCTGATGCCATGAAGAATGGTATTGAGCACCGTGGGTGAGGAAGCGTCCGTTCCGCCCAGGATAATGATAATTCCCTGTGCCATACCAACTACCAGAGCAGCCCCCACCAGATCGGCCGCACCACTCTGGAAGGAGGAAGCAATATCATTCACACGCATATCATTGAGCTTAAAGATCACAGCGATAATACCGGATACCAGACCCATCACAAAGAACTGGGAGGCAATCTCCGGAATGTAGAAGCCCTTTTCCACCACGCCCCATACGGTCCAGATCATAGTAGCCAGAATCACAAGTAAAATCAGCTTGTGGCCAAGACGGAAATCAGCTTTGGCGCTGTCCTCCTTGAATTCATTCCGGTAGGCGGCGTCGCTGTCGTATGCCACGGAAGCCGTGGGATCTTTCTTGATTTTAGCAGCATAGACCATAGTAAAGCCGGCTCCGATTCCGGTAAATAAGAACCACAGAACAATACGAAAGCCTGCGCCGGAGAGAACGGGAACCTCCGCAATTCCCTGGGCGATAGCCAGACTGAAAGGATTCATCCAGGAAGCGCCGAAGCCAATCTGGGTTGCGCAGTAGGTCACACAGACGCCCACCACCGCATCATAGCCCATAGCAATAAACATGGGCGTCAGAATCATGGCAAAGGGGATGGCCTCCTCGCCCATCCCAAAGACAGCGCCGCCCAGAGAGAACAGGGCAAACAGAACGGGAATCAGAAACTTTTCCGCCCCCTTGGTCTTCTCGATCATAGCAAGGATTCCCTGGTCCACGGCTCCGGTTTTGAGAACAATACCGAAAGCACCTCCGATAACCAGGATAAAAGCCACGATACCTACGGCGGAGCCCCACTTGTCGCCTACGGTCAGGCCCTCAAATACATAGTTGAGAATCCCCTGTCCGCCAAAGTCCTCGGTTCCGAAAAGCGGAGCAACATGGGTAATCTTATTGCCGTTTTCGTCAACTGCATATTGGAAGCTGTCCGGATCCAGTACGGTCCGGGACTTTTCCTCCCCGTTCAGCATGTAAGTGATTTCCTTGGTCTCATACTGTCCCTGCGGAACGAACATAGTCAGAACCGCCGCAAACAAAATGACAAAGAAAATAATGACATAAGTATGGGGCATTTGCAGCTTTCTTTTTTTCTCATTCATAATTCTTTTCTCCAATCCCTTTTTCGGATACCTTACAGAATGCAGACTATTTGCTTTTAGAGGGATATGTAGGATAGCAGGACTGTAAGGCAACGCATATTTTTAAAATGATTACTCAAATGTACCTTTTTTACATGGGGCGCCCTCCTGCACCATGCACTGGCCCTTGGCCAAAACGGTGTGGATGTTGAGATCGTTTTCATCCACAAGCACCAGGTCCGCATCCTTTCCAGCAGCAATCCGTCCCTTGCTGCTTAATTTCAGCAAATCTGCC
The DNA here is from genome assembly GCA_009917555.1 of bacterium 1XD21-13. Lineage (GTDB taxonomy): Bacteria > Bacillota > Clostridia > Lachnospirales > Lachnospiraceae > Laedolimicola. The sequence goes on along the minus strand of QZDX01000011.1, from coordinate 16,661 downwards.
GGATTTGCAGTTACGGGCTTCAGGGCCTGGGTGATCGCCACTCCTTCAATCCGGATGGCATCCCGTACCTCCCGGTACAAGGAGGTTACCTTTCCAACGCCAAGTCCAAGAAATGTGCCGTCCTTATCAAAGATAGGCATACTTCCCTGACCATCCGAGGAAAACGTGATCTGATGCTCGGGAACACCCTGCTCCAGCATCAGACGAAGACCGGTGCTTGCCTTCACCTCGTCCTCCTCCAGAAAATCCGGGTCCGAGCTGGTGGTCAGATCCACGTAGCCTCCCAGTGCTTTGGCATAGTCGATGCCGTCTGCAAGAAGCCGGGTGCTCCGGTTGATATGGGTGGGAAGCATATTGGAGGGCGGAATCTCCGTCTCCTCCACCACATATCGGAGATAAGACAGCATCCGCAGTCCGTCACCCATGTGGATATTTACCAGACCGGCCTTTCCGGAAAGAATTCCCCCGACCCTGGTATCCCCTACAATGTGAGCAAATTCCTCACGGGTGGGCTGGGAGGAGCGGTGATCCGAGATGGCGATCTCACCGCAGCCGACAACCTTGTCAATGAGAATCAGATCGTCCACCAGATTGCCGGTCAGCGTCCGCACCGGAACCTGATAGGAGCCCGTGTAGATATAGGTAGAAACACCTTCCTCCTCAAGTCCCCTGGCCTTCGCCAGCAGAGAGGCCATATTTCTGGTGGTTCCGTCCGTTCCCAGACAGCCCGCCACTGTGGTAACGCCTCCCAGGGTAATATCGGTCAGCATAATCTCCGGTGTCCGGGTGTGGTAGCTGCCCTCTCCGCCGCCTCCCAGGATATGTACATGGCTGTCGATAAAACCCGGAAACAGAAGCTTTCCTCTTCCGTCAATCACTTCAACGTCGTAGGCATCTGCAACAGGGATTTTTTCAGCGATCTTAAGAATACGGGAATCCGCAATCAGGACATCCTGTACACCCAGGAATTCCGGAGCATAGATAGCAGCCCCTTGGATCAGCTTCAGCAAGTGTCTCCCTCCTTTTGGTATGGCACTCAAGAAAAATTTTTGTGCCGGATATAAGGCAATTTCTCATGAGTGCCGCATATTTTAGCTAAGTGTATTGTAACACAGAGAAGATGTGTATGTCCAAAGAAAAGTGAATAAATATGCATATTAAAATAAAAATAGAAATCACTCTTGCATAATTCTATGGGTATGGTATAATAAACAAATCCGAGTATAATAGTCGGATTTATAAAATGGATACCGTAAAGCGGAAATAAATACTGAGATAGAAAGAAGATGAGACAAATGCTTGAAGTAAAGCACCTGACCTACCAGGTCCTGGAAAATGGAGTGCAGCGAAAGCTGGTAGATGACGTGAGCTTTTCCGTACAGGACGGAGAGATGCTGGTGATTACCGGCCCCAACGGAGGCGGAAAGTCTACCATTGCCAAGCTTCTGATGGGAATTGAGAAGGCGGACAGCGGGGAGATTCTTCTGGACGGCCGGAATCTTTCTCCCATGAATGTGGACGAGCGGGCCAATGCCGGTATCGGCTATGCCTTTCAGCAGCCCCCGGCTTTCAAGGGAATGACGGTGGAGCGTCTTTTGAACCTGGCGGCGGGCAGGACGCTTCCGGAGTCTGTTTGCTGTGAGCTTTTAAGCAGTGTGGGCATGTGCGCCAGAGAATATTTAAAGCGGGAGGCGGACGCTACCCTCTCAGGCGGCGAGCGCAAGCGGATTGAGATAGCCACTGTTCTGGCAAAGTCCCACAAGATTTGTATCTTTGACGAGCCGGAGGCAGGAATCGATCTGTGGAGCTTCTCCATGCTGGTGGATCAGTTTGAGCGGATTCATGAGAAAAAGCAGGAGAGTCTTCTTCTGATTTCCCACCAGGAGCGGATCATCCGTATGGCAGATCGGATTCTGGTGGTGGGTGACGGGCGTATTCAGGACGGAGGAACCAGGGAGGAAATGCTGCCCAGGCTGTTCCCAGAGGAGGGCGGCTGTGCCTGTCGGAATGAAAAAGCAGGAGGGGAGGATGGAAGCTGTGAATGTGAAGCTGGATGCGGCAGCAGATAAGGTACTGAAGGTGATTGACAAATCCGTGGCAGAGCAAAAGGGCGCTTACAATGTCCGCTACAACGGACAGCCTCTGTGTCACGGAGACAGTGAGCATATCAAGATTCGAAGAAAAGAGGACAGGCAGGGAATTGATGTGTACATTGACAAGGATACCAGGGGAGAGCAGGTGCATATCCCGGTGGTGGTATCTGTGTCGGGTATGACAGATATTGTATACAATGATTTCTATATAGAGCCAGGTGCGGAGGTTGTGATTGTGGCTGGCTGCGGAATTCACAATTCCGGCTGTGATTCAGCCCGGCATGACGGAATCCATGCCTTTCACATCGGAAAGGGCGCTAATGTCCGCTATGAGGAAAAGCATTACGGAGAGGGCGAGGGAAGCGGTGAGAGGATCTTGAATCCGGTGACGAAGATTTACATGGAGGAGGATTCCGCATTTACCCTGGATACGGCTCAGATTCGTGGCGTGGATTCTACCGTTCGGGAGACTGAGGTGGTCATGGGGGCCGGAGCCAGGCTCCAGGTGACGGAGCGCTTGATGACCCATGACAAGCAGACGGCAGTTTCCAATATGGAGGTGCAGATGAACGGTGACGGGAGCTCGGCCCAGATTATTTCCCGTTCTGTGGCAAAGGGAAGCTCGGTGCAGACCTTTCATCCCAAGGCCGTAGGCAATGCGGGGTGTCATGCCCATATTCAGTGTGATTCCATTATTATGGACCGGGCGGAGGTGTGCTCCATTCCGGAGATTAACGCCCGTCATATTGACGCCCAGATTATTCATGAGGCGGCCATTGGGCGCATCAATGATGAACAGCTTTTGAAGCTTCGGAGCCTTGGGTTAAAGGAGGAAGAGGCGGAAGCCGTGATTATAGAGAATTTTTTGCAGTAACAGTGTGAGAGAAAAGGCTGTGGAAGAACCGTTGAGTTTTTCCGCAGTTTTTTTATTGCTGTTTTTTGTCAACAGCCGTGGGTGTTCTTTTTTGTGTAACGATTTATGTAATGTTGTATGAAATAGTATGTGATTATAATGGCAAATTTGTTGAAAATGACCATGTCTAATGCTATGATAGAAAATACAAATGGGCCCAATATTTGTCTGATAAATATTAGGAGGTAAATTATGCTTAAAAAACTATTATGTGCTTTCTTGACGCTGACTATGATTTTTAGCCTGATGGCCTGTGGAAACGCAGCGGATCAGACGTCAAATGGGGATGATACAAACAGCAATGGTGCCGAAGCGGAGCCGCAAGAAGAGATAGAGGCAGAGACGCCTGCTACCAAAGAGAATGCGGAGGCAGCTGCGAAGGAGCCTTCTGAGATCAGTATTGCACTGATCGTGCAGCAAAGTGATCCCTGGTATGATGATATGGAGCTGGGCGTGAAGCAGTTTAAGGAGGATACAGGGGTAGACGCATTCGTTTTAACTCCGGAATCCAGTGATCCGGCTTTGCAAAATGCGTTGATGGAGGAGCTGATTGCTCAAAAGGTAGATGTGATTTGTGTAAATCCAAACGATCCAATGTCCTTAACATCCAGTATTCAAAAGGCGCGGGATGCAGGAATTCCGGTTATTACACATGAATCTCCGGATATTGCGGATCAGGTAGATCTGGACCTGGAGGCGTTCCAGGATGAGGTCTTCGGGCAGCTTTTGGGAGAGTCCTTAGCAAAGGCGATGGACGGAAAAGGCCAGTATGCAGGCTTTGTGGCATCTTTAACCATGACAACACATCGCGAATGGTACAAGGCGGCTACAAAATACATTGCTGAAAATTATCCGGATATGGAGCTGATATCAGAGGAGGCCTTTGTAGAGGAAAATGATTTCCAGGTAGCCTACGATAAGACCTTAGAGCTTTTGAAATCTTATCCTGACTTAAAGGGAGTTTTTGACTGCTCCATCCATGGAGCCGGTATTTGTCAAGCGTTGATTGACAAGGGGCAGGACGGCGAGATTAAGGTGGTTTCCCTTGCACAGCCTTCCATGTCTGCCGAATACATAAAAAACGGCTCTATGCAGTCCGGCCAGGGATGGCGCCCCTATGACACCGGGTATGCGCTGATGGCAGCAGGCTTGATTCTTGCACAGGGCGGAACGATTGAGAATGGGACAGATCTTGGAATCCAGGGATACAATAGTCTGACGCTTCAGGGGCATTTGGCATTTGGTGATGCAACGATCCAGTTTACGGCAGATAATATTGATGAGTATGATTTCTAGCTGTGTTACTGTCAGAAAGGGAGCTGTCTTAACGTGCGGACAGCTCCCGGTTTTTATGGGGGGTGATGAAGAATGGGCCAGGAATTATTGACAGTGAAGAATTTGAATAAGTCTTTTGGGGGAATTCATGCTTTGAAGGACATCAATCTTACCATTCGATCCAATGAAATCCATTGCTTTGCCGGGATTAATGGCTCGGGAAAATCAACATTTATTAAGTGTGTTTCCGGAATCTATGAGCCGGATCAGGGGGAAATCATTTTAAATGGAAGGAGCTATTCCAGACTTTCTCCACAGGAGGCAATTGAGAAGGGGATACAGGTGATATATCAGGACTTATCCCTCTTTTCTCATTTAACAATTGCTGAAAACATTGCAATCAATAAGATTATGAACAGCAAAAAGAGATTGGTCAGCCAAAAAGAGATTTATTCTGTGGCCCAAACTCAGCTGGAGAAAATTGGTGTGGAAATGGATTTAAATGCAACCGTACAGGAGAGTACCATGGCAAACTGCCAGCTGACAGCTATTTGCAGAGCCCTTGCTATGGATGCCAAACTGATTTTTATGGATGAACCCACCACAGCACTCACCGGAAAGGAAGTAAAACGTCTTTTGACGATTGTAATGGATCTAAAAAAGAAGGGATATGCCATAGTCTTTATCAGTCATAAGCTGGATGAGATTTTTGACATTGCAGATAAGATCTCCATATTTCGGGATGGTGAGATCGTGGGAGATTTTGAACGCTCCGAGCTGGACAAGAAGAAGCTCTCCCATTACATGACCGGGCGGGAGGTAGAATATCCCAGGTATGTGCGCACTTTCCAGGATAACACACCGCTTCTGCAGGTGGACAGGCTTGGGCAAAAGGAAAACTATCAGGATATTTCCTTCTCTGTGCGCCCTGGTGATATTTTAGGGCTTACAGGTCTTTTGGGTTCTGGCCGAACGGAGCTGGGACTTACCCTGTTTGGGCTGAATCCTCACAATGAAGGAAGTATTTTTTTTGAAGGAAGGGAGCTTCGCCGTTTGACACCAGGGCTTATGAAGAGTCTTGGGATAGGGCTTTTACCGGAGGATCGTGCAGCACAAGGTCTATTCGCCAACCGCAGTGTAAAGCAAAATCTGTCTTCTGTGGTTTTGGAACGGTTTAGCCGTACCGCGGGGCTTTTGGATCAAAAGGAGGAGGAGAGAATTGCAATAGAAATTTCCACAGATATGAATGTTAAGACCTCATCTGTGGACGCGCCCGTGAGCACCCTATCCGGTGGAAATCAACAGAAGGTCGTGATTGGAAAGTGGATTGCCAGCAAGCCAAAGCTTTTTATTATGGATGCCCCTACCGTGGGGATTGATGTGGGCTCTAAGGCAGAGATTTATGATAAAATTCAATTTTATGCCTCCCAGGGAATGGCTATTCTGCTGATTTCTGATGAGATAGAGGAAATTGTGCTCAACTGTAATCGTATTTTAGTGATGGCTCAAGGGAGACAAATTGCCATGATTGAGGAGGAGGAACGGCTGCAGGCCAGCCAGTCTGAGCTGGAAGAAAAAATTATGCAATTGATCAGCGAAGAAAATCCCTTGCCTGTTCAGACACAGGGAGGTGCCGTTGTATGAGAAAAAGGAAAGTGATAAATCGGACAGAGTGGTTTTTGATAGGAATTATTTTTCTGTATTGCGCTATGGTCACATTGGTAAATCCGGCATTTTTAAGCTTTGAGACCCTGTTTGATATTTTGCGTTCTTCCGCCGTTACCACAATTATGGCGGCTGGAATTATGGTTGTAATTATTTCAGGTGGAATTGACGTATCCTTTACTGCAGTGGCTCTGTTTGGTGCGTATGTGACTACGAAAATTTTAACAGAAACCTCAGCTGCATGGATGGAGCATTTGGGTATTGCATTTTTACTTTCCATATTTATGGGAATCATTTGGGGACTGTTAAATGCAGTAATCGTACACAAGCTGAAGCTTCCGGCGTTTATCATTACGCTGGGCACGCAGAACTTGATTTTTGGTGTAATGACTACGTTTATAGGCTCCAAAACCTATGGAGCGGCGGCGATCCCAAAGGTATTTTCAAGGTTTGCCTCTGCGCAGCTGTTCCGAATACATACTGCGTCCGGAACCATTGGCGTTTCCAGCTTTGTGATACCAGTGGCCATTGTTCTGGCCTTGACCTGGTTTATTATGTATAAAACCAAGATGGGGCGAAGTATTTTTGCTTTGGGCAATTCCGAGAGTGCGGCTATGCGTATCGGAATCAATCCCTTCCGGGTGCGGCTGTTTGTGTACGCATATATGGGGGCTCTTGCGGGAGTAGCAGGAGTGGTATATGTTTCACAGGTGAGAAGTATGTATCCAAATGCTTTGGTGGGAGATGAGCTTTCTGTCATTGCGGCGGCAGTCATAGGAGGGACGAAGCTTTCAGGAGGGCAGGGAAAGCTCTTAGGGGCCTTTTTGGGAGTTCTGATTGTCCATCTTTTAAATAACACCTTAATTTTTCTGGGGCTTAGCTCCTCCTGGAATGATTTTTTTATTGGCGCTTTGATGATTGTGAGTGTTTCCGTGACAGCGTATCAGGAACGTTTGAAGAATCGGAAGCATTTCATCTTTACAGAGTAGAGGAGGAGGGATGGTATGGACAGAATAAAAAAATGGGCTGCAAAAGATTCTACCCTGTCTGCGCTTTTTGTTATTTTTTTCGTGACGGCAGTCAGCCTGAGGCTGGTCGTAGGTAAAACCATGTATACACCGGAGCGGCTCATGCTTATGGGGTTTCAGATTCCGGAATTTGGTCTTATTGCTTTGGGAATGACCTTCTCCTTCCTGCTGGGCGGAATAGACCTGTCTCTGGTAGCAAATGCCAATTTGTCCGGAATTATTGGCGCTTACATACTTACAGGAATATGGATGCCAGGGCTGTCTCCTGAGATGTCCATCGTATGCGGAATTGTGTCCGCTTTGGCGGCAGCCGTTATATGCGGCAGCTTAAATGGCATTTTGATAGCAAAATTTTCCGTTCCGCCTATGATTGCAACCCTTTCTACTATGACCTTTTACAATGGAGTTGCCATGGCATTGACCGGCGGGGAGAGCATCATAGGCTTTCCCAAGGCATTTACCCGTTTTAGTACGGCCACCCTTTTGGGAATTCCCGTATTATTTGTTCTTTTTGCAATCATTACAGCTGCCCTTGGATTTCTTTTGTCAGCCACCGGGGTAGGACGTAAGGTCTATCTCTATGGGGAAAATCCGGTAGCCTCCCGCTTTTCCGCCATTCATAATGAGAGACTGATTATTGGAATTTTTACACAGAATGGTTTTTTGGCGGGACTTTCCGGACTGGCAATTGTAAGCCGGGTGACAACGGCAAAGGTAGGATATGGAGATGCCTATTTGGTTCAGGCAATGCTGGTTGCTATCATTGGAGGGGTTAGTCCTTCAGGGGGAAAGGGAAAGATTTCAGGTGTTATCATTGCCATAATTATTATTCAGGTGCTGTCCAGTGCATTTACTATCTGGCAGTTATCACCGTATAATCGAAAGCTGATATGGGGATTTGTACTTATTTTTGTGATTTTTATGAATCATATCATTGGCTTATATGGGCAGAGAAAGGAAAAGACTTTAAAAGAGAAATGAAGGAGTGAAAAATGATGTCAGTTTACCATGAGTGCTTTACAATTCATTCAAAAATGCAGGTGACCTTTGATGATGTAACTGAGCGGGTATTGGAAGCGGTTGCAAGCTCTAAGATTCGAAATGGATATGTGGTAGTGTATTCCCAGCATACAAGCTGCAGCGTGCTGATACAGGAGGATTCGGAAGGTACGACCTATAAGGGTATTCCTTACATACTGCAGGATACCTTGAATTGTCTGGAAAAGATCATTCCTACTTGTGAGTATGAAGGACAGTATCTTCATCCGGGAAGCTATCATATCGAGCAGGCCCAGAAACTTCGCCAGGAGGAAAAAGCCTGGGGATTGAATACGGATGGTCATATTAAATCCTGTATTATGGGGCGCTCCGAGACCATACCTGTTGTGGATGGAGAGGTGATTCTTGGAGAGTTTGGGCGCATTTATTTTGCGGATTTTGATAAGACAAGGGCAAGAGAACGGAAGGTACATGTTCAGATTGTGGGGGAGTAAAAGCTTTTGATGATTTATGGGGCTGCCGGGAAATAAGCCGGCAGCCTTTCCTTTATTTTGAGAGGAAATTTGAATTAAAACAGCTTCCCCAGCGGCTTTCTAAGCTTTAGATGCTGTATCCCTAGAAACTGCCGGATACAAAGGCAGGCGGCTCCCAGAAGAATGGAGGTATCCTGCAGGCCGGAGGGAACCAGTACGCAGTGCATCCGCATACGGTTCTGAAGCTTGTCCTGGATCTGACGCAGCACCTCCGGAAAGTAGGTGGTAAAGGAGCTGTTGATTACGATCATGTCCGGGTTAAAGGTATTCAGAAGATTGTTTATGCCGTAGGACATATACCGAATAAAGTCGTCAAGAAGAGCCAGAGCGTCATCATCCTGCTTGTGGCAGGCGGCTACAAAGACGTCGATGTCTGCATGCTCAAGCCCCTTTGTGGCGGCAAATTGTTTTAATATGGAACGCTCGGAGGCGTACTGCTCCAGGCATCCCGAATTGCCGCAGGGACAGGGCCGTCCGTCCGGCTCTATGATGGAGTGGCCGAATTCTCCGGCATTTCCGTTGGCTCCGGTGTAGAGCTGATTGTTGATGAGTATTCCTACGCCGATTCCAGTGTGGATACTGATTCCAATCAGATTTGGCGTGTGGTAGTAAAAGGTGTGCTCCCCGATGACGGACAGATTTGCCTCATTTTCCAGATAAATGGGGATCCCAAATTCCTGCTCCAGTACCTCCTGGAAAGGAAGCTGCTCGTAAGGGGAATAGGGGGTAAAGGTTATTTGGTTGTGGTATACGGTTCCGTGAATGCCAAGGCCAATGCCTACTACGCCGTAGGGGGTATCCTCCAGGGAGGCGGTCATATCACGGATAATGGAGATCAACAGGGGAAGAATTTCTTCCCGTCCGGCATGGTTGGGGTATAGCTTCAGGCGGCAGTTTTCTCCCCTTAGATTGCAGATCATGGCGGAGATGGTGTTGGCATTTACATCTATGGACAGGGCGTAGCCGCAGTTGGCATGGAAAGTCAGGAGGATTGGCTTGCGGCCTAAGGAGGTATTGTCGTTTCCTACCTCAATTACCAGGTTTTGTTCTATGAGTTTTTGCACAATGGCGGAGACGGTAGCCTTGGTAAGGCCGGAGGCCTTGGACAGGGCAGCCCTGGAGATGGTATCTTCCTTTAGAATCATTTCCAGAATCAGATGGCTGTTCATGTCACGTATGAGTTCTTTGCTTCCTGTTATCATAGGGGGCGTCACTTTCTTTTTTGGAATTTCTTATGTCCAAGTATAATACAAGATTTGGGTTTCGTAAATATGTAATGGGTTGATTTTCGTACCCGTTGTATGGAAACAGGGCGGCAGGGGGCAATGCATTATTTTGTAGATATTTGACGGTAAATTTTTCATGATTACTTGCCATTAAAGCTTCCAAGTGATACTATGATAAGGATTAATTTAATGACTAAACAAAATAGACTGCATTGTTTAGGATGCTGCGGGGAAATGTGTTGTTTATAGAGATAGGGGCAGGAAGAGCATATGCTTAAGAAGAGTGGAAAAAGAAAGACAGCGGTGATTTTGGCAGTTCTGATGCTGACGGGGCTGGGAATCTATGGAATGGTCCTGTTTTTTGAGAGGATGCAGGCGGAAGCCTCGGATTCGCCTAAGAAAAAGGAGATCTATGATGCCTATTATGTGCTGATTGAGGACGGGCATGACAGCACTCTGTGGAATTCCATTTATGAGGGGGCAAGAAAAGAGGGGGAGGAGAACTGCAATGCTTATGTGGAGTATCTGGGAAAGAACCTGACAGCGGATTATACGGTGCAGGATAAGCTGCGGATTGCCATTGATTCCGGAGTGGACGGGATTATTCTAAATGGGGGCAGCTCGGAGGAGACAGATCGGCTTCTCAGTGAGGCGGTGGGAAAGGGGATTCCGGTGGTGACTGCTCTGGATGACAGCGCCTACAATCTGAGAAAGTGCTTTGTGGGGGTGAATAATTACATTCTGGGGCAGGAGTACAGCCAGCTTTGCTGGGAATTGCTTTCGGAGAATCCCAGGGACAGCCGGGTGGTGGTTCTGATAGATTCTTCCACTACAGGGACGGGAAAGAATACCATGTTCTGGAGTATGAGAGAGACGATGGATGAGAAGATACAGGAGGCAGGCTGGGAGTATGACATTCAGGTTCAGGCGGTCTCCATTGACAGCAGCAATGCCTTTGTGACGGAGGAAACCATACGCAAGCTTCTGGTGACGGAGGAGGATCATCCGGATATTCTGATTTGTTTAAGCGAGACGGATACACGCCGGGCGTATGAGGCCGTGGTGGATTATATTAAGGTGGGGGAGGTACGGATTCTGGGCTATTATAAGTCGGATGCGATTCTGGATGCCATTCAGAAGAAGATTATCTCCTCTACGGTTGTGGTGGACGGGGAACAGCTTGGAAGCTTCTGTGTGCAGGCCCTTACGGAATACCGGGAAACGGGGTATGTGAACGGGTATTTCCCCATAGATACCTATGTGATTGATGAAAATAATGTGGGGCAGTATCTTATACCCTAAGGGGACAGGCACTTAAATATTTTTAATATGATGGCTGGCAAACAGAGCAGCCTTTTAACTTTTAATACCAGGAGTAAAATCTATGAAGAAATGGAAAAACCTGTCGATTCAGCTAAAGCTGATTGCTGCGTTCCTGCTTACCTTTTTTCTTATCTTTTTTGTAAATCTTATCCTGTATGCCAACATTAATTATATGTCGGGGAGGATTGATCAGGTCTACCAGAGCAACAGCAGCCTCAATGAGCTCTCGGAGGCTTTGAGTGCGGTACACGGCAGTATGACAGAGTACTTGAATGTAAAGAGCTCCGATACGCTGGATTCCTATTACCGGAATAGCCAGGAGTTGAGCCGGAGACTTCAAGAGCTGAATACGGAGATTTGCAGTGACGAGCTTCTGATGATGGAGCGCAATATTCGGAACATGGCCCTGGAATATTTACATATTACGGACGAGGCGACCCAGGCAAAGAGGGGGCGCAATATTGAAAAATACCGCCTGCGCTATGAGGAGGCTGTGGAGCGCTTTGAATATATCAATACCTATATTTACAGTCTGAATAACCGGAGGTTTAAGACCAATACCAACAGCTATGAGGCGCTGGCTAAGGCGCTTCGGCGGTTCGAGCTAGTGGGGACGGTGATTCTGGCGGCTGTGGGCGTGGTGATCACGGCTTTGATCTATGCCATCACCAAGAGCATTACAGGACCCTTGAGTCATCTGGCCGGGAGCGCCAATGAAGTAGCGGAGGGAAACCTGGAGATAGAGCTGGTTCCGGTTCAGAGTATGGATGAGGTTGGGATTGTGACTATGGCCTTTAACCAGATGGTGGCAAGTATCCGTGTACATATGGAGCGGATTAAGGAAAATATGGAGAAAGAGGCGGCCATGAAAGAAAAAGAGCTGATGATGGAGGGCCATCTAAAGGATGCTCAGCTCAAATACCTCCAGGCCCAGATCAATCCCCATTTCCTGTTTAATACCCTGAATGCAGGAGCCCAGCTTGCTATGATGGAGGGAGCGGACAAGACCTGCCTGTTTGTAGAAAATATGGCGGATTTCTTCCGGTACAATGTGAAAAAGATCAACCAGGACGCAGCCATACGGGAGGAACTGGAGCTGGTGGACAGCTATCTCTATATTTTGAATGTGCGCTTTGGAGGAGAGATTCATTTTCGGAAGCAGGTGGATGAGACGCTTCTGGACCTGCGTGTTCCCAGCATGATTCTTCAGCCTATTGTGGAAAATGCGGTCAATTACGGTATCCGGGGCATTGACTGGGAGGGATGGATTGAGCTCCTTTTGTACCGGGAGCCGGAGCGTATCTGCATTTCCATTCGGGACAACGGCGTGGGAATGAGCCGGGAAAAGATTCAGGAGATTATGGAGGGAGAGGTCCGGGAGACGGATTTATCCAGAAATTCTACAGGCATTGGTCTGGGAAATGTGATCAGCCGTCTGAGGCTTTACTATAATCGGGAAGAGGTTTTTGAGATTCAAAGTGAGGGGGACGGAAAGGGGACCCAGGTGTTCGTGTATCTTCCGCTGTAGGATACTATGGAACTAAAACAGTAGCATCACACCAGTGCACAGAAGAATTTACAGACACGGAAGTTTGTGGCTGGAAATTCTTCTAGATTAGAGTGTACTGGTGTGATGCTACGGAACTAAAATAGGAGGATGAATATGTACAAGATTATGCTGGCTGACGATGAGGGGATTGTGATTGATTCCCTGACCTATATTATCCGTCAGAACTTTGGCGGAGCATGTCAGGTGGAATCCGCAAAGACGGGACGCAGTGTCATAGAGCTGGCGGAGAGCTTCCGGCCCGACATTGCTTTTATGGACATTCAGATGCCGGGAATCAACGGCATTGAGGCCATGAAAGAGATTAAGAAAAGCACGCCCAACCTGATTTTTATTGTCATGTCCGCCTATGATAAGTTTGACTATGCCCAGGAGGCCATCAATCTGGGAGTTCTGGAATACCTCCACAAGCCGGTGAATCAGAAAAAGATTGTAGAGGTTCTGAAAAAAGCTATGAATATGGTGGACAGCCGCAGAGAGAAGCGAAGCCGGGATCTGGAGACAAGGGAGAAAATGGAGATTGTGGTTCCCATGCTGGAACAGGGCTTTATTATGGCAGGGCTTTTACAGGCCCAGGACAGGCTGGGACTGGAAAATTATAAAAGTCTTCTCGGCATGAATGAAAGCCATATGTTTACCCTGGTTCTGGAATTCGGGGATGAAAAAAAGGAGCAGGGGATGACCAATCCCGTGGGAGCCGGTGTCCGTCTTCAGAGGAGCTATCAAAAGGTCCGCAGCATGATCAAGGAATACTATACCTGCTATGTGGGACCTCTCATGAATAACCGCCTGGTGTGCTGTGTGCCTACGGACATGGAACAGGGAGACTATGAGAGCCGGGCAAGGGATGTGGAGCGGTGCCGCCGGATGATGGAGCGGATTTCCGGCGCCTGCGATCTGACCTGCCGGGTGGGTGTGGGAAGCATCCTGCCTGTGGACAAGCTGGAGCAATCCTACGAGGATGCCTCCAAGGCCCTTGGCAATTCTGACGGAAGCGTAGCCCACTGCCGGGATTTACCGATTTTCTGCGAGTATGAGGAGGATTATCCCCTGGATTTGGAGGAGCAGCTTTTTGACTGTGTGAGGGCAGGAAAGGGGAATGAGGCCAGAAATGCAGCCGGTGATTTCTTTGACTGGATGGCAGAGACCCAGACAGACTATATGCCGAATATCCGCTTGAAAGTGCTGGAATTTGTGCTGTTTATGGAATATGTAGCCTACAAAAGCGGCGGCATGGTCTATCGTTTCCGGGATCGTTCCGAGTATCTGGAGGTGGTACGTACCAGCTCTCTGGAGGAGATGCGCCGCTGGTTTTTGAAAAAAGCGGAGGAGGCGGCTGTAAATGTGTCCGGTAAGAAGCGGGAGTACTCCCATGAGGTTATTGAGAGGGCAAGGGAGTATATCGGGCAGAACTATAAGAGAGATTTGTCCCTGGAGAGTATGTCCAGGGAGATGGATATGAGCCCTTACTATTTCAGCAAGCTTTTTAAAGAGGTGACGGGGACAAATTTTGTGGAGTATGTGACAAGTATCCGCATCCGCCGGGCCAAGGAGCTTCTTCGGGAGGGTGGATGGTCTATGAAACAGATTTGCCAGGAGATCGGCTATAGCGACCCCAATTATTTCAGTCGTATTTTTAAGAAATGGACGGGACAGACGCCCACAGAGTTCAAGGAGGGGAATGAGGAATGAGACAGGGATACATACGAATTACGGGAATGCTTGTGCTGGCTCTTTGTATGGCTCTATTGACAGGGTGCAGGGGGACGGAGGCAGAGCAGGCTGGGGAGACGGATCAGAGAGAGGAACGGATTCAGATTGGCTTAAGCTTTGATTCTTTTTTAATTGAGCGGTGGCAGAGAGACCGGGATGCTTTCGTGGCCAGGGCATCGGAGCTGGGAGCGGAGGTGAATGTTCAGTGTGCAAACGGGGATGTGGAGGAGCAGACGGCCCAGATCGAATATTTGATTGAAAAAAATATGGATGTGATTGTCATTGTGGCGGCAGACTGCAATGCACTCAGTGAGCCAGTTAAGAGGGCTAAGCGGGCAGGCGTCCGGGTGATTGCCTATGACCGTTTGCTTATGAATGTGGATGTGGATCTGTACATCACCTTTGACAATGAGCGTGTGGGAGAAATGATGGCGGAAACCATTCTGGCGCACACGCCGGAGGACGGTAAGATTTTTATGATGTGCGGCTCCCCGGAGGACAACAATGTTTCCCTTGTGATGGAGGGCTTTCACGGGATGATTGACCGGACGGAACGAAAGATTGTGGAGACAGCCTATGCGGATAACTGGCTTGCGGAGATTGGATTTTCCCAGGTCAGCAATTATCTGGATCACGGCGGAGAAGCGGATGCCTTTATGTGCGGCAACGACGATATCGCCAGCCAGGTGATTCGTGCCCTTTCCGAGCGGCGGATGGCCGGGGAGGTGTGCGTGGTGGGCCAGGATGCAGACCTGGGGGCGTGCCAGAGAGTGGTGGAGGGAACCCAGGCTATGACTGTCTATAAGCCGGTGGAGAAGCTGGCAAGGCGTGCGGCAGAGTGTGCGGTGACGCTGGCCAGGGGGGAGGAGCTTAAGACGGCCGGAACCTTTTTTGACGGCACTCAGGAGGTTCCCTATATCGGTCTGGAGCCTATCGCTGTGACGGCGGCTAATATGGATGTGATTATTGAGGATGGGTTTCATTTGCGGGAGGATATTTATTTGAATGTAAGTGAGGGGGAATAAAAAGATTAGTGGTTGCAAGATTCCAGAATGTCGAGCATTTCTTTTGGAGTAACAATAAAGGGTTTAAAATGAAACTTAGGGCGCTTTAATACTTCCCGATATTCGGAAAGGATTTCTTCATTTAGTAAAGGAATGATACTTCCTGTCAGGCTTTCTACTATGATAGAACCAGGATTGGAATCCCAGCGGAGGAGAGCAGATACCAGTACATTTGTATCAAGTACAGCATAATAGGTCATGTTTTGTTGCCCTCCAATCTGCGGTTTTTATTTCGGACAGCCTGAATTTCAGCATTGATTTCCTCAAGCGTCAAGTCTGCCACACCATTGGCTTGGGCTTGGGCGCTGATTTCCTGCATTGCCCTGACAGCCTGTTCGGCTTTATATTCCTGTTTTGGAAGAGACATAGAAAAGGGAATACCCTGTATCATAACGGAACGCTTAATAAACATACGCACAGCAGTAGGCAGATCGATTCCCAGGGCCTCATAAAGTGCACAGGCTTGAGACTTTAATTCATCATCTAAACGGATCTGTATAAGAGAACTTGCCATATAGATACCTCCTTATATTATAGTTGTTTGTAATTCAATTATAGTGTATTGTATGATAAAAGTAAATATTTAATTCATAAATTGGTGAATAGCAAGCCGAGAATCCCGTTTGTAGTCCAAGACTCCCGATTTGTAAATAAAAATCCTGTTTTGTAATCGAGATTCCCTGTTTGTAATTGAAAATCCCGTTTTGTAAAGCTGACTTGAAAAAGTAAATTCCAGTGCAGGGCTAAATTCCACCGTATTTTAATAGTTGGCGATTTTATCAAATTCTTTTAGGCAAATTGATAGGAATTCGGTTATAATAGAAGCAACTTCCTGCAAAATAATCGAATGGATGACATGACAAACAGACCGCTGGAAATGCAGTGTGCAAGACTGAATTCCACCAGCCGGACATATTAAATGTGAAAAGTCTATTTCCTGTCTGACAGCAGATTTTGTGTGGTGGTTAGTGGTTAAAGCGTATCAGCTTAGGCGTCAGGTTGACTTCATCGGGAGGAATCGGTCTAAGCTGAAGTGCTTTTAAAGTGCGAGCCCCATAAGTCCATAATGCTGCTTCGTAAGGAGTGCGCCCGCCAAGGCTTTCCCGCGGCATGGAGTTGATGTGGTTTACGATCAGGTTCACATCCCACTGGGTCAGGAATTCGAAACTGGTGCCTTTTGGGAGAACCATTCGGAGCAGGGTGTGTGCGTTTTCAACACCGCCTTTTTGTCCGCTTCGCATAGGGTCACAGTAGAAGACGCT
>QZDX01000102.1 GCA_009917555.1 bacterium 1XD21-13 | reverse complement strand
ATATACCTCACAATAATATATTTTTGTTACCGCGAGATATATTGGCAGCCGCAGATCATTTGATTGGACTTAAATTTGGAATGGGTACACTTGACGATATGAATCATTTGAAAAGTAAACGTATTCGATCTGTAGCGGATCTCTTACAAGATCAATTCGGATTGGCTCTGGTTCGTTTAGAAAATATGGTTAGAGGAACTATATGTGGAGCAATTAGGCATAAATTGATACCTACTCCTCAGAATTTGGTAACCTCAACTCCATTAACAACCACTTATGAATCCTTTTTCGGAGTACACCCATTATCTCAAGTTTTAGATCGAACTAATCCATTAACACAAATAGTTCATGGGAGAAAATCGAGTTATTTGGGCCCCGGAGGATTAACAGGGCGAACCGCTAGTTTTCGGATACGAGATATCCATCCTAGTCATTATGGACGCATTTGCCCAATTGACACGTCTGAAGGAATTCATGTTGGACTCATTGGATCATTAGCAATTCATGCAAAGATTGGTTATTGGGGATC
>QZDX01000101.1 GCA_009917555.1 bacterium 1XD21-13 | reverse complement strand
AATTATCACATAAGTATAGAAAAAATGCTATACTCCGTGCCGTATGAATACATCAAAAAGAAAGTTGATGTACGGGTAACGGAACACACAATTGAAATTTTCTACAACCATAACCGCATCGCTTCCCACCGCCGCCTTACCGGGCGCCCCGGGCAGTACAGCACAATCACGGAGCATATGCCGCAGGATCACCAGAGATATCTGGAATGGAACGGCGACCGTTTCCGCAAATGGGCTGAGCGGATTGGCATAAACACGTACACTGTGGTAAATGCAATACTTACTTCCAAACCCGTGGAACAGCAGACCTACCGGAGCTGTATGGGGCTTCTGAAGCTGGCTGAAAAGTATTCAGACAGCAGACTGGAAGCCGCCTGCAAAAAGGCATTGTCCTTTACGGCTTCGCCCAGTTACAAGAGCATAAGCAACATTCTTGCAACCAGTGCTGACCAGACAGGTCCATCCGAAAATGGATCCGGAAACACGAAACAGAAAACAAAAGGCATCACCCGTGGTGCCGATTACTATCGGAGGTAAACGCATATGACCAACCAGAGTACAATTGATAAA
>QZDX01000100.1 GCA_009917555.1 bacterium 1XD21-13 | reverse complement strand
TCTATCAAGGACAGTCCCCTTATCAGATCGTGGCAAACCATCCGGAGCTGAATATGTCCGTCCGTTCCGTCTACACCTACATTGATAAGGGACTCTTTACAGCCAGGAATATCGACCTGAAACGCAAGACGACGTTCCGGCCCCGCAAGTGCCGCAAAACACAGATTACCAATCGTGAAGTGTTTTCAGGCCGCATGTACAGTGATTTTCTCCTGCTCGACCCGGACTATATAGAGAGGGCCGCTGAAATGGATACCGTACATTCTTCGAGAGACTCTAAAAAAGTACTGCTCACTTTCTATCTGCGCAGGGAAAAGCTGTTTCTTGCCTTCCTGATGAACCGATGCACAACCGGCGCTGTCCGCATAGTCTTTGACCGGCTTAAAGACCGTCTGGATACCGATTTTCATCTTCTGTTCCATACCGTCCTTACAGACCGGGGTTCGGAATTCGGTGACCCAGACTCTCTGGAAACCGGCATATACGGAGAAAAATGCTCCAGCGTCTTCTACTGTGACCCTATGCGAAGCGGACAAAAAGGCGGTGTTGAAAACGCACACACCCTGCTCCG
>QZDX01000099.1 GCA_009917555.1 bacterium 1XD21-13 | reverse complement strand
TCTGCAAGTTTCCGCAGCTTGTTTTCCCCAATGCGGAAATATTTTGACGCTTCTTCAATGGTAAGCGTGTATTTTTCCCAAATAGGCACATCAGCATTGTTCATTCTATAAATCCCCCTTTCAAAAATGGGTAAAAGGTTAATAGTGAAAAAAGGCTGTAATCGAACGGTTAATAGCGTAACCTCACGGGAGTTTCACCCCTGCATGGTTCTCATGCAGCCTTACCCATTGCCTGCGACGCTTTGAACGTTCGGACTGTGGCGGTAAGGGAGTATCATTATATATTCTGCGCTGTCGTTGCCCGCAAGCTGCTAAACTTGCTCCCCGGCGCGGTGTTGGTCGCTCGGCTGTCCCAGCGGGGGAAAGAAAACCCCGCCGGGATAGCGTCATGGCGCACCCGCCGTATGGCTCGGCGCAAAAGGGACGTATCCGATCTGCCCTATGCTGCGCCGCCGTTATCTTGCGCCGCTTTCTTTGTCAAGGTTCTTAAAAGGTTCTGCCGGGGCGGGCAGCGGAAAGGGGGACGCTGCCTGTCCTAAATCAGCTTAAACCTCGAATGAAAGGACAGCCCGCATA
>QZDX01000010.1 GCA_009917555.1 bacterium 1XD21-13 | reverse complement strand
ATGCTATTTTATTGCCAGTTTTTATTGAATTTTCAAGGTGCACTTGCGCTTATTCAAATGCGAAGTTTGAGTTATAAACATAGAGCCAGCCGGCATCATATGTTAAAGGATACAAATTGATAGATTCTTCGAATGATACTTTCTTTGCAGAATGACGGTTCTGCGGGAAAGCGCATATGATAAATAAAAAGGCAGGGAGCTTTGTTATGAATCGTGTGCGGGAGCTGGTGGGAGCTTCTGAGATCTACCGTATGGGGTATGACGGAACGGGCATTGGAGTTGCGGTATTGGATTCGGGAATGGACCCACAGCATCCTGATTTAAAGGGGCGAATGGTTTATACCTACAATTATATTGGGCGAAATCAGAATGGGTCCGATGACTGCGGTCATGGGACTCATATCTGTGGGATTATAGGCGGGACAGGGATGGCATCAGGCGGAAGATATCAGGGAATTGCGCCGGGATGCCATTTTGTATCCCTGAAAGTATTGGACAGGATGGGAAATGGAAACAGTAAGGCGGTGGTGGAGGCCCTTCACTGGCTGATTGAGCATGGAAAGGAATACGATGTACGAATTGTAAATATTTCTATGGGGAGCACGGCGCCGCAGTATTCGGAAAAATCAGGGCTTTTAGAAGCTGTGGAAGAAGTCTGGGATGCTGGCTTTGTGGTTTGTGCCGCTGCCGGAAATCAGGGTCCGGATCGTTCAACCATCACCATACCAGGCACCAGTCCCAAGGTGATCACTGTGGGCAGCTCCGACGACAATCAGGCAGTCCGGGTAATGGGAAAGCGACGCGCCAATTATTCGGGGAGGGGTCCGACGTCTGCCTGTATCTGCAAGCCGGATGTGGTAGCGCCCGGGGCTTATATTATCTCCTGCAATGCAGCGTGGCGAAAGCCCGGAGCCGCCGCCTATGCCACCAAATCGGGTACTTCTATGGCAACGCCGGTGGTGGCCGGAGGCTTGGCTTTACTGTTGTCAGGGAGGAGGGAGCTGACCAATAAGGAAGTAAAGCAGCTGCTGTCCGTTTCCTGTAAGAATTTGGGACTTCCACGGAATCAGCAGGGATGGGGGATGCTGTGCCTGCCGAAGCTGTTTAACAGCTCCGTATGCGGCTGCCTGAAAAAATAGAAGCGGAATATTCCGGAGGAGCAAGGCTGCCGCCCGACGGTTTTTATCTTTCGCCGTCGGGCGGTTGTCTATCTATGCATTTGTTCGGACCTTTTTCGGAGTAATACATAAACGATACTCCACAAGATTGCGTGAACAAATAATGCCGTAATCCCAGGGAACAACGCTTTTGTCTGCCCGGTCAGCAGATCCATGATTCCATAAAAGGTTGCACTTGACGGCAGAAAGTAAGAAAGTTTAAAAAGAATACTGCTTTCAGACACTGTCAAATAGAAAAAAATCGGCGGCGCCAAGAACAAAATCATAATGATTTTAATGTAAACAATCCCCACCATCAAACCATCGGAAAAATAGCCGATGAACAATCCGATCAAAGCTGAAATATAAGCCGAAAGTAAGACAATCAGCAGAAACGGCAATATTTGTTCTATTTCTATCCTTACACAGATCAATGCGGTAATGAGAGTTGACAGCATACCTCCGATAAATCCCAAAAGAGTTTTCTGAATGATGTAGGATTTTGCCGTAAGGGGCAGCACCTGATTGATAAGCTCAATACCATCCTCTTTTTCACTGATGATATTCATAGCATTAAACGTACAGCCCATAAACATAGCAGTTACCAAGGTGATTACAATCAAGAGAGATCTTACCCCATCATTATTTGCGGCTGCCGGTATCATGGTTTTTGTGGCGGATAACGCCTCCGCCTGATTGTGATAAATCTGCGGAAGTGTATCTGCAATACGAACATTCATTTCCAGTTCATCCCCGGAAATAAATGTTTGTATCCCATTTTCTGTCTGCAAAACGCCGATCATTTGTGTGGAGGGTTCATTGACAGCTGCCCGCAGTTCATCAAGCGTTTCATATTGTGCGACGGTTCCGTTTGCCTGAAGCCATTCGACCGTATCAGCATCAATATGGTTCTCCCAAACGCCAAATGTATTTTCACCTATGGACTGAAAACTCACACCGGAAAGCAGATGAACGGCAATTCCCACAACAACAGGAAGCAGAAAAGTCAAAATACACATTTTGTCGCGGCGAACGCTTTTCAGCTGATATCTTAGTCCTTCCATGCCCTATCCCTCCTTTGCTATTTCACGATTTAAGGTTTGATACGAAAGCAAGAACAAAAGAATGATCGCTCCCAAACAAGCCAAATAATACGAAGCTTTTGTTATGGGCGCAGAGAAATAAGCCGCTTTCATTGCCTTAAATAAATGATACATCGGGTGATAAACAATCTGTTTCCATTCCATACCGGTCTGTTCTGCCAGAAATACGGGCGTCGTCACGAAAACGGCAAGTATAAGATAGAACAGGGAAAACTGTTTGAAATCCGGCAGCTTAACCGCACATAGAAAACCAACCAGTGCCATGATAAGCGATAAAATGCCCGCCTGCAAAAGAACATCCGGCAGCACCTGAACAGCCCCGGCTGCTCCCAAATTGATTACTGTCAGCAAGATTGCAAACACCAGATCGGAAAGCAGCAACAGCAGCAGTTTGGATAAGATGAATACGGGCCGGCAGACAGGGAGTATTCCATGTACCCGTATAACGCCCATTTGCTTTTCCTTAAAGAGCATGGAAGCCAGTCCTAAAAATCCAACTGCTGACAACTCAAAGAACAAAAATTCCGCAGTAATTTCCCGGCGGTTTTTCATTTCCTTATTATAAGGACCAATTCTGTCCGCATGCCCATCTGCATTTCCATGCAGTATGGCTTCGCCCCAAGTCATGCGGTAGTGATCAATGGTTTCTCTGCCGCAGGACAGCAGATACACTTCCGGCGCATCACGGGAAAAATCAATGCCGACAGAGTATTGGTCTTTGCAAGCCGCCTCTAAAGCCTCCCGGCTGTCCAGTTTTGTAACATATTCCCGGTTGACCGGCAGTTTGTCCTGCGGATCGTAAAGGTAGACAGGATACATTTCCTGATCTAAATTCACAAATACAAAATTAATATAGCAGGAATATAAAAATAGCGAGAGAAGGGCCAACAGAAAAAATTTGCCGGATACCATCAGTCTAAAATCTTTTTTCAGCAAATGTGAAAAGCCTCTCCACATTAAGTCAGCCCCCTTCCCGTATATTGAATAAACATATCCTCCAAAGTAGGCTCCTGGGAATGAACGCTGATGAGTTCATCATACGCAAAAGGAATACCGGCTTTCAGCGCCGGGGCCTCAATCGTCTGCTCTTCCCGTTTGCCCTGATGCAGATAATCAATGACAACACTGTGATTGCTGTTTTTCTCTTTCAGATTTCTCGGCGTATCGAGAGCCACGATGTTTCCGTTGGAGATAAACGCCACTCTGTCGCAGAGCAGGTCGGCGTCCAGCATATTGTGGGTCGTCAGAAATATTGTTGTTCCCTTTTTCCGCTCTTTTTCTATGATTTTGCGGAAAAGAACAGCTCCGGCAGGGTCTAGGCCGCTTGTCGGTTCATCCAGAAACAGGAGTTTGGGATTGCTCATCAATGCTCTGGCCATACTGACGCGCTGGCGCATCCCCTTGGAGTAGGAGGATACCGGCTTCTTCAAAAAATCCTTCTTAAACTCCAATTCATGGAGCAGTTCTTCAGCGTCCCGCCGCTGTTCCTTCGGATAGAAGGATGCAAAGTAATGCAGATTGTCAAGGGCGCTCAAATTGGTGTACAAATAAGGAAATTCGAACAGAACGCCGATTTTTTGAAAAAACTCCCGGGTATGTGCGCTTTGCATATCTTTTCCGAACAGAGACACCATTCCGCTGTGACCCTTCAATATGCCGGTCAATATCTTTTGCGTCGTGGACTTGCCGGAGCCGTTCGGTCCTAAAAATCCGAAGATTTCTCCATCCTTTACGGAAAAGGTCAAGCCATGCAATGCCTGCTTATCTTTCCCGTAAGAAAAGGCCAGATCCTTTACTTCGATCATTCGTCATCCCCCCATTTCCCATGCTGTTCTTTGTCCTTTTCCTGCCGGCGCTTGCTCCACCATTTCATAAATTTAACCTTGAACGGAATCGAAATTGCCAGCAATACCAGAAGAATCATCCACCAATACCATTCCAAACCTGAAAACATAATCGTTACCTCCTTATTTTAAGGGCCTTCCCCTTTTGTTAAGGTAAAAATATAATAATGCGTTGAAATTGGTGTGAGATTGCTGTGAAATTGGCGTGAAATCTCTGCTCAACACGAAGAGCCGGAACCACCGACTGAACCGATGGCTTGCTTCGGCCCGGCAAAGTCCTGCTGCCTGTACCGGAGTTGATGTGTTGGAGTTATGAATATTTTCATTGACTTTTAAATCCTACAGATGTAATATTTTTATAACGCTGCTGAAAATTTTTTGACACAAAATCCTACATGTGTAAGAAATAAAGCAAGAGATAAATAAATGAAGGAAGAAATAAACAAATAAATAAACAAACAAAGAAATAAACAAAGAAATAAACAAAGACACCACAAGATTTTCAGGGAGGAACCTATGAAAAGAAAAGATTTATACAAAACAGAAGGAAAAAATGGCAAGGTTTTTATATCTGCACTTATTATCACAGGGATACTTTTTGCCGGCATTGCTCTGTGGTCAGGCGGATTTTTCAGAAAAAATGCTCCGAAAAAGATTACGGAAACAGGATATGAAGAAACAGGTCTTAAATGGAAGGAAAGCCATGAACCGGAGGAGAACAATAAATCAGAAGCAGGCTATAAAAGGGAAACAGAGAACGCTTCGAAAACAGAAACAATCATAGCTCTTTATCGCGATATTTACAAGGAAGCAGTCAAATATCCCGCAGAAATAAGAGCAAACACCACAGACAGCCTGGAAGAAACAAAAGCCCTCATCCGTCGTCTGGGCGAGTACGGTTATACGGCAGTTGACAGGGAGAACCAGGTGAATATGACAAATCCGCAGGCAGTTATGAAATTCTGCGAATCTGCGGAGGAGGGTCAGAAGGCAGAGCTTATGCTCCTGGTGCTTTCCCCCTTTGCGGATCTGACCATATATCAGTGCAAAACGGAGAATGGAACCATCATGATAGTAAGAGAAGATTACCAGTGGAAGGACGAATCCATCCATCAGATCAGCAAAATCAGTTATCCGGCAGATTTCTGGGAGTACACGGCGGAAGGCTATCTGCTTTTTGGCGGAACCTACGATTCCGATCTGAATTATGTACTGGAATTAAGCGAGGGACAGGACTGCGCAGCCCTCAGGGTTCTGCCCCTGGATGAAAAATGCAGGGAATACGGCCGAACATACCTGCAGCCCATCGGTTACCGGAAAAACAATCTGTTTCTCACGGATTGGAGCGAAGAGGATTTCGGCGGCCTGAATTTTTATGATGTATTCGACAGCCTTTACCAAATCCGGTATGAACAGCCGGTTCCCTATGAAGCGGATGAAAATCTAAACATCAAAGCGGAATACCGGATACCCGCGCAGGAGTTTGAAGCTGTGATAATGCCTTATTTTTCCATAGACAAAGAGGAATTGCAAAGGAGAACCATGTACATTCCGGAGGAGGGAGTATATGTGTACCGGCCAAGGGGCTTTTATGAGAGCGAATACCCGGATATCCCCTACCCGGAGGTAACCGACTATCTGGAAAATGCAGACGGAACCATCACATTGCTTGTAAACGCCGTATACCCGGAAGAATATACGGCCAAAGCATTTTCCCATAAAACAGTGATACGCCCGCTTCCGGAAGGCGGTTTTCAATATGTATCCAATGAAATGCTGCTTTCCGGACAGGAACCGGATCTGTGGTGGCACTCAAAGCGTCTGACAAAGGAAGAATGGGAAAACTTATAACAGATCCGACAAAATCTCCGCCGTGATTTCCGCCGCCCGGCTTCCGTCGGCATGATCGTGTGCCTGAATATTGACGGCAAAAAAGCAGGTCCGGGAGGGCAGCTCCACATAGCCCACAAACCATCCGTTCACATCCTTTCCGTCCACCCGCCCGGTTCCTGTCTTTCCATAAAAACGTCCCTGCTCCGTGGAAGAGAGAAGGATGGAATCCTGCACGGCGCGGACATTTTCCGGAGCAAAACCCCAGGTATTTTTATATAGATCGGTGAGAAGCTCCACCTGCTCAATGGGGGATATTTTCAGGGAGGATTCCAGCCAGTAATTCGCTGAACCTTTGCCGATCTTCCGGTTGCCATACCCAACCTCCCGAAGATACCGGGAGATACGCCCGCTCCCAAGCTGCTCATCCAAGGACTGAAAATACCAGTTCACGGAAGCATCCATTGCGGAAGAAAGGGTTTGGTCCTGATTCCAGGCATCAAAGGGGTAAGGCGTTCCGTCCCAGGCCATAAAGGAATCCGCAGGAGTAAGCAAGCCTTCCTCCAGTGCAAACAATCCATTGTATATTTTATAGGTTGAATCAGGCGCAGACCGACGGACAGCCAGCTTTGGCTCAAAGATCTGCCAGACATCCGACTCCAAATCATAGAAGACAAAGCATCCCTCATAAGCTCCGAAATAATCAGAGGCATCCATAACAAAAATACGCTTTGACGCAGTATCCCATGAATAATAACTGTCATCTTCCCCATAGACAGACAGGGCCGGCGCAAAGCAGATGAGAACAAAGGCAGTCATCAGAAAAGCCAGCCTCCCTTTTCGCCGTTTCCGGGCAGAAGGCTTTTCATAGGCCGCAATATTGGCAATACGCCGCTTCATCTGCTTCATTCCATTGCTCATTCCGGAGGCAAATGGAAACGCCGGACGCGAAACATGTCCCGCAAGACGGATAAGCGTATTGCCATAAGCTTTATATTCATTTTCCTCCAAAAGATTTAAAACGGAAGAATCGCAGGCAAGCTCCCGGTCATTTTGCATTTCCTTCAATGCGCGTCGGACAAGAGGGTGAAACCAGTAAAGCGCTGCGGCAAGATTCATCAGCCCATTTGCCAGGGCATCCCTGTGTTTATAATGCTGCAGCTCATGGAGCAGGATATGGCGCATAGCGGCAGGCTCACAGTCACGGATAAGCGAAATGGGAAGGTAGATTTTGGGTGAAAAGAATCCCGCAATCACAGGAGATTTTAAAAATACGGTGCTGTAAATGGGAATCTCTCTCAAAATATGCATTTCCTTAAGGCAGCTTTGGTAAAGACTGCGGACCTCCCGGTTTTGGACAGGAAGAGCGGATTTTTGGATACGGTTGAAACGTATTTTTACTTGGATTATAAGGAATATCATGATCAAAACTCCGGTAAGCCAGAAAATCCACAGAAAAAGGCTGAAAGAGCTTAAGATATCCCTGCTGACCGACAGTGTAAAATCATTGATCCGGCCGGCGGAAGCAGGGCTAAGAGAAAAAGGCGTCTTCGCAGCAAGCCTGTAGATGTCAAAGGAAGCTCCCTCTTTAAAGGGGTAAAGCCGGAAGAGCAGGGCATGAAATCCGGAAAATGAGACGGGAAGAAAGGGTATGGCCAGAAGCCCCAGGAATACAAACCACAGGTGATACTGCATATGACTTGTTAAGATGTGTCTGCAAACGTGCTTTGTCAGAAGAAGGATTCCGGTGAGGATGCAGATAAAAAGATTGATTAAGAAAAAACGGATAATAGAATATTGCAAAAATGGGTCCTCCTTTTCAAGTCAATATAGGGTGATTTTTTATATTTTACCGGACAAAGTCTGTCTATTTTGCACCGCCTTTTCTTTCCGCTCCATCCGCAAGAAGAGCACGCAGCGTATCAAGCTCCTCCTCCGATAAGGCGTTATTTTCCAGGCAGGCGGAAACCATAGAGGTGATATTTCCGTCGTAATAGCGGTCCAGAAAGGAACGGCTTTTCTGTCCCAGATATTCCGTTTCCCCCACAAGAGGGGTATATACAAAGACCCGGCTCTGCTTCTCGTAGGAGAGAGCGCCCTTTGTCACAAGGCGTTTGATCAGGGTCTGGATGGTTTTGGGACTCCAGCTTGTAGTTTTTACTAATTTTTCCGTGATTTCATTGGTGCTGACAGGCGCAGACTGCCAAACAATCTTCATTACCTCGTATTCAGCCTCGGATATTTGGGGCAAAGCTTTCATTTTCCTGGTCCTTCCTGGATTTTTATTCCGGTCGTTTAAACTTTTATGAGCGCCATTTCTCGAAAGGAGTTCTTGAATATTTTGTTTATAATGCTACAATAGAATTATCGACGAATGTATTATCTTCAATATAACACAAAGAAAGGACATAATGCTATGAATTTTATCGAACTTGCAAAAAAACGCTGTTCTGTCCGCAAGTATACCGCTCAGCCCGTAGAAGCGGAAAAGCTGGAGAAAATTTTGGAGGCCGCCCATGTGGCTCCCACGGCCGCCAATCGCCAGCCGGTTCATCTGATTGCGGTTCAAAGCAAGGAAGGGCTTTCCGGAGTTGGCAAAGCAGCCAATATCTACAACGCGCCTCTTGCGATTATTGTGTGCGCCGATCGGGACAAGGCGTGGGTGCGTCCCTATGACAGCAAGCAGGTCGGAGATATTGATGCTTCCATTTTGACGGATCACATGATGCTACAGGCCACGGAGCTGGGGCTTGGATCCGTATGGATTTGCTATTTTAAGCCGGATGTGCTTCGCGAAGAATTTCACCTTCCGGCCAATCTGGAGCCGGTTAATATCCTGGCTGTCGGCTACCCGGAGAATGGAATGGGAGATCCGGACCGTTTTGATACACAGCGTATTCCGGTCAGTCAGTTGGTTTCTTATGAAAAGCTGTAAATAAGCCTGCGGCACCAATGCCATTCAGTTAAGCCTTTAAAAGCTTGTGAAGGCTCTGGGCAAGAAGGGCCGCTTACCAGGGTGGCTCTTTTCCCTTGAGCCAGTAATTCTCATGCAAAATACGCCAGTTAAATTATACCAATGTTAGATTGTATAAAACTCTTATTTCGCAAAGGGCATACTCAGTAGGGAAAGAAAGATATTGTATCAGATAGAGAAATCTTTTATAATCATTCTGGAGCGTCCCAAGATTAGAGAGAGGGAATACCCAGAGACAGAGCTGTTGAACTGGGCTCGGTTTTTCAATGGGGAAAAGAAGGAGGAGTTTGAGATGGCGGCAGAAAGAAGCCTATGAAAGAGAAAAGATCTGTTCCCAATTAATCCGAAGCTTTTCCATTTCCAGGGAAGAAGCGGAAGAATACCTGGAAAAATATTGGGTGGATCAACCTTAAGGCACAAAGAGGACAGCCAAAGGAGCCAATTCAAAATGAATAACCAAACAATCCTCTTGGTAGAGGATGACAAAGAAATCAGTGAAATGCTGCAAAGTTATCTGACAGCAGAAAATTTTCAAGTAATCTGTGCCTATGACGGCCAGGAGGCGTGCCGGAAATTCGACCGGATTCCCGTACAGCTTGTCCTCCTGGACCTTATGATCCCAAAAATCAGTGGCATAGAGGTCATGCAGTACATCCGAAAAACCAGCTACGTCCCCATTATGATTCTCTCCGCAAAGGATTCGGAGGGAGACAAGACTCTGGGCCTTGGCCTGGGGGCGGACGATTACATCACAAAGCCCTTTTCTCTTGTGGAGGTTCTGGCCCGAATCAAAGCAAATCTGCGGAGAACCACCCAGTACGATGCTGCGTCCTCACAGGCTCCCGCTATTCTCACAGTCGGAGAATTAACCATGAATCTGTCAGACTATACCGTATCTAAAGGTGGTAAGCCTCTTGAACTGACGGCAAAGGAATTTGAAATTCTAAGGCTGTTTTTGCAGAATCCAAAAAAGGTTTATACCAAGGAACAAATCTACTCCCTGGTTTGGAAAGATGCTTACTTTGATGATGAAAATGCCGTCAATGTACATATCAGCCGATTGCGGAATAAGCTGGAGGCTGATTCCCGAAATCCCCGATATGTGCAGACCGTCTGGGGAATTGGCTACAAGCTGGGGGATGCCCTGTGAATCGCCCGGTTGTTCTGCTTTTTCTGTGTATCCTCCTGTTTCTTTTTCTGTGCATCATTCTCTATCAGCAGTACGCTTTCCGAACCGGCACACAGGCAAAGCTTCGGGACATCCACAAAAAGCTAAAGGAAATCCTGGACACGCAAAGCCAGGAGCGAATTCTTGTTTTCACGGAAAATAAGGAGCTTAAGGAGCTGGCGGCCCAGATCAATGAGCTCTTAGATCAGCATGCAAGGACAAAAGCCGATTACCACAGGATGGAGCTGTCCTCCAAAAAAATGCTGTCCAACATTTCCCATGACATTAAAACACCTATGACCGTGATTCTGGGCTATCTGGAAATGATGAGGATAAAGGGGGAAGCCACGCCGGAAATGCTCGCAAAGACCGAACAGAAAGCGACGGATGTGGTGGAGCTTGTAAATCAATTCTTCACCCTGGCCAAGCTGGAGGCGGGAGACATGGATCTCACCCTAACCCGGCTCAATCTCTGCGAAATCTGTAGGGAGCGTGTTCTGGATTTTTATGAGCTTTTGCAGGAGGAGAGCTTTCAGGTGGAACTCTCGCTTCCCGAGAATCCCATTTACATTTATGGAAATCAGGAGGCTCTAGGGCGTATTCTGTTCAATCTTATTTCCAATGTCATCCGCTACGGCTCTAAGGGGAAGTATCTTGGCGTTTTTCTTCGGACGGATGAAAACCAGGTGTACCTGGATGTGATGGACAAGGGACAGGGCATCAGCAGGGCTGTTGGAAACCAAGTGTTTGACCGTCTGTATACCATGGAGGATTCCAGAAGCCGGAGCATCCAGGGAAATGGCCTGGGACTGACCATTGCAAAGCATCTGGCAGAGCAGATGGGCGGAGAACTGACCTTTGAGAGCACGCCCTTTGTTCAGACTGTTTTTACACTTAGGATGAAGAGGGGGATTCTTTCATAGACGATTTAATGGAAATTATCGTAAAGAAAGAAATTTGTAAGATTTAAGCAAGAGATTTGAAAATCAAAGCCGCTATTATGGATTTATACAAAAAATTATTTCACAAAAATATGTGCAGATCGCGGAGAGGAGAAAGCATGTCTTATATTTTACAGACGAATCATCTTACAAAAACCATTGGCGGCAAAGTACTTGTAAAGGATGTGAACCTGCATATCAAAAAGGGAGAGATTTACGGCTTCCTTGGTCCTAACGGCGCAGGCAAGACTACGGTTATGAAGCTTATTACCAACCTCTGGAAGCCCACGGCGGGGACGGTGGAGCTCTTTGGAAAAACCCTCACGCCTCAGTCCTATGAGGTTTTGAAGCGGATGGGAAGCATCATTGAATTTCCTACTTTTTATGAGCACATGACCGGGTATGAGAATCTGAAGCTTCACGCAGAGTATATGGGTTGCTATCAGCATGGGAGCATTGAGAATGCACTGGAGCTGCTTCATTTGGCAGACGCAGGAGAAGCACCGGTAAAGAATTATTCCCTTGGAATGAAAGAGCGGCTTGGAATTGCAAGGGCAGTGCTGACCCGGCCAGAGCTTCTGATTCTGGACGAGCCCACCAACGGCCTTGACCCTGCCGGTATGAAGCAGATTCGGGATCTCCTTAAAACCCTGTGTTCGGAGTATGAGATTACCATTATGATTTCCACCCACATTCTCTCGGAGATTGAGAGCATTGCGGATACGATTGGCGTTATTCACCGTGGAAGACTGCAAAAGGAAATCTCCATGGAAGAAATTCAGGAAATGAGCTTTGCCTATATTGAGCTCTCGGTGGAGCATCCAAGGCATGCGGCCTATGTGCTTTCGGATAAGCTGGGACTTCGTAACTTTAAGCTGACGGGTGAGGGGCAGATCCGCATTTATGACAGCCAGGTTTCTATTCAGGAGGTTTCCAGAACCCTTGCCCTGGAACATGTGGAGGTAACGGCCCTTGGGAAAAGGTCGGAAACCTTGGAGGATTATTTTTTAAAAATCACAGAGGAGGTGGAGTAGCATGCTGAAGCTGATAAAACTGGAGTGGAAAAAGAATCGGATTGGGAAATATATGAGAAATGCGGTGCTTCTTGCCTTGTTCCTGTGTGTATTTGTGTTTGCCCTTGCCTTTCTGGGGATTGCAAATGATCCGGAGAGCGGGGTGCCGGATGCGGCGCTGGAGACGGGAATGCTCTTTTCCTCCATTGAGATGCTTACCAGTATAAGCTTTTTGGTTTTTACGGGCGTGATGCTCTCATCCTTTATTGTGGGGGCTTATCAGAATAAGACCATGAATCTGATGTTTTCTTATCCCATGAAACGGCAGAAGATTTTGATTTCACAGATGCTGGCGGTTTGGATTTTCAATTTTGGAGCGCTGGTAGTGACGAAGCTTATGATTTATGGGTGTGTTTTGGTTGGATCGTGCTTTATGACGGCGGCGTTTCCCATTGATTTTGATATGGTAAGTGTGGAATTTTATGTGCAGGTGCTTGTGAAATCAGGGATGGTTGTTACCATGGAATTTATTGCGCTGTTTGTGGGACTTAAGATGAAATCCTCCAAGGCGGTGATTGTTTTCTCCTTTTTGCTCATTGTTTTGACTCAGGCAAATGTGGGGGATTTTACCCTGCGGGATCAAGTTGTTTTTCCGGTGGTGCTGATGGGAGTTTCTTTGGTGTTTGCTTTTCTTTCGGTTATGGGGGTGGAGAAACGGGATTTGATGTGATGGGGGACGGAATAGCGACAAAATAGGGGCTCCGACTTTTCCATATCTGTGTTCGGACGGTTTGCGTACACTTGATATTGGAAAAGCCAGAGCCCCTATGATTCAAAAGGGCCAGCCAATCTGCCAGTTGGTGTTGCCGTTCAGAATGCCGTTTTCACGCAGAAATTCCTTTTTGGTCTGGTTGAACATTTCCTCCTTGCCTATATAATCCCTTTGCGCATATATCGATAGAAAATGGCTGAAACTTTATAACATTTCATATCAATTTAAGTGACAGCTCAGACAACATAATTTTTTCTTGGATCTTGTTATGAATGAGGTCCTGGTGTATAATAAAGGTCAGTAAGAAAAGTGGAATAAAGGCTTTATGAAAGAAGAAATCTTATTTCAATTGGATATTGGATGGCAGTTGTTTTTATACCATTGCACGGATCTGGAGGATGAGGAAGCCTTGTGGTGCAAAACGTCTCACGGCCTGCAGGTAAGAAGACAGGCGGAGATGTGGGTTGCGGACTGGCCGGATACGGAAGCTTATACCATAGGGCCTCCCAGTATTGCCTGGATTTTGTGGCATATGATGTACTGGTGGAAAGGAACCCTGAGTGCTTCCAAGGAGAACCAGATTCTGGAAAGGGAGGAGGTAATTTGGCCGGGAAGTGTGGCTTTAGCCATACAGGAGTTAAAGGGCTGTCACGATGACTGGGCTGCGTTTTTGGGAGCTATGACGGAACAGGAGTTTCGATCAGGAGAGCTGTGCAGATGGCCCTTTGAGGGAAAAAGCATGTATGCCCTTGCCCTGTGGCTCAATGCAGAGCTTATGAAAAATGTCGCTGAGATAGGGGCGGGACGATTTCTCTACGCAGTAAGGGAGGAGTAGCTTTTCTGTTTTAGAGGGAAGCTTTCATATGAGGCTTGAAGCTATAAAACATATATTTTTATAAAATCTATCAGAAAAAGGAGTTGCATTAAAATGTTCAATCTATTTGGAAAAAAGGAAGCGTCTCCTGCGGAGCGAATCCAAGAGTGCCAGCGGAAAAAGGACTGGGCCGGCCTTGTTAGAGCCTATTATCAGCTGGGCGTGGAGGCTATGGAGCAGGAGAGGCTAAATGAGGCAAATCTGTGGCTTTGCCGGGCAGATACCATCTACAATGCCAGGGATGCGGTCTACGAAAAGGTAGGGGAGACCCTTACGGAGGACTGCTCCGAGCGGATTGGAGAGCTGGAGGAGGCACCTCTTTTATATAATGAGATACCGGCCCTGGTGGAGGAAAGATCCGAGGCTCTGCGGTATGAAAAGGTGCGGATCTGGGGGCTTTTGTCTCTGGCAAGGCTTGTGAAGCTGGGAGAAAGGCTGTCTGCTCTTCCAGGCTGTGAGGTGTTTGGAAAGCTTGGATGGGCTGTGGATACGGTATTTCAATGCCTTCAGGGACCGCCGACGCAGGAAGCCTTTCAAGGGCTTCGAGACCTGTGCGGTGCTCTCTATGAGTTTGGGGATGACCCGGCTTTCTGGGGAATGGGCAGCGAGATCAGCGTTTCCGGAGGAGCGCCTTTTCAGGTGTTTGACCTAAACGGGCTTCAGGGGGTTCACCTGGAGATGGATGCTTATCTGGATGGAATTCTTCAGATGGTATGTGCCTTAAGCCAGGACGAGGAGCCGCCTGCACCGGAGACAGGCATCATTGCAGGAGCTCTGCTTCCCGACTACTATGTCCGAAACGGTGCAGAGGCATTGGAGGAGGTTCCGCAGATCAAGGCAGAGCTTGAGCGGATTTGGAGTGATTACGAATTCGTATCCTCGGACATTACCTGGGAAATGATAGGAGAGCGGATTGGAGAATATAAGACGCTGGATGTTCTGGCAGTTATTTAACAAAAAATAGTTTTTAGATACATCCTTTCTCTTTCCCAAAGGACAGCAGAAGAATACATAGAAAAGTATTGGAGTATTTAAAAATTAACAGCCAAAAAAATGGGGAGATGCGGTTTTTGAATCACATCTCCCCATTCTGGCAATTTTATACGAAGTATAACGAAAAACGATACAAAAAGGACATATTCCCATGGCACAATAACCTTATCAACAGAAAGGATGGAAAAACTTTGGAGCAGAGGATGGCATACAGGCTTTTGATTGTAGAGGATGACTGCCTGATAGCAGAGGCGGCGGCAGATTATTTTACCGCTAAGGGCTGGAGAGTGGATGTGGCCGAGGAGGGAGAGGGCGCTCTGGAGCTTTTAGAGCAGAAAGACTACCACCTGATTCTTTTGGATGTGATGATGCCGGGAATGAACGGATTTACCCTGTGCAAACGGATACGCACAGCCAGCGACGTGCCCATTATCTTCATTACGGCCCGCGTATTGGAGGAGGATAAGCTGAACGGATACTCGCTGGGAGCGGACGATTATGTGACCAAGCCCTTTTCCCTGCCGGTACTGTATGCCAAGGCCATGGCCCTGATAGGGAGAATCCGGGGATATGAGCAGGGGCTTAGGGCCGGAAGTCTTGCCATAGATCTGAGGACCCACAGGGTACAAAAGGGCACTGAGCCTCTTAAGCTCCCGCCAAAGGAATACGAGATGCTTGTTTTTTTCCTGGAGAATCCAGGCCGGATCTACAGCCGGGAGCAGCTTCTCATACGCTTCTGGGGCTATGACTTTGACGGAAATGAGCGTGTGGTGGACAATCACATCAAAAAGCTTCGAAAGGCCATAGGGAACTGTGGCTGCACCATCCAAACTGTTCGAAAATCAGGCTATCGGATGGAGGTAGAAGCATGAAGGGAAAAAGAAAGAAACTGTTCAAACCGGTGGTAGTGGGATTTGCAGCAATATATCTGGTGGTAATGCTGCTTTCCACCTACCTGGTAAAGACGAAATTTGTGGAAGGCTACGAGGAAGCGCTGAAAGCTCCGCTCTCGGACTTCCAAAAAGAAGTTTATGCCAAGGAGCAGGAAATGCCGGATACCTGGGATGGCGAGGAGAGGCGCATCTGGTATCAGGCTCTTACAAATTTCTATCTTTTCCGGTTAAATGAGAAATATATGAGATATTCCCTGGCTGTTTATGATGAAAAAGGAGAACTTCTGGCAAAGAGTGAAAATACCATCGGAGATTCCAGGACCCCTCTAGATGAGATTTTGCCGCGGGAAAATAAGGAATTTTTGGCAAAGTGTGAAGCGGTAAACGGGGAGAGAGACAGACGTCTGGAACCACCCAGGTATGAAATTCAGGTTAGAGAGGGAAGAAAACCGTATGAGATCTATGTGCGGGAGCTTACATGGGAGAAGAAGCAGGATGTTAAGAGTGAATATCACATTGCGTATGCCATAACCCCGTATACGGATTATTTTGGAAATCCATATTATGCGAATGTTGAGGATGAAGATACCTATACCACCTGGTGTCAGACAGAAAATAAGCAGATTAGGAGCTATCAGGTGGCGGAGCTTGATACGGATTATCCGCCTTCCATACAGTACGGAGAATGCATACTTCCCTATACGAACGTGAGCTACGAAAGCTGGGAAAAATGGGACAAGAGTGAGTATCTCCATGATTTTCCCAAGAATACGGATCTTTCCCAATGGAATTATGAGAATTTGGTGAAGGCGGGAGCCCTGGGTCCTTTCTGCAATACCACTACCATACGGCTCTTGCCGCACTCGGATAGCGGCAGAGGGCGTTATATCGAGGTTCATATGGAGAGCTGCCCCTGGCTTGCGGCCATAGATTATATGAAATACCTTTATGGGGCCGGGCTTGTCCTGATGCTTGCCTGTATGATTAAAATCCTTTACTCGGCCAACAGGCTCTATGATCAGCAGGAGGCCCTGGAGGAAACCAGAAAGGACTTTATCAACACCATGGCCCACGAGCTCAAGACGCCCCTGGGGGTTATCCGAAACTTTGCGGAGAATCTGCTGGAACACAATATGGAGGAAAAACGTGACTATTATCTGGAACAGATCGTAGGGCAGACGGAGGAGATGGATCGTCTGGCAGGCGAAATGATTCTCATTTCCCGAATGGATTCGGAAAAGCTAGTACTCCAAAGGGAGCACATATCTCTGTCAGTGCTGATAGAGGAACAGCTCACCCGTCTTAAACCCTTGACAGAAGAAAAGCAGATCCGGGTGGAGGTACACGATGAACAGGACTTTCAGGTGGAGGGAGATCCCAGCTACCTGTCTAAGGCTATGTGGAATCTATTGGTCAATGCAATCGATTACAATGTGCCGGAGGGAAAAATCAGAATTACCCTGCGCGAAAAGGCATGTACCATTGAGAATACCGGCAGTCCCTTGAGTGAGGAGCAGCTCAAATATGGATTTGATCTCTTCTACAGTCAGAATAAAAGCCGTTCCTCCCAAGAGGAGAAGCATATGGGATTGGGCCTGTACCTGGCAAAGAAGATTCTGGATAAGCATGGGCTGAAAATCACGCTGGAAAATGCAGGCATTGGGGTCAGGGTAACTGTTTTTTTGTCTTAGGATTTCTGAAAAGAAGGTATTTACAGAACATTCACTTGGAGATAAACTTATAATAGTATTTATCAGAACACCAACCTGCAAATGAATCTGGTATTCATTAGCGCGGATTCATCAGCAGACAGGGATCGGGAGACGAATGGATATGGATAAGCTAATATTTGAATGTAAGGATATGAAGAATAAAGAGGAATTCCCTCTAAAATATACGGGAATGGGGGAGGATCTTTCTCCCCAATTTTCCATAAAAAATTTGTCTCCCAATGCAAGGACTCTGGCCGTAACCCTGGAGGATGTGAGCCATCCTTTTTTTAAAAATTTTACCCATTGGCTTATCTATAATATACCGGCTGGTGAGCAAATTGAGGGAGCGATCCCAGGGGGAGCACGCGTCCCGGACCTTGGCAATGCCAGACAGGGGCTTGGCTATGGCTGGTGCAGGTATGCAGGCCCTAAGCCGCCTAAGGGCAGACGGCATTTCTATCGTTTTACCATCTATGCTCTGGATGAGGAAATTGCTTTAAACACCCTGCCAACAAAAGGGCGCTTTCTTAAAAGAGCAAAGGGGCATATTCTTCAAAAAGGGAGCATGGTCTGTCCTTTTCGGAACGAAAATCAAAGCTCCTTGCTTAAAAAGAAAAAATCCCGCAAAAAAATTATTTCCTATTTCCTGATTCTTTGCGTTGCCCTATTTTTATTCTTAATTGCAAAATTTGATATACGGATTCTGACCGGGAATATTACGGATACATCCCCGAATGGGCCCTATCCGGACAGCATGTTTGTGATTGAGAAGGATTACTGCGATTATTGTGATTTTTCAGAAAGCCTTGAGAGTATCAATGAGAAATATCATTTGAATCTAAGGTCCGGAGATTCGGTTTTTGTGATCTATAAGGGAACAAAGCAAGAACCGGCACCAAAACCCATAGATATTCTTTATATTTTCAAAACTTGAAAATTCCAAAAAAATTCCGGCTTAAAATATATGATTATCTTAAGCCGGAATCCTTTTTGCAGTAAAGCCTTAGGCAAGCTCATCTACATAATTTCCCACATCACTTGGAAGGGCAGGGGATTGAGAGGGAGAACCCTCCTCTGGGGTTTCCTCCTCCTTCTCACTCTTCCGGCTTCTGAGCTCCTCCAGCCGGCGTTCAATTTCTTGAATTTTTTGCTCCAATTCCCTTACTTTCTCAGCATCATGGGCTTTTTGTGCCTTTTCTTTCTCCTTGCTAAGCTGTGAAAGCTTTTGCTCCAGAGTTTTAATCTGGGAATCTACTTTTGCGCCTAAGCTGCCTCCGGATATGGAAGGGCCTCCGGAGTTTATGGCAGGGATACTCATAAACATTCACCTCTCTTATGTTATGTTTTCAGATTTATTTTTTATAAATTCAATATAGAGCCTTCAGAAAAAGGAAGCAATCCTTTCGGTGTGAAATGGCAGAAAATTGTTGTGAAAAATGATACAAAATTTTCGCTCGAACGTATGGTTGATTTTACATCTCTCCTATGGTATGATAGCAGAAGTGACGGAGGAAATAAGAGATGATTTCATATATAAAAGGAAGCCTTGCCTATTTAGAACCGGAGGATGGCCTTGTAGTAGTGGAGACAGGCGGCGTGGGATACGGAATATTGATTTCCGGAAGGGACCTTAATCTGCTTCCGAGTCATGGTGAGGAGATCTGCCTCTATACCTATCTCCAGGTGAAGGAGGACGGTCTGCAGCTTTATGGGTTTTTAACCAGGGAGGATCAGAAGCTGTTTAAGCTGCTCATCAGTGTCAGCGGGATTGGACCTAAGGGGGCGCTTGGAATTCTGACCGCCCTTTCCGCCGATGATTTGCGCTTTGCGGTACTGGCGGACGATGCCAAGGCCATTTCCAAGGCACCGGGAATTGGACATAAGACAGCTCAGAAGCTGATACTGGAGCTAAAGGACAAGCTAAGGCTGGAGGATGCCTTTGAGGCGAGGCTGTCCAAAGCTGATCTGAGGACGGGTGCGGATAAGTCTGGTCTCACTGAGGCAAAGCATGAGGCGGTGGAGGCATTGACTGCCCTGGGCTATTCCTCATCGGACGCTTTAAAGGCCGTTCGCCGGGTAGAGCTTACGGAGGATATGGGGGTTGAGGCGATCCTGAAGGCAGCCCTTAAGCATCTATCATTTTAAACTATAACCATTGTAAGGGAGAAATAGATGGGAAGAAGGATCATTACGGCCGAGGCTATGGAAGAGGACGTGCACACCGAGTACAGTCTAAGGCCCCAGACCTTGGATGAATATATCGGCCAGGAGAAGGCCAGGAGCAATTTGAAGATCTACATTCAGGCGGCAAAGGAACGTGGTGAAGCCTTGGATCATGTACTTTTTTACGGTCCACCGGGACTTGGCAAGACGACCTTGGCCGGAATTATTGCCAATGAGATGGGTGTGAACATGAAGGTGACCTCCGGACCGGCCATTGAGAAGCCGGGAGAGATGGCTGCTATCTTAAATAACCTTTCCGAAGGAGATGTCCTGTTTGTGGATGAGATTCACCGCTTGAACCGCCAGGTGGAGGAGGTGCTGTATCCGGCAATGGAGGACTTTGCCATAGATATCGTGATCGGAAAGGGAGCCACTGCCCGTTCCATCCGTCTGGATCTGCCTCATTTTACTATGGTGGGAGCTACCACGCGGGCCGGATTGCTTACCGCCCCTTTGCGGGATCGATTTGGGGTGATACATCATCTGGAATTTTATACGGAGGAGGAGTTAAGGGCCATTGTGCTGCGCTCCGCCCAGGTATTGGGAGTGGAGATTGAGCCTGGAGGTGCCTTGGAGCTGGCCAGGCGTTCCAGAGGGACTCCGCGGCTGGCAAACCGGCTTTTAAAGCGGGTTCGTGACTTTGCACAGGTAAAGTATGAGGGGAGAATTACCAGGGAGATTGCGGACTCTGCCCTAGATCTTCTGGAGGTGGACCGCTATGGCCTGGATCAGATGGATCGCCTGATCCTGAACACCATGATTGAGAAGTTTACCGGCGGCCCTGTGGGGCTGGATACCCTGGCTGCTGCCATTGGGGAGGATGCGGGAACCATTGAGGATGTTTATGAGCCATATCTCATCAAGCGGGGATTTATCAACCGAACACCCAGAGGCCGGGTTGTCACGGAACTGGCGTTTAATCATTTGGGACTGTTTCAGCCATGATTTGCTTGCTTTTTCCATTATATCCGATATAATGAATGTTAGGGATAAGAATGAAAAGGGAGTGAGTGCTATGGCCATGAAGAATACGGTAGAGGTAGTGATTGCCGGGAAGGTCTTTCGGATCAGCGGCTATGAAAGCCCGGAATATCTGCACCAGGTTGCTGTTTATATCAATGAGAAGCTGGCTGAGTTTCAGAAGCTGGAGGGCTATCGAAAGCAGAGCGCCGATCAAAAGCAGCTGATGCTGAATATGAATCTGGCCGACGATTTCTTTAAAGCCAAGCGCCAGGCCGATAAGCTTTCGGCTGAGTTGGAAAAGAAGGATCGGGAGATGTATGGGATTCGCCACGATCTCATTGAGGCCCAGATGGATAAGGAGAAGCTGGAGACCGAGAAAAAAGAGCTGGAGGAAAAGTATTCCGCAGAGATAAAGGAATGGAGCGAGAAGCTGGAGTCCAGGAAAAAGGATGCGGAGGAAAAGCGCCAGGATCTCAAGAGGGCTCTGGAGAATCAGGAAAAAGCCCTGGAGAACCAGAAGAAGGCGCTGGAGGCTCAGCGCCAGAGCTCCCAGAAAAAGCTGGAGGAGCAGAATCAGACGGCTCAAAAGCGGCTGGCAGAGCAGAAGCGGGGCTATGACGGAGAGATCGAGCAGCTTCAGAGAGAGATTCGGGATCTGCGAAGAAAGCTGGATCAGAAAGCAAATACATAGGACATGAGAATGGATTGTTCTATTATGAGATACGATAGATAGCGGGGGTTGCTGCAAAATATGGCAGTGAGGATTGATAGGATCCGAAGGTCTTATTTGCTGCAGCCTCTTTGCCTTATGGGATTGATGGAAGCCTTGACAGGACATTTATCAGGTATGAGGAGGTACGTATGAGGCATACGACAGAACTTCTGGCTCCGGCCGGTTCCTTCGACAGCTTGAGAGCGGCTGTGGGGGCAGGAGCCGACGCGGTATATTTGGGGGGCTCCAGATTTGGAGCCAGAGCCTATGCGGATAACTTTGGGGAGCAGGAGCTCTGCCATGCCATTGACTATGCCCATCTCCATGGCTGTGATATTTATTTGACCGTGAATACGCTGCTGAAGGATAGAGAGCTTGAGGAGCTGGGGACATATCTAAAGCCTTACTATGAGTGCGGATTGGACGCAGTTATTGTACAGGATTTTGGAGTGCTTTCCTATATTCGGGAATTTTTTCCGGATCTCCCTGTCCATGCCAGCACCCAGATGACCATACTGGGGGCAGGAGGGGCTGCCTTTTTGAGGGAGCTTGGAGCAGCTCGGATTGTAACAGCCAGAGAGCTCTCCCTGGAGGAGATACGGCAGATACACAGTCAGGTGGATATTGAGATCGAGAGCTTTGTTCATGGGGCTCTCTGCTATTGCTATTCCGGACAATGTCTTTTTAGCAGTATGCTGGGGGGAAGAAGCGGAAACCGGGGGCGCTGCGCCCAGCCCTGTCGCCTTCCCTATGAGCTGCACGATGGCGGTCGTGTATGGAGCCGCCGAGGGGAGACTTATTTGCTTAGCCCCAAGGATATGTGTACCATTGAGTTGCTGCCGGAGATTTTAGAGGCAGGCGTCTGTTCCCTGAAGATTGAGGGACGGATGAAGCGGCCGGAATACACGGCAGGGGTGGTACGGATTTATCGAAAATATTTGGACCATTACTTAGAGTATGGGAAGCAGAGCTATCAGGTGTCGGAGGAGGATTTGAATGAGCTGAAGATGCTCTATAACCGGGGAGGCTTTTCCAGGGGATATTATCAGGTGAGGAATGGCCGTGAGCTTATGTCTCTTACCCGGCCCGGTCATTTTTCGGAAAATGGCAGAGGCGGGTCCGGGCCGGCTAATCCCAAGGGGCAAAAGGAGCTGCGGGAGAAACGAGCTTACGAAGCTCTTTTGGACAAGCTGAAGCGGGAATATGTGGATAAGGAGAAAAAAGAAAAAATTAAGGGAGTATTTCGAATTTCTACGGTAAAGCCTACGGAGCTTGTGGTAACATGGAAGGAAAGCCGGGTTATTGTATCCGGTGCCCCGGCTCAGCTTCCTCAAAATCAGCCCATGGACAAAAAGGCCATTGTAAAACAGCTTCAAAAGACAGGGGATTTTCCCTTTGTGTTTGAGGAGCTTTTGGTGGAGGGAGAGGAGCGGGTCTTTCTTCCTGTTCGGCAGCTGAATCTGATGCGCCGGGAGGCACTCGCCAGGCTTCGGGAGGTATGCTTGGAGGCAGGCAGGCGTCCGAGACTTATGGAGCCCTTGGACGGCCAAGGGCTTACGTTTTCAGAGCAGA
Organism: bacterium 1XD21-13; assembly: GCA_009917555.1. GTDB lineage: Bacteria > Bacillota > Clostridia > Lachnospirales > Lachnospiraceae > Laedolimicola. The sequence continues at coordinate 115,978 of QZDX01000010.1, read as the reverse complement.
AAAGGGTACCGGAGAAGAGGTCTGTCCGGAAGCCGTCCCTTCATGTGCAGATAGAGAATCCTGAGACCCTGAAGACAGCTCTGGCATTTCCGGAGGTTTCCCTTATTTCCATTGCCAGCGGGCAGGTAGAGCCCGGCAGGCTTAAGGAGTATGCACAACTATGTCATCAGAAGGGAAAGTCTTGTGCTCTTGTGCTTCCGGCCATATTCCGCAGCAGAGAATGGGAGGAGTTTAGAAAGTGGAAAGGGCTGTTGGAGGAAGCCGGTCTGGACGCGGTGATTGTGAAAAATCTGGAGGAGCTGGCATTTTTAAAGGAGCTGCGTGTGAGCATTCCGGTGATTCTGGATCACAATCTCTACACCTTTAACCGGAGGGCCCTTGCATTTTGGAAGCAGAGGGGGATTTTGTTTGATACATTGCCTTTGGAGCTTAACGAGCGGGAGCTCGCTCTTCGGGGCTGTGAGGAGAGTGAAATGCTGGTATATGGCTATCTGCCCCTGATGGTCACGGCAGGCTGCCTGCACAAGACCCTAAAGGCCTGCAGAGGGCAGAGGGAGAAGCTATATCTGGTAGACCGCTACAAAAAAGAGTTTCCGGTGGTGAACGAATGCCGGTGGTGCTATAATGTAATCTACAACTGTGAGCCGCTCTCGCTTCTTGGCAATAAAAAGGAAGTGGAGCACATTGCACCAAAAAGCATACGAATCAGCTTTACGGTGGAGAAGCCTGCACAGATTCAAAATATTTTGAAGCAATATGTGGAGGTTTTCTTCCAAAATAAGGAGGCAAGGGCGCCGGAGGGCTCCTTTACCAGAGGCCATTTAAAGCGCGGAGTGGAGTAGTCCCTGTTATGACAAATCTAATTGTAGAATTATCAAAATTTGCATTTATTATATTGATTGCCTTATTTACGCTCCTTGGCTATTCTGTTTTAACAAAGAAAAATCAAGGGGAGCTTAAGTACGGCTGGAAGCTGCAGAATCTATTGATGTTCTTTTTTCATCTGCTGGCTTATGTGGTGCTTTACCTGCAGACCGAGCAGATTAAGATTCTGATTTTTTACTTGTTTCAGCTGTTTTTACTGCAGGCAGTTCTTGTGTTCAGCGGCATGATTTATCCAAAGATGAATCGTCTGGTGCTCAACAATATGTGCCTGCTTCTTTCCATTGGGTTTATTATGCTGACGCGGCTTTCCTATGATAAGGCGGTGCGCCAATTTCAAATGGCGGCGATAGCCCTGGTATTTGCCATGGTGATTCCGGCGCTCATTCGAAGGTGTGGCTTTTTACAGAAACTGCCCTGGATTTACGGAGGGGCAGGTCTTTTGCTTCTAACAGCAGTGGCCGTCTTGGGAAAGAGCAGCTATGGAGCGAAGCTGTCCCTGACAATCCTTGGCTTTTCCTTCCAGCCCTCGGAATTTGTGAAAATTAGCTTTGTATTTTTTGCGGCGGCTAGGCTGAGCGAAAGCACTAGGTTTAAGGAAGTGGCGCTGACTACGGTGATGGCGGCCCTCCATGTGATTGTGCTGGTGGTGTCCAAGGATCTGGGAGGGGCCCTCTTGTTCTTTGTCACTTATTTGGTGATGCTTTATGTGGCAACGAAAAAGCCCCTTTATTTTGTAAGCGGTTTGGCTGCCGGAAGTCTGGCCGCCTGTGTGGGCTACCGTCTTTTTTCCCATGTGCGGGTGCGGGTGATGGCCTGGAGCGATCCCTTCCGCTATATTGATAATGAGGGCTACCAGATTACCCAGTCCCTTTTTGCCATCGGTACGGGCGGGTGGTTCGGAATGGGGCTTAACCAGGGGACACCCAATAAAATTCCGGTGGTGGAGGAGGACTTTATGTTTTCGGCCATTGCAGAGGAATTCGGAGGGATTTTTGCAGTCTGCCTGATACTCATATGCGTCAGCTGCTTTTTGATGTTTGTAAATATTTCCATGCAGATCAAAAACAATTTTTACAAATACACGGCGCTGGGGCTGGGAACCCTCTACGGCTTCCAGGTGTTTCTGACCATTGGGGGCGCCATTAAGTTCATTCCCTCTACCGGAGTTACACTGCCCCTTGTGAGCAGCGGCGGAAGCTCTATGGTAGCTACCGTTGCCATGTTCGCCATCATTCAGGGGATGTATCTTTTAAAGGAAGATGAGGATTTAAGGATTGAAAAGGAACGAAAACAAAATGAAAGGGCAAAAACTAAAAAAGCGGGGGCTGGGAAAAAGAGAAAGGCAGAAACACAAGGGGGATCGTGAGCTCACCATCATTACCTATGTTTTTACAGGACTTTTTGTGCTTCTCATCAGCTATTTTGTTTATTTTAACGGTGTGCTAAGCTCGGATGTCATCAATAATCCATACAATTCCAGACAGGACGCCTTTGCCAATCGTGTAGTGCGGGGAAAGATCTTTTCCTCGGATGGCACGGTATTGGCGGAGACTCAGACCGGGGAGGGACAGACAGAAGCTCGCAGTTATCCCCACGGGGCTATGTTTGCCCATGTGGTGGGTTATTCCACCAGAGGGCGGGTGGGGATTGAGTCCCTGGCTAATTTTCATCTGCTGACCTCCAATGCCTTCTTCGGGGAACGGATTGCCAAGGAAATCCGGGAGGAAAAGAATATTGGAGATAATGTGATCACCACTCTGAATTTTCAGCTGCAGCAGACGGCCTACAATGCCCTGGGAAGCCATCGGGGGGCTGTGGTAGTGCTGGAGGCGGAGACGGGAAGGGTCCTGGCCATGGTATCTAAGCCGGATTTCGACCCCAATCGGGTGAATGAGGATTGGGAGAGCCTGAATGGAGAGGAGAACAGTGAGAGCGCTCTGTATAATCGAGCTCTTCAGGGCTTGTACCCACCCGGATCTACCTTTAAGATGATTACGCTTCTGGATTATATGAGGGAGGAGCCCTCCTATGAGGATTTTCGTTTTCACTGTACCGGAAGCTTAACAGAGGGAAACTATACCATTAGCTGCTATGGAAAAAATGCCCATGGAGACGAGGATCTTAAGAAAGCCTTTGCAAAGTCCTGCAATACGGCTTTTTCCTCCATTGGCTTGTCCTTAAATGAGAGGACCTTTAAGAATAACTGTGAAAGCCTTCTGTTTAATCAGGAGCTTCCCTTGGAGCTCCCTTATTCCAAGAGCGCCTTTTCCTTACAGGCAGGATCCACACCGGCGGAACGGATGATGACGGCCATTGGGCAGGGAGAAACTCTTGTATCGCCTATGCATATGGCAATGCTGGTAAGCGCTGTGGCAAATGACGGTATTCTGATGAAGCCTTATCTTCTGGAGCGGGTGGAGACCTACGAGGGAACCCAGGTGAAGCGCTTTTATCCGGCCGCCTGCGGGAGCCTTATGACGCAGGAGGAGGCGAGGATTCTAACAGAGTATATGGAAGCCGTTGTCACGGAGGGAACAGGAAGTAAGCTCAATAACCTTGGCTTTTCCATAGCCGGAAAGACCGGGACTGCGGAGTATTCCAGTGATAAGAATAAGAGCCATGCATGGTTTGCAGGCTTTTCCAACACGGGAGAGTCTGACATCGTGGTTTGTGTTTTGGTGGAGGAGGCCGGCTCCGGCAGTGAATACGCAGTTCCTATTGCAAGAGAGCTGTTTCAGGCCTGGAATGCCCTGAGGGAGTAGGATGAGGGAACAGACTTTTTCCACATTTGCATTTTGGACATAAAAATGGTATAATAGATTAGATTTTTGCGTATAACGGCCCCATATGGGCGACTACGCAAGAATTTGGGAGGACGGAAGACTATGGCATCAGGCACTTCCGGCAAACGCCGGACAGGCTCACGAAAGAAGACATCAGCTGCTTCCAAAAAGGCAGCTTTAAAAAAACGGGAGGAAACTGCATTTATTCGGGATGAGATTTTGGTGCTCATCCTTTTCGCCGTATCCATATTGCTGCTGATCAGCAATTTTGGCATAGGCGGGGCGGCAGGCGGCTTTGTCAGCGGCATCATGTTTGGGTTGTTTGGCATCTTTGCCTATTTATTGCCTGTTGGCTTGTTTTTGATCGCGGCTTTTTCCATTTCCAATCGAGAGAATACCATTGCTACCCTGAAGGCGGTGGCTATGGGTGTAGCATTTTTTCTTCTCTGCGCCATTGCGCAGCTGATCAGCGGAGAGAAGGATGGAGCGGGTACGGCCAAGGCTTTTTATACCTTTTCGGCAGAGCATAAGACCGGAGGCGGCTTTTTTGGCGGCATGCTTTGCAAGGGACTTACAGGGGCCTTCGGGACCGTGGGGGCCTGGCTGCTCTTACTGGTTTTGCTGATTATCTGTCTGGTGGTAATTACGGAGCGTTCCTTTATCAGCGGTGTGAAGTCCCAGGGCCGACGGGTTTATGACACGGCCAGGGAGGATGCAAAGCGCCATCGAATCCAGGCAGATGAACGTCGTGAGGCCAGGAGACAGGCATTGGCCAGACAACAGGCCGAGGAGGAAGAGCGACAGAAAAAGAGCCGTATGGAGCGCAAAATTTCTGGCGTGGCATTAGAGGATACCACTATAAAAAAGGAAGATTATACGGATGAAATGCGGGAAATCACCCTGTCGGATGAGCCGGATCTAAAGGATCTGGATGAGATGTTTGAGATTCCGATTCAGCGTCAGCGAAGCTTTGAGGAACAGCAGCCGGAGGAAGCCCCCCCAGAGCCTGTAGTGATGGAGCCCGTGCGTGAGAGGGTCCTGGCGGAGCCTGAGGAACCGAAGGAGCTTTCAGAGTCCTGGGAGGAGGAGCCGGAGTCTATGCCCGTTCGTGCGGCGGCTTCAAAGCCTGCAGCAGCTCCCAAGGAGACAGTCACTCAGACGGTCTCGCCTGCTTCCGGGCAGAGAGTCGGGGGCTTTTTCAAGAAGCAGGCTTATACATATCCGCCCCTTAAGCTCTTAAAGCAGGTGAAAAACAGTGAAAATAAGGATGCGGACCGCATTCTCCATGAGACGGCCATTCACTTACAGCAGATTTTACGTGACTTCGGTGTGGGCGTGACGGTGACCAATGTCAGCCAGGGTCCCTCGGTGACCCGCTATGAGCTTCAGCCGGATCAGGGTGTGAAGGTGAGCAAGATTGTATCCTTGGCAGATGATATCAAGCTGAATCTGGCTGTGGCTGATGTGCGTATTGAGGCACCTATTCCGGGAAAGGCAGCAGTAGGCATTGAGGTTCCCAATGCGGAAAATGCCATCGTATCCTTCCGGGAGCTGATTGCGTCCCCGGAATTTAAGAACCACAAGTCCAAAATAGCCTTTGCGGTGGGAAAGGACATTGCCGGAAAGATCATGGTGACGGATATTGGGAAAATGCCCCATCTTTTGATTGCGGGAGCTACGGGCTCCGGTAAGTCCGTCTGCATCAATACCCTGATTATGAGCATCCTCTACAAAGCGGACCCGGAGGAGGTCAAGCTGATTATGATTGACCCCAAGGTGGTAGAGCTGAGTGTATACAATGGTATTCCCCACCTCTTTATTCCGGTGGTCACAGACCCGAAGAAGGCGGCCGGGGCTCTCAACTGGGCGGTGGCGGAGATGACCAAGCGCTACAAGCTGTTTGCAGACTACAATGTAAGAAATCTTCAGGGCTACAATGAGAAAATAAAAGGGATCGAGCATATTCAGGATGAAAATAAGCCGGAGAAGCTGCCACAGATCATCATTGTGGTGGACGAGCTGGCAGATCTGATGATGGTGGCACCGGGAGAGGTGGAGGACGCCATCTGCCGCCTGGCTCAGCTTGCCAGGGCGGCGGGCATACATCTGATTATTGCTACCCAGCGTCCCTCCGTAAATGTAATTACAGGACTTATCAAAGCAAATATGCCCTCCCGAATTGCCTTTGCCGTATCCTCCGGTGTGGATTCCCGGACGATTCTGGATATGAATGGGGCGGAGAAGCTTCTTGGAAAGGGCGATATGCTCTTTTATCCCTATGGCTATCCCAAGCCGGTCCGTGTCCAGGGAGCCTTCGTTTCCGACGAGGAGGTAGGCGCCGTGGTGGAATTCCTCAAGAATACCAATGCGGCGGCATCCTACAGCAATGAGGTGGAGGAGCACATGAATACGGTCCAGACGGCAGCCGTTGACACGGGTTCCTCAGGAGAAGGGCCGGAACGGGACGCTCTGTTTGCGGAGGCGGGGAAATTTATTATTGAGAAGGATAAGGCCTCCATCGGCATGCTGCAGCGGTGGTTCAAGGTTGGCTTTAACCGGGCGGCACGTATTATGGATCAATTGGCAGAGGCCGGTGTTGTGGGAGAGGAGGCCGGCACAAAGCCCAGAGAGATTCTTATGACTATGGAGGAGTTTGAGCAGTATATAGAGGAATGTGTATAAAAAGACACATTTTGGAAGAGAAAAGAGGAGGGAGTCATGCGTTGTCCCAAGTGTGGCGCAGAGCTGGAGACCGGGAGTATTTACTGTCCGGTCTGCTTACAGGAGCTGCAGATTGTTCCGGACTATGACCCTTTGGAAGAGCTGGTAATCGGAGAGGAACCGGAACAATCCGATGAAAAGATAAACGAACAATCGAATAAGGAACAGGATGGGGCTGGCAGATTGGAGAGACCCAAGAAAACCCTGTGGCAGTCAAAGCTCTTTTGGCAGCTTTTGGCTACATCTGTGGCAATTGCCGCTTGCTTTGGTATCTTCCTTTTGTCCTACCGATCCATGGGGCTTGGAAATGATTACGCCTATCAGCTGCGAAAGGGTGAGGCGCTTATAGAGGCAGAGCAGTATGAGGATGCGCTGCCGTATCTTAAGCAGGCTCAGAGCCTTCAGTCCGACAGTGAGGGAGGCGATACGAAGCCTTTGCGCCTTTTGGCCAAGGCCTACGCGCAGGTGGATGCAAAGGAGCTGGCTGTGGAATGTATGAGAGATGCTATTTTGGTGGAAGCATCCTGCCGAGGGGATCAATATGAGCTGGAAGACCTCTATCTGGAATTGATGGAGCTGCTGAATCAGACAAAGCAGACATATCTCATAGAGGAAGTGATTGAGGAATGTGAGTACCAGGGGATTAAGGAGAAGCTGCTTCCCTATCGCATTGAAAAGCCCACCTGTGATACGGCGGAGGGAACCTACAATTACTATGTTATGCTGGAGCTTAAGGCGGAATACGGAACGATCTATTATACTCTGGATGGTACGGAGCCTACAAAGGACAGCATTCGCTATGAGAGGCCCATTGAGCTGACAGAGGGAGAGAACCTATTAAGCGCAGTGGCAATCAATAAAAAGGGAATGGTCAGTGAGCCGCTGGTACAAATCTACCGGCTGGAATTTCAATATGACCCGGATATGGACGAGGAGGATTAAAGCATGGTAAAGCACTTGGTAATGTGGAACTTTAAGGAGGATTTTCCGGAGGAGAAAAAAGCGGAGATGGCCAGGGAAGCCGACAGGCGCTTAAAGGCCCTGGTGGGACAGATAAGAGGGCTGACCTTTGCAGAAATGCGGCTGAATCAGCTCCATGGAAGCAATCGGGAGCTTCTGCTCATCTCAGAGCTTGAGACACCGGAGGATCTGGATGCCTATCAGGTACATCCTCTGCATGTGGCGGTAGCGGAGGAGGTCATCAAGCCTGCAGCCTGTGATCGCGTCTGCTTTGATTATGAAGTATGATTTTGCTGCCGGTCACGTGTGGGCAGTAACATAATTTTTTGTTGAAATCTTTGTGATTTTGCATTATGATATTAGAGATGAGTAATTCTGTGCAGCAATAGGAGCAGGCAGAAGAGACAGTGAAGGCTTGTAAGAGTTATTGTTTGGGGCGATAGCTCATAAAGTGTTGTGCAAAAAATATACTCCAGGAGGAAGCTTATGTTCAAGATTTTGAAAGCAGAGCAGCTCTCTGCAAATGTCTACATGAAAGTCGTTCATGCTCCAAGAGTGGCAAAGTCCTGTGAGCCTGGACAGTTTATTATCGTAAAAGTGGACGAGACGGCAGAACGTATTCCGCTGACCATCTGTGATTACGACAGAGAGGCCGGAACCATAACCATCGTGTTCCAGCCCATCGGCGTTTCCACCCATAAGATGGTGGATCTGAAGGAAGGAGATTTCTTTGAGGACTTTGTAGGCCCCTTAGGGAAGCCCTCCGAGCTGGTGACGGATGATTTGGAAGAGGTACAGAAAAAGAAGGTTGTGTTTATCGCCGGCGGTGTGGGAACGGCTCCCGTATATCCCCAGGCAAAATGGCTTCACGATCACGGAATTGAGTGCGATATTATCGTAGGCGCAAGAACCAAGGATCTGCTGATTCTGGAGGATGAGATGAGCAAGGTGGGCAACCTCCATCTGTGTACGGACGACGGCAGCTACGGTTTCCACGGTGTGGGAACCGCCATGCTGGAGAAGCTGGTGAGCGAGGGTCATCACTACGATCTCTGTGTAGCCATCGGTCCCATGATTATGATGAAATTCGCCTGTCTGACCACGAAGAAGCTTGGGATTCCTACTATTGTCAGCATGAATCCGATTATGGTGGACGGCACCGGCATGTGCGGCGCCTGCCGCGTACTCGTTGGGGACGAGGTGAAGTTCGCCTGCGTGGACGGACCGGAGTTTGACGGCCATCTGATTGATTTTGACCAGGCTATGAAGCGTGCGGCCATGTACAAGACCGAGGAGGGCAGACGCCTTCTGGCTTACCAGGAGGGCGATACCCATCACGGCGGCTGCGGAAATTGCGGAGGTGACAAATAATGGGAGACGTATTAAAGAAAGTACCGGTTAGAGAGCAGGACCCCAAGGTCCGCGCTACAAATTTTGACGAGGTATGTCTCGGCTACAACAAGGATGAGGCTGTGGAGGAAGCGCAGCGCTGCATCAACTGCAAGAATGCAAAGTGTATGGAGGGATGCCCCGTACAGATACATATTCCGGATTTTATCAAAGAAGTAAAGGAAGGCAATTTCGAGGCCGCTTACCAGGTGATCAGCAAGTCCTCCGCTCTGCCGGCCATCTGCGGCCGCGTATGTCCCCAGGAAAGCCAGTGTGAGGGACGCTGCATCCGCGGTATCAAGGGCGAGCCTGTATCCATCGGCAAGCTGGAGCGCTTTGTGGCTGACTGGGCCAGAGAGCAGGGCATCAAGCCGGAGGCTTCCGTGGAGAAGAACGGCAAAAAGGTTGCGGTTATCGGTTCCGGTCCTGCAGGCCTTACCTGTGCGGGAGATCTGGCCAAGCTTGGCTATGACGTGACGATTTTCGAGGCTCTTCATAAGGCGGGCGGCGTTCTGGTCTACGGTATTCCGGAGTTTCGTCTTCCCAAGGACGGTGTGGTTCTTCCCGAAGTGGAAAATGTAAAGGCCCTGGGTGTTAAGATTGAGACAGATGTTATCATCGGCAAGTCCGTAACCATTGACGAGCTGATGGAGGAGGAAGGCTTTGACGCCGTATTTATCGGCTCCGGAGCAGGACTTCCGAAGTTTATGGGGATTCCCGGCGAGACGGCCTGCGGCGTGTTCTCGGCCAATGAGTATTTGACAAGAAATAATCTGATGAAGGCTTTTGATCCCAAGTACGATACACCGATTGCCATCGGCAAGAAGGTAGCCGTAGTAGGCGGCGGAAATGTGGCTATGGATGCCGCCCGTACCGCTCTGCGTCTGGGCGCCGAGGTACATATTGTTTACCGTCGTTCCGAGGAAGAGCTTCCGGCCCGTGTGGAGGAGGTTCACCATGCCAAGGAAGAGGGGATTATCTTCGACCTGCTGACCAATCCTACCGAGATTCTCGTAGGCGAGGACGGCTGGGTGAACGGCATCCGCTGCATCCGTATGGAGCTTGGAGAGCCGGATGCTTCCGGAAGAAGACGCCCTGTTGAGATCCCGGGTTCCGAGTTTGACATTGAGGTGGATACGGTGATTATGTCCCTGGGCACCTCCCCCAATCCTCTGATTTCTTCTACTACGAAGGGACTGGAGACAAACAGGAGAAAATGTATCGTTGCCAGTGAGGATGTGGGCGCAACCTCCAAAGAAGGTGTATTTGCCGGCGGAGACGCTGTTACAGGAGCGGCAACCGTTATCCTGGCAATGGGCGCAGGCAAGGATGCGGCCAGGGGAATCCATGAGTATTTAAGTAAATAAGCGTTTTGGGTGACGGAAGGCTTTGGAATGTGAATATGCATTTCAAAGCCTTTTGCTTTGACTGGGGATTGAAGCAATTTTCAAACACGTTTTCATGTAGGACCGCTTGCTCGTCAGAAATCTTACGTATAATAGAGCCGATGTCAGAAATGTCAGAAAAATAACAATCAGTGATTGACAAAGCCTTTTCCACAATGTTACCATAAAAGAAAGGCCAGGAGGGCAGAGCTTATGAAGAGAAGATACGGCTTCAAAGGATTCATTGCTTTTTGTATGATCTTGGTTCTCGGCATCACAGGTGCGACAGGATGCGGCTCAAAGGAAGAAGAATTGTTGGAGGAGGTGGAGCTGACGGACACCATCCGTTGGTTTAATGCTTCCTATGCGATATTAACGGAGACGAACAACTGGGATTACAACCTGTTTGGAGGTCTTGCCAACACAGAGACGAACCAAAAGACGGTCCGGAAGTTTCTGGATGAGCGGTGGGGAATTACGGACTGGGATTCGGCGGACGAAACTCTGGAATGGATTAAGAAGAAGGGGCACCGCTCGGAATTTGCAAGAATTGTAAAGACTCTGGAGCGGGACGGCATGAGCGATATTCCAGAGGAGGATCGGGAGGCGTTTCTGATTGAACATTATGATTTCGGAGGCGAGGATCGGGCGAGTCTTTATGTGGGATGGTATGAGATGTATGAGGAATACGGAATCGACGCCATCACAGGCTGGGACTGCTGCCGGGCCATGAATTTTCTGGGGTATTATTATATTGCCGGCTATTATGGCAAGGAGGAGGCGCTCGATCTGTCTTTGGAGTTTGCCGAGAAGATTCAACCTCTTTATGATTCCTGGGATGAACTGATGGACAGCTACCTGCGGGGCTATGAGTTCTGGTCCGAGGAGAGCAGCGCTTCCAGAAGGGCGCTGTATGAGAAGATCAAGACCAGGGATGACAGCCCTTATGAGGTAGATTTTCATATGGAGCTTGAGAAAACGTGGTGACTGCTGGATATGGCATTTCGCCAATAGCCACCCTGATTTACTTATTACCATATACCAGATGTTAAAATTATGGTAAAAAAATCACAGATAAAAGGGACAGTGGAAAAATGTCTGGAGAGTCATTTTCCTCACTGTCCCTTCTCTTATGCTTCCTCGCAGAAATCTGATGCCAGCTTATTCAACAGATCCTCCCGAATATCCGGAAAATGCGCCCGAATCACATCACAGACCGCTTCATATTTCCGAAGGTAGAAAATCTCTTCCGGAAGAGAGGCGTCCAGAGAAGTAATGGCCTCCGCTTCCATGCCTTCCGTGTGATACCAGTTCGTGATCTCATCAATCAAGGCGTGCTCAGCACTGGCCAGAGCCTTGAGCTTTTTTGCATTTTGAAAGGAAACAATCCCAATCACCACAAAAGTCACGAATAAAAGCAGCATGACAATGAGGGCAAAGTCGTGAAATGGAAAGGTGAGAATTCCCATAAGAGCCAGTACCATTACCACAAATCCGATACCCCCCACTGCAAGAAAGGTCCAGGCAGAGGAGCGCATATCCCCATAGCGTTCCTCCGGGCTCTTGTAAGCCTTCACATACACAGGCTTTTCTCCGGGCCCCTCCAAAATGGCGCCCGGATCAAAATCCTCCGGAAATTCGTAATCCTCAGGAGCCTCGATCCCTTCCTTCTGCTCCTGCAAAAGCTCCTCAACTAAATCCACATCACAATCCGGGCAGTGAGTAATTCCTGCTCGATATTCATTTTTACATTTGGGACACCAGGCCATGGGTGTATCCCCCTTTCTATGCTTCACATATGTTTGGATGCACTTTTTTGGTATTTTTTGTAAATGAAAACCATCTGTGAACTATTATCTGAAATTTTCAGGCCTGTGTCAAGAAAAATCATGAAAATATCTCCGGGAATAATTGAAATTTCGCATCAAAAATTTTATAATAAGAAAAGATTTTGAAGTTGCAATTCCCGGCTCATGGGAAAAGGAGTGTTACTATGCAAAGGATATTAGTAGTAGATGACGCGGAGCTGAACCGTGAGCTGCTATGCGATATGCTGAAGGATGAATACCAGGTAGAGACGGCGGAGGACGGAAAGGAAGCCTTGGACTATCTGGACAAATACCCCAGGGAAATGGCCGCAGTTCTTCTGGATCTGCATATGCCGCATATGGACGGCTTTGCGGTAATGGCTGAGATGAGCAAAAGGGAATGGCTGAAAAGGATTCCCGTACTGATTATCAGCAGCGAGCTTGCGGTGGAGGCGGAAAGCAGATGTCTGGAGCTGGGGGCTACGGATTTTATTCATAAGCCCTTTGAGAGAGCCATTATAAAGAATCGAGTTAAGAATGCCATGCGGCTTTACACCCGGAAGAACCAGTTGGAACGGAAGGTGGAAGAGCAGGCCATAATGCTCAGAAAGCAGGATGAGATTATTCGGATTCAGGCGGAAAAGCTGAAGGAAACGGAATCCTTTCATCGTCTGATGATGGAGTATCAAGGGGCCATTATGGAGATTGAGACCAGGCTGAAGGTTCTGAACGCAGAATTTTCCCAGGAGTATAAGCGAAACCCCTTTGAATCCATTAAGAGCCGGCTGAAATCTCCCGAGAGCATCTATGAAAAGCTGGAGCGCAAGGGGTATCCGGTAACCGTGGAGAGTATTCGGGAGAATTTAAATGATGTGGCCGGAATCCGGGTCATCTGTTCCTTTCCCGATGACATTTACCGCCTGGCGGACCTGCTGATTCAGCAGGATGATATTATTCTGCAGCGGAGAAAGGATTATATTCAGAATCCCAAGGCCAACGGGTATCGGAGCCTCCATTTGATTATCGGTGTGCCCGTCTATCTGTCCAGGGAGAAGAAATACATGATGGCGGAGGTACAGTTTCGGACCATTGCCATGGATTTTTGGGCCAGCCTGGAGCACAAGCTGAAATATAAGAAGGTAGTGGACAACACGGACGAGATTGTGAGACAGCTAAAGATCTGTGCGGATTCCATTGAGGAGCTGGATTATCAGATGCAGAAGATCCGGAACCAGATTGATCATTCGAGAGAGTGAATTTTGTTTGCGTTAGGTTTTTCCGTGACTAACAGGCGTTCAAGGATTTGGAGATTGAATCAGGAGGAGCTGTTGAAGATTACATGTGTTGTGGTGGGCAGGCTTAAGGAAAAATATTATACGGAGGCCGTGAAGGAGTATGCAAAGCGATTAAGCCGCTATTGCAAGCTGGAGATCGTTGAGCTTCCGGATGAAAAGACCCCCGACGGAGCAAGTGCGGCGGAGGAAGCGGCTATTCTGGAGCGGGAAGGGGAGCGGATTTTAAAGGCGGTCAGGGAGGATGCTTACATGATTGCTCTGGCCATTGAGGGGAAGGCCCTGAATTCGGTGGAATTTTCCCGCAGGCTGGAACGGCTGGGGGTGGAGGGACGGAGCCATATTACCTTTGTGATTGGAGGCTCTCTCGGGCTGTCTCCCGCAGTGATGCTCCGGGCAGATGAGGCCGTAAGCTTTTCCAGAATGACCTTTCCGCACCAATTGATGCGTGTGATCTTGTTGGAGCAGGTGTATCGGGGGTTTCGGATTATGAAGGGGGAGCCTTATCATAAGTAAAGACAGGCTTTAGCATTTGCATTTTATAATTTAATCCAACTTATATTTCTAAAATTATTTCTTGTACTACCATATGTTTTGTGCTATACTATCAGCAATGGGGCATTGGCGCAGCTGGGAGCGCGCCACACTGGCAGTGTGGAGGTCACGGGTTCGAATCCCGTATGCTCCATATTTTTATGCACTGAGACATATAAGGAAATTTGTATAAAAGGAGATGACACCTAGATGAGTATTCGAGTTGGTATTTTGGGTTATGGCAATCTGGGACGCGGTGTGGAGTGTGCGGTTCGCCAGAATCCCGATATGGAGCTTCGGGCCGTATTCACCAGAAGAGATCTGGAAAAGGTAACAATTTTAACGGATACCGCAAAGGTCTGCCGTGTAGAGGAAGCAAGAGATTGGAAGGATGAGTTGGATGTACTCATTCTCTGCGGAGGAAGCGCCACGGATCTCCCGGTACAGACCCCGGAGTATGCAAGGCTTTTTAATGTCGTGGACAGCTTTGACACCCATGCTAGGATTCCGGAGCATTTTGCAGCGGTAGATGCAGCAGCGAAGGAGTCTGGTAAGACGGCTATCATTTCCGTGGGTTGGGACCCAGGCATGTTCTCTTTGAACCGCATGTACGCCAATGCTATTTTGCCGGAGGGCAAGGATTATACCTTCTGGGGACGGGGTGTGAGCCAGGGACATTCCGATGCTGTGCGGAGAATCAGCGGAGTTAAGGATGCAAAGCAGTACACCATTCCTGTGGAGGCGGCTTTGGCGTCTGTCCGGGCCGGCGAAAATCCGGATTTAACCACCAGGGAAAAGCATACCAGAGAGTGCTTTGTAGTTTTGGAGGAAGGCGCGGACGCCGCAAGGGTAGAGGAAGAGATCAAAACCATGCCAAATTATTTTGCGGATTACGACACCACCGTACATTTTATCAGCGAGGAAGAGATGAAGCGGGATCACAGCCGGATTCCTCACGGCGGCTTTGTTCTGCGAAGCGGGGTGACCGGATGGGAGAAGGAAAATCATCACCTGATTGAGTACAGCTTAAAGCTGGATTCCAATCCAGAGTTTACCTCCAGTGTCATCGTGGCTTATGCAAGGGCAGCTTATCGGCTGGCTTCGGAGAAAGCATTTGGGTGCAAGACTGTATTTGACATTGCACCGGCTTATTTAAGCCCAAAGAGCGGGGAAGAGCTGAGAAAATCTCTTCTATAAAATAGGAGCATTCCATGAACAAGAAAGTCATTGAGGCGCAGATAGCGGAATTTCCCATATGTGACTATGCCTTTATTCAAATCCAAGAGATTCCCTTCAAGGAGGAGGTCCGCCATATCTGCAGGAGTGAGTGCCCCAGATACGGAAAATCATGGTCTTGTCCTCCGGCTGTGGGAACTGTGGAGGAATGTCGGGAGCGCTGCCAATACTATGAGGGAGGCTTCCTGTTTACAACTATGGCAGAGGTTCCGGATCTGGAGGACATGGAGGGGATGCTGGCTACACGGAAGGACCATGAGGAGGTTACCCGTGAGATAGAGGAGCTGTTTATCCATGAGGGACAGGAGGTTCTGGTACTTTCCACAGAATCCTGTGCTATCTGTGAGCACTGCACCTACCCGGATGCTCCCTGCCGTTTCCCGGATCGGATGTTTCCAAGCTTAGAGGGATACGGAATTCTGGTTACCGGCCTTGCGGAGCTGTGTGGCATCACATTTTTAAATGGAAATAACCTGGTCACCTGGTTCAGCTTGTTGCTGTATCGGGAGTCGAGGGTATAGAACGGCCATACCGGGCATATAGTAAGAGTAAGGAAACGAGAAGGTCCGGGGCCAATGAACTGGAAGGAAGAAATGACAGACGCATTAAATCTGCCCAAGGATTTGATGCTCGGAGCTGTAATCATAACCATTACAGGTAAACATGAGGCTTATGTGGAGAACTACATGAGCCTCATTGAATATACGGAGGAGCTTATTCGGATTCAGACAAAGACCTGCAAGCTGGAGATTCGCGGCCTGCATTTAGACATTTCCTATTATACCAATGACGAAATGAAGATCACCGGAGAGATTCAGGAGGTGAAATATTGCTGACTTCATTTTTTCGTTATCTGTATGGCTATGTGCGTGTTCGACTGACGGGATATTCACCGGAGCGGTTTTTAAATCTTTGTAAGGCCCACGAGATTGAAATTTGGGATTTACAGAATAATGGCGGCTATTATGAAATGAATTTAAGTATCCGAGATTTTCGGAGGCTTAAGCCCCTGCGGAAGAAGGCAAAGGCCCATCTTCACGTGACAGAGCGGCACGGGCTTCCCTTTTTTTTGCATCACTACCGAAATCGGAAGATGTTTGTGGTGGGAATTCTTTTGTGCATTGCATTCCTATATACCATGTCCTTATATATCTGGAACATTCACATAGAGGGCAATTATTCCAGAACCACCGATGTGATCCTGGATTATCTGGAATCGGAGAACATTGTTCACGGTATGAAGAAAAGTCAGGTGGACTGTAAGGAAATCCAATCTATGATCCGAATTCAGTTTCCGGATATTATCTGGGTTTCCGCTGAAATTCGGGGAACACGGCTTTTGATTCGGATTCGGGAAAATATGGACAGCTTTACGGAGGAGGAGACAGCTGTAAAGGAGGAGCCGCGGGATATTGTGGCTGCCAGAGAGGGAATTATCACCAGCGTTCTGGTAAGAAGCGGCGTGTCACAGATACAGGTGGGGGATGAGGTGGAAGCAGGACAGCTCCTCATCCGGGGGCGTATTGACATCCTAAGTGACAGCGGCGAGGTAAGCGGATACCAGTATACGGCGGCAGATGCGGACGTATATGCCACCACCACCTATCCCTACTATGATGAGTTTGTTTTATCCCACCAGGAACGCCGGTCCACAGGAAGGAAGCGCCATGGCTTCTATGCCAAGGTGGGGGGAAAGACCATTTCCCTCAAGCGAAGACCCGGCTTTGAGACCTTTCATGAAGTCAATACGGAGTATCCCTTGAAGCTTACGGAGAACTTTTATCTTCCGCTGACCTTCGGCACCACACTCTATGAGGAGTATGAAATTTACACGGAATCCTATACCCAGGAGGATGCCAGAGCCATTGCCGAGGCAAATTTAAAGGAATTTTTAGAAAATTTAATAGAAAAAGGGGTTCAAATTGTTGAAAATAATGTTAAAATAGAAGTCGGCACCAATACCTGTACGGCTTATGGAACGATTGTGGCCTTAGAGGAGATTGGTGGCTATGCTCCCACAGAGGTTTTGGAGGAGGCTCCGAAGCCTTTGGAGGAGGAAGAGAAATAACAGACAGGAGCAGTAGAATTTGAATATTGAGGAAGTGATTCTGGATATTCCGGCCGAGCATGAGAGCAATGTGTTTGGCCAGTTTGACAGCTATGTAAAAAAAATAGAGCAGACCCTGAAGGTTTCCGTGATTCCAAGGGATGGGACGGTGAAGATTCTGGGCGCACCCAGGAGCAGTCAGCAGGCCGCCCGTGTTTTGAAGCAGCTGCTGACACTTTCCCTGCGGGGCAATACCATTCAGGAGCAAAATGTAGATTATGCTCTGGAACTTTCCATGGAGGGGCAGGAGGAGGCACTTTCCGAGATTGATCGGGATCTGATTTGTCATACAACCAGCGGAAAGCCCATTAAGCCCAAAACATTGGGGCAGAAGAAGTATGTGGATCTCATTCGGAGCCATATGATTGTATTCGGCACAGGACCTGCAGGAACGGGAAAAACCTATCTGGCCATGGCTATGGCCATTACCGCCTTCAAAAATAATGAGGTCAACCGGATTATATTGACCCGACCTGCCATTGAGGCGGGGGAGAAGCTGGGCTTCCTTCCGGGCGATCTGCAAAGTAAGGTGGACCCCTATCTTCGGCCTCTCTATGATGCACTTTATGAGATTATGGGGGCGGACAGCTTTTTGAAAAATATGGAGCGCGGACTGATTGAGGTGGCGCCTCTGGCTTATATGAGGGGAAGAACCCTGGATAACGCGTTTATTATCTTAGACGAGGCCCAGAACACGACACCTGCTCAGATGAAAATGTTTTTAACTCGGATTGGCTTTGGATCTAAGGTCATTGTCACAGGTGATGCCAGTCAAAAGGATCTTCCCCCGGGGAGTCATTCTGGCTTGGAGATTGCCCTGAAGGTACTCTCCAGAGTGGATGACATTGGCTTTTGCGCCTTGACCAGCAAGGATGTGGTGCGTCATCCCCTGGTTCAAAAAATTGTACAGGCTTATGACAGCTATGAGCAGTCACTGGCCCGCCGCAGCACAAGAAAGGATGCTTATGACAATCAACGTAGAAGATGAGAGCCAGATTACACTCTCCGGGGTAGACACCAGGGAGCTTGCCAGGAGGGTGATTGAGGCGACTCTGGATTATGAGGGCTGCCCTTATGAGGCGGAGGTGAGCCTTCTTTTAACAGATAACAAAAATATTCGACAGATCAACATGGAATATCGCAATATCGATCGGGCAACGGATGTGTTGTCCTTTCCCATGCTTTCTTATGACAGCCCTTCGGATTTTGGCTGTGCGGAGACAGAGGCTCATGGCTGCTTTCATCCGGAGACCGGGGAGCTTTTACTGGGAGACATTATTATTTCCATGGAAAAGGTACAGGAGCAGGCGAAGAAATATGGTCACAGTGAGGAGCGGGAGTATGCATTCCTGATCGCTCACAGCATGCTGCATCTCTGCGGTTATGATCACATGGAACCGGAAGAGGCACGGGAGATGGAGGATAGACAACGTGTGATCCTTCGGTCCTTAAATATTTTGCGCTAGAGGAGGAATCTGATTATGAAAAAGTGGAGGTTTTTTCCCCTGTTTCTGATTTTGGCGGTTCTTTTGACTGCCGGCTGCGGGAAAGAGGATTCCGCTCAAATTGACAGGGAACCGGAAAATAAATTCAATACGGAGGATGAGGTTTTGGAGGATGGAACGGAGCCGCCTGTGGAACAGCTGGAAGTGTCTGAACCGGAAGCGCCTGAGCCGGAAAAACGGGAGATCGTGGACGGAAAGATCCGAAGCTATTTTACGGGTGAATGGATTGACGCAAATATTGGAACGCAACGGCCTTTGGCGATTATGCTAAGTATGACTCCGGCCGCTCTTCCGATGTCCGGGCCATCCAATGCCAGTGTTATCTACGAATGTCCGGTGGAAAAACGTATTACCCGATGGATGGGGATTTTTGAGGATTGGGAAGATCTTGAGAAAATCGGTTCCGTGCGCAGCTGCCGTCTGTATTATCTGCAGTTTGCTCAGGAATTTGATGCAATATATGCTCATTTCGGACAGGCCCCTTATGCTCTGGAGGCCCTGAACAGCGGAGAATTTGATGTGCTTTCAGGGGGAACCAAGGGCATCGAACATCCTGTTTCGAATATGTATGAGCGAATCTCCCGTCCGGGAAAGTCCTGGGAGCATACCTTATATGCGTTTCCCGATGGAATTTTGGAGGATATCGAGAAAAAAGGGTATGATCGGGAGATGCCGGAGGATTATACCGGGAAATTCAAGTTTGCCCCTAACGGTGAGATTGAAGAATATGTGGGCTATCCTGACGCAACCTTTCTGCAGCCTGGCGGCACCGGAGGCAAGAATGGTTTTGGCGCGGTTAAGGCTACTTTTGAATATAATGCCGCGGACCGGAAATATTACCGTTCCTCCCATGGAAATCCGCATATTGACGAACTGACAGGAGAACAGGTGGCCGTGACAAATGTGATTTTTCAATATTGTGACGGGGCTGTGTTGGATTCCAATGATTATCTGCATTTTGCAAGCCAATCCCACAACAATGACTGTCTCGTCTTTACCAACGGAAAGATGATCGAGGGCTATTGGAGCAATCCGGGAGAGCTGGGGACTCCGGCACGATATTATGAAAACAACAATCAAGAGATCGTACTAAATAATGGAAAAACCTTTGTGTGCATTATCTGGAACGATTATGTGGATGATGTAGTGATTCAGTAGGGCAACGAGAGGGGTAAATTGGCGGAAGGACTGCTATGGGTAATCAGAAAAGGGCAAAAAATCGTTCCAATTTTATAATGCAGGGCAGTATTCTGGCGGCGGCCTCTATTCTAAGCCGGCTGATTGGAATGCTTTACCGGCTACCGGTTACGAATATTATTACAGATCATGGAAACGATTATTATTCCGCAGCCTACGAGATTTACAATATTATTCTGCTGATCTCCTCCTACAGCCTGCCTTTGGCCGTATCCAAGCTGGTTTCCGCAAAGGCAGCCCTAGGGCAGTACCGAAATGCCCAGCGAATCTTCAGGGGAGCTCTGTACATGGCCCTTGTGGTAGGGCTTTTGGGATCTGTGGTAACTTATTGGGGAGCCGGGTTCTTTACCGGAAAGCTTCTCAATACACCGGAAAGCGAGCTGAGCCTTAAAATACTGGCCCTGGCGGTCTTCTTTCTGGCCGTCATGGGGGTCTTAAGAGGGTTTTTCCAAGGCATGGGAAGTATGATGCCCACAGCTGTTTCCCAGATCATTGAGCAGGTATTTAATGCGGTTGTCAGCATTGCAGCAGCCAGCATGCTCTTTCAGTACGGCCTCTCCCTGGATCAAAAGGCTGGAATTACGGACGGCAGAAGCGGCCCCATTTATGGAGCGGCGGGAAGCACCCTGGGCACCAGCATGGGAGCTCTGGCCGGACTGGTGTTTTTGATTGCGGTGATGCTCATGTATCGGCGGGTTTTCCGCAGGCAAATGCGGCGGGATCGCACAGGAAGCATGGAAGGCTATGGAACGATTTTTAAGCTTCTGGTGCTGACCATTGTGCCGGTTATTTTAAGCACGGCAGTGTACAATATCAGCGGGATTCTGGATCAGGGACTGTTTAAATATCTGATGCTTGATATTCAGAAGGTGGAAAAGTCTACTGTGGAGGTTTATTGGGGGATCTATGTGGGAAAATATAAGCTTTTGACCAATGTGCCCATCGCCGTGGCCTCAGCCCTGTCCGCCTCCACCATTCCGGCCCTGACTCGGGCCCGCATGGAGGGAAATCGAAGGGAAATGCGGCGAAAGACAGATGGCGCCATACGGATGGTGATGTTTGTATGCATTCCCAGTGCCATTGGACTTACGGCCCTGGCGGAGCCTATTTTAAGGCTGCTCTCCTGGAATACGGACCCCATTGCCCCCAAGCTGTTTATTGCCGGTTCCACCGCTGTGATCTTTTATGGTCTGTCCACATTGACCAACGGAATCCTCCAGGGAATTGACAGGATGCATATTCCGGTGTGCAATGCGTTGATTTCTCTGGTGCTTCACCTGGCCCTGCTGGTGGTATTGGTGCAGGTGTGTAAGCTTCATATCTATGGCGTGGTAATTTCCTATCTGTTTTTTGCGGTGATGATGTGCATTTTGAATGGCCTGGCTATCCGAAGACATCTGCGCTATCATCAGGAGGTGGTGCGTACCTTTTTGATACCTCTTGTTTCTGCCACGATTATGGGGCTTTCCTGCTGGCTGCTTTATACACCACTGGAGGAGCTGATTGGCTTCCGGGTTGCTGCGGTTATCTGTATTGTTTTGGCAGTTCTGATCTATGGCTTTTTCCTACTGCTTCTGCGGGGAATTACGGAGCAGGAGCTTCGGTCTCTCCCCAAAGGTTATCTCCTTGCGAGAGGCTTAAAAAAGCTTCATCTTCTATAGACAAGCTTTATAAGTTCCTCCTTTTTTGTCCATACTATAGAAAATGGCAAAAAAGGAGGTTTTTTTGTGATAAAAAAGATTGTGGCCGCCCTGGTGGCCATTGGAATTTTTGGCGGACTGGCTTATTATTCTGGTATCCTGTACCTTGAAAGAACGGAGCCGGAGGAATGGGCCCATATGAAGGCTCCGATAGCGATTTTTATGAAGGAGCAGCTTCCAAAGCTCGAGGAGCAGGAAATGGAAGAGGTACAAAAGGGGCAGGATGCCGCAAGATGGCAGGTCTTGGCACAGGCGGATCGACTTCTTACAAAGACTTATCAATACTATCTGGTGGAGGAGCAGGGCTATATCAATATTTATCTGTCGGATCGGGAGACCATTTATGAGTACACGAATATTACCATGGATATGCTTCCTGAAGAGCTTCGGCAGGAAATTATGGCAGGGAAGGGCTTATCCAACGAGGGTGAGCTCTATGACTTTTTGGAGAATTACTCCAGTTAAAACTTGCTATTCTCTCGTTTATGGTGTAAATTAAAAGAAATGTTGACAATGGAGGCGTATGTAAGATGAAGCAAGCAGGAATGATACTGGAGGGCGGTGGAACCCGCGGTGTATTTACCGCAGGTGTGCTGGATTACTTTATGGAGCAGGAGCTCTATCTGCCCTATGTGATCGGCGTATCCGCAGGTGCCTGCAACGCGGTGAATTACGTATCCCATCAGCTTGGACGAATGAAAACCTGTACCATTGATTTTTTGGAGGCCGGAAGCTATGTAGGGATAAAATATTTGTTAAAAAACCACAGTCTTTTTAACATGGATCTGATCTTTGATGTGTTTCCAAATAAGATCATTCCCTTTGATTACGATACCTTCTTTTCCTCCAAGCAGACCTGTATTCTGACAGCTACCAACTGTTTTACAGGAAGACCGGCTTATTTGACGGAGAACTGTGGGAATCGGATACGGCTGATGAATGCATGCCGGGCCTCCTCAAGCCTTCCCATTGTGTCGCCTATGGTGGAGGTGGATGGGATTCCCATGCTGGACGGAGGGGTGGCGGATTCCGTGCCCATTCGGAAGGCGCTTCATGACGGCGTAAAGAAAAATGTTGTGATCCTTACCCGTCAGGCAGGCTATCGGAAGCCGCCGGCCAGAAAGTCCTATCGGATGGCAAAAATCATGTATCAGAAGTATCCATATTTAGTTCGGGCCATCAAGAACCGCGCCTATTACTACAACCGTACGATGGAGCTGCTGGATGATTTGGAGAAGAGAGGACGGATTTTGGTGTTACGCCCCCAGGTTCCTGTGGTGAGGAATACAGAGGATGATGTAGCGGTCCTGACTGCGTTTTATAATCATGGCTATGAATATGCAAAGGATATGTTTTCCCGGACCATCCGCTATCTGGGATGGGAGCCAGGAGAAAGGAGTGCCAATTGATAGATGAGAAAAAGATTGCCCGAATCAATGAGCTGTATCACCGCTCAAAGGCAGAGGGCTTAAGCGAGGAGGAAAAAGAGGAGCAGGCAATGCTTCGGAAGGAATACATTGAGGCAGTCCGCAGGAACTTAAGAGGTCAGCTTGACCAGATTGATGTACAGGAGGCGGATGGAACCATTACCAATCTGGGTGAAAAGTATGGAAAAAAGAGAGATTGATTTGAAAATTCAGAAAAAAGAGCTGCGGGGAGAGATTCGAAAGCTTCGAAAGGCCCATACGGACAAGGAGATCCATGAGATGAGCTTGGCTGTCCTGGAGCGGGTGCGGACACTTCCCGAATATATCCAAGCAGGGGTGATTTATGCTTATATGGACTGTAAGCATGAGGTGGAGACCAGAGATCTCATACGCCTGGCCTGGAAGGAGGGGAAGAAGGTTGCGGTTCCCCGTGTATGTGGACAGGAGATGCGGTTTTATTACATTACCTCTTTTGAGGAGGACTTAGAGGAAGGCAGCTTTGGGATTCAGGAGCCCAGGGAAGGTATTTTGGCCGGAGAGGAGGATGCGCTTCTGTTGATGCCAGGGGTGGCCTTTGACCGGAAGCGTCATCGGGTAGGCTATGGCGGGGGCTTTTACGATCGATTTTTGGAGGCGCATCCGGGGCTTGTTACGGTAGCTCTGGCCTTTGAGTTTCAGGTCAGGGATGAGGTGCCCTTTGAGGCCTTTGATATTCGTCCCGCAAAGGTAGTAACAGAGCAGTGGGTGCTTACATAGGTGAGACAGTGAAGTAAGAGAAAGCCGAAAGCAGCATTGGCAGGAGGAGGAACATAGATGGAAGGGTTGGAGCGCATCGGACAGCAGGCCAAGGAAGCGGAACCGTTGCTTCGCATATTGACAGAGGAGAAGAAGAATCAGGTCTTGAATCAGGCGGCGGAGGCATTGATTGCTCACACCGGGCGAATTTTGGAGGCCAATCAAAGAGATATGGACAATGGGCGGGAAAGAGGCATGAAGGCGGGCCTTTTGGATCGGCTGCTTTTGACACCGGAGCGGATTGAGGGAATGGCGGAGGGTCTGCGGCAGATTGCAGAGCTTTCGGACCCCATTGGACAGGTAGTGAAGGAGATGACTCCTGCCAATGGCTTGAAAATCCGTCAGGTACGGGTTCCCTTAGGCGTTGTGGGAATTATTTACGAGGCCAGACCCAATGTGACGGCAGATGCCTTCGGGCTTTGCTTTAAGACCGGCAATGTGGTGGTTCTGCGGGGAGGAAGTGACGCTATTCATTCCAATGAGGCCATTGTGGAGGTTTTAAGAGAGGTCCTTAAGAGCTGTGGCTGTCCTCCATGTGCCATTTCCCTTCTTACAGATACCAGCCGTGAGACGGCGGCAGAATTCATGAAGCTCAACCGCTATATTGACGTGCTGATTCCCAGAGGAAGTGCCGGGCTGATTTCCACTGTGGTGGAGAACAGCACCATTCCCGTGATCGAGACGGGCTCCGGCAATTGCCATATCTATGTGGACGAGGCAGCGGATCTTTCCATGGCGGTGGAGATTGTATACAATGCCAAGACCCAGCGCATTGGCGTGTGCAATGCCTGCGAATCCTTAATTGTCCACGAAAAGATCAAGGATGCCTTTCTGCCTCTCCTTGCCAGGCAGCTGTCCGAGAAGCAGGTAGAGCTTCGGGGAGACGAGAGGGCCTACGGTGTGGTTCCCATGAAGGAGGCAACAGAAACGGATTGGGGCATGGAATATCTGGACTATATTCTTTCGGTGAAGGTGGTGGACAGTCTTTCCCAGGCGATCCATCATATCAACCGTTACAATACGGGACATTCCGAGGCGATCATTACGGAGGATAAGAACCATGCGGAGCAGTTTTTAAGAGAGGTGGACGCAGCAGCCGTTTATGTAAATGCCTCCACACGGTTTACGGATGGTTTTGAATTTGGCTTTGGAGCGGAGATTGGAATCAGTACCCAGAAGCTCCATGCCAGAGGTCCCATGGGCCTTGAGGCCCTGACCTCTTACAAATACCAAATATACGGAAACGGTCAGGTAAGGGGGTAAGCGTGTGCGAGTAATTGCCGGAACGGCCAGAAGCCTTCCCCTAAAATGTATCGAGGGCCTGGAGACGCGCCCTACTACCGATCGAATCAAGGAGACGCTCTTCAATATGATCCAGCAGGAGCTTCCCGGATGCCGGTTCCTGGATTTGTTTGCCGGAAGCGGTGCCATTGGCATTGAGGCATTGAGCAGAGGGGCAAAGGAAGCCGTGTTTGTGGAGAATCAGCGAAAGGCATGGTCCTGCATTAAGGAGAACCTAAGCTTTACCAGGCTTTCGGAACGGGCACATGTCATTCTATCAGATGCGGTGAGTGCCATCCGCCAGATGGAGGGAGAGCCGGCCTTTGATCTCGTTTTTATGGACCCGCCCTACGATCAGGGTCTGGAGCAGCAGGTGCTGGCAGCCCTGGCCCATTCCACTCTGGTGGATTCTCATACGATCCTCATTCTGGAGGCATCAAAAAAGAGCCAGGATGCCTGGATGAAGGAATATGGCTTTACTCCTTGGAGGGTAAAGAGCTACAAGACAAACAGACATGTATTTATAAGCCGAACAGAAGAAAAGCATTGAAAAGAGGTAGCTATGACAAGAGGAATTTACGCAGGAAGCTTTGATCCGGTAACCTTTGGGCATCTGGATATTATTGCCCGCTCCTCCCGTATTGTGGATGAGCTGGTGGTTGGTGTTTTGAATAACCGGGCAAAATCTCCATTGTTTTCTGTGGAAGAACGTGTTAAGATGTTAGAAGAAGTAACGAAGGAATATTCAAATGTGAAAATCAGGTCCTTTACGGGACTTTTGGTAGAATTTGCAAAGGAATGTGAGGCTCATATTATTGTTCGGGGACTAAGGGCAATTACGGATTTTGACTATGAGCTTCAGATGGCACAGACCAACCGGATTATGAGTCCATCCCTGGATACCATGTTTCTGACCACAAGCCTGGAATATGCCTATCTAAGCTCCACAACCGTTAAGGAGGTGGCCGGCTTTGGAGGCAATATCTCGGCCTTTGTACCTCCCTATGTAGAGAAAAGGATTCGGGAGCGGATGGAAAAGCCTGTAAGTGGGTAAACTAGAACGGTGGAATCCATTAGTCGTCATAAATCATGAGACTTTGGAGCACCGGGAAGAAGTTTTGAAAAAGGAGAGCTAGCATGAGCAGCAAAATTGAACAGATTATCGAAGAGATCGAAGAATACATTGACGGCTGCAAGCCTCAGACATTGTCAAAGACCAATATCATTGTCAATAAGGAGGAGATCGAGGAGCTGCTTCGGGAGCTTCGCATGAAGACACCGGAGGAGATTAAACGCTATCAGAAGGTTCTTGCCAACCGGGACGCGATTCTCGCGGATGCCCAGGCAAAGGCAGATGCCATTATCAAGGAGGCCAATATACATACGACCGAATTGATCAATGAGCACGAGATCATGCAGCAGGCGTATATTCAGGCAAATGAGATTATGGCAGCGGCGGAGGCGGAGGCCCAGCAGCGGCTGGACGCAGCAACCATTGAGGCAAACAATTTCCGTATGCAGGCCATGCGCTACACCGATGATATGCTGGGAAATCTCCAGAATCTGATTCACAAGACCATGGAAAGCCATATGGCTAAGTATGAGAATATGATGGGGTCTCTGCGAAGCTTCAGCGAAATCCTGGCCAACAACCGGGCGGAGCTTGCCCCCACCTTAAATGAGCCGGATCTCACGGATTTGGATGAATAAGCCGGCTGCCCCCTCAAAGAGGAAGCAGGAAGCAAAGACTGACAGCAAGGCAGACCACAAGAACCGCTGTCAGAAGCTTGGCTTTTAGGTAGGTCACAAAGGACAGGCCGCTGTCCAGGATCATGCTTTCGGTCTGAGCGGCACCGGAGAGCCCTCCAAAGGCCAGAAAGCCAAGAACAAAGAGATACCGCTGCCAAATGGGAATGGATACATTTGCAGTGACCAGAGCAATGCCATTAGTCATTTCCAGAAAGCCCACACTTCCATAGGTAAGATAGGAAGAAGGACAGGGAAGCCGGATAAGAAGCCTTGCCAGCATGGAAAACAGGATGATATAGCACCCAAGCTTCAGAATACTTTCCAGTCCGTTCATCATACAGACATCTACGATTTTGAAGCTGATTTGAGATTGAGATGTCTTTTTTTCTGTGTGCAGGTCCGAAAAGCTTCTTTTGCCCCGGAAAAACAGGGCAAGCAGAAGGGAGACGCCGTAGATGAGGAGCAGGGTGGGAATCAGCAGATCCGGCCGTTTCAGGGAATCGGTCAGACAATAGCCGATTAAAAAGGCGGGACTGGCATTGTTGCAGAAGATAAGAAGGTAATTGCCCTCCTCCTCTGTAATGCGCCCCTGCCGAACCAGATCTCCTGCGACCTTGGCTCCCACAGGATAACCGCAGAGAAATCCGGCAGCCAGGCAAAAGCAGCCATTGGAGGAGCATCCGAAGATGCGGTGAAAGACCGGATAGAGAAAGCGTGTCAGATAAGAGACCCCGTCTATGGCAATCAGCAGGTTGGACAGGATCAAAAAGGGCAGAAGCACAGGCACCAGGGTGTGGAACCACAGCATCAACCCGGCTCTGGAGGCGTCCACCGCCTGGGATGGGTCCGTCAAAAGAAATGCCAGCAATATGAGAATTACGGAAAAATAAAGTATTTTTTTCATCATAGTCATATATATGAAAGACAGGAGGCAGCATATGAACAAATTAGCAAATCTGGAACCAAAGCAGGTATTTCACTATTTTGAGGATTTGTGTGCCATTCCCCACGGCTCCGGCAACACAAAGGGTGTCAGCGACTACTGTATGCAGTTCGCTAAAGATCACGGTCTCACAGCGTGGCAGGATGATGCCTGGAACGTAATGATTATCAAAGAAGCGTCCCAGGGATATGAGGATGCGCCCACGGTGATTCTACAGGGCCATCTGGATATGGTGTGTGAGAAGGAAGCGAATAACCCCATAGACTTTGAGAAGGATGGCCTGGATCTTAGGGTAGAGGGAGACCTTTTGTCCGCCAATGGAACCACTTTGGGGGGTGATGACGGGATAGCTGTTGCCATGGCCCTTGCCGTTCTGGATGACGATACTTTGCAGCATCCCCGGCTGGAGTGTGTGTTTACCACCGATGAGGAGACCGGACTTCTGGGTGCCAATGCCATGGACATGAGCAGGCTTTCCGGGAAGCGTCTCATTAATATTGATTCCGAGGTGGAGGGTATCTTTACCGTAAGCTGTGCCGGAGGAATGCGCAGCAGATGTACGCTGCCTGCTGTATATGAGGAGGCGGAAGGGCTTTTCTATGAGATTGCTGTGGAAGGGCTTTTAGGTGGCCATTCCGGTGTGGAGATTCACAAGGAACATGGCAATTCCAACATATTGATGGGCCGTCTGCTCTGTGCCCTGTTTGAAGAAATGGATTTCAGGCTTGGAGCCCTGGAGGGCGGTCTGATGGACAATGCTATTCCCCGCAGGACAACGGCCCGGATCTGTGTGAGCCAGGAGAATGATGAGCCGCTTAAGGAAGCATTGGCAAAATGGGACATGATTTATAAGGGAGAGTATGCCTCCAGTGATCCGGGAGTGACGATTTCCTATCGACCGGAGGGGAGAAAAAAGGAACAGGTTCTCACCCGCGGGAGTGCATCCAAGCTGCTTTATCTCCTTCACATGGTGCCAAACGGGGTGATCCGAAACAGCATGGAGATTCCGGGACTGGTGCAGACCTCCCTGAACCTTGGAACGTTAAAGCTTATGGAAGAGGAAGCCCATGTGGTGTTCAGTGTGAGAAGCTCCGTGGAGACGGAGAAGGAGGCTTTAGGAAGCCGGCTCTGCCACTGCGTGGAGTTCCTGGGAGGAACCTACGAGGAGACAGGCTCCTATCCAGGCTGGGCCTACAAGAAGGATTCTGTTCTTCGGGATACTATGGTGCGGGTATATGAGAGGCTTTATGGAAAGGAACCCAAGGTGGAGGCCATTCACGCCGGCCTGGAGTGCGGTATCTTCAGCGGAAAGCTTGAGGGTCTGGACTGCGTTTCCATCGGGCCGGATATGTATGACATCCACACCCCTAAGGAGCGCCTGAGCATTTCTTCCGTAAAGCGTGTGTATGAATATGTACTGGAGGTTCTAAAAGAGCTCCGTTAAGCATATAGTAATGGATGGAGTATAACATGTGGAGCGCATATGCGGCTGTCAATCGCCTCTTATCTGTTACTGATTATCTCGGTCTGCTTTCTGATCCAATTCCAGCTGGTCCGGTTAGGGGAGATGCTTCCCCCGGCCGCTGATACATGGGACACAGAGGAGCAGGCCCGTAAGTACTATGAGCTGTATGAAAATATCTGGAAGGACCTGGTGTATTTTCCGGTGCCTGAGTCCATAGAGAATGAGGAGGCTGTGGTTTCCTATGAAAACAGCTGGATGTTTGAGCGGACCTACGGCGGTTCTTATGGCCACGAGGGGACGGATCTCATGGCCGGGATTCAGAAGGCCGGTTACTATCCGGTGGTCAGCATCAGCGATGGGGTAGTGGAGAAGATTGGCTGGCTGGAAAAAGGAGGCTGGCGTATCGGTATCCGTAGCCTTCACGACGTATACTTTTACTATGCCCATCTGGATTCCTATGCGGAGGAATTCAAGGAGGGGGATGTGATAAAGGCCGGGCAGATCCTGGGATATATGGGCGATACCGGCTATGGAGTGGAAGAGGGAACCAGGGGAAAGTTTGACGTCCACCTGCATCTTGGGATTTACATACGAACGGAAGAGATCCGGGAGCTGGCAGTCAATCCCTACTGGTTCCTGAAATATCTGGAGCAGAGCAGGCTGCGCTGTGTCTATTGATTCCCCGGAAAGCATCAGAACACAGGAACAGCCCTGCCAGCAGCGGAAAAAGGAATGGAGATTACAAATGGAAATACAATTATGGCGAGAGATTCTCAATCCTTATGAGCTTGCCGTCAAGGAAGTAACAACCAAATTCAACCATTTGATAAAGGAACACAAGGACAAGGGTCTTTACTGCCCCATTGAGCGGGTGGAGGGCAGGGTGAAGACCATTGCCAGTATTCTCGATAAGTGCCAGAAGAAAAAGATTGCCCCGGAGCGCATTGAGGATCGGATTGTGGATCTGGCAGGTATCCGGCTGATCTGCCAGTTTGTGGAGGACATTGACCGGGTGGTGGAGATCATCCGCAACCGAAAGGATATGGAGGTTAAGCAGGAGCGTGACTATATCCGTCAGATGAAGACCTCCGGCTACCGCAGCTACCATATGATTATTTTTTATGAGGTGGACACCCTGGAGGGTCCTAGAAGGCTTCAGATGGAGGTGCAGATCCGCACCATGGCCATGAATTTCTGGGCAACGGTGGAGCACTCCCTTCAGTACAAGTATAAACGGAACATTCCGGAGCATATCCGGGAGAGGCTCTTAAATGCGGCGGATGCTATTATTGTTCTGGATAATGAGATGTCCAATGTGCGCAGCGAGATTATGGACGCCCAGATCTCCTTCCAGATCCAGGCCAACATTGTGGCGGATATTCTGAACAATATCCAGAATCTCTACAATGTGGCCAACAAACGGGAGATTGTGAAGATTCAGGATGAGTTTTACCGGATCTATGCCATGAATGACATTGAGAAGCTGGAACGGTTTGATAAACAGCTGGATATGATTGCCGAGGGCTACCGGGCTCAGGCACTGGCGGAAAACATTCAGATTACCTGATAAAACTAGAAGGACAGACTGTGTCAGGGAGAATTGCCAACCTGGGCAATGACTGAGACACAAAAGAAAAGGATACAAGAATATGTCAGTTCAATTACCGGAAGCATTTCTGGATCATATGAGGGATTTACTGGGAGACGAATACGAGGCATTTCTGGAAAGTGAGAATTCCTGCGGCTTTCGGGGACTTCGGGTAAATACCTCCAAGGTGGAGGCGGAGAAATTTGAAGAAATTTCTCCGTTTCCATTGAAGCCGATTCCCTGGATTCCAAACGGATACTATCTGGAAGCGGACGCGCCTGCATCCAGGCATCCCTACTATGCGGCCGGACTTTATTATCTTCAGGAGCCCAGCGCCATGACACCGGCATCCTGCCTGCCTGTTCAGGAGGGGGATCGCATCCTGGATCTCTGCGCAGCGCCGGGAGGCAAGGCCACACAGCTGGCGGCCCGCCTTGGGGGAACGGGGCTTCTGCTGGCCAATGACATCAGTAATTCCAGGGCCAAGGGGCTCCTTAAAAATCTGGAGCTTTTCGGCCAGGGAAATATTCTCGTTACCAGCGAAGGACCGGAGCGTCTGGCTTCCTATTTCCCGGAGTTTTTTGACAAAATCCTGGTTGACGCCCCCTGCTCCGGGGAGGGGATGTTCCGCAGAGACCCCTCCATGGTAAAGGACTGGCTGGAGCATGGGCCGGATTGGTACGCCCCCCTTCAGCGGGAGATTGTCATGCAGGCGGCGCGGATGCTAAAGCCGGGAGGCCTGCTTCTCTATTCTACCTGCACCTTTTCCCCCAGGGAAAATGAGGGGATCGTTGCTGACCTTCTGGAACGGGAGCCCTCCTTTCGGGTATGCCCCCTGCCGGAGTATTCCGGCTTTGCTTTCGGGAGGCCGGATTGGCTTGGCAGGGAAGCGAAAGAGCGGGAGATTCCCGAAGAGATCCTGCAGCAGCTTAAGTCTTGCGTCCGCATCTATCCTCACCGGATGGAGGGAGAGGGGCATTTCCTGGCGCTTCTTAAAAAGGATGAGGAGACCGCCGGAAGGGATGAGGGCCGGGAAGAGACCAGGGAAAGGAAACAGGCTGTTTCCTGCCCGGAATGGGAGCGGTTTGCAAAAGCTCTGGGAATTCGGATTCCCCCGGAGAGCCTGCGCCTGTATGACAAAAAGCTTTACAGTCTGCCAAAGCCTCTGTGGAATCATCCCATCCGGGGCCTTCGCTTCCTGCGGACAGGCCTCTTTCTGGGAGATGTGGAGAAACAGAGGTTTACCCCCAGTCAGCCTCTTGCCATGACATTAAAGAAGGATACCTGTCATGCCTGTGTGGACCTTCGGTCCTCGGACCAAAGGGTGATCCGCTATCTGAAGGGGGAAACCCTTGAGCTTAGGGAAGAGGAGCAAAGCGGAGAGCTTCCCGACTCTGGCTGGTGTCTCGTCTGTGTGGACGGCTTCCCCTTAGGATGGGGAAAGCTGGTAAACGGGCAGCTCCGAAATAAATACTATCCAGGCTGGAGGTGGCAGCATGCGGCTGGATAAATACCTGTGCCATATGGGAGCAGGCACCCGCTCCCAGGTAAAGCAGAAGATACGAAAAGGCCTGGTGGCCGTGGACGGGGAATGTGTGAAGCAGCCGGAGTATCAGGTGAGCCCTGTTCAGCAGGTCTGTGTGGAGGGAAGGGTCTTCTCCTATACGGAAATGGAATATTATATGCTGAACAAACCGGCAGGCTGTGTCTCGGCCCGGACAGATGAGAAGTGCCGGACTGTCCTGGATCTGATTTCCTCAAAAAAGAGGAAGGACCTCTTCCCGGTGGGACGTCTGGACAAGGACACAGAAGGACTGCTGCTGATTACCAACGACGGGAAGCTGGCTCACAGGCTTCTCTCCCCCAGGCGCCACGTGGATAAGACCTATGAGGCAAGGGTTTCAGGACTGATAACCGGGGAGCATGTGCGGGCCTTTCTGGAGGGATTGGATATCGGCGAAGAGCGTCCCACACGGCCGGCCTTTCTTGAGGTCCTGTTGTCCGGTGAGATATCCGAGATACGGGTAACCATCTGTGAGGGAAAATATCATCAGATCAAGCGGATGTTTCAGGCAGTTGGCTGTGAGGTTTTGTATTTGAAACGGATTTCCATGGGAAGCCTGACTCTGGATGAGAGCTTGAAGCCTGGGGAATATCGGCCCCTGACCGAGGAAGAGCTGGCCGGATTAAAGGATGGATAAGTGACAGCAAGGTACGGATGGAAAATGGGAGGAATAAAATGTTAGAAAATATCAAGGCAGTCCTTTTCGATATGGATGGAACCCTGGTGGATTCCCTGTGGATGTGGGGAGATATAGACGTGGAATACCTGGGACGGCATGGGTATGAGGTGCCCGTGGATCTGCAGCATACCATTGAGGGAATGAGTTTTTCCGAGGCTGCAATTTATTTCAAAGAGCATTTTCTGCTTCCGGCCAGTGTGGAGGAGATCAAGGCCGAGTGGATTGAGATGGCAAAGGACAAATACGCTCATGAGGTCCCCTTAAAGCCGGGAGCCCTCCGGTTTTTGAGGCATCTAAAGGAGCAGGGGATTCCCATGGGGATCGCCACAAGCAGCAGTCGGGAGCTTTTAGAGGCGGTGCTCAGGTCTCTGAAGCTCTCCGAGTACATGGATTACTGCATGACCTCCTGTGAGGCAGGGGCAGGAAAGCCGGCGCCGGACATTTATCAGAAGGTGGCTAAGAAGCTTGGGGCAGCCCCAGAGGAATGTCTGGTGTTTGAGGACACCATTGCCGGGATACAGGCAGGCTTAAATGCGGGAAGCCGGGTCTGCGCCGTGGCGGAGGAGCAGTCCCTGCGGTGGAAGGAGCAGATCCTTAAGCTTGCAGACTATTACATAGAAAGCTTTGATGAGATTTTGGACGGAACCTATCTGTGTCTGAAGGAGAAGAAAAACCTTTAAGAGAAATAACATGGTTATCCCATTTCATGTTACACGTTATGAGAGGGAATCAATAAGTCAGAAACAGTGAGAGAGGGCAAAGAGACATGAAAAGAAGCGGTTTTCTGCCAGTGACAAGGGAAGAGTGGGAGCGAGACTACGAGGGACAGCCGGACTTTGTCTATGTGATCGGGGACGCCTATGTGGATCATCCCTCCTTTGGTCCCGCGATTATCAGCCGCCTGCTGGAAAGCCGGGGCTATACGGTGGCCGTCATCTCCCAGCCGGACTGGAGGAGGAAGGAGAGCGTACAGGTATTTGGAGAGCCCCGCCTTGCCTTCCTGGTATCCTCCGGAAATATGGATTCCATGGTAAATCACTATACGGTGTCAAAAAAGCGCCGTAGCAGGGATGCCTACACCCCGGGCGGGGTGATGGGAATGCGGCCGGATCGGGCTGTCATTGTCTACAGCAATCTCATCCGCCAAACCTACAAGAAAACGCCTGTGATACTGGGAGGAATCGAGGCCAGTCTTCGGAGGCTGGCTCATTATGATTACTGGTCCGACAGCTTCCGGCGCTCCATTCTCCTGGACAGCGGGGCCGATCTGATCTCCTACGGTATGGGAGAGCGCTCCATTGTGGAGATTGCAGAAGGGTTGAACAGTGGTATCGAGGTGAGGGATCTCACCTTTATCGACGGAACCGTTTACCGCACCAGCCGTCCGGAAGCCCTCTATGACACCATATACCTTGCGGATTATGAGAGCATGTGTGGGGACAAGCGGCTTCGGGCCGAAAGCTTTCGGACTCAGTATGAGAATACGGATCCTTTTAGCGGTAAGCGTCTGGCAGAGCGGTATGGGGAGCAGCTCTATGTGGTGCAGAATCCCCCGGCAAAGCCTCTGTCCCGGACGGAAATGGATGACATCTACGGGCTGCCCTATATGCGGGCCGGCCATCCCCATATTCTTACACAGGGAGAGGTTCCGGCCATCTCGGAGGTACAGTACAGCCTGGTCAGCAGCCGGGGCTGCTTTGGAGCCTGTTCCTTTTGTGCTCTGACCTTTCACCAGGGACGGATCATACAGTCCCGAAGCCAGGAATCCCTGATAAAAGAGGCAAAAGAGATGACAGGGGAGCCGGGCTTCAAGGGATATATACATGACGTGGGAGGGCCTACGGCCAATTTCCGCCAGCCGGCCTGCAAAAAGCAGGAGCTTCATGGAGCCTGTAAGGATCGACAATGCCTATACCCTAAGCCCTGCAAGAACCTTGTGGCGGATCACAGGGACTATCGGGAGCTTTTAAAGAAGCTACGGGAGATTCCGGGGGTGAAAAAGGTTTTTGTCCGTTCGGGCATCCGTTTTGATTATGTGCTGGCAGATCCGGATTCCTCTTTTTTGGAGGATCTGTGTACTTACCATGTAAGCGGACAGCTTAAGGTGGCGCCGGAGCATGTGTCCGACAAGGTTCTGTCACGGATGGGCAAGCCCTCCAGGGCTGTCTATGAAAGGTTCTGCCGTGAGTACCGCCAGATGAATGAGCGGCTTGGGAAAAAGCAGTATCTGGTTCCCTATCTGATGTCCTCTCATCCAGGCTCCGGTTTAAAGGAGGCCATAGAGCTGGCGGAGTACTGCAGGGATCTGGGCTATATGCCGGAGCAGGTCCAGGACTTTTATCCCACGCCCTCCACCATTTCCACCTGCATGTATGATACGGGAATCGACCCCAGAACCATGGAGGAGGTCTATGTGCCCAGGAATCCCCATGAGAAGGCTATGCAGAGGGCTCTCATTCAGTACCGGGACCCGAAAAATTATGAGCTGGTGAGAGAGGCACTTATAAAAGGAGGGCGAAGAGATCTCATTGGCTTTGGACCTAAGTGCCTGATTCGGCCAAAAGATGGGGAGCGCCGGCAAAGCATGGGAGAGAGCAATACCGGAAAAAGGCGTGGAGAGCAGAACGGGAAGGGCAGGAAAAAGACCATCCGGAATGTACACAGGTCGTCGAAGGCAAAGAAATAGAAAAGGGATGAACCATTATGAAATATATCGCCATCATCACCGGAGCCTCCTCCGGCATGGGAAGAGAATTCGCCCGTCAGATTGCGGCCGCCTACCCCTCCCTGAGTGAAATATGGGTACTGGCCAGAAGGCTTCCCGCTCTCAAGGAGCTGGAGGCAGAGCTTCCGTCAAAAAGAATTAGAAGCTTTTCCTTGGATCTGACAAAGGAATCCCACCTTCAGGAGCTGGAAGCCCTGCTAAGAAGAGAGCGCCCCTGCATCCGTCTCCTGGTAAATAGCGCCGGCTGCGGCCATGGAGGTCCCGTAGCTGCACAGAATTGGAAGGATGCCTGCAGTGTTTTGGACGTTAACTGCCGCGCTCTGACGGCAGTGACCATGATCTGCCTCCCCTACCTGAGAAGGGGAAGCCGCATCATACAAATGGATTCCGGCTCCGCCTTCCTGCCTCAGCCCGGCTTTGCCATCTACGCGGCAAGCAAGTCCTATGTGCTTTCCTTTGATCGGGCCCTGGGAGCAGAGCTTGGAGACCGGCAGATAACCGTAACCTCTGTGTGTCCCGGCCCGGTAGACACGGAATTTTTTCAAACCGGAGGAATCACCCTAAGCCCTTTGAAGAGAATGTTTCTTGCAAAACCGGAGAGGGTAGTAAAAAAAGCCCTCTTTGACGCAGAAGCAGGAAAAGAGCTGTCCATATACGGATGCTCTATCCGCCTGGTCCGCCTGGCCGCAAGGGTTCTTCCCCAGAGGCTTGTACTGGCTGTTATGAGAAGATTATTTTTGTAGAGGAAAGAAGGAAGCTTTTATGAAATCCATACCAAAGGGAGCCTTCGGCTATACGAACGCTCACAAGAAACGTCAGCTTTTAAAAACGATACTCTTTTTTCTGCTGCCCATAGGGATCTTTGTTGTGGGCTTTCTTACAACAAAGACCAAGGAAAATTATTTTACTATCATTGCTGTAGTAGGTTCTCTTCCAGCCTGTAAGGAGCTGGTAAATGTGTGTATGTTCGTGAAACGCCGCTCTATGTCCAAAGAGCTATATGAGGAAATCAAAAGTCATGCGGGAGACATGGTAACCGCCTATGAGCTGGTGCTTACCACCTATGAAAAGTCTTATCCCGTAACCGCTCTGGTGATTGCCGGAAGTGAGGTGGCAGGTTATACGGAAGCCAAGGAAGCCTTAGATTGGAAAAAGGCGGAGGAGCACATGAGGACCGTACTGAAAAATAACGGGATTTCCCGGACCCATATACATATTTTTCGGGAAAAGAAGCAGTTTTTGGAGCGGGTGGATGCCCTGGCTAGGCAAGGGAAGGAGGAGCTTCCCTTTGAGCCTGATGAGCGATATCCGGGCTATAGCCGGGAGCAGGTGATGCGGGAAGTACTTCTGGCCTTATCCATATAAGAGATGAGAGGATTGCTATGAGGCTCATTATCATAAAAGAGAACGA
Organism: bacterium 1XD21-13; assembly: GCA_009917555.1. Taxonomy (GTDB): domain Bacteria; phylum Bacillota; class Clostridia; order Lachnospirales; family Lachnospiraceae; genus Laedolimicola. Next base: position 78,849 of record QZDX01000010.1, on the reverse strand, counting down.
AGCGGGGCAGCGTCTGGATAAATTTTTAGTCAAATACATGGATCAGGCGCCCAAAAGCTTTTTCTATAAAATGCTTCGCAAAAAAAATATTACGCTCAACAAAAGGAAGGCGGAAGGGAGTGAGCGTCTCAATACGGGTGATGAGATCCGCCTTTTTCTTTCCGAGGAAACCATTGAGAGCTTTTTCGGGAAGCGGGAATACGGATACAGGGGACTTAAAAATGACGGTGCTTCCTTTCAGGATACCGTCATTTACGAGGACGATCAGATCCTTCTTCTGAACAAGCCCGCCGGGCTGCTTTCTCAAAAGGCAAGGGAATCCGATGTATCCCTGGTGGAGCTGATGATATCCTATTTACTGGAATCCGGTCAGCTACGGGAAGAGGATCTGCGGAGCTTCCGGCCTGGAATCTGCAGCCGGCTGGATCGAAATACCAGCGGCCTTGTTGCGGCCGGAAAGACTCTTTTGGGACTTCAGGCTATGAACGAGCTGATTCGTGACCACCGCCTGGAAAAATTCTATCGGTGCATCGTAGTCGGTGCCATAGAGGAACCGCAGCGGATCGATGGGTGGCTCATAAAGAACGAAAGAACCAATCAGGTAGCTATCTTCAGTCAGGAGCGGGAGAACAGCCTTTTTATCTGCACCGAATATCTGCCTCTGAAAATCATTTCCCTGGGAGGGCGGGACTATACCTATTTGGAGGTTCATCTGATCACCGGCCGTTCCCATCAGATCCGGGCCCATCTGTCCGGCATCGGGCATCCGTTGATCGGAGATGCCAAGTACGGAAATCCCCGGATAAACAGCTATTTTTCCGAGCATTTCGGCCTGAAGCACCAGCTGCTCCATGCCTTTCGGCTGGAATTTCCAAAGCTTGAGGGAAGCCTAAGTGCTCTTTCCGGCCGCCGGTTTACGGCGCCCTTACCTGCAATTTTCAGGAAAATAGATGACAGCTTCTAAAATTTATTATATAATTTAACAGGAGAAAATTGCGAAGTATACAAAAGAGAGGAAGGGGAACATGGATTACCAAGGCAATTACCCGTCACTGGGGCCGGGCTTTGAGCCCAATACATTAAAGGCGAAAAAGGGCATTCCCCTGCCCATTTTTTTGCTTTTGCTGGCTTCTTTGATTTTGGCAGGTTTTTCTATGGCTCGTTTTCCCAAAAGCCTTTCGGAATACCGGATTTTTGAGCAAGCCGAGGCACGGACAAAAAACGGTGAGACCATAGAGGCGCTGCAGGAGCTCTTTGAGGTTTTGGAGGAGCATCCCAATTCTTTACCCGTAATTCTGGAGCTGATGGACCTCTCCATGGGGGCAGGGTACTACGATCAGGCTGCCTATGTGTTCAATGAATATCTGGTGGGACAGAGCCTGACGGACAGCCAATATGCCAGAATGATGCGCTATTCCAGGCGGTTGGACAGCTATTATGCAACCTATGATGCCATTGACGCCCTGTTTGCTCAGCTTGAGATGGAAGAGGACTACGGGGAAGAGACCTCCGACAGACTGACACAGCAGCTTAAGGAGGAGCTTTCCCGGCTTCATAGGGATTCATCCCAGGATCAGGCCTTCCTTTACTACTACGACGCCATGCTGACAGAGAATTTGGAGGAGCAGCGGGATCTGCTGAAAAAATCCTATGAGGCTGATCCGGAGCTCTTTGATACCCGTGTGCTTCTTGCCAATGCGGAGAGAGGCCTTGGAAATTTGGCGGATGCCCATGCTTACCTGGAGGAGGCTGTTTCCAAGGAAAGCCAGGACGCGGGGGCTCTGCGGGGGCTGGCTGTTCTGGCCATGCTGGAGGAAGAGGAAGCAAAGGCTCTTGCCATGGCTCAAGCTGCCTATGAGGTGAACCCGGATGGCCTGTATGTAAGGGATACCTATCTGGTAGCTCTCCACGTAAATGGTCACAGGGATGAGGAAAATGCCCTGATAGAAGAAATAGAGGAGTTGGAAGGTGCTCTGGAGGAGGATACCAGACAGCTCTTAGACGGGGAGTTGACCCTGCAGGAATACTACATGGGTGGTTAAAATGAATTTGAATACTCAAGTATATCCTCGTGTGTAGGGAAAAGGAGGCAGATTGCTATGATAATACCAGGAGTTTTGATTTCGCTCATAACCTTTCCGGGGGTTGTGATTCACGAGCTTGCCCATCAGATCTTTTGTATGCTCTGCGGCCTGGAGGTTTATGAGGTAAAATATTTTCAAATGAGCAATCCAAACGGCTATGTGATTCACGAATCCACGGATCGTCCCTTGAAGGTGTTTCTCACCTGTATGGGCCCCTTTTTTATCAACAGTGTTTTGGGAATGGTGATTCTCCTTCCCGCATCCATTGAGCTTATGATTTTTCGGGAGTATACCAACCCCTTGAACCTGCTGCTGGGCTGGCTGGGCTTTTCCATTCTGATGCATGCCTTTCCAAGCAGAGGCGATGCCAAGGTTATGATTCTGCGGATTATCAAGGACCCGGATGTAAGCCTGGTGTGGAAGGTGATTGCGGCTCCCTTTGTGGGCCTGATCTATATCTGTTCCATAGGAAGTATCTTCTGGCTGGATCTGCTCTATGCGGCGGCTCTTGCCATGCTGGTTCCATGGCTTTTGGTACAGCTACTTTAAAGGATGTGAAGAAATGGCTACCTGGAATTCCAGAGGTCTTCGAGGCTCCACCCTGGAGGAGCTGGTAAACCGGACCAACGAAAAATATCGGGAGCAGGGGCTGGCCTTGATTCAAAAGGTGCCCACCCCCATCACTCCCATAAAAATTGATAAAGAGCATCGTCATATTACGCTGGCCTATTTTGAACAGAAGAGTACGGTTGATTATATCGGAGCGGTTCAGGGGATTCCTGTATGCTTTGATGCCAAGGAGTGCGACAGCGATACCTTTCCCTTACAGAACATCCATGAGCATCAGGTACGGTTTATGGAGGATTTTGAAAAGCAGGAGGGGATCGCTTTTCTGATTCTTTTGTTTTCCCATCGAAATGAGCTGTATTTTCTCACCTATGAGCAGATGCGCAGGTTCTGGGATCGGGCAAAGGAGGGAGGCCGTAAAAGCTTTCGGCATGAGGAGCTTGACCCGGAATTTGTTCTTCTTCCCCATGGGGGGTATTTGGTACCCTATTTGGATGGTATCCAAAAGGTCATTGACAGTATGGATTAATTGCTTTATAATAGCAACTGTTGCTTTATTATATTAGCATGATAAAGTGACGGATTATCCCCCAAAAGTATGATTGTAAAGAAAGGTTTACGGCACATGAAGAATCAGGAACAGATTTTGCATACGCCTGAGGGCGTTCGTGATATTTACGGAAGCGAGTTTGTGAAGAAGTTTGAGCTTCAGCAGCAGCTTTACCGCCTGCTGGCAGGGGAGGGGTATCAGGGCATAGAGACTCCTACCTTTGAGTTTTTTGACGTGTTTTCCAGGGAGGTGGGAACGGTTCCCTCCCGGGAGCTGTACAAGTTCTTTGATCGGGAGGGCAATACTCTGGTGCTGCGGCCGGATATTACCCCCTCTATCGCCAGGGCCGTGTCCAAATATTTTCACGATGAAACACCCATCCGCCTCTGTTATATGGGCAATACCTTTATCAATTATGATCAGTATATGGGTCGTTTAAAGGAGAGCACCCAGCTTGGGGCGGAGCTGATGGGCGACGGAAGTGTCAAGGCAGATGTGGAGCTTTTATCTCTTCTGATCAAGGCCCTGAAGGAGGCCGGTCTTTTGGAGTTTCAGGTGAGCATCGGCCAGGTGATGTTCTTTAAGAGTCTTCTCAAGGAGGCCGGCATTGACAGTGAGACGGAGAAGCGTTTAAGGCAGCTGATCTCCGATAAAAACCGGTTTGGAGCGGAGGAGCTTCTCTCGGATTGTGAGCTGCCCAATGAGCTTCGTCAGATCTTTTTGGAGATGACCACCCTTTCCGGCGGCGTGGAGGTTCTGGAGCGGGCCAGGACCCTTACCGGCAATGAGGAGGCTTTGGCGGCCCTGGAACGATTGGAGAAAATCTATCAGGGCTTAAAGGAGCTGTCCTGTGAATCCTATGTGAGCTTTGATCTGGGAATGCTCAGCAAGTATCATTATTATACGGGCATTATTTTCCGCGCTTATTCCTATGGTTATGGGGAGCCTGTGGTAAAGGGAGGCCGCTACGATACCCTGCTGTCCCATTTTGGCCGGGAGCTTCCTGCGGTGGGCTTTGCCATTGTGGTGGATCAGCTCATGCGGGCTGTCAGCAGGAGCGAGCATGTGCGCCAGGCTGCGGATGCCCGGGGAGAGCGCTACCTGACCATTGCCCTTACCAAGGGACGCCTTGCCAAGAAAACCCTGGAGATTTTGGAGAAGACCGGAATTACCTGCCAGGAGATGAAGGACCCTGACAGTCGAAAACTGATTTTTGTCAATGAGGAGCAGAAGCTTAAGTTTTTCCTGGCAAAAGGCCCGGATGTGCCCACCTACGTGGAATATGGCGCCGCGGATATAGGGGTGGTTGGCAAGGATACTCTGGTGGAAGAGGGGCGGAAGATGTATGAGGTCCTGGATCTGGGCTTCGGCAGGTGCCGGATGTGTGTCTGCGGTCCGGCAGAGGCAAGGGAAAAGCTCTATCATCAGGAGCAGATTCGGGTTGCCACCAAGTACCCGGCTATTGCAAAGGATTATTTTTACAATCGAAAGCACCAGACGGTGGAGATCATTAAGCTGAATGGGTCCATTGAGCTGGCTCCCCTGGTAGGGCTTTCGGAGGTGATTGTGGATATTGTGGAGACAGGCTCCACTCTGCGGGAGAATGGTCTGGAGGTTCTGGAGGAGATCATGCCTCTTTCCGCCCGCATGGTGGTGAATCAGGTGAGCATGAAGATGGAGCATGATCGGATTACCCGGCTGATTCGGGACTTGAAGGCTGTTCTTTGACCTTGGTAAGAGGAGGGCATATGCCAAAGAAGAGACTGGATTATCTGGATATGGCAAAGGGCGTGGGAATCTTTTTTGTGGTTCTTGGCCATATTGAGTATTTGAAGGAAAGCACCATGCGATGGATCTACTCCTTTCATATGCCGTTGTTTTTTATGGTGGGAGGAATTCTGGCTTATACCATGACCAGGGATGGAATGCCCTCCCTGAAGGAAAGTCTGAAAAAAAGAGCCCGGGGAACTTTGGTGCCTTATGTGTCCTTTTCCCTGATTCTTCTTACCATGCGGGTATTCGAGCTTTTCTTCCAGCCGGAGCGGGTGAATAGTAGAGAGCTTCTTCGGCAGCTTGTGGACAGTCTCACGGGGTATGGGCTTCACACCCTATGGTTTTTGCCGGTCTATTTTCTCTCCGGTACCCTGTTTTTTCTGCTGTGCCGGGTCTTTTCGGGGAAGCGCTATGGAGCTTACGGAATGGGGGTCTTGGTTCTGGCCCTGACGGTCCTTGCCTTGGGTGTCATTGACCATTTTCGGCTGGATCAGTATCCGGTACTGGAAAGGGAGCTTCTGTGGCATGTGGGAATGAATCTGCTGATTGTGCTTTTGCGGACCCTGACGGTTTTGCCGTTTTTTCTCATTGGCTGGTGCTATGGGCGCCTGGAGCAATGGCAGACGCCCAGGAAGAGATGGGGGCTTTTGGGGGTGGGAGTTCTGTGTATTGTCATCGGAGCCGTACATTCCCTGCAGACCTCCATTTTGGACCTGCACTATTTGTATATATACCCCATACATTATCTGACAGCCGCCGTATCCTGTATTGGGCTTTTAGATCTTATGCGGGCCCTGCCTGTGAGCCGCGGCCTGTGCTATTTGGGACGAAATTCTTTGGTGATTATGTGTACACATGGACCCATGTACGTGCTATACTATATATCATTGGGAATGTTTTTTGTCCGAAAGCTTATTCCCATGACAGATTCCGTCCTTTACGGATGTATTGCCGTTGCTGTTTGTGTTGCGGAGGTTCCGATTATTTGGATCTTCAATCGCTATTTTTACTATTTACTTGGGAGGAAAACATGAGAATCACAGCCTTAGATGCATCCAGCCGTAAAAATCTGCTGGATGAATTGCTAAAACGAAGTTCCAATCACTATGGGGACTATGGAGAGAAGGTCCAGGCCATTCTGGATGAGGTGAAGGAGAAGGGAGACGAGGCGCTTTTTTCCTTTACGGAGCGCTTTGACGGGGTAAGGCTTACGAAGGACACCCTCCGTGTGACCGAGGAGGAGATAGAGGAGGCATACCGCCAGGTGGACCCGGAGCTTCTTGCGGTGATTCGCAGGGCTTTGGTGAACATCAGAAGCTTTCATGAAAAGCAGAAACGGAGCAGCTGGTTTGACAGTCAGCCAAACGGAACCCTTCTCGGGCAGAAGATTACGCCCCTTCAATCGGTGGGAGTGTACGTTCCGGGAGGAAAGGCCGTATATCCTTCCTCGGTGCTCATGAATATTGTACCGGCAAAGGTGGCAGGTGTGGAGCGGATTATTATGACGACACCCCCCGGAAGGGATGGCAAGATCAGCCCCAATACCTTAGTGGCGGCTCATGAGGCCGGTGTGAGTGAGATTTACAAGGCAGGCGGAGCCCAGGCTATCGGCGCTCTGGCCTATGGAACCACCAGCATCCCCAAGGTGGATAAGATCGTTGGACCGGGGAATATCTATGTGGCTCTGGCAAAGAAGGCGGTTTATGGATTCGTGAGTATTGATTCCATTGCCGGTCCCAGCGAGATTCTGGTGCTGGCCGACGAGACGGCCAATCCAAGGTTTGTGGCGGCGGATCTTCTGTCCCAGGCGGAGCATGACGAGATGGCCTCCGCTATCCTGGTGACAACCAGTAGGGAGCTCGCCCGGCAGGTGTCCGCGGAGGTGGATGGGTTCTTGGAGGAGCTTTCCAGAAGAAATATTTTAGAGAAATCCCTGGAAAACTATGGATGGATTCTGGTGGCGGATACCATGGAGGAGGCCATTGAGACAGCCAATGCCATTGCGTCCGAGCACTTGGAGATTGTCACAAAGGATCCCTTCCAGGTGATGACGAGGATCCGCAATGCAGGGGCTATTTTTATAGGGGAGTATGCAAGTGAGCCCCTGGGGGATTACTTTGCAGGGCCAAACCATGTGCTGCCCACCAACGGAACGGCCAAGTTCTTCTCACCCTTAGGCGTGGATGACTTTATCAAGAAATCCAGCCTGGTGTATTATTCCAGGGAGGCACTTGAGGCTGTTCATGAGGATATTATTCGTTTTGCTAAGGCAGAGGGACTGACGGCCCATGCCAATTCCATTGCCGTACGCTTTGAAGAGGAAGGGGAGTGAGAGAATATGGAGCATCGAGCAGCAGTCATGCAGAGAACTACAAAGGAGACAGATATCGCTCTGTCCTTAAAGCTGGATGGAACCGGGATGGGGGAGATTCACACCGGAATCGGTTTTTTTGATCACATGCTCAGGGGCTTTGCCCGCCATGGACTGTTTGATCTGACCTGCCAGGTGAAGGGTGATTTGGAGGTGGACTGCCACCATACCATAGAGGATACGGGGATTGTATTGGGGCAGGCCATTCGGGAGGCCATAGGAGATAAGAAGGGCATGGTGCGCTTTGGAAGCTGTATCCTTCCTATGGATGAGGCTTTGGTACTCTGCTCCTTAGATCTGTCGGGAAGACCCTATTACAGCTCCGACGCGGTTTTTCCCACGGAGCGGGTGGGAGATATGGACACCCAGATGGTCCGGGAGTTTTTCTATGCCGTCTCCTACGGTGCAGGAATGAATCTGCATTTTAAAATGCTTTCAGGAGAAAACAGCCATCATATGATTGAGTGTATGTTTAAGGCCTTTGCAAAGGCCCTTGACATGGCAGTTACCTTAGATCCAAGAATTGTAGATGTGCTATCAACGAAAGGAAGTCTGTAAAATGAGTGAAAAGAATCGCGGAATCATTCGCTTGCCTCAGGGAATACCGGGAAGCGAGGAGAACCCGGTAGTCCGGGCAAGGTACTTTAGCGATAACGGAGCGGATGAGATTTTGGTCTTTGACTGTTCCAAAACAGAGGAGGAGCATGAAGCCTCCATAGGTATTCTCAAGGAGATCTGCAGGATCTCGGAGGTTCCGGTCAAGGCCGGGGGCCACATTGAACGTGTGGAGGATGTGAAAAAAATCCTGTATGCCGGCTGCAGCAAGGTGATTTTAAATTATGCCAAGCAGAGCAATATCGACTTGACGGAGGAGGTCTCCAAGCGCTTTGGAAAGGAACGGATCGCGGCCTCCGTAGACAGCTCCGATGTGGTGAGCGCTCCTGCGGCTCTGGCTGAGGAGTACGTCAGCGAGCTGATCTCCATGGATGAATTGAAAATCTTTGAGGAAAAGCAGAGGCCCTTAAGCTGCAACATGGATTGGGCTGAGTTTAAGCTGGGACCGGATGGCTTGGTGCCTGTGGTAGTGCAGGATTATCGGACGGACGAGGTTTTGATGGTGGCCTACATGAATGAGGAGTCATTTCAACAAACCATACGGACAGGAAAAATGACTTACTATAGCCGCAGCCGTCAATCGCTTTGGCTCAAGGGCGAGACCAGCGGTCATTTTCAGTATGTGAAGGAGCTTCGGGTGGACTGTGACTGTGATACCATTCTGGCAAAGGTGTCTCAGACAGGTGCGGCCTGCCATACGGGAAATCATTCCTGTTTCTTCCATGAGATTGCCAAGGTGGACTATAAGAATGTGAATCCCTTGAAGGTGTTTGAGGATGTCTACGGGGTGATTGCGGATCGGAAGGCCCATCCCAAGGAGGGGTCCTATACCAATTATCTCTTTGACAAGGGCGTTGACAAGATTTTAAAAAAGATTGGTGAGGAAGCTGCGGAGCTTATCATTGCGGCCAAGAACCCGGACCCGGAGGAGATAAAATATGAGATGTCCGATCTTCTCTATCATGCTATGGTCCTTATGGTAGAGCGCGGCGTTACCTGGGAGGATATTACCGGGGAGCTGTCCAACCGCTAGTACAACATTGTTATTTGTGCAAGGTTGTACTAGGGGCCTGTTCATAGATTTTTCCTTTTTATCATAAGCTTTAATAAGAGTTGCAATAATTAAGGAGAAATCTATGGCAAAGACACAAAACACTCAGGGACAATATCGGCAGCTGCTTCTTGCACAGCAGGGCCACCAGATGGCAGAGCCAGAGGAGCCGGTCAGCTTCTTTCGCATCCGGTTCTACATTTGTCTCTGCCTTTTTCTGTGCTATGTGATCCTGGATTATACAAAGGCTTCCGTCTATGAGGTGGACAGCGCCCGCATCTATGCGGAGGTGCAAAGGGATCTGACAGCGGAGGTAGACCTTCAGGAGACACTGGCAAGGGTACTGGACGGCATCTGGGTGTCGGAGGAGGAGCCTGCGAACGCTCCTGAATGACGAATTCAAATGACAGCCATTGACAGATGAGAAGAGAAACCGTTACAATAAGGACTATGAAAAAGAACCTGATTACCTACTGCAAACAGCATAAGCTTCTTTTGGGAGGCGTTTTTGGGCTCTGGCTGCTTCTGTGTCTGGTATGCACGCCTGTATATACTACCGTGACCCTTAAGTTTGCCCAGGACCCAAGTGGAGAGTATATTACCACCGTTTATGCGGGGCCAAGACAGCATGTGCGGCCCGCTGATGCCAAAAGCCGCGTGATCAACAGCGGCACGGCCCGGATTTCTTTTTTGGATCTTAGCTATGGGGGCCACTGCTCCCTGAAGCGAATCGATCCCCTGGATCGGGCATATGACAACGGCAGCCTGACCCTGGAGGGCCTGACCGTCCGAAGAAACGGCATTGTAACCATATGTCTGGAAGGGGCGGAGCTTCGAAGCTATTTTACAGGGAACGACCAAGTACGGCTTTTGGAAGACCAGGGCTTTACCTTTGAGGTGACCGGGGAGGACCCGCAGCTTCTTCCAACCAAAGACTTTGAAGCCTTGTACCGACAGTTTCACTTCTCGGTTTTCCTGATTGGATTTCTGGCCTTTGGAGGCTTGTTGCTTCTTCTTGGGCTGCTGTGCGTCTGGCTTTATCGGGAGATGGGAAATGCGTCCAAGGGACAACGGATGGCCGCGTATCTGTTTGCCGCCGGATTACTTGGAGCGGTTTTTACCTGTATCTATACGGGACTGCGCAGCCCCTTTTGGCTGAATCCCGATGAGTACGATGTAAAGGCGGCGGTCAATTACTATTTTACCCATTTTATGCCGCCGGATATCCGCAGTGATATCATCAGCGACAGCTTTCCCGTGTATGGAACCTCCCGTCATTTTGAGTGGAATCTGTTTTACCTTTATGCAGCCAAGGTGGGGCAGTTTTTTTCAGATCCCACCCTTCGTATGCGATTGTTCAGCCTTGTGATTTTTGCGTTGATGGCGGGGATTGCCCTAAAGAATATCCGAAAGCACTACGCGCTTTTGTTTGTACTGCTTTTGACGCCCCAGGTGTGGTATATTTTCAGCTACTCCACCTCAGATGCCCTGGATTTTTTTGCAGGCTTTCTAAGCCTGTACGAGCTGCTGGAGGAGAACAGTATGCTGAACCGACTTCTCCGGGAGCCTTATGAAAGGCGCCATATCCTGTATTACGGCCTTTTGAGTATTCTGTTTATTCATTTGCTGTGGGCCAAGGCATCCTTTTATCCCATATTGGTCTTTCTCTTCCTGATTTTGCTGATTCGCCTTCTGCACCAGGAAAAGAGGGAACGGGGAGCGCTTTTTCGAAAATATTTGATTTTGGTGGGACTGACCTTAGGGATCTTTGTGATCCGCTATATGATTACCGATTATCCCTACTATGGCTTTAACAAGCTGGGAGTGGTGATCGAGGTGACGGAGAGGCAGGCGGAATACGGCTACAAGCCCTCCACGCCTCCCATAGAGCAAGCCTATTCCATGAGCTTCTTTGGAAAAGGCATTACTCTGGGAGAGCTGCTGACCCAATATGAGTTTCACAAAAATCTTTTCCGAACCTTTGCGGGCTTTTTCGGAAGCTATGCCTTTGGAGAGGGCAATTGGTATTACATTCTCATGGGGCTTTTCTATGCGGCCCTTTTGGGATGGATTACCTGGCGGTTTGTCCGCATGAGGGATCGACAAAAATGGCAGGAGTACGGGGCTGTCATGTTCTGCTGCTTTTTGCAATATGCTTTGATTGTGTTTAATTCCTGGTTTATCGATTTTCAGCCGCAGGGACGCTATCTGCTGCCGGTGCTGTTTTTCGTATCCTATCTGATAGCTCGAACGGATCAGCCGGAGAAGGACAGGCTTTTGAGGGGGATTCTGGTGTGTACCTGCCTATTGTCTCTGTTTGCCTTCTGGCATGTGGGTGTTCCCAATCTGGTCCCGGATCGGGTGATACTGCCTTAAGGCCATTAAGTGAATTGGAGGGCTGTCATGCAAAAGACAAAGCGCAATGTAAATTACGATCTAATGCGTGTGATCTGTATGCTGTTTGTGGTTGCAATACATGTTACACAGACCCCGTTTTCCGAAAGCACCTTTTGGGGCTCCGCAGTGCTTGTGCTGCTATTTTCCTGCAATAATATCTTCTTTATGCTAAGCGGAAGATTTAACCTGAACTATACCATTCGGAATAAGGAGGACTACAGGAGGTATTATTTAAAAAAGCTTTTAACCATCCTGTTTCCTTATCTTTTTGTTACCTGCCTGCGAAGCGCATTTAAAATGTATGTATTCAAAACGGCAGATGTTTCAGGAGGGCTTCTTGTCTATCTTAAGTATACCTATGAGGGCCTGATGTCAGCAAACAGCTCCAATCATCTGTGGTTTATGTACCCTCTGCTGGGCATGCTGCTGGGGGCGCCGTTTTTGGCAAAGCTTCTGCAAAGGCTGACGGATTGGGAGCTGAACCTGCTATTTGCCCTGGGAATTTTTTGGAATGTGATGCAGGTTTACCTGACCGCGAATCTGGGAATCGGCTTTTCCTACAGCGGCTGGCTGCTGTCCGGCTGGATTTTTTCCTTTTTTGCCGGCTATTATATCCATCGGAATGTGAATCAGGACAATAAGAAAAAGTGGTATCTATGGGGAATTGCCGGATTTTTTATAACGGCTCTGGGACAATGGCTGATTCCGGCGCATTTTCATTACGCTACGGATTATTCCGCCGCTTTTTTGCTGTTTACCATGGCCTTTTATATTTTTATGGAGCGAGAGATTGTGATCCAAAACGAAGTCATAAAGAGAACTATTTTTTTCCTGGCAAGGTACTCCTTCCTGATCTATATGCTTCATGGAACGGTGCTTTCGTCCGTTACGCCAAGAATCATTATCACGTCCTCGGTCAAATGGAATTTTATTGGCTCTGTTATAGCGGCTTTTGTCATTTCTCTGCTGCTGGCCATACTGATTGACACCTGTATCCTGCATCCGCTCCAGACCGTTTTAAAGAGAAAATGGGGACTGGAGGAACAGGCATAGGAGATATGAAATATGTATAAGGAAATTGATTGGAAGAGGATAGATTTGAATACTGCTCCGCCTCGGGAAGAGCCGGAGCGCCAATACTATTATATTGCTCTGTGCCGGGAGCTGGTGCAAAGGGAGGCAGAAAAGCTTGGCCGCCCCTTGACCTTTTGTGTAACCACCTTCGGTTGCCAGATGAACGCCAGAGACTCGGAAAAGCTTGCGGGAATTCTTAAGGAAACCGGCTTTTTGGAGGCAGAGGAGGAGAGGGCGGACTTTGTCATTTACAACACCTGTACGGTGCGGGAAAATGCCAATCTGAAGGTTTATGGGCATCTGGGACTTTTAAAGCACAGAAAAAAAAGCAACCCTCATATGCGGATTGCCCTCTGTGGCTGTATGATGCAGGAGCCGGAGGTGGTGGAGAAACTGAAAAAGAGCTACCGGTTTGTGGATCTCATTTTCGGCACCCACAATATTTTTAAATTTGCGGAGCTTCTGGCACAGATGCTTGAGCACACCGGGCAGGTCATTGATATCTGGGATGGTACCGGACAGATCGTGGAGGAGCTGCCTGTTGAGCGGAAGTACCCATTTAAGTCCGGGGTGAATATTATGTTTGGTTGCAACAATTTTTGCAGCTATTGTATTGTGCCCTATGTGCGGGGGAGAGAGCGCAGCCGCAGGCCGGAGGATATTCTGGGGGAGATCCGGGAGCTGGCCGCTGACGGCGTTTCTGAGATTATGCTTTTGGGACAAAATGTAAATTCCTATGGTAAAACTTTGGAACATCCCATTTCCTTTGGGGAGCTTTTACGCAGGGTGGAGGAGATCGAGGGAATTGCCCGCATACGCTTTATGACCTCCCATCCAAAGGATTTATCGGAGGAGCTCATTCAGGTAATGAAGAGCTCCAGCAAAATCTGTCGTCATCTGCATCTGCCTCTTCAATCCGGAAGCACCCGGATTCTAAAAGCGATGAATCGAAAGTATACGAAGGAGCAGTATTTGGATCTGGCGGCAAGGATTCGAAGGGAGATTCCGGATATTTCCCTGACAACGGATATCATTGTGGGCTTCCCAGGAGAAACAGAGGAGGACTTTTTGGAGACTCTGGATGTGGTGAGAAGGGTGCGGTATGACAATGCCTATACCTTTATCTATTCCAAACGAACGGGGACGCCTGCTGCCGCCATGGAAAATCAGGTGCCGGAGGATGAGGTGAAGTCCCGGTTCGACCGGCTCTTAGCCTTAGTACAGGAAAATGCGAAAATGCAGACGGCCCGTTTTGCAGACACCATTCAGGAGGTGCTGATTGAGGAGGTCAATGAGCATGACGAATCTCTATTGACTGGACGGATGAGCAATAATCTATTGGTGCATTTTGAGGGAGATGCCTCTCTTGTGGGGTGCATCCGCAGAGTGCGGCTTGATATCTGTAAGGGCTTTTATTATATGGGAACCCTGATTCCCGAAGAAAAGGAATAAATAGCGAAAGCATTGGGTATGCTACCCTGGAAGGCCATATTCGGTTGAAACCGGACGGCAATATCTTTCTAAGGAGCACAGGTATGGCAATACAGGCAGAGCCCAATAAAAAAGGAATTATTTCTCTTGTTGCAATTGTTCTCTTAATGATTCTTGTAACCGCGTTGTCCAATCCCATTTACGAGGCCTTGTCCGGCAAAGGGGACGGTGTTACCTACACGGCTGCCTATCCGGGCTACGGCGGGGATGTGATTATCACCTTAACCATTGAGGATGAGCGGGTAAGCGAGCTAAATGCCCTGGGGAATTTTGAGACACCGGCCATCGGACAAAAAGCAATTGAGCAGTATAATGCTACGGTGTTTTCAGAGCTTTCAGATGCATATATTGATGAAGTCAGTACCCATTTGGACGCGGTAAGCGGAGCAACCATAACCTCAGGAGCAGTGGCGGCAGGCTTTCAGGAGGTCGTAGAGCAGGCTCAGACGGCACTCAGCTTAAGTCTGCGGGAACGGTAAAAGGTGTTGAAAAAAAGAGACGGTATGATGACAGCCGTCTCTTTTTGTGATATAATGAAGATTAGTGAGAAGAAAGGCATGAAGATAAAAGGAGAAACCATATGGAAACAAAGCGTTACAGCCTGAGACATCCATATTTTTCCATAAAAACACAGAATGATCGCTCATTCGGAGGAAGCCAGACCTGGTCTGCCAGCCGTATTATGCGCAAATATGGCTGTGGAGTGGTGGGAATGGCAGATGTGCTGCTGTATTTGGGCCTACATCAGACTGCGTATGAGACAGATCTGCTCTATGGAATGCTTCAGGAGGATGGGTTTTTGTCCTATCCCAGATATGAACGCTATCTGATGAAGATGCGCCGCAGATACCTTTCAATCATTCCCGGCTTTGGGGTTCCCGGCTTTTTCCTTCCCCTGGCCATGAACCGTTACTTCCGCCATTATCGCATGGATCTGCGGGCAAGCTGGTGTGTGCGGCCGGGAAGGATTCTTCCCCGCATTGAAGAAATGCTGCGACAAGATTTTCCGGTGATTTTGGCCATAGGGCCGAACTTTCCCAGGTTCTGGGGCAAGCGCAAGGTGGTCCTTTATCGGAAGGAGAATGGGGAATATCTGCCTTCCACGGATATTAAGGCTCATTTTGTGGTGGTGACAGGCATGATGGACGGATATCTGCAGATTTCCTCCTGGGGAAAGGAGTACTATCTGTCCTGGACGGAATATCAAAGGTATATGAAAAAGTACAGTACCTGTCTTACCAGCAATATCTGCCGGATTCAAGTGAAGAGGAAAAAGAGGAAAGAAGAAAAATGAACAGTTTTTTTGCCATGATGTCCCGGATGAAATACATTGATCGTTGGGCCTTGATGCGCAATTCACGCAGTGAAAATTTAAGTGAACACAGTCTGGAGGTGTCTATGATCGCCCACGCTTTGGCGGTCATTGGCAATACCCGTCTTGGGAAAGAGCTTCCCGCGGAAAAGGCGGCTGTTCTGGGGTTGTATCACGATGCCACAGAGATCATTACAGGCGATATGCCAACGCCTATAAAATACTATAACACAGAGATAAAGAATACCTATAAGGATATAGAGCATCGGGCCTCCAAAACCCTGTTGGGGATGCTTCCGGAGGAAATGCGCTATGCCTATGTGGAGATTTTTGAGAAGCAGGAAAAGGACAGCTACCTCTGGAAGCTGGTAAAAGCAGCGGATAAGCTGTCCGCTTACATAAAATGTGTTGAAGAGGAACAGACAGGCAATCTGGAGTTTGTGCGAGCAAAGGAACAGACTCTTCGTCATATCCGACAGATGGAGCTGCCGGAAGCAGATCTGTTTTTAAGATATTTTATGGATGCTTACGGAAAAAATCTGGATGAACTGACAGGAGGAGAAGCATGAGTGAGAATCGTGACTTTGGATTTTGTCCCCGCTGTGGGGCATTGATGCACAATGGGGCGTGTACAAGCTGTGGATATGGTGCCATAAGACAGCCCCAGCAGCCACAGAGCTATCCCAATCAGAGCTCTGCCGCCGGCATGGCCGGTGGAACAGGTGTCACAGGCGGACCGGGAACAAGCCCCACCTATGTACATATAGCACCCGTAAAGCAGAAAAATCACACGGTGGCGATTGTGATCGGTGTGACAGTAGGTGTGCTGCTTCTGCTGGCAATTTTAATCGGCCTGATTGTATTTGCTGTAAATTCCGCGCGGGACAGCGTTTCCTCCCAAGGACGCAGGGACTATTACTATGATGATGATTTTTACGGCGATTACGATGACGACTATGACTATGGTTATTATGAGCCCCAGGAGGATGACCCCTACTATGAGGAGATCGTAGATTGCACCCGCACGGATCTGGATTACCGGCTTCAGTGGGTGGTGGAGTCCGTAGACCCTGATGATCCGGAGGATAGCTGCACATACTATACCACATATCCTATTTTGGAGATGGAGGGCTCAGGGCAGACAGAGTCCATCAATGCCACTTTGCGGAATCTGGCCGGCTGCTATCGAGACACCTATAAAGAATATGAGGGCGGCATATCCACCTTCGGCTATGTAACCCTTATGGATGAAGAAAAGATCAGTGTGGTTTTCAAACACAGCTTTTACAAAGAGAAGGTTACAGAGGTGCGCTTGGACGCCCGAAGCTTTTGGATTGAATCCGGGAAGGAGATCACCCCGGAGGAAATGACGGAGATTGACCGGGAGCTTGCCATGCGCTTTCAGTCCCAGGATAAGATTCAAAATGAGGGAGTGGAATATGTCCAGAAGCTGACAGCCGATGAGCTTCTGGAAATCCTGAAGAATCCAGATCAGGCTGTATATTTCTATACTCCTGTGGGCCTGGAGGTGGGCTTTAATTATGAAACGGGCTGGGTAACCGTCACCATCAAGGAGCAGGCTCTATAGAAAACGAAAAGGAGTTTTGCAGCAATGCTGATGATTGGAAGTCATATTTCCTCCTCCAAGGGCTACGAGGCTATGGGAAAGCAGGCTTTAAAGCTGGGAGCCAATACCTTTGCCTTTTTTACCAGGAATCCCAGAGGTGGCAGCGCCAAGGCTGTCATTGCCGATGATGTGGAGCGCTATCTGGCTCTTTGGAGGGAGAAGGGCTACGGACAGATTGTGGCCCATGCCCCCTACACCTTAAATGCCTGCTCAGATAAGGAGGAGGTTCGGCGCTTTGCAAAAGAGGCCTTTGCCGATGATCTCTCCCGCATGGAATATACTCCGGGAAATTATTACAATTTTCATCCGGGCAGCCATGTAGGACAGGGAGTGGAGATAGGAATAGAGCTGATTGCTCAGATGCTGAATGAGTGCCTGAAGCCGGAACAGACCACGGTGGTACTATTGGAGACCATGGCAGGCAAGGGCAGCGAGATAGGGAGAAGCTTTCAGGAGCTTCGAATGATATTGGATCAGGTGGAGCTTTCGGAGAAAATGGGGGTTTGCCTGGATACCTGCCATGTGTGGGACGCAGGCTATGATATCGTGGAGGACCTGGACGGTGTATTGGAAGAGTTTGATCGCTGCCTTGGGTTGTCCCGGTTAAAGGCAATTCATATCAATGACAGTATGAATCCAAGGGGAAGCCACAAGGATCGCCACGCCCGCATCGGGGAGGGGTGTATCGGTCTTGCCGCCTTTGAGCGCATCATCAACAATCCGCCTCTTCGGGGTCTGCCCTTTATTCTGGAGACTCCCAATGATGATGAGGGATGGACAAAGGAGATTGCTATGCTGCGGGAGAAAAGCAGATAAAATAAATCATGGAAAGGGGACAAAATATGAGGATTACATTTTTGGGAGCAGCTCATGAGGTAACCGGAAGCTGTCATATGTTGGAGGCCTGTGATAAGATTATGCTGGTGGACTACGGCATGGAGCAGGGCCCCGACTATTATAAGAACCGGGAAATCCCTGTGGCTGCAGCTGATATTGATTTTGTATTTCTGACACATGCCCATATCGATCATTCCGGGCTGCTGCCTCTTCTTTACAAGCAGGGCTTTCGAGGCACGATATTCTCTACCAAGGCTACACGGGATCTGTGTGAGATCATGCTGCGTGACAGTGCCCATATTCAGACCTTTGAGGCCGAGTGGAGGAATCGAAAGGCAAAACGTTCCGGAGGCGAGGAATATGTTCCTCTCTATACCATGGCTGATGCGGATGGAGCCTTAAAGCTCTTTTGCGGCTGTGCCTATGGTGAGCGGATTCAGGCGGCCGAGGGAATTGCCATTCGCTTTACGGATGTGGGGCACCTTCTTGGCTCCTCCTGCATTGAGATTTGGCTGACAGAGGGGAGCGAGGAGCGCAAAATTGTGTTCTCCGGTGATATTGGCAATCACAGCCAGCCCATTTTAAAGGAGCCGGGGACGGTGGAGGATGCGGATTATGTGGTAATGGAATCCACCTACGGGGATCGCAGCCATGGAGAGCGGCCCGATTATGTGAAAGCACTTACGGCTATTCTTCAGGACACCTTTGACCGGGGCGGCAATGTGGTCATTCCCTCTTTTGCAGTGGGAAGAACGCAAGAGATGCTCTATTTCTTTCGGGAGATTAAGGAGCAGGGACTTGTACGGGGACATGAGAATTTCCCGGTCTATGTGGATAGTCCCCTGGCAGTTCAGGCAACCACCATTTTCAATAAAAATATGCACGAATGTTTTGACGAGGCCACCCTGGAGCTGGTAAAGAAGGGCATCAATCCCATCTCATTTCCGGGACTGAACCTGTCCATTACCAGTGACGAATCCAAGGCTATTAATTTTGATGATGAGCCCAAGGTAATCCTGTCTGCCTCCGGTATGTGCGAGGCCGGACGTATCCGCCATCACTTAAAACACAATCTCTGGCGGGGGGACAGTACCATCCTTTTCGTAGGCTACCAGGCAGTGGGAACGCTTGGCCGGGCTATTGTGGAGGGGGCTTCCACGGTGAAGCTGTTCGGTGAGGAGATCGAGATACGGGCTAAAATTATGAAGCTGGCGGGCATCAGCGGACATGCGGACAAGGAAGGACTGATTTCCTGGCTTTCGGGCTTTCAAAATAAGCCCAAAAGAGTGTTTGTGGTTCACGGGGAGGATACGGTTTGTGACCGGTTTGTGGAATGTCTGGAATCGGGCTACGGATACGATGCCAGGGCACCCTACAGTGGCGGCTGCTACGATCTGATCACCAACACCCATCTTGAGGTTGGAAATAAAGTGCGGATCGAAAAGGATAAAAAGCTTGCCAAACCTACTTCTACCGTATATGATAGATTGGTGGAGGTTGGCAAGAGACTCATGCGCCTGATCGATAAGAGCAAGGGATGGGCAAATAAGGATCTGGCAAAGCTTGCGGACCAGCTGCAGGCACTCTGCGAAAAATGGGAAAAATAACGGGGGATAGAATAAGGCTATGGCACGTAACGAAAGAGAACAGGAGATGAGTTCGGCAGAACGTCGGAGGAGAATGGAGGCACGCAGAAGAAGACAGAGGGAACAGGAGCGAAGACGCAAGAAAAAGCTTATGCTTTTGATTGGCGGAGGAGTTGCCGCCCTTGTAGTGGTGGGTCTCATCATCTTTGCCGTTATCAAGCTTGTTTCCGGTGGTTCGGCTACAATTGCCTCAAAAAGCGGAAGCTTTGTGATCGCCATTGATCCTGGCCATGGGGGCGAGGACGTGGGAAAGAGCAACGGAGGTACGTCGGAAAAGCAGGTAACCATGGATATCTGCGAAAAGCTTAAGGTAATGCTGGAGGGGCAGGGCTGTCAGGTCCTTATGCTTCGTGAGGATGATACAAGAATCTCCAAGGAGGATCGGGTACAGAAGGCCAATGAAGCCCAGGCAGATCTTCTGGTAAGCGTTCACTGTGGGTATTCCGAGGACAGCAGCAGCTCCGGAGTAGTCAGCTACTATAAAGAGAGCAGTAAGCAGAGTGCCAATTTGGCTGAGATGATTGAAACGGCCGTAGTTAAGGAAAGCGGAGCTCTTGACGGAGGCTTTCAGGAGGGAAGTTATCATATTATTTCCGATACGGAGATGCCTGCTGTGCTCATAGAGGTGGGCTATATAAGCAATGGAGACGAAGCGGTGAGCCTTGCGGATGATAGCTATCAGAATGACATTGCCAAGGGGATTGCAAAGGGAATTATTATGAGTCTGGAAAAAAACGAATGATTGGTGTATAATGTTCTCATAAGCAATGAGCAGTGCGAAGGGTATTACTTGCAAATCGGCTGTTAGCAGACGATTTTGTATGGGATACGACAGTTTTAGAAAGGGGCGAACACCAATATGGCAATTCATACAGTTATTACAATCGGACGTCAGTATGGCAGCGGCGGCCATGATATAGGAATGAAGCTGGCGGAGGAGCTTGGAATCCCCTGCTATGACAAGGATCTTCTGTCAAGGGCAGCCAAGGACAGCGGCTTGTGCCAGGAGCTTTTTGAAAACCACGACGAGAAGCCCACCAACAGCTTTTTGTATTCCCTGGTAATGGATACATACTCCACGGGCTATTCTTCAGCAGCCTTCTCTGAGATGCCCTTGAATCATAAGGTATTTCTTGCACAGTTTGACAGCATCAAGAAGATAGCGTCAGAGGGACCCTGCGTCATCGTGGGAAGATGTGCGGATTACGCCTTGGAGAATGTTCCCAATGTGGTCAATGTATTTCTCTACGCGGATCTCCAGGCACG
The DNA here is from genome assembly GCA_009917555.1 of bacterium 1XD21-13. Lineage (GTDB taxonomy): Bacteria > Bacillota > Clostridia > Lachnospirales > Lachnospiraceae > Laedolimicola. The sequence continues at coordinate 58,188 of QZDX01000010.1, read as the reverse complement.
CATTACGCGGATTGCCAGACGCCACGATCTGACGGATGCAAAGGCCAAGGATCTGATCCGCAAGACGGATAAGAGCCGAGCCAGCTACTATAATTACTACACAAGCAAAAAGTGGGGAGAAGCGGCCGGCTATGATTTGTGCCTCAATACCAGCACCCTTGGAATTGACGGAACCATCCAAATCATCCGGGAATTTGTTACATACAAGGAAAAAGAGCACGAGAGAATTTAACATCCTTTTAGGTCCTGCCTTATGGCGAGGCAGGACCCACAAGGCTTTCTTTACAGGAGAAATAGATTTTATGAGGTTTGTCATACAGAGAGTGTCCCATGCATCGGTAACGGTGGATGGGACTGTTATTGGAAATATAGGAAAAGGCTTTCTGGTCCTCATTGGTGTAGGACAAAAGGATACAAGAGCAGAGGCGGACCGGTTGGTAAAGAAAATGCTGGGCCTGCGGATTTTCCCTGATGAAAACGGAAAAATCAATCTATCCTTAAAGGATGTGGAGGGGGAGCTTCTCCTGATTTCACAGTTTACCCTCTATGCGGACTGCAGTCACGGCAACCGGCCAGGCTTCACCAATGCAGGAGATCCGGCACTTGCCCAGGAGCTGTATGAATATATTATTGAGAGCTGCCGGGGCAAGGCTTCCAAGGTCCAGCAGGGAAGCTTTGGGGCGGACATGAAGGTAGAGCTGGTAAACGACGGGCCCTTTACCATTATTTTAGAGTAGCTGGAAGCAGAGTGTAAGAAAACGGGTGCCCCTTTGTTCACTAAGGTATCCTGTTAATATATAAAGGAGAACATGTATGAGTAAAAGAAACGATATCCACAAGGTTCTGATTATCGGTTCCGGTCCTATTATCATCGGCCAGGCCTGTGAGTTTGACTATTCCGGCACACAGGCGTGCAAGGCGTTAAAAAAATTGGGCTATGAGATTGTATTGGTGAATTCCAATCCGGCCACCATTATGACCGATCCCGGAACTGCAGATGTAACGTATATTGAGCCGCTCAATGTGGAACGGCTGACACAGATTATTGAGAAGGAGAGACCAGATGCCTTATTGCCGAATCTCGGCGGACAGTCCGGTCTTAATCTTTGTTCGGAGCTTTCTAAGGCAGGAGTTTTGGAGCAGTACCATGTGAAGGTTATTGGGGTCCAGGTGGATGCCATTGAGCGTGGCGAGGACCGGATCGAGTTTAAGCATACCATGGACAGCCTCGGTATTGAGATGGCCCGCAGCGAGGTGGCCTACAGTGTGGATGAGGCCGTAGCCATTGCGGAGAAGCTGGGCTATCCGGTGGTTCTGCGTCCGGCCTACACCATGGGCGGCGCAGGCGGCGGTCTGGTCTACAATGTGGAGGAGCTTAGAACCGTTACCGCCAGGGGGCTGCAGGCCAGTCTGGTAGGCCAGGTTCTGGTGGAGGAATCCATTCTTGGCTGGGAGGAGCTGGAGCTTGAGGTAGTCCGGGACAGCAAGAATAACATTATTACGGTCTGCTTTATTGAGAATATCGATCCCCTGGGCGTACATACGGGTGATTCCTTCTGCTCCGCCCCCATGCTGACGATCTCCGAGGATGTGCAAAAAAGGCTCCAGGAGAAGTCCTACCGCATTGCGGAGGCAATTCAGGTCATCGGCGGAACCAATGTACAGTGGGCCCACGATCCGGTAACAGACCGGGATATTGTAATTGAGATCAACCCCAGAACCTCCCGTTCCTCGGCCCTGGCTTCCAAGGCAACGGGCTTCCCCATTGCCCTGGTTTCCGCTATGCTGGCCTCCGGCCTTACCCTGGACGAGATTCCCTGCGGCAAATACGGCACTCTGGATCGCTATGTACCGGACGGGGACTATGTAGTAATCAAGTTTGCCCGGTGGGCCTTTGAGAAGTTCAAGGGTGTGGAGGACAAGCTGGGCACCCAGATGCGCGCCGTAGGCGAGGTCATGAGTATTGGCAAGACCTACAAGGAGGCATTTCAGAAGGCTATACGAAGCCTGGAAAATGGCCGCTATGGTCTGGGCTTTGCCAAGGATTTTCACCAAAAAACTAAGCGTGAGCTTTTGAAAATGCTCCATGCAGCTACCAGTGAGCGGCAGTTTATTATGTATGAGGCTCTCCGCAAGGGAGCGACTACGGAGGAGCTCTATGAGCTCACGAAGATTAAGCATTATTTTATTGATCAGATGAGAGAGCTGGTGGAAGAGGAGGAGGCACTTTTGGCCTCCAGCCATGGGAGAGTGCCGGAGGCAGAGGCGCTAAGGAAGGCTAAACAGGACGGTTTCTCCGACCGGTATTTAAGCCAGATTCTGGAGGTCCCCGAGGCCGATATCCGCAAGGCCAGAATTGCCATAGGTGTGACGGAAGCCTGGGAGGGCGTGCATGTAAGCGGCACCAAGGACAATGCCTACTATTATTCCACCTACAATGCGCCGGATCACAGTACCATCAACACGGATCGGCCTAAGATTATGATTCTGGGAGGAGGTCCCAACCGGATCGGCCAGGGCATTGAGTTCGATTACTGCTGTGTCCATGCGGCTATTGCCTTGAAGAAGCTGGGATTTGAGACGATTATTGTAAACTGCAATCCGGAGACGGTTTCTACGGATTATGATACCTCGGACAAGCTGTATTTTGAGCCTCTGACCCTGGAGGATGTCTTAAGCATCCACAAAAAGGAGAAGCCAGTGGGTGTGATTGCCCAGTTTGGTGGTCAGACACCTCTCAATCTGGCGGCAGAGCTGGAAAAGAACGGTGTGCGCATCTTAGGCACCAGTCCGGAGATTATTGACCTGGCAGAGGATCGGGATCGGTTCCGGGCTATTATGGAGAAGCTTGAGATTCCCATGCCGGAGGCCGGAATGGCTGTCAATGCGGATGAGGCTCTGACGATTGCCGAGAAGATTGGTTATCCTGTTATGGTGCGTCCCTCCTACGTGCTGGGAGGTCGGGGCATGGAGGTGGTTCATGATCCGGAAAGCCTCATCGGTTATATGCGGGCTGCTGTGGGCGTGACACCGGATCGGCCCATTCTCATTGACCGTTTTCTGCATCACGCCATGGAGTGTGAGGCGGACGCCATCTGTGACGGAACCCATGCCTTTGTTCCGGCGGTCATGGAGCATATTGAGCTGGCCGGGGTACATTCCGGCGATTCGGCCTGTATTCTGCCTTCTCTCAACATTTCGGAGGAGAATTTAAGGACAATTAAGGAATACACCAAGAAGATTGCGGAGGAGATGCATGTCTGCGGTCTCATGAATATGCAGTATGCCATTGAGGACGGAAGGGTCTTTGTGCTGGAGGCCAATCCCAGGGCATCCCGGACGGTGCCGCTGGTATCCAAGGTCTGCAACATTCAGATGGTACAGCTTGCCACAGAGGTGATTACGGAGGAGCTGACGGGAAGACCCTCGCCGGTTCCGGGGCTTAAGGAAAGCCATTTCCATCATTACGGGGTAAAGGAAGCCGTATTCCCCTTCAATATGTTCCAGGAGGTTGATCCCCTTCTTGGGCCGGAGATGCGCTCTACCGGGGAGGTCCTTGGACTTGCCTCCAACTTTGGCGAGGCATTTTACAAATCCCAGGAGGCAACCCAGACCTGCCTGCCTCTGTCAGGAACGGTGCTCATTAGTGTCAGCGACCGGGATAAGCCGGAGGTTCTTCAGGTGGCCAGAGGCTTTTATGCAGATGGCTTTTCCATTATGGCTACGGGGCGCACCTACGATATGATTGTGGCGGACGGGATTCCGGCCCGGAAGGTAAAGAAGCTCCAGGAGGGACGGCCTAATATTATGGACGCTATTGCCAATGGGGAGATTCAGCTCATTGTCAACACACCCTCCGGCAAGGAAAGCCGGTATGACGACAGCTACATCCGCAAGGCGGCTATTAAGGGAAAGATACCCTATATGACGACTATGGCGGCGGCTATCGCTACAACGGAAGGAATTCGGAAGGTGAAGGAAAAGGGCGGCAAGCTGGAGGTGAAGTCCTTGCAGCAGTTGCATAGTGAGATTGAGATGAAATAATTAATATAAGCTTACAAAAAGGCTTTGCTTTTGAGAATCACACTCAGAAGTAAAGTCTTTTTTATTAGACGTATTTTTCCACAACATTGTGGCAAAAGTATACTTTTGTAAAAATGGAAACCCTATTTTTTATGTTACACTTTTATTGTAGAGAATTGTTTTAAAACTGTATGCAAGGAGAGGAGGCCAATGTATATTTCTCCCAAAGCGCAGCTTCTTTTACAGCTGCTTTTAGATATGGACACTCCGGTTACAAACCGTTTACTAGCAGATGAGCTGGGGATCTCATCCAGAAGCGTTCGCTCTTATATGAGAGAAGTTGCTTGCGTGATCGAAAGATGTGGAGGAAGCTTAATAAATAAGCCGGCCAAATTATTTGTATGAACTTTGAGAAAGCTCCCGGATGAATTCTGGGTCCTCATAAGGCTTGTAAATGCCCTCCAAAATAGCCCGGAACATGCGCTCGGAGGTTCCGGGGTGCTCCTGATTCAGACTGCGGAGCAGATCCTTGGCGTATTCCCGCTTGGTATGCCCGTCGGCAGGGCAGGGACTTTTGCAGACAGGCAGATTGTACTTGTGCTGAAAACCAATCACATCTGCCTCATCCACATACATCAGAGGACGGATTACCGTCAAATCCATCCGATCCAGATAGGTAACCGGAGCAAAGGTATGAAAACGCCCCTCAAAGATGAGAGAGAGCAGCATAGTTTCAATTACATCATTTTTGTGATGGGCGTAAGCTACCTTATTGCAGCCGGTTTCCTTGATTGCCTTGTTTAAGGCGCCCTTGCGCATCTTGGCACAGAGGGCACAGGGATTGCTTTCCCGGCGCACCTGGAAGATAATATCGTAGATATCTGTGGGAACAATGGTATAATGTATATCCATTTCCTTGCACAAGGCCCGGATTCCGCTTAAATCAAAGTTTGGAAAGCCCAGGTCCACAGTAATAGCCTCCAGCTCAAAGGAGGCCGGATAGAAGCGCTGCAGGCCATGGAGGGCATAGAGCATGGCCAGGCTGTCCTTACCGCCGGAAATTCCTACGGCAATTTTATCCCCCTCCTGTATCATATGGTAATCATCCACGGCTCTGCGTGTATAGCTTAAGAGCTGCTGCAGCTTCATATCAATACCTTCCTTCTGACAATCTGTCCTGGACATGATACCACGAAAGAGAGAGGTTTAGCAAGCGAAAGATAATGATTATGCCTCATTCTATCCCTTTACAGGTTACTGTGAACGGAGTGAACAAGTAACCTTCACTGCCCATGTCATGGTAAGAGTTTTTTATATTCTATCATCTAAATTTTAGCGTTTATCTTGAATTACTGCTATATTTATGATAAATTGTATAAAGGAGCAACAGAAAGGAAGGTAAGATAAAATGACAATCAAAGAATGTTATGATGCTATGGGAGGAAATTATGCGGATGTAGAGGGACGTCTAAGAACCGAAGAGCGGATCAAAAAGTTTGTGCTTCGTGTTCTCAATGATTCCAGTTTTGAGCTACTTTGCACCTCCATAGAAAATCGTAATATGCCAGAGGCATTCCGAGCTGCCCATACCATTAAGGGAATCTGTCAGAATCTTTCTCTGGACCGACTTTACAAATCCTCCAATGACCTTGCTGAGCTGTTGCGCAATAGGGAGGAATACGGTGCAGATTTGGAACCGGTGCTGGAGCAGGTAAAAGAAGACTACCAGGTTACCATTGATTGTATTAAGCAGTTAGACTAATGAAGCAGACAGCAACCGTTTTGTGTTAAATGATCGGAATATATCACCCAGACATTGAGCTTAAGAGCAGTGTTTGGGTGATTTTTTTGATCTTATATCTCGAACAAAAAATCGAACATTTTTCGAACATATGTATTGACAAACAATTGTTCTGTGTGTATAATAACAGCATACAGAACAATTGTTTGGAAGATATGTTCGAAAAATGGGGTTTGGGGGATAAGAGTATGTGTAGGAGAAAAAAATCTGTTTTGACGATTTGTTTAACGGTTTGTTTGATTCTGGCTTTGGCTATTACATTTGGGAGCTTTTTATCAAAGGCGAAGAATAAGGAGCCGGAGGTTACTTATTACAAGTATTATACCAATATTGAGATTCGGCCTGGTGATACCTTATGGGATCTGGCAGATGCATATTTGGAGAATTATGATTCCAAAGAAGAGTACATCAGGGAGGTAAGCCAGTTGAATTCCATTAAGAACGGAAAAATTATATCCGGTCAGAATTTGATTATGCCATATTACTCTACGGAGTATAAACTTTAATTGCCAATTGCCTGGAGGGTTTGGAAAGGCCGCCTTGTGGATGATATTTATATCTATCCTATAGACGGCTTTTTAAATCTGTGTAACTGTAAAATAGTATTGAGATGTATTTATAATAAGGGAGTAACGATTTAAAAAGATCTTTGATATGGGTGGAAGCTTTCAGTGCAGTAGATACTCGGCATCTTAGATCTATGCGACAAACACATGTTTTTCTCATAGATCTAGGGAATAAATAATCCAATCTCCATCATACACAAAAAACATCTGCCCAAAAGAGCTGTCACAGAAATAGCTTTTAATTCTTCAAGACAGAAAAGCTGCAGGATTTTCTTCTTGATTTGTAAAAAACTCTCTTAGACAAGCTCTCAGAACAGATGTCATGGCATCCGCAGCGGCCTGGGGAAAGGCGTGAATAGACTGAATGCCGTCACAGCCTATCAGACCTTTTGCGTTTGGTAGAGCCGCTTTTAGATGGTACGGTTCCACAGTGAGCATTCCATATGGCAGGTCAAAGAAAGACCTGTGTTGCATAAAAAATGCCTGCTTCCCGAGAAACAGACAAATACAAAAAACCATCAGGCATTTTGTCAGGAACTGAACTTTCTTCGGAAGTCTCTCCTTAAGTATTAAGCAGGTTTCCTGGCTTACAGATCTGCATATTTTCCTTTCCTTCTCATACAAAAAGTTGTACAATGGATGTGTCAGGAAATACTCCCTGCTTACAGTGACCGGATCGCTTAGGACTTACACCTAATTCCCTTTTCCCTGCCGGACCTTTTATCCAGACAGGCACTTAATACCTTATATGGAATTGTACTTAGTTATTATAGCATTGACATCCTCAAACGTCAATGGGCATCCCCACTCAATAGGATAAGTAATCAATGGTGTTTACATAATAATATTATGGTAACTACTGTGTTTACGAAGGTGGAAGCTTGTGTGAATTGCAGGAAAGGTACACACCAGACATTAAGAAAGGAAACATTTCATCATGGAATATAGAACATATCATCAACAAAATAATATAGAAAATATTCGAAGGCTGCGGGAGATTTTAAGCACCCTTCCATACTTTGTAAAGGATTATTTTCGAGCCATGGAATCTACCACCTCTACAAAGACACGAATTTCCTATGCTTATGATATTCGAATCTTCTTCCGATTTCTGATTGAGGAAAATCCTTTATATAAAAATTATAAAACATCGGATTTCAGACTGGATGACTTGGATCAGCTTCAGGCGGTAGATATTGAGGAATATCAGGAGTATTTAAAGCTTTATCAGAAAAAAATTGCTGCTGGAGACAATTCAACGGATCTCGATGTGAATGAAAAAGCATCTGTGAAGGATGTTTCCAATGGAGAGTTGGGACTCAAGCGAAAAATGTCTGCTCTTCGAAGCCTTTATGCCTACTTATATCGCTATGAAATGATTAAAAATAACCCTACCGTCCTAGTAGACATGCCCAAGCTCCACGACAAGGCCATTATCCGCCTGGATGTAGATGAGACGGCCCGGCTGCTGGATTTTATTGAGCATGGAGGAGACGGCCTTACCGGTCAGAAAAAAGTCTATTATGAAAAGACCAAGGAACGGGATCTGGCCATTGTTACGCTCCTATTGGGAACCGGAATCCGCGTGTCTGAATGTGTGGGACTTGACATTACAGATGTGGATTTTAACAACAATGGCATCAAGGTAATACGAAAAGGCGGTTCCGAAATGATCGTTTATTTTGGCGATGAGGTAGAACAAGCTCTGAAAAATTATATCAACGGAAGCCGCAAGGAAGTGATTCCCCAGGAGGGACATGAGCTTGCACTCTTCTACTCCACCCAGAAACGGCGCATCGGCGTAGGCGCTGTGGAGAACCTGGTGAAGAAATATGCAAAGCAGGTAACGCCCCTTAAGAAAATCACTCCCCACAAGCTCCGCAGCACCTACGGAACTACACTGTATCAGGAGACCGGAGATATCTATCTGGTGGCTGATGTGCTGGGCCATAAGGATGTGAATACCACCCGGAAGCACTATGCCGCCCAGGATGAACACCGCCGGCGGATGGCGGCCAAGGCGGTGAGGCTTCGGGAGGACTAGACTTTGGCTATCGGAAACGGCGAAGATTTTCTTCCACCAAGTCCCAGAAGCGTGTCAAATTCAGCTTTATACCTACAAGTGTATTAGGCTCCTTGCCATTGGTTCGGTAAAAGTCACATACACCTCAACATAAGCAGGCTTTGTTTCAAAATTGGTCAGAATGTTCCTTTTCCTCTTTGATTCTTAAGGGGCCAAATACGGGGCCATCCAGACCGGTTTCTCCATGAATTTCACCCGCTACCATCTGTTTACGTACCATAGGGCGATCCATTCCAGAGTATACGGGGATATCTAGCTCCAAATGCTGAACCACATTTAATGTATTAAGAAGTGTTTTTGGTAACACCTGATTTGTATCAAAAAGGTTTTGATTGCAGAAAGCTTAGTAGTATCCTACCGACATGTAGAAAAAATAATGAGCGATTTTGTGAACCAGAAGTATCTGTCAAAGCAAAGGCTTGTATACCCGATCACCAACAAAGAGGCATTGACTGCACTTGCTCGTAAATTGGAGGTGACGGAGCTGATTGGTTTTTGAGTAAAAGTCTGCAACAAAAAACAGCCCTTGCAGGCTTATACCTTATACCCGCAAGGACTGCTTTTTTAAATACTTATTTTTTCATATGGTTTATTCCACTACCAATTCACTCCATCGGCTATCCGCCACAAAACCAATGTAGGTTTTACCTGTATTTATCTGAATCTCATCACCCATGGTGTCGCGGTATACGGTACGCCCCTGTTCGGATTCTTTTACCCAGCTGATGGGCATTGCTTTTCCATCGGTAATATAATAGCCCTCTCCGGACCCAAGACAGTTCCAAACCATATATCCGTGATCGTCCAGCTGGTTAAACGACATTTTCTGAAGAATGACATTCTTGAAAGCCAGCTGTTTGTTGCCATTGCCCGGGTCCTTGTGCGCGCTGCCGTACTCGGAATACAGATAGGTTCCGGAGGCCGCGTCATAGTCTAACTGGGAGCCATTGTGTCCAAAAGGAAGATCTACTAAAGTGCAGTTAAAATTGCCTGCCTGTTCTTCCATCTTAACCGGCTTTTTCTCCGAAGCAAATTTAAAATGGGGCTCCTCCGGACGATAATCATTGTATTCCCTGTCGACCTTTGTATTCCGAAAGTTTTTGTCCATATCTCCAGGAAGAATATACTCCGTAAATTCCCTGGGTTTACCATTGTTTACACGTGAAAAGGTCCCACTGAAATGATCCACATACGCTTTTTCCAAATATGTATTGATATAGAAGGGTCCTCCGTCATGGCAGACAATGGCATTCCATTCCGGAGCAATCATCAGGTTCGTGGGACGCACGCTTCGCACGCTTCCGATCTGATCAATGCTGTCATAATCCTTTATCAGGACCATAAAACGAGTGATCTGATCGTTTTGCGTACTGTTCATCATCTCATAGATTACATCTGCCTGTGTGAGACCAAAATGTGGCAATGCTGTCTTCTCATTGTCAACCATTACGGCGATGGGGCGCTGTTCCTTCAGATCCTCGCTGATCCATTCATTGGTCAGCTCACTGGCGTACATGCCCTCCGGAGCTACCTCCGGCTCTTCTTCCTCCTCTTCTTCCTCTTCCGGTTCCTCCGGCTCCTCGTCAAGAACCTCGTCCTCTGTAGAAAATTCCTCTTCTGCCGGAGCCGAAGCCGGTTCCTCCTTTTTTCCACAGCCTGTGACACTGATACTTACGGTCAGTGCCAGCAAAATCCACAGCATTCTCTTCCTCATAAGTAGTAAGTTCCTTTCTGTTTTCCTGTTGTGTGATTGAATTATTACAATTCTTAACAATTATATCACAGACTTTTAAGATTTACTAGGACATTTTAAAAATATTACAGAACAAATTTTCTAAACATTTGTTTGCTTTTTATTCGAACATATGTTATACTATATCTAGTATTTGAGCTTCATTTGTCAACCCAATACAAGATATAAAGGAGGAACATACCCATGTCCTATGGCAAAATCACGAAAAAGCAAACCGAGATTTTGGAATATATTAAGTCACAGATATTGAATAAAGGCTATCCCCCCTCAGTGCGGGATATTTGCGAGGCTGTGGATTTGAAATCTACCTCCTCCGTGCACTCGCATCTGGAAACCCTGGAGAAGAATGGATACATCCGCCGTGATCCCACCAAGCCTCGTGCCATTGAGATTATTGATGACAATTTCAATCTGGTACGCAGAGAGGTAGTGAATGTTCCCATTATAGGACGAGTAGCTGCCGGACAGCCCATTCTGGCTGTTGAGAATGTGGAGTCCTATTTCCCCATTCCCATGGAGTTTATGCCCAATGAGCAGTGCTTTATGCTTCAGGTACAGGGAGAATCCATGATCAATGCGGGAATCTTTGACGGTGATACCATTTTGGTGGAGCAGCGCCAGACCGCGCGCAATGGGGACATTGTGGTAGCCTTGGTGGATGACTCGGCCACTGTAAAGACCTTCTACCAGGAGGCGGATCATATCCGACTGCAGCCGGAAAATGATACCATGGACCCGATTATCGTTCCTGATTGTCAGATTCTCGGCAAGGTATTTGGCGTTTTCCGTTTTTTCCGATGAGAGGCGGCTCCTGATAAACTTTTCATAAAAGAGCCAAGCATATAAGTAAAGATTTACATGCAAAAAGCGCAGGTTACATAATAATATTACGTAACCTGCGCCCCTATTTATTTTGCATCATTTAGAAAAGCAAAGGGATTTTCAGGTGCTTCGTGTAAGAAATGCATCATCATGTAGGCGCACATCAGAGAGACGTTCTCCTCCCTCAAGATCCGTCGAATTTCATCTCGGTCTGCTAAAATGACCTCAATTTCCTCCGTATCCTCCTGCCCCTTGCTTGAGATCTCCCCGTCAGCCCAGCCATAGACGGCGGCACAGGATTCGTCTGTCATTCCGATGGTTGTAAAGTAAGGCTTGGAATAGATGGGGTCCACCTCCAAGGGGTGGAGGGTCAATCCGGTTTCTTCCTTCAGCTCCCGGATTCCGGCGGCGTGAAAGTCCTCTCCCTCATCGATCAGGCCGGCCGGAAATTCATAGATATAATTTCCAATGCTGTAACGGTATTGACGGATCAAAACTACCCGATCCTTCTGCTCCCCATAGAGGGCGTAAATGATGACGCCATCCGGCTTATTTTTGCCTGTGGAAAGCTTTAAGCCCTCCCTGCACTGTGCTCTGGAGGCCACATGATAAGGGTGTCTACCCCCATTTTTATCCTCCACATCCAGATCATACATATTCAGGAAACGGTTATTGGTGGTTTTCGTAATATTGATAATCTTTCCCATATAGCTTCCTCCTTGCCATGGGCCGGCAGGCTTGTATGGTGTAAGCCTGTGATATAGGTTACATAAATCTGCACAAAAGGATTGGCATAAATACCGCAGGTATGGAATTCATGACACAAATTTTATTTTTAAACAGCATATTGATTGCCACGCCCATAATTAAAAGAGATCCTACGCAGGTCATCTCGTTGATGACGGTGGCAGTCAAAAAAGGGCCGATAAACTGTGCACACAAAGCCAATCCACCCTCGTAGACAAGGCAGAGGACACCGGCAAACATTACACCAAAGCCCAGGCTGGAGGCGAGAACCACAGCAGCTATCCCATCAATCAATGATTTTGCGAATAAGGTACTGTGATCCAGCGACAGTCCACTCTGCAGAGATCCCACAATGGTCATGGCTCCCGTACAGAATAGTAAGCTGCTGGTAACAAAGCCCTCGGCCACGGATACCTTACTGTCCTTGGACTGGAACCGGTTTTGAAGCCATTGTCCCAGCTGCTCCATGCGGTCGTTCAGATTCAAAAGCTCTCCGATGACAGTTCCCACAGCCATAGAAACAATGGCAATCAACACATTTTCCCCCTCAAAGGCACCGCTTATTCCAATATAAATCACACAAAGAGAAAGCCCCTTCATAATGGAATCACCCATTCGCTCCGGCAATCCCTTTTTTAAAAGAAGCCCTAAGGTACTGCCGGCAAACACAGCAAGTGCATTTACCAGCGCTCCTGTCAATATCATTTGCAGCATCCTCCTGTCAAGTCAAATCCTCAGCCTGGATCAGAGCTCCGTCCCTCCAGATACGCTCCAAATCGTAGAAAAGGCGGTTCTCCTCATCAAAAATATGAATGATAATGTCGCCATAGTCCAGAAGCACCCAATTGGCCGTTTGATATCCCTCTACCTGCCTGGGGTCAAAGCCTGCCTTGTGCAGCTCCTCCTGAACATTATCTACCATAGCCTGCACTTGATTGCGGTTGGAGCCGCTTGCAATCAGAAAGTAATCAGCCAGTACACTGACTGCGGAAATATCCAAAATGCGGATATCCTTTGCTTTTTTATCCTCCAATGCATGAAATGCCTTTTGAGCCATTTCCTTTGATTGCTTTAAGGTCATTTATGTTTCCTCCTGTTTCGAGTTCTGGGATTGCTTTTCGTGGTAATATTCATATGCCTTGATGGTCATACCATCTATTTCACCGGAGCCCTTATCCAGATATTTCAAGGTATCGGAAAGAATCCGATACAGGGCCTGATCCAGATCCAGAAAGGCCAGCTTTCGAACCTCAGCCAGATTTTCAGCCTTATTCCGTCTCGGCTCAATGTAGTCGGCCACATAGACGATTTTATCTAGCAGGGACATGTTGGGCTTTCCTGTGGTGTGATTGAGAATGGCGCTGACAATCTCCTTGTCGTTAATACCGTATTGCTCCATTGCAAGGAAGGCCCCTAGCTTTGCATGAAGCAGAAAGGGATTTCTGCGCTCTGTGTCGGAGATTTGTATGTTGTGCTTCTCACAGAGCTTCAGCTTTTTTCCGTTGGGAATACACTTGGCGCAGTCATGAAGCAGGCCGGCCAGCTCCGCCTTTTGAATATCGTATTCATAGCGCATGGCAAGAGCCGCACAGGTATACATGACGCCAAGGGTATGCTGGTAACGCCCTTCATCCATTTCATGCTTTATTTTTTTCTGATACGCCTTCATGTCATAATGTTTCATTCCAATTCCCCACTTCCGTGTTCAATGCTTTTCGGTCAAATTTTTATGATATAAGCCCTGTTCCCGAATGTAGGCCTCCACGGCATCGGGAACATAATAACGGATGCTTTGTCCCTTTCGCACCCGTTCTCGGAGCATATTTGAGGAAATGTCAATATTGGGAGTCTCCAGGGGGGCAATTTGAGCTCCAAATTCCCGCTCCAGGCGCTCCATATGCTCCGTCAGCACAGCGGTTTCCATTCGATCTCTTGTGGCAGCCAATATCCGGCAGCATTGACAGATTCGCTTAGGCTCCTTCCAGGTATGAAAATGTACCAGGGAATCGGCTCCCAGGATAAAATAATAATCTATATCCGGGTGCTTTTGTGTCAAAAATTCCAGAGTTTCATAGGTATAATGATAATCCTGCGGCGTTTTTTCAAAATCAGATACCCGGAAATGCTCATTATCCGCCACAGCCAGCTCTGCCATATGGGTACGCTGTTCCATCGACGCATGGACCTGGCCCGGCTTATGGGGCGGATTCCCGTTGGGCATAATGAGAACATAGTCCAAATGAAATGCCTCATATGCGGTCTCTGCCAAAATCAAATGACCCGTATGAATGGGATCAAAGGTTCCGCCCATGATCCCCACCCTTTTTCTTTCCTCCCCTTTACCGGGGCAGCTCGATTCGCTTTTTCTCATCCTTGCCCTCTTTGTATAGTACAATCTTCTTTCCAATCACTTGTACCACCTGGGAATGTGTGCGCTCCGACAGCATTTCTGCAATTGCTCTGGGATCGTCCGCGCAGTTCTGCAGAACACTGAGCTTGATGAGCTCCCTGGCCCTTAGCGCCTCCTCTATGGCCGTGATGAGCTCCGGGGTTACGGAAGCCTTGCCTACTTGAAAAATAGGGTCCATAGTCATAGCCAAGCTTTTTAAATAGGCTCGCTGTTTACTTGTCATATCTGGAAATCTCCTTCTTGCTTCGAATTTATCGGAAGTATTCAAATGCCAATCCATACATCCGCACGGTGTCGCCCTCCTGAATTCCGGCATCCTCCAGCTCCTTGAGAATTCCCGTATCCTTCAGGAAATTCTGGAAGAACACAAACCCCTTTTCCGAATCCAGATTGGTATATCCCAGCATCTTTTCGATCCGGGGGCCCTCCACAATAAAGACGCCCTCCTCCTCCGGGGACTTTTCCACCGTATAGGGAAGCTGTACATCTACATTCATTTCCTCCGGGAAAAATTCCTGTTCAAATACAATGGGCTCCTGGGGGGTGTTATCCAAAAGCTCCTTGGTATAATACAAAAGCTCCTTGAGGCCTGTTCCGGCTGCTGCGGATATGGGAATCACGCGGATGCCCTTTGGCTCAAACTCTTCCTTTAAGCGCCCAATGGGATCCTGATCGCCATCCTCATAGATAACATCTATCTTATTGGCGGCAATCACCTGGGGCCTTAATGCGATTTCTTCCTTATAAGCCCGAAGCTCCTGGTTGATGGCGTACACATCCGCCACCGGATCACGTCCCTCCGTAGATGCCGCGTCTACCAGGTGAATGATGACCCGCGTGCGCTCAATGTGCCGCAGGAATTCGTGTCCTAAGCCTACGCCCTCGGAGGCTCCCTCGATCAAGCCCGGAATGTCCGCAATCACAAACCCGCCCCCGTCCAGATCCACCACACCCAGGTTGGGATTCAAGGTGGTAAAGTGATAATTGGCAATCTTGGGCTGTGCATTGGTGACACGGGAAAGAAGCGTGGATTTTCCTACGTTTGGAAAGCCCACAAGCCCTACGTCCGCAATCACCTTAAGCTCCAGGAGAACCTCCAGCTCCTGTGCCGGCTGTCCGGGTCTTGCATATTTGGGAACCTGCATGGTAGAGGTGGCAAAATGCTGATTGCCGGCTCCTCCTAAGCCTCCCTTTAGAATCACCTGCCGGGTATTCCCGCCGGACATATCCGCAATCACCTTGCCGCTTTCCGCCTCCTTGATCACGGTTCCTTCCGGGACCTTTAATATAATATCGCTGCCATTTTTTCCATGACAACGCCGCTTTTTGCCTTCCTCGCCATCCTCGGCCTTAAACTTTCTCTTGTGACGGTAATCGTAAAGGGTATTCAAGCCCTCATCCACCTCAAATATCACGTCGCCGCCCTTACCGCCGTCTCCTCCATCCGGTCCGCCGTTGGGAACATACAGCTCTCGCCGAAAGCTTACATGTCCGTCGCCGCCTTTGCCGGAACGAATAAATATTTTAGCTCTATCCGCAAACATCAAGATACCTTTCTTATAAAGCCAATATCCATACCAAAGGCTGCATATGGCGTATTAGTAAAAGAGGCTTCAAATCTATCGACTTGAAGCCTCAATCAAACTATTCTGCTGCTACCGGAACGATAGAAACCTGTTTCTTATCTCTTCCTTTTCTCTCAAAACGAACAATACCGTCTGTCAAAGCAAACAAGGTATCGTCTCCGCCGCGTCCTACATTCACACCTGGGTGAATCTTGGTTCCACGCTGTCTGTAAAGAATATTTCCAGCCTTTACAAACTGTCCGTCCGCTCTCTTAGCGCCCAAACGCTTTGCCTCGGAATCTCTACCGTTCTTGGTAGAACCAACTCCCTTCTTATGAGCGAATAACTGAAGGTTCATCTGTAACATGGTCTTACACCTCCTTGCATATCAACCTGATATATTGCTTTCCATAGTTATTCTGAATGTCTGTTATGCCAAGCACCATGGAGTCCATCAAAAGCTCTGCCTGGGAAGACAGAGGACCTTTAAACTGGCAGGTAAGAAATCCATTCTTCTCCTCCGCCGAAAAATCATCCTCCGTAAATGCTTCGATGGAATTCACCGTGTTCACGGTCAAGGCACTGACCGCCGCACAGATGATATCGTAGCCCTCCTGGGCATAGCCAGCATGTCCCTCTACGGAAAAATGATGATACTTACCGGAATCCTTATATATGGTTACTGTAATCATAACAACTTATTCTGCTGCTGCCGTCTCAGCCTCTTCCGCAGTCTTCTTTGCACGGGGCTTCTTTACAGCGATCTTCTCGATCTTAACTTCCGTGTACTGCTGTCTGTGGCCGTTCTTCTTGTGATATCCGCTTTTTCTCTTGTACTTGTAAACGATGACCTTCTTGCCCTTTCCATCACCGATTACAGATGCGGTAACAGTTGCTCCAGCCACGGTGGGGGTTCCAACTGCCAGTGTGTCTCCGCCTACGGCCAGAACCTGATCAAACTTATACTTTGATCCGGCCTCAACGCCCAGCTTCTCCACCTTGATAACATCGCCCTCAGATACTTTGTACTGTTTACCACCTGTTGCAATAATTGCGTACATATGGCACCTCCTATTATCATTACTCGCCAGCTTCGGTGATGTACTCCCACAAAAGTACATACTTCTACCCCACTGTGCGGCATCCATAATAGATTAGCATGTATGAGGGGGAATGTCAAGAATTATTTTTTCAGAAATACACTGAGAAATACACTAAAATAGGAGAAAAAGGGACTCCTTTATCATAACATTCGGAATCCCTTTTCTCAACCTTTTTTACCTGTAAGATATGAAAGATATGAAAGCCGCCTTATGAAATGCTACAGCTCTTCCACTATCTTTACTCCGGCACTCACGCCCAGACGGCTTGCGCCTGCCTCAATCATATCCAGAGCATCATCCAGAGTGCGAATTCCACCGGAGGCCTTTACGCCCATGGTCTCACCTACGGTGCGCCGCATCAAGGCTACGTCCGTAGCAGTTGCTCCGCCTACGGAAAAGCCTGTGGAGGTTTTTACAAAATCAGCTCCGGCTTCCTTGGAAATCTCGCAAGCCCTCACCTTCTCCTCATCGGTGAGAAGGCAGGTTTCCAGAATGACCTTTAGCTTTGCCGCGCCTTTGGCTGCGTTCACTGCCGCAATGTCCTCCTTTACCGTATCCCAGTCACCGCTCTTGATTGCCCCCACATGAATCACCATGTCAATCTCCCTTGCGCCTGCCGCGACGGCATCTCTTGTTTCCGCCGCCTTCGCAGAGGTCATCATAGCTCCCAGGGGAAATCCAACAACACAGCAGGGAGTAACACCAGTACCCTCAAGCTCCTTTGCAACCAGGGAAATCCAGCAGGAATTTACACAGACAGATGCAAAATGGTATTTCTTAGCCTCCTCACAGACCTTAAGTATCTGCTCCTTGGATGCATCGGCCTTCAAAAGCGTGTGATCCATGTAGGCTGCCAATGATTCTTTGGTAAATAACGTTTTATCCATATGATACTCTCCTAATTAAAGTCGCTGCGTGACAATATCGTTTGTTCTTAACCACGCACAAATTCCTCATAAAGCTTTTCGGTGGAATCCATATTTACACAGAGCTTAATACGGCTGTCATCATTCAAAAGCTCTGCCAATTGAGCCAAAACATCCAGATGGCTATTGGAGTCCTCGGCCGCCAGGGTAATGATCAGACGCACGGTATCCTTCTTATTGGGGAAGCATATGGGGTGACGAAACAGCGTAAGCGCAAGCTGCTTCTTCACGACACCATCCTCCGGTCTTGCATGGGCAAGAGCCACATCCGGGCATAGTACATAGTAAGCCCCATGCTTCTTGGTGGTTTCAATAATCGTTTTGGGATACTGCTCCGTGATATAGCCCTGATCCACCAAAGCCTGTGTTGAAATTTCAATCGCCCTTTCCCAGTCGCATGCTTCCGTAACGATACGAACATTTTCAGGCTTTAACATCTCGGTTATCATAATATTTTCCCATCTAGCTATTTAAATAAGCTTTAATTTTGGTTTCGATTTCCTCGTAATCGGTTAAATGCTCCAGGGGAATTGCATCTCCGGCCCGGGCACATTCCTCATAGATATCTGCAGAGCAGACAAAGAGATCCGCTGCGCCGGGAACGGCATCATAGGTGCCGGCATGCTCTACCAGCACATCCTCCATGCCTAGGCTCTCCATGACCTTTTTAACATTCATGGCTACCAGGAAGGAGGACCCCATTCCTGTCATACAGCAACATAAAATACTGTTAATTTCTTTCATATGATAGCTCCTTTCCTCCCACAATATATGGGATACGTTCTTCTATATGCTTTGGAAGTTACGCTTCTTTCTCCGTAAAGCCTGCTTTGTTCTTGGTCAGTACACTGTAAATAATCGGTGCAAGGAATACCAGAATCGAGGCAATCAGGAAGCCAACACTTCCGGTTACTCCGCCCACCTGCGTATTGAACATACCTACAACCGTTGCATCTGCGCCGCCGAAGGTGGTTCCTTCTACATTTACGCCGCCGAACTTAATGAGCAGTGCCGGAAACAGCGCGATGGTAAAGCCTGTAATCAGTGAGCTGATAACCACACCACGAAGGCCGCCCTCTTTGTTAGCTACACAGCCTACCGTTGCCCCGTAGAAGAATGCCGTAAACAGGGACGGCAGAATCAGCGGAAGCTCCAATGCGGTTCCGGCCAATGCCAGCTGCAGGAAGAAGGCCAATACACCGCCGATGGCTGCGCACAGGAAGCCAATCAGTACGGAGTTGGGCTGATAGGGATACAGAATCGGAATATCAAGTGCAGGAACCGCATTCTTGATAAACTTCTCTGCCACACCCTTGAAGGCCGGAATCAGCTCTGCCACGATCATACGCACGCCGGACTGGATTACGTAGATGGATACCGCAAACTGTACGCCGTAGGTGATGGAGAAGATGATAAAATTCGTTCCACCAAAGGTTGCCGACGCAAGCTCCGGCTGCTGAATCATGCAGATGATGGAAATCAAAATGTAAACCAGGGTCATTGCCAGGGACAGGGAGATGGTCAGGTCACGAAGTACATTGAGGGACTTGGACATATTGATCTTCTCAGCATCCTTCTCCTTATTTCCGGTAACCTTTGCAATCAATCCGCCTATCCAGTAATAAACAATTCCTGAATGGCCAACGGCCAGATCCTTGGTTCCGGTAACCTTACATACGGATTTGTAAATCAATGCCGGGAACACTGCCATATAGGTTCCGGTAATCAGACCGCCGCAGATCAGTACCTGCCAGGTGGGGAATCCCAAAGCACCCAGAGAGATGGCACACACCGTAGAAATCCACATAATCTCATGACCGGTCAGATAGATGAATTTAAACTTTGAAAACCGGGCCAGAACAAGGTTTACAACCAACGCAATCGCCATAATGCCGGACAAAGCCGTTCCGAACTGCGCGGAAGCTACGGCGAAGCAGGATTCATTTACCGGAAGCGTACCGGAAAATCCGAAGATACCCTGCATCATATCACTCATGGGAGTAACAGAACCGATTACAATACTGGCTCCGCTGCTGATCAAGGTAAAGCCAACAATGGTTTTTACGGTACCGCGCAGCAGGTCATTCCATTTCTTCTTCTGAATAAGCAAGCCAATGAGCACAATCAGTGCGATCAGGATGGTGGGATTCGAAATAAACTGTACAATAAACCCCAAAATTGCCTCGATAACAAACATAACTTTCTCTCCTTTTCTTCTTTTGCTATCATTCAAAGTAGAATATTGAACGGTTTTTACCATTCGCTGTAGAATATCGAACGGTTTTTGAATCAACAAGCTTCTTGATAAAGTAACTATACACAAAAGAATACAAAAGAAAAAGCCCAACCTTATTCACGATTCACAGTGCAAAAAATTGTACCCAATCATTTATCCGTCAGTTTGCTCAAAGCAAACAAGGCATCCTCCTCACATTGCGCCGCTAACAGATCCTTTTGCATGGAGATGTTGCCGCTCAGCTCCATAATATCCTGAAGAATATGCAGATGCTCCTGGTTGTTTGGCGTTGCCAGAACAAAGAGAAAATGGATGGAGGATTTCCCCATAATATTCAGGCCCTCCTGAAAAATTGTCAGGGTAAGACCCAGGGCATCCACCCCATTCTCCGCATGGGCATGAGCAATGGCCATTTCATCGTTAATGACAAACCAGGGGCCATTGTCATGGGCCATGGAGATCATGGCGTCAATGTATTCCTCCCGGATACATTCCTGGTCCAGAAGAGGCAGCGCAGCCTCACGCACAGCCTTTTCCCAATCACCATAGGTATGAGGTTCAATCATTATCCCGCATTTTGCAAGAATATCATAGAGGGTCATATATTTTTGTTCAGGTATCGTAACCAGAGCTCCACCGGAATTCAAGTAGCTGTTCAAATCGTGACAAATCATTTGATAGGTTTCCTCATCCACATGATTACGCACAATTTTTAGCAGAGCCTTCACCTGCTGATTGTCCGATTTGGAGCTGATATTCAAAAGCATCATCAGGGATACAATATTGGCTTTATCCTCCTGTGTCAGAATAGGATGAACCAAGATCATTGGCAGGGAGCAGTCAAAGGGGACGGTGGATATGATGAAATCAATCTGCTTTCCTGCGGTATATCGGGTTATATCCTGAGGCCGAACCATATCTACTATCTCAATGTTGTCAAATTGCTGTTCAATTTCACTTTTCAAAAGAAGAGAGCTGGTGGTGATGTTCAAGCAGGTGATCAAAACTCTTGCTCTAGAGGCTTCCTTCTTTGCCTTATGCATGTAAACACCAAAGTGGATCGTCAGGTAGGAAACTTCATTTTCATCTAAAAGATAAGGCAGCTCTTCCTTCAAGACCTCACAGCTGGCCTTTGTCATCCGATAAAGCTCCCCGTAATCCTCCTGAATCTCTTTAAACAGAGGATTATTGTTGGGAACCAGGTAGCAATAATTAAAATAGGAAAGCTTCATATGTAGATAGAGGGAGGCTATCAGCTCGTCTCTCCGTTCAAAATCCACACAGGCGATTCGCTCAAAGGCTTCCACCAGCTTGTTGGCGCAATCCTGCAGCTTCAGCTCTTCCTTGGGGTTTTCATGCATATAAAGGCGGTTATTCCCATATCCCAACAGGCAAATGGCAAGGTACAGCTTCTCATGCATTTTGATTTCCTGAAAAAAGCGATCTACCAAATGAAATTCCTTGGTGCCCCGCACATACTCAATATCCAAAAGTTGAATCTTATACACCGCAGGTGTATTGCGCACTACAAGAATCAGGTACACCAGCTCCAGCATGCTTCCCTTTTCCAGGGTCAAATGAAGCTCTTCCACTATCTGATGCAAAATGTGAAGATAAGAATCTACGGTCTCCGCATCAAATAGGGTCAGACGACTATTTCCTCCGTCAGAGGGATTCAGCAGATCCAAAAGCTCCGTTACATAGAGTAGAAAAACCGAGCGCTGGCGAAATACGTCACCGCTGACATAATAGCCTCTCTTTTTTGTGTTCACAAGAGAAAGCTGATAGTCGGATAAGATTCTCTTTGCCTCCGCCAGATCGTATAGAACCGCGTTTCTGGACACACCAAAATCGGAAATCAGGGTTTCCAGACGAACCTCCCTGGAGGAACAGATAGCGGCACAGATGATATAAGCAATCCGATCGCTCTTCTCAAAGGAACGCCCTTCGGTCCTCAAATATTCCTTCAACACCTGCCGCTGCCTTGAGGTGAGCAGATAGGTCCCATCCTCTCTGTCCAGAGAGCCTGCGTCCAAAGCCTTCAACAAATGGCGAATATGGTTTAGATCATAATAAACACTTCTCTTGGAGATTCCGGCTCCCTGGACAATCTGTTCCAGGCCGGAATTTTCTGTTTCCTCCAAAAGGAACTTTAATACCTTTCGTGTGCTTTTTGTCAATGAGATTTCATATTGATTCACGCTTCCACCTGCTCCTTCAAGGTTTTTCGTACCTTTTTCCGGGTCAGCTCCACAAGCCCCAAGGGGGTCATATCCACCAGCACGGTCTTCACAGGGTCTTTTTTCAGCTCCCGCTCCAAGGCATCCATTAAGGTTTTTTGATCCTCACGGTCCTCCATATCAATAAAATCTACAACAATGATGCCTGACAGATTGCGGAGGCGAAGCTGTCTGGCCAGCTCCTGTGCGGCCTCCAGGTTGATTCGCAGAAAGGTCTCCCGCAGCTTTTTGTGTCCGTCGTATTTTCCGGTATTCACATCGACTACGGTCAGGGCTTCCGTGGGCTGGATAATAAGATAGGCACCGGATTTCAACCATACCCGTTCCTTAAGAGCCTGATTTAGATTCGCAGTGATTCCATACAGGCGGTCCAGGGTAAGCTCTTCCTCCTGATAAAAACGAAGCTTCCCCAGATCCTCCGGCTGATATACCGAGAGGTATTGAGAAAGAGTCTCATAGATATGGGGTTCATCCGTAATAATTTCCAAAAGCTGTTCCTTCCTTAGATTGCGGATGCCGGCCGCATAAGCAGGAGGCTCCTGATAAACCTTAGAAAAACAGCTTTGATGAATTCCCTCTGTCAAAACCCTGTGACAAATTCCTCTGATGCGCTGGTACTCCTCCTGAAGTATTTCGCCGGGAATCTGAGCAGCATTGGTTCTCACAATGACACCAAATTTCTCTGTGAGAAATGGCTCTGCAATTCCCCTCAAACGCTCCTTTTCCTCCTGGGAAAGCTTTGCGGACAGGCCAAGCTGCTTTTTCCCTGTGGTGAGCACCAGGTATTTTCCCGGGAAATTTAAGTTACAGGTAACCGTAGGTGCTTTGGTTTTCACTGCCTCCCTGCTTACCTGTACCAGAAGCTCGTCTCCCGGTGACAGCTTGGAGCTCTTGTTTCCTTTTATATAAAAGGGAGTCTCATGCTCCCTGAGAGAATAATAACAGAGAATTCCCCCTTCAATTTCAATAAAAGCGGCTTCAATATTCTTTACGATATTTTTTACCTTGCCAATATAGATATTTCCCAAAAGCTGGGTGTCCGAGGCTCCAAAGCAGGAAAGCTCTACTGCTTTCCCATCCTCATAAAAGGCAGAGAGAATTCGCTCCTGTGCTTCCTCACCCTGCTTGATAAGCAATAATTTTCCATTTTTTTCCATAAAATTAACCCCATCGCGGTTCGGATTTCTACAGGACCTCTCCCAACTCCTCCAGAGCTACCAGCTTGCGGGCTCCCTCCGTTCCCAGATCCGTGTATAATTCCAATCGGTGAATCAAAAGAGCATATTCGGGAAGGGTCATTTCGGCATATACACCAAAGGCCTCCATCACCAGCTCCGGCTTCAAATTATCGGCACTTCCAGCGGCTAATTGAAGGTAAATGCAGTTATCCCGCCGTTCTGCCCGATACAAAAGGGGACGAATGTCCAGCTCCCGCTCTCCCTTTTTGGTCTTTTTTATAACCGGAATCCGGCTTTGGGCACAAAAGTCGTCAAAGGCTTTTTCCCATCCGGTCTTGGGCTCCATGCCCTCCCGAAAACGAATTTCATAATCGGCAGCCGCCAAAAGCGCCATGGCATTGGAAGCCTTTCCATCGGGAATCCTTCGAAAGGATACCACCTCCACTCCCTGGGCCATTACTTGATTCAGGCGCTCCATGGACTCCTTTGAGGAGAAGGTCTCCCCCACCTCAATGTCCAAATATTCGCCGTCACTGGTAAGACCTACGCCAAGCGGTGAGGCAAAGGACATAATCATATGAGGACTGAACCCTTCGGAATAGCAGATATCAATGCCCGCCCTGCGCATGGCCTTTTGAAAATAGCGCATCATATCCAGATGGCCAATAAATTTCATTTCTCCATATTTACGAAATTTGATTCGGATTTTCATACTACCCTTCCTTTGCTGATTCATGAGAAAAACAGATGCCGGTCCCATAGCGCCCCGCCCCGCAGCCCTGGCATGTTTGCCTGCAGTTGGGGGTGATGATTTCCTTTTGGGCCTTCTCCCATTCCTGATACAGGAATTTCTTTGTTACGCCGCTGTCAACAAAATCCCAGGGGAAGATTTCTTCCTTTCCCCGTGACCGTGTGGTGTAGAACAACAGATCGGTTTCTGTCTCCTCAAAGGCCTCCATCCATCGCTTATTGTCAAAGGATTCCGTCCAGGAATCAAAGAGGCATCCCTTCTCATAGGCCCGCAAAAGAAGCCTTGAAAGCCGGCGGTCGCCTCTTGCAAATACTCCCTCCAGAACGGTTACGTCTGCTTCGTGCCAGTTGTATTTGATACTCTTTCGGTTCAGCTGATCCTTGATTTCCATATTTACCGTATGAGCCTTATCCAGAAATTCCTCCCGGGTACACATTCTTGCCCATTGAAATGGTGTAAAGGGCTTTGGGACAAAAAATGAGGTGCTGACGGTAATCTGACATTTCCCATTTCTCTGATCCTTGGGAATCTCATAGTAGCGTCTGGCTATCTTATCTGCCAGCCAAGCAATATGCTTTTCGTCCTCCTCCGTCTCTGTAGGAAGTCCCAGCATAAAATAGAGCTTTACCTTATTCCAGCCGCCCTCAAAGGCTGCGCCGGCTCCTTCTAAAATCACTTCCTCCGTAAGTCCCTTGTTAATCACATCCCGAAGGCGCTGAGAGCCGGCCTCCGGCGCAAAGGTAATGCTGCTTTTTCGGACATCCTGTATTTTGCTCATTACGTCCAGGGAAAAAGCATCAATCCGCAGAGAGGGAAGAGAGATATTAACCCCCTGGTCACGAAAATGCTCCATGAGATAGGCCGCCAGCTCCGGAAGCCGGGAGTAATCGCTGGAGCTTAGGGAGCTTAGGGAGATCTCCTCGTGTCCGGTGGATTCCAGCATCCTGTGAGCCGCATGCTCCAGCATTTCCAGATCCCGCTCTCTTGTGGGACGATATAACATTCCTGCCTGACAGAACCGACAGCCGCGGATACAGCCGCGTTGAATCTCCAAAACCACTCGATCCTGAGTGACCTTGATAAAGGGAACCAGGGGCTTTTGGGGATATACGGTGTCTGACAAATCCGATACAACCTGTCTTTGCACCTTCCGGGGCACCTGAGGGCTCTTTGGCTCCACGGATGCAATGGTCCCGTCCGGATGATAAGTGATCTCATAGAGGGAGGGCACATAGATACCGGGAATCCCGGCCGCTTTTTCCAGAAAGGCCGTTCTCCCGCCTCCGTTTTCCCTGTGCTCCTTATAGAGATCCAGGAGAGCATCATAGGAGGTCTCTCCCTCACCAATATAGAACAGATCAAAAAAGTCCGCCAAGGGCTCCGGATTGCAGGCACAGGGACCGCCTCCGATCACGATGGGGTCCTCCTCCCCCCGTTCCTTCGCCAGCAGGGGAATCTGACTCAAATCCAGGATCTGCAGCACATTGGTATAGCACATCTCATATTGAAGGGTGATTCCCAGAAAGTCAAAGTCCTTAACCGGGTCCTGGGATTCCAGGGCAAAAAGCGGAATCCTCTGCTCCCGCAGTATCCGATCCAAGTCCACCCAGGGAGAGTAGACACGCTCACACCAGACATCCCCTCTTCGGTTGAACATGTCATAGAGGATCTGAATTCCCAGGTGAGACATCCCTATCTCGTAAAGGTCCGGAAAGCACATGCAAAACCGGATATCTATTTGGGACTTGTCCTTGCATACCGCATTGATCTCATTGCCGATATAGCGGGCAGGCTTTTCTATTTTTAATAAAATGGCATCATCCAGAGCTAATTTTTTCATAGTCTTGCCTCATCCTTTATATTTCCTTAAGAAAAGGACTGCTGCAAATGCTTGTTATCTTTGCAACAGCCCCTTTGTTTTTTTAGTATAAAAGGTTTTATGGAAAAAGTCAATCATCTAAAGCCTCTTCTTCAACAGCTCATTCACCCTCCCTGGATCTGCCTTTCCCATCATTTTCTTCATCACCTGTCCCACCAAAAATCCGAAGACCTTCTCCTTTCCGCTGCGGTATTCCTCCACCACCTTAGGATTTTCACAAAGAGTCTCCTCCACGGCCGCGGCGAGGGCGCCATCATCGGAAACCATCCGCATTCCCTGCTCCTCCATAAAATGAAGGGGCTCCACATCCGCGTCCAAAATCTGCTCAAACACAAGACGTGCATTGGCGTGGTTGATCTCCCCACGCTCCACGGCCTGAATCAGCTCTGCCAGGTGCTTCGGCGTAAAGGAGAGCTCCTCTGGCTCCTGCCCCTTCTCCTTTAAAATCCGAAGGCCCTCCACCATCAGCCAGTTGGCCGTTTTCTTGGGAAATCCGCTCAAATCTGCCACCGTCTCAAAGAGATCCGCCAGATGCCTGGACTGGGTCAAAATTCCCGCATCGTATTCCGACAATCCGTAAGCCTTCTGAAACCTTTCCCTGCGCTCCTCCTGAAATTCCGGCTGCTCTCCCCGAAGCTTCTTAAGCCATTCGTCCGAAATCACCACCGGCTGCAGGTCCGGGTCCGGAAAATACCGGTAATCCTTGGCATCCTCCTTGGAACGCATTCCGTAGGATGCCTCCTTGTTGTCATCCCAGCGCCTTGTCTCCTGCACCACCTGCCGGTGATCCGCAAGAAGCTCAATCTGCCGCTCCCGTTCCCCCTCAATGGCATGGGTAATGGCCTTAAAGGAATTGAGGTTTTTCATCTCCGTTCTGGTTCCAAGCCCTCTGCTTCCAGCCTCCCGGACAGAAAGATTTACGTCCGCCCGCATGGAGCCCTCCTGAAGCTTACAGTCCGAGACACCCAGGTAACGGCAGAGCATGCGAAGCTTCTCCAGATAGGCAATGACCTCCTCGGCTGTGCGCATATCCGGCTCCGACACAATCTCAAGAAGGGGCACGCCGCTTCGATTGTAATCTACCAATGAGCAATCCTCCCATTCGTCATGAATCAGCTTGCCGGCATCCTCCTCCATGTGCATCTCGTGAATCCGTATCTTCTTTTTCTCTCCGGAAACATCAATTTCCAGATATCCGTCATGGCAGATAGGCAGATAAAGTTGAGAAATCTGATAATTCTGCGGATTATCAGGATAAAAATAATTCTTACGGTCAAACTGGCAGTACCGATTGATCTCACAATTCAAAGCAAGCCCCAGCTTCAAGGCATATTCCACAACCTTCTGATTCAGGACCGGAAGGGAACCCGGCATACCAGTACACACAGGACAGGTATGGGTGTTGGGCCTTCCTCCAAATTTTGTGGAGCAGCCGCAGAAAATCTTTGTGGCTGTAGCCAGCTCCACGTGGACCTCCAGGCCAATCACCGTCTCATATTGCTTTGCCATAATAGCTTGTCACCTCCATTCCAGCCCAGCCCTCGTAAAGCCTCCCCGAAGGGCTTCATAAGCCGCAGCCGCCTGCAGAATCTTCTTTTCCTGAAAACGGTTTCCGATCACCTGCATTCCGATGGGAAGCCCTTTGCTGTCCAGGCCGCAGGGAACACTGACAGCCGGAAGTCCGCACAGGTTCACCGCTACCGTATCAATGTCGCTTAAATACATCTTAAGGGGAGAGGTCAGGCTGGTTCCAAGCTTGGGAGCCGTTGAGGGCGCTGCCGGCGCAAGAATACAATCGTATTTCTCAAACGCCCGGTCAAATTCCTCCTTAATGAGCGCCTTTGCTTTCAGTGCCTTCAGATAATAGGCGTCATAATACCCGGAGCTAAGCACAAAGGAGCCGAGAAGAATCCGCCGCTTTACCTCTGCCCCAAAGCCCTCCTGACGGCTTTTCCGATACATCTCATGAAGCTCTGTGGCCTCCGGGCTTCGATAACCGTATTTCACCCCGTCAAAGCGCTCCAGATTGGAGCTTGCCTCCGCACAGGCAATGATGTAGTAGGCCGGAATGAGATAATCCGTAAGGCCCAGGGAAAACTCCTCCATCTGTGCTCCCTGCTCCTTCATACTCCGGGCCGCATCTAGGATGGCCTTTCTTACCTCCTCATCCGTTCCCTCTCCAAAAAGCTCCTTCGGAACACCTATTCTCATTCCCTTAAGACCGCCTGAAATCAGCTCCTTTAGAGTCTCAAGGGGCCGTCCGCTGCTGGTGCTGTCCTTCTCATCCCTTCCAGAAATCACCGCAAAGAGAGCCGCGCAGTCTGCCACTGTCCTTCCGATGGGGCCAATCTGATCCAGGGAGGAGGCATAAGCAATCAACCCATAGCGGGATACCCTCCCATAAGTGGGCTTCAATCCGCATACCCCGCAGTATGAGGCCGGCTGACGGATAGAACCGCCCGTATCCGATCCCAAAGCCACCGGCACCTCCCCTGCAGCCACAGCCGCACAGGAGCCCCCTGAAGATCCCCCCGGCACATGCTCCCTGTTCCAGGGATTTACCGTTATCTGAAAATAGGAGGTCTCTGTGGTGCTGCCCATGGCAAACTCATCCATATTTGTCTTTCCAAGGAGAATCATTCCCTCCGCCTCCATCCTTCTGACAGCCTCTGCGTCAAAGGTGGGAACAAAATGCTCCAGCATTTTAGAGGCACAGGTGGTGGGAAGTCCCCTGGTACAGATATTATCCTTCACCGCAGCCGGAACACCGGCCAGAGGACCGGAATATCGTCCCTCCCGGATTCCTGTCTCCACCTCACAGATTCGCTCCTCCAGTCCCTCCTCATTTCGTGCCAGAAATGCATGGAGGGAAGACTCCACGGCCGCTATTTGCCTCAGACAGGAATCCACCGCTTCCCTTACCTGAAGCTCTCCGACCTGGATTTTTTGTCCAAGCTCCAGGGCAGACATATAACAAAGCTTCTCCATCTTTCAACACCTCCTATTGATAGTTCCGTAATACCACCTTAGTCTAGAAGGTTTTCGGAACCATATACTGTCCGTCCTTGCTTCTGGGTGCATTGGCCAGGGCTTCCTCCCTGCCATCCCCATTCGTCTCTATGTCCTCCCGAAATACATTAACCTCATCCAAAATATGCACCAAAGGCTCCACAGCCTCTGTATCCAGTTCATTCAGCTTTTCCACATAATCCAGGATCTGCTCCAACTCCCCCCGAACCTTTTCCCGTTCCTCCTGCCCAAGGGTCAGCTTCGCAAGAAGCTCCACATTATCCATGGTTGCATCATCAATTCTTCTGCCCATAAAAACTCCTATTCCAGTTCCGCAATGGTCAAACAGTACACCCTAGTATAAAAGAATTTCCGGCCACAAAAAGACGTGTCCGTAAATCCTTTTGTGCACTGTTCTACCATTGCTGTTAAAAGCATTCCAGTTCCGCAATGGTCAAACAGTACACCTTAACTAAAAGAATTTCCGGCCACAAAAGAATGTGTCCGTAAATCCTTTTGTGCACTGTTTGACCATTGCTGTTAAAAACATCCAGTTCCGTAATTAAAATCCTTATGGTTCCAGCCTGCTCATGTCTCTGGGGAACAGGCAAGCCTCTCTCACGTTGTCCTCTCCTACAAGCTGCATGGTCAGCCGTTCCAGGCCGATGCCCAGGCCGCCGTGGGGCGGCATCCCGTAGCGGAAGGTATCAAGATACTGCTCCAGGCCGTCCGCTGTCATACCGCGCTTCTCAAGCTTCTCCGTCAGACTCTTCCAGTCATGAATCCGCTGTCCTCCGGTGGTAATCTCCAATCCTTTATACAGGAGATCAAAGCTCAGCGTAAACCGCTCATCCTCCGGATCATCCATGGCATAAAAAGGCCGTTTCTTCGAGGGGTAGTGGGTGACAAACACAAAATCCGTCCCATACTCCTCCTTAAAATACCGCCCGATCAGCTCTTCCTCCTCCGGCTCCAAGTCAAAGGGATTGCGAATCCTCCGCTCATACTTCTTGGAAATCAGCTGCTTTGCCTCATCAAAGCGCACATAGGGAATCCGGCTCACATCCGGCAGCTCAATCTGCAAAAGTCCAAGCTCCGTATCATACTCCCTGCGAAGCAAATCAAAGGCATACTGCAAAAACCCTGTCTCCATCTCACAGATATCCAGAAAGCTCTCAATATACCCCATCTCAAAATCCAGGCTGGTATACTCGTTCAAATGCCGTCTGGTATTATGCTTTTCCGCCCGAAAAACCGGCCCCGTCTCAAAGACCCTGTCAAACACCCCCACCATCATCTGCTTGTAAAGCTGCGGGCTCTGCTGAAGCACCGCAGGCCGGTGAAAATACGTAAGCTTAAAAAGGTTCGCTCCACCCTCCGCACTCTTGGCTCCCACCTTCGGCGTGTGAATCTCCGTAAATCCCTGACCATACAAAAAATCCCGAAAGCCCCGAACCAAGCCCTCCTGAATCCGAAACTTGGCTCGCTCCCGAAGATTCCGCAAGGCCAGGGACCTCCGATCCAGCTTTGCCTCCAAGGAAGTCTTAAGCTTCCACTTATCAATGGCAAGAGGCAGAGGACCCTCCCCGCGGGAAAGCCATGCCACCTGACAAATCCGAAGCTCCCGTCCATGAGGCGCGCGGGCCTCTATCTTTACCGTCCCCGTAACCCGGACAAAATCCCCCTCCCGAATTCCCGAGCCTTCGGATTCCGCCTTTTCCTTCTCCAAAACTGCCTGAAGCAGACCTTCCCTCCGTCTCAAAACAACAAAAGCAATTTCCCCCATATCCCGAACGCTGTGAACCGCCCCTTCCACACACAGCGAAGTCCCTTCCTCCGCCAGAAGAAATCTTTGCAGATCCACAGATTTCTTTTCTCTCATCCCTTCGATAAATTCCATAAAAGTCTCCTCTTTCAACAACATCATTACAGATTTGTGTAATCCATAAGAGAGGCATCCACAGCCCTGGCCGCCATCCGGCCCTCCTGAATCGCCCAAACCACCAGCGACTGCCCCCGGTGCATATCCCCAGCTGCAAAGATCCCCGGGACACTGGTCTCATAAGCCCCCGCTGCCGTCTTCACATTGGTCCGCTGATCCACCTCAACCTGAAAGGCATCCGTCACATAAGACTGGCTCCCCAAGAAGCCCGCCGCAATCAACACCAGCTCCGCAGGAATCGTCTGCTCGCTTCCCTCCACCGGAACCATCATCATCCGGCCGGAAGCCTCATCCCTCTTGGCCTCCAGCTTCACAATCACAGCCTTCTTCACATTCCCATTCTTATCCTTTACAAATTCCTTCACCGTAGTCTGATAAATTCTGGGATCGTGCCCGAAAACAGCAATAGCCTCCTCCTGGCCGTAATCCGTCTTTAACACCCGGGGCCACTGGGGCCATGGATTGGAGGCGCTTCTGGTCTCCCCGGGTTTTGGCATCATCTCCAGCTGGGTCACCGACTTGGCCCTCAGCCGAATCGCCGTCCCCACACAGTCATTCCCCGTGTCGCCGCCACCAATCACAAGCACATGCTTTCCCTCCGCCGGAATATAAGCCTTATCTGCAAAATCAGAATCCAAAAGGCTCTTGGTCACAGAGGTAAGGAAATCCACCGCAAAATAAATATGCTTGCTATCCCGGCCCGGCACCTGAATATCACGGGGATTTGCCGCTCCGCAGGCAAGGAGAATCCGGTCAAAGCTCTTCTTCAACTCCTCCGGCGACAGATCCTTTCCCACATCCACATTGGTCTCAAAGATCACGCCCTCCTCCTTCATAAGCGCAATCCGTCGATCCAGAACTCCCTTATCCAGCTTCATATTGGGAATCCCGTACCGCAAAAGCCCTCCAATGCGATCCCGTCTCTCATAAACCGTCACCAGATGCCCCCTGCGGTTAAGCTGTTGTGCCGCAGCCAGACCCGAAGGACCGCTGCCGATGACAGCCACCCTCTTACCGGTCCGCACCTTGGGAGGCCGGGGCGCCACCCAGCCGCTCTCATAGGCATGCTCAATGATCGCCCGCTCATTTTCCTTCACCGACACCGGATCCCCGTTCACATTGCAGGTGCAGGCCGCCTCACAGAGAGCCGGACACACCCGACAGGTAAATTCCGGAAAGCAGTGGGTCTTGGTAAGCCGCTCATAAGCCTGTTTCCAGTTTCCCGTGTACACCAGATCGTTGGTCTCGGGAATCAGATTGTGCAGAGGACAGCCGGAGGCCATGCCAGCCAGCAGCTCCCCGTTTTGGCAGAAGGGAACGCCGCACTCCATGCAGCGCGCCCCCTGCTTTCTCTGCACCTCCAGGGACAGGGGAGTACGAAACTCCCGGAAATGGCGGATGCGCTCAAGAGGCGGCTCCACCTGCGCCGTTTCCCGTTCATAATCTAAAAATCCTGTGGACTTTCCCATGCTCTATTCCTCCGTTTCCCTGTTCTGGAAGCTCTCGTAAAATGCCTCCATCTGTGCCTGCTGGGTGCTCATGCCCTTTTCCTCCAGCTTGGAGGACAGTGCTATCATTTTCTTGTAATCATAGGGAATGATCTTCTTAAACTTGGGAAGATATTCCTCAAAATGCGCCAGTACCAAGGCGCCCCGCTCCGATCCGGTGGCCGCCACATGCTCCTCAATCATGGCTTTCAGCTCCTGGACATCGTACTTATTTTCCACCTTCTCAATGGAAATCATATCCTTATTCAGATTCCGGTAGAGATGGCTGTCCTCGTCCAGCACATAGGCGATACCGCCGCTCATGCCTGCCGCAAAGTTTTTGCCGGTCCTTCCAAGAACCACCACCCGGCCGCCAGTCATATACTCACAGCCATGCTCGCCCACGCCTTCAACCACTGCGTAAGCGCCGGAATTGCGGATGGCAAACCGCTCCCCGGCCACGCCGTTTACAAAGACCTTTCCGCTGGTTGCGCCGTAGAGGGCCACATTTCCGGCAATGATATTTTCCTCCGCCCTGTAGCCCCGGCTCTTAGGAGGATAAATGACAAGGGTTCCGCCGGAAAGCCCCTTTCCAAAGTAATCGTTGGTATCTCCGCAGAGGGTCAGGGTCAGGCCCTTGGGAATAAAGGCGCCAAAGCTCTGGCCTCCGGTTCCCGTACAGGCTACGGTAATGGTATCCTCCGGCAGTCCCTCCTTGTGGCATCTGGTGATCTCCGCCCCCAGAATGGTTCCGAAGGCCCGGTCCGTATTGCCCACCTTGAGCTCCACAGACGCCTTCTCGCCCTTCTCCAGGCTGGCTTTCAGCTTTTTCAAAAGAACACGCTCATCCAGGGTACGCTCCAGCTGGAAATCATAGCTCTTGGAGGCCGTAAAGGTCACAGGTCCCTCCACGTTTCCAAAGGGATTGTTCAGGATCTGGCTCAAATCAAGCTTGGAGGCCATGGGAGAGGCAGCCCCCTCCTTTTCCTTTAACAGATCCGTTCTTCCCACCATCTCGTCAATGGTGCGCACGCCCAGCTTCGCCATATATTCCCGAAGCTCCCGGGCGATAAATCGCATAAAGTTCTCCACATATTCCGGCTTTCCCTTAAATCGCTTCCTAAGCTCCGGGTTCTGGGTAGCAACGCCCACGGGACAGGTATCCAGGTTGCAGACACGCATCATCACGCAGCCCATGGTTACCAGGGGAGCCGTGGCAAAGCCGAATTCCTCCGCTCCCAAAAGTGCGGCGATTGCCACATCCCGGCCGCTCATAAGCTTTCCATCCGTCTCAATGCGCACCCGGTTCCGAAGGCCGTTTTTCAGCAAGGTCTGGTGGGTCTCCGCAAGCCCCAGCTCCCAGGGAAGCCCAGCATTGTGAATGGAGCTCTCCGGCGCCGCGCCGGTGCCTCCGTCATAGCCGGAAATGAGAATCACCTGGGCTCCGGCCTTTGCCACGCCTGCGGCCACGGTGCCCACACCGGCCTCAGACACCAGCTTTACGGAAATATCCGCATACTTGTTGGCATTTTTCAGATCGTAGATCAGCTGGGCCAGATCCTCAATGGAGTAAATATCATGGTGAGGCGGCGGTGAAATGAGGCTCACCCCAGGGGTGGAGTGACGTGTTTTGGCAATCCAGGGATATACCTTCTTGGCCGGCAGATGACCGCCCTCACCGGGCTTTGCACCCTGGGCCATTTTGATCTGAATCTCACGGGCGCTGACCAGATAACGGCTGGTGACGCCAAAGCGCCCCGAGGCCACCTGCTTAATGGCAGAGCAGCGATCCTCACTGGTTCCGGCGGAATCTAAGCGTTCCTCGCTCTCGCCGCCCTCTCCGGTGTTTGATTTTCCATGGAGATGATTCATGGCAATGGCCAGGGTCTCATGGGCCTCCTGGGAAATGGAGCCGTAGGACATGGCCCCCGTCTTAAACCGCTTTACGATTTCCTCTACCGGCTCTACCTCTTCGAGAGGTATGGAAGTCTCCGGGTAACGAAAATCCATCAAGCTTCTTAAGTAACCGCTCTGCTCTCGGTCCACCTTGCCCGTATATTCCTTGAACAGCTCATAGCTTCCCGTCCAGGCAGACTGCTGCAGAAGGTGTATGGTCTCGGGATTGTAACGGTGCTCCTCCCCTCCGCTTCTTCTCTTGTGTTTCCCTAAGCTGTCCAGGGTCAAATCCACCTCAAGCCCCAGAGGGTCAAATGCCTTCGTGTGGTAGTAATCCACCTGGGCCGCAATGTCCTCCATGGTGATTCCTCCCACACGGCTCACGGTGCCTGAGAAATAGTTATCCACTACCTCCCTGGAGATACCGATGGCCTCGAAAATCTTGGCTCCCTGGTAGGACTGTATGGTAGAAATGCCCATCTTGGAGGCAATCTTTACAATTCCGTGAAGAACGGCGGAATTGTAATCATTCATGGCCGCATAGTAATCCTTGTCAAGGAGGCCATCTTCTATGAGCTCCTGTATGGTATCCAGTGCCAGATAGGGATTCACCGCACAGGCGCCATAGCCTAAGAGGGTGGCAAAATGGTGCACCTCACGGGGCTCTCCCGATTCCAGAATCAAGGTCAGGGAGGTCTGCTTTTTCGTATTTACCAGATGCTGGTGAACCGCAGACACTGCAAGCAGGGAGGGAATGGGCATATGATTTTCGTCCACGCCTCGATCTGAGAGCACCAGGATGTTGGCTCCGTCCTTGTATGCCTTGTCAACCTCCACAAAGAGCCGATCAATGGCCCGGTGAAGGGGCGTGCTCTTATAATAGGTAATTGGCACCACCGCTACCTGGAAGCCCTCTTTTTTCATATGCTTGATTTTCAGCATATCCGTGTTGGTAAGGATGGGATTGTTGATTTTCAGTACCTGGCAGTTCTCAGCCTTTTCCTCCAGAAGATTTCCCTTCTTCCCCACATACACCGTGGTGCTGGTGACAATTTCCTCCCGGATGGCGTCAATGGGAGGATTGGTTACCTGGGCAAAGAGCTGCTTGAAATAGTCAAACAGGGGGCGCTTTTTCTGGGAAAGCACTGCCAGGGGAGTGTCCACGCCCATGGAGGCGATCCCCTCACCGCCGTTTAATGCCATATTTCGGATGGAATTTTTATATTCCTCGTAAGTATAGCCGAATGCCTTTTGAAGTTGCTTTCTCTGGGTGGAATCGTAGTCCTCCACACGGATGTTCGGAATTTTAAGATCCTTGAGCTCTACGAGATTTTGATCCAACCATTCCCCATAGGGCTGATTGGTGGTGTAGATCTCCTTCAAATCCTCATCTTGAAGAATCCTACCCTTAAGGGTATCTACCAAAAGCATTTTTCCGGGGTGAAGCCGTTCCTTCAGGACAATTTCTTCCTCCGGAACTTCCAAAACACCTACCTCTGAGGATAGAATCAGATCGCCATTTTTCAGCACATAGTAGCGGGATGGCCGCAGGCCATTTCGATCCAGCACAGCACCTAGACGATCTCCATCAGAAAATACGATAGAGGCCGGACCGTCCCAAGGCTCCATCATGGTTGCGTAATACTGGTAAAAATCCCGCTCATCCTGGGAAAGTGTCTTATTGTTGATCCAGGGCTCAGGAATGGTAATCATCATGGCAAGAGGCAGATCCATACCGCTCATCACCAGGAATTCCAGGGTATTGTCCAGCATGGCGGAATCGGAGCCGTTGGTGTTTACTACTGGAAGAACCTTGTGAAGCTCTCCCTTTAGGTGGCCGGATTCCATAGTCTCCTCCCTGGCAAGCATTTTGTCCGCATTTCCCCGGATGGTGTTAATCTCACCGTTATGAACGATAAAGCGGTTGGGATGGGCCCGCTCCCAGCTTGGATTGGTGTTGGTGCTGAAGCGTGAGTGGACCATGGCTATGGCAGATTCGTAGTCTTTGTCCTGGAGATCCGCGAAGAAGGTGCGAAGCTGGCCTACCAGGAACATGCCCTTGTAGACGATGGTGCGGCTGGACATGGAGACTACGTAGGTGTTGTCATTACTCTGCTCAAAGACGCGCCGGGCTATGTAGAGCCTTCGGTCGAATTCCAAGCCTTTTTCTACGCTGTCAGGCTTTTTGATAAATGCCTGGACGATGTGGGGCATGCAGGATCTGGCTGCATGGCCTAAGACCTCTGGGTGGACGGGAACCTCCCGGAAGCCCAGGAGCTCTAAACCCTCTTTTTCTACGATAATCTCGAACATTTTTTTGGCCTGGTTGCGTTTTAGCTCGTTCTGGGGGAAGAATAACTGGGCTATGCCGTACTCCCGCTCTTCTCCTAAGGCGATTCCTTCCTGGGAACAGATCTTTTTGAAGAATCGGTGGGAGATCTGGAGCAGGATGCCTACGCCGTCGCCGGTCTTACCTTCTGCGTCTTTTCCGGCTCGGTGCTCCAGGTTTTCTACGATTTTGAGGGCGTTTTCTACGGTTTTGTGGCTTTTTATGCCCTTGCTGTTTACGATGGCGCCGATTCCGCAGTTGTCATGCTCGAATTGCTGTCGGTATAGGCCTTGGAGTTCTCTTCTTTCTCGCTCTTTCATAATGTTCTCTCCTCTTATTTTTGATTCATGCTGTATTAGGGACGCCGCCAAGCAGAAAATTTGCATCTGCCCTGCTCCACCCTGAAAGGGCTAACACGCCTGGCGGGATACAAATTTTCTGCTTGGCGGCTGAGCCTGGAAGGCGGTTCTTGGTGTTTTTATTGTTGGCTGTAGTTGACTGCTGCTTGGACTAGTCCCTTGAATAGGGGGTGGGCTCGGTTGGGTCTTGATTTTAGCTCTGGGTGGCCCTGGGTTCCGATGAAGTAGGGATGGTCCTTTAGCTCTAGCATTTCTACGATCCGACCGTCTGGGGACAGGCCGGATAGGGTCATTCCGTGTTCGGTCAGGCGTGTACGGTAGGCGTTGTTTACCTCGTAGCGGTGGCGGTGGCGCTCGCTGATTTCCCGTTTTTCATAGAGGCGCTCTGCCAGGGTGCCTTCCTGGAGGATACAGGGGTAGGCTCCAAGGCGCAGGGTGCCGCCCAGATCTACTACGCCGTCCTGGTCTGGCATCAAGGTGATCACCGGATGCTGGGTGTTGGGATTGAGCTCTATGCTGTTGGCATCCTCGTAGCCCAGTACATGCCGGGCGTATTCTACGATTGCCATCTGCATTCCCAGGCAGATGCCCAGGAAGGGGATGCCCTGTTCTCTGGCATATTGGATGGCTGTGATCTTTCCTTCTGTTCCTCGGGTGCCAAAGCCGCCGGGGACCAGGATGCCGTGAATGTTTTTAAGCTGTTCGGATACATTTTCCCCTGTCAATTCCTCGGAATCGATCCAGCGGAGCTTTACATCAGCCCTCTGGGAAATTCCTCCATGCTTTAGAGCCTCTGCGACGCTTAGGTAGGCGTCATGGAGCTGGATGTATTTTCCTACGATGGCGATCTCTACCTGGTGCTTTGGATTTCGCAGGCTGTGGACCATGGCTCTCCAGTCGGCCAGATCCGGCTCCGGGCAGGGGAGCTTTAAGGCTTCGCAGACAACCTTTGCCAGGTGCTCCTCTTCCATGGCCAAGGGGGCCTCGTAGAGGTATTCTACGTCGATATTTTGAAGTACGTGCTCTTTTGGTACGTTGCAGAAAAGGGCTATTTTGGCTTTCAGCTCTTCTGGAAGCGCATGCTCGCTCCGGCATACCAGGATGTCTGGCCAGAGACCCATGGATTGAAGCTCCTTGACGCTCTGCTGGGTGGGCTTGCTTTTTAGCTCTCCGGATGCCTTCAGGTAAGGTATCAGGGTTACATGTATCAGGATGGCGTTGTCGTGGCCGATATCGTGTTGGAACTGGCGGATGGCCTCCAAGAAGGGCTGGCTTTCGATGTCTCCTACGGTGCCGCCTACCTCTATGATGGCGATCCGTGTTTCCTCCCGTTCCTCCTCGTGGTAGAAGCGGCTTTTGATCTCGTTGGTAATATGGGGGATTACCTGGACGGTTCCTCCGCCGTAATCGCCCCGGCGCTCCTTGTGGAGTACGGACCAATAGATTTTTCCTGTGGTTACATTGGAATTTTGATTGAGACATTCATCAATGAATCGCTCGTAATGTCCCAGATCCAGGTCTGTCTCCGTACCGTCGTCAGTCACAAAGACCTCCCCGTGCTGGATGGGATTCATTGTTCCTGGATCTACATTGATGTATGGATCGAATTTCTGCATGGTCACCTGGTAGCCTCTGGCCTTTAAAAGCCTTCCCAGAGAGGCTGCTGTGATGCCCTTTCCGAGACCGGAAACCACACCGCCGGTGACAAAGACGTATTTTACTGCCATTTCCCTGATCCCTCCCCGATTCAGTAAGAAAAATTATTCCTGTTCATTCGCAGCAGAGAATATTTTTTCCCTGCTTGTGCGCCGGGCGTCCGTCAGCTTGCTGACATCTTTTATTTGGACGTCCGTGTGCATAAAAAAAGGGGCCAGAAACCCATATGGGTTCCTGACACCTTTGTCAGCAGTTTTTATTTATCGCTTTATTATGTACCCTTTATTTTGATTTGTCAACTGTTTTTTTACTGGTATACTGCTTACTCCCTAGCCAAAGTAAACTGTTCCACCAGCTGCTTCAAGCCAATAGCCTCCGCAGAGAGCTCCTCGCTGGCCGCTGCGCTCTCCTGTGCGGTGGCGCTGTTGCTCTGAACCACGCCGGAGATCTGGGTGATCCCCTCCGTCACCTGTGACACAGCCTCTGACTGCTCGCCGGAAACAGAGGCAATCTTGTCAATGGAGCTGATAACAGACTGCATACTGCTTACCACCTCCAGCAGTGTATCTGCCGTATGCTTCGCAATCTCCGTACCTTTGCGCACAGCCTCCGTAGAATTTTCAATCAGCACAGCCGTACTCTGAGAAGCCTCCGCAGACTTGCTGGCCAGATTGCGCACCTCATCAGCCACAACCGCGAAGCCCTTGCCGGCGGTTCCGGCCCTGGCTGCCTCCACGGCTGCGTTCAAGGCCAAGATATTGGTCTGGAAGGCAATGTCCTCAATGGCCTTAATGATCTTTCCGATCTCACTGGAGCTGTTCTGAATCTTATCCATGGCCTCCATAAGCTCCTGCATCTGCCGATTGCACACGGAGATCTCCTCGCCGGCCTGGTGGGTCTGTCCTCTGGCATCCAGGGCGCCTCCTGCCGTATCCTTGGCCTGATTGGAAATCTCATTGATTCGGGCCGCAAGCTGTTCCACAGAGCTTGCCTGCTCCACAGAGCCCTGGCTTAGATTCTGGGCACTCATGGATACCTGCTCGCTGACCTCTGAAACCTGATCCGCAGAACGGTTGATCTGAAGGAGGGTGTCGCTGAGCTTCAGCTTCAGATTGCGCATGGAAAGTAAAATATTTTCAAAGCCCCCTACATAGGCATCCCTGTGCTGGGAACGAATGTCCAAATTTTGATTGGCCATCTCATTTAACAGATACCCAATATCCTTGATGATGGTGCTTAGGCCCTCCACCAGCTCCGCCGTTGACTGGGCAAGCATACCGGTCTCGTCACGGTTTCTGACAGTGGGAACGGAAGATTCCAGATCCCCCTCCACCAGACGCTTCATCCGGTCTGCACATGCCTTCATAGGATTGCTAATGTTACCCGCAAGCTTTAAGGCTACCACGATGGAGGCCAGAATGGAGGCTATGATCACTGCAATGTTAATGGCAATTCCCGTATAAGTGGTGGATAGATAATCCATCTGAGGTGCTGTAATGGCTATACTCCATCCGTCCGTACCGGCCACCGGTGCATAGGCTACAAACATATTGCCCTCTGTGCTTTTGTAGCTTCCAAAGCCATTTTCTCCCTGGCGCATGGCCTCGTGAATGGCCGCAAGCTCCTTTAAGGAGGCATCCTCCTGTGCTTCCCTCTCAATATTTTGAACCGTAACCGTATCCAGTGTAATGTCTGCAATGGTATCGCCAGATTTATTGATCATATAGGCTCTGCTGTTCTCGCTGACCTTTATGGAGGACACAATGTCATTCAAAAAGGTCTCCGGAGGAACAAAATACACCATGCCCACAATGGAAGCGCCCTGAATACCGCCCTCATACAGAGGAGCGGCAACCATAATACTCAGCTCTCCCGTAATCTTACTGATCAGAGGCTCTGACACATACACATTGCCCTGCATGGCCTGCCGCACATATTCCCGATCCGAATAATCCTTTCCGTCAAAAATGCTGATGCCGTCGGCACCGATGATATTTCCACGCTGAAAATCGTGCATCTCCACCCGCTCATCAATCATGGAGCGCTTTTCCTCCAGCTCCACACCCTCACCGGTAAGCCGTGGAATACAGCCCGTATCCGCTGCCACATTTTTATAAGCCAGCAGCTCCTGCTCCACTCGCTCTGCCGCCAGATTAGCACTCTCACACATCATCTGATCCACTGTGGCAATGGTACTGCTGTAATTCAGCGAAATACTGACTGCACCTACCAGAAATAGTGCCACGAGAACCGTCATCATCAGGCAAACCGTAATTTTTTTCCGTATGCTTTTCATCTTCTATGTATCCCCCTGTTTCCCAGCCAAAAGCGTCCCTTTGGCCATAGCTTCTATTCATAATCATAAGAAAGAGAGGGAATGTTTGTCAATATTAACCTTTGGATCTGAAACAGTTTCGACAAAAACAAAGGTAAACTATCCCCATAAATCCCGCGCACACAACCCAAATGATGGGTTCCGTCAATGAAACCACCGGGAGCACCTTGCATCCCATGGGCTGAAGGGCATTGCGCAGCACCAGCAGAATCCCCTGTTGTCATATCCAATGTTTTACTTATATTCCTGTGCATGCTCAACCATCCTTTAAGCTTCTCTGCTTTTCCATACAAAGCTTATGGGTGCAGAGACATTTTTCAGTCCATGCACCCATGCTGGCTTTATAGTCCAAGTCTCCTTGGGCTTTCAATTTTTCTCCTACATCAGCCCCGGAAACAGCATAGGCACATACAGGATCAGGAAGAACACTGCAATCAGGCCCAGAAGATACGGAACCACGGACTTAGAAATCCGCTCAATGGGCAGCCCTGTAATACCCGAAGCCACAAACAGGTTGATGGCCACCGGCGGCGTAATCATACCAATGGCAATACCCACCACAAACACAATGCCAAAATGCACCAGACTGATATTCATTGCCTTCACCAGAGGCAGAAATACCGGCGTCAGAATAATGAT
Source organism: bacterium 1XD21-13 (assembly GCA_009917555.1). GTDB lineage: Bacteria > Bacillota > Clostridia > Lachnospirales > Lachnospiraceae > Laedolimicola. The sequence goes on along the minus strand of QZDX01000010.1, from coordinate 16,453 downwards.
GGCGGAGGAGGTCTCCATAAACACACCTGCAATCAAAATAATGATGGCAATCAAAAACATAATAATATAAGGATTGGAGGACACGCTCAGCACAGATCCGGCAATAGCCTCCGGGATCTTCCAGTTAGCCAGCACCCATCCAAAGGGCCCGCTGCAGGCAATGATAATCATAATCACGGCAGAGGTTTTGGCGCTGCCCTTCATAATGGTAAACAGCTCCTTGGGTCCCATATCCCGATAGACAAAGACAGATACCAGGATCGCATAGATTACCGCCACATCCGCAGCCTCTGAGGGGGTAAAGTACCCAGAGAAAATGCCGCCCAAAATAATCAATGGCATGAGAATGCCCCAGATGGCCTTCAAGAAGGTCTTTCCTGCATATTTGAGGGAAAAGCCCGCTCCCTTGGGATAATTGTACTTTGCAGCCTCAAAGAGCGAAATGCCAATGAGGATCACGCCCATCAAAACACCGGGAACAAAACCGTTTTTAAACAGGGTATTGACACTCTCCTCCGCAATGACCGCATAGAGAACCATGGGTACGGAGGGGGGAATCACAACGCCGATGGTGCCGGCCGCCGCAATCAGTGCCGCGGATCGGGCCTCATCATAGCCCCTCTTTTTCAGCTCAGGAATCAGGGTAGCGCCTACGGCTGCGGTGGTAGCCGCGCCGGAGCCGGAAATAGCCGCAAAAAACATTCCCGCAAGTACGGATACGATAGACAATCCGCCCTTGATCATTCCAAGCAGAGCCTCCGCAAATTCCACCAGAACCTTAGAGACCTTTCCCTTTGCCATCAGATCCCCCGCAAAAATGAAGAAGGGAACCGCAATCAGGGAAAAGGAATCTGTGGCCGTAAACATACGCTGTACAATCATCAGCAGGGGCACCTCGCCCTTCGCCATCACTGCCACAGAAGAGAGGGCAATGGAAAAGGCTACGGGAACTCCTAAAATAAGGAGAACAATAAATGCAATAAACAGTAGAGCCGCCATTTTACGCTTCCTCCTTTCCCAGCAAATGCATCACACAGCCAAGCACTGCGTCCAGCGCATGAAAGAACATGACGCCGCAGCCAATGGGAATGCAGATATACACGTACCGCATAGGCAGGCGCATAGCTGCTGAAAGCTGATTTCCCTGCTTTCCAAAATACTTAATTCCGTAAAATACGATCAGACCGAACAAAATCATACAGAGCACATGGATCACAATCTGCAAAATATCCTTCGCCTTCCCCGGAAGAAGATCCTGCAGCACGGAAATGGAAATATGGCCGCTACTCTTATACACGCAGCCGGCGCCAAACAGGGTACTCCAGATCAGAAGGTAGCGTGTAGCCTCCTGGCTCCATGCCAGGGCCGTAAAAAAGATACGGCAGACAATCTGCGCGCCGGTAATCACCACCATAGCTCCCAGCATTACCACAATCATAATCTCTGCGATCTTATCCAAAATATCACTTATCTTATGAATTCCTCGAACAATAACCAAAATCAAACTCCCCCTTTTACCGTTCGTTTTGTGAATCTGACACAGCCAAACCAAGGCTGGTGTATAGCTCACATGAAATACCTTATACCAAAGCCATTAAAACCTAAAGCCATTAGATTTTCTCTTCATTTCCTGTCCGATAGCATATAAGGTCCTTTCATGTAAGCTATACGGGTTTCACAGGCTTGTCTGATCATGGGGCATGAATCGTCCATGATCAGACAAGCCTGCTATTTCTTACGTATCGTTTCGGATGGTCCGCTTATGATGCATTTTACATCCCAGCGATAACCTCCTGAATTCTTGCTACGTAATCTGCATACTGGGAATACTGCTCATAAACAGGCTGTACGGCCTCCTTGAAGGAATCCAGATCCGGGTCCTCTACGACCTCCATACCGTTGTCCTTCATAGCCTGAAGCTGATCTGCTTCCTGCTCAGCTACCCATGCACGCTCATATTCTGCCGCCTCTTGTGCTGCATCCAGGAAAATCTGCTGGGTATCGGCATCCAGAGAGTTAAAGAGATTTGCGCTCATAGTAATAATTGCGGTAGAGTAGGAATGACGATCCAGGGTTGCATACTTCTGAGATTCCCACAGCTTGTAGGAATAAATTACGTTGATGGGGTTCTCCTGTCCGTCTACGGTGCCCTGCTGAAGAGCGGTCAGTGCATCTGCCCAGGCCATGGGGTCTGCATTCACACCCATTGCCTTAAAGCTTGCGGTGTAAACATCATTTTCCATAACACGAAGCTTCAGTCCGTTCAGATCTGCTGCTGACTGAATGGGCTTTGCGTTGTTGGTCAGGTTACGGAAGCCACGCTCTGCATAAGCCAGGCCCTTCAGTCCGGAATCCTCCAGGGTATCCAGAAGCTCACGGCCAATCTCTCCGTCCAGTACGGCATAAGCCTCCTCATTGCTTCCAAACAGATAAGGCATATCCAGAACGCCCATTGCATCGGAGAAGTTAATGAAGGGACCGCTGGTAACGATAGCCATATCCAGAGTATCCATCTGCATACTCTCCAGCATGTCTCTCTCACCGCCCAAAGTACCGTTGGGGTAGATCTCAATCTTGTATGCGCCGTTGGTTCTCTCTGCTACCAGCTCCGCAAACTTTTCTGCTGCTACCTGGAAGCTGTCCTGCTCATTTACTGTGGTTCCAAGCTGAAGTACGGTGGCGTCGGTAGCTGCGTCAGCTGCTCCCTCATCTCCGCCTTCTGCAGTAGCGCCCTCCTCAGCGGGTGCAGGTGCCTCCTGTGGCTGGCTGTCGCCTGCGTCCTTTCCGCCGCAGCCTGCAAGGCCCATCATCATGACGGCTGACAGAGCCAAAGCAACGAATCTCACATTTTTTTTCATAACGATTCTTCCTCCTTAAAAAATAGTAAATTTTATCAATGTCAACTGCTGTCAAGGGGGCAGCAGGAATGACCCTCTAAAAAGAATACCGCTTTGCCTGACCTCCTCATTCCAATGTCGGTATACATAAAAAACAGCCTTCATCTCCAAAGAGACAAAAGCTGTAAGCTTCTGCGGTACCACTCTTCTTGCCGTAAATACTACGGCCACTCAGTCTCAACAGCCCACAGGCTGCCTGTAAATGAGCGACAGGATAACGGATGTCTGCCGTTCTGACCTACGCAAAACTTCTATTTCTTCAGTCAGACTGTTCAAAGGGGATTTTCCCAAAAATTCAACCGCCATGTCACACCAACCCATGGCTCTCTGCTGATCTCCTCATCGGTACTCTTCCTTATCAACACATTTTATACACCAAATATGCAATTTCATTTATAATAAACCCATCTTTTTTATTTGTCAATCATAAATTTATGAAAATGATCACCTTTTGTAACAATTTAAGCCTACCGCGGAAAGGCTGTTTTCCAGCTTTTTCCTCCCCTACGGCCAAATCTCCTGAAGCCTCCACCCGGCATTTTGTCCTTCCTTTGCATATTCATACAAGGGTTAAATGTTTTTGTTTATTCATAAGTAGTTCCTTCCTGCTGGGAGGAAGCAGCCATATTTATAAAGGATTTTAACAGATAATTCGGAAAGATTAAATTCCACTGTTGAGAGGAAGAAGATTTGCAGCATTGAATTTCATATAGGGGTGGAATTTAGTTTTGCAATTGAGTCGGTGATCTGCAAAAAGAATTTTTTCAAAATTCCTCTTGACATTCCAGCAGATCCGTGTATACTACATTTCGTAAGCAAAGGAGCTTTGGACATTACGTCCGAGGCTCCTTTTTTATGCACATGGGGCTAAGAGGAAATTTGCTGCTTCGCAGCATAGCCCCAGCGCAGTGAACAGGGGAAAAGGCTTTCCCCTGCTCAATATCCCAAAGGAGAGGAGAACAATATTATGAACAAAGAAATCCCCGAGCTATACGGAAGTATGATATTTGGTGACAAGGTTATGCGCAGCAAGCTGCCCAAGGATATGTACAAGGCCCTGCGCAAGACCATTGAAAACGGCACTCATCTGGAGCTGGACGTAGCCAACTCCGTGGCCGTAGCTATGAAGGAATGGGCCGTAGAGAACGGCGCCACCCACTATACACACTGGTTCCAGCCTATGACCGGCTTTACCGCCGAGAAGCACGACAGCTTTATCGCCCCTGCCGGCGAGGGCGAGGTGATTATGGATTTCTCCGGCAAGGAGCTGGTAAAGGGTGAGCCGGATGCCTCAAGCTTTCCCTCCGGAGGCCTGCGCGCCACCTTTGAGGCCAGAGGCTACACTGCCTGGGACCCAACCTCCCCGGCCTTTATCAAGGATAAAACTCTCTATATTCCCACGGCCTTCTGCTCCTACAGCGGAGAAGCCCTGGATAAGAAAACCCCTCTATTGCGCTCCATGGAGGCATTGAGCAAGGAGGCCGTAAAGGTTCTGCATCTTCTGGGAAACCAAGGCGTCACACGGGTTTCCACCACCATCGGACCGGAGCAGGAATATTTCCTGGTAGACAAGGAGCTTTACAAGCAGAGAAGGGATTTGATTTTCTGCGGAAGAACCCTCTTCGGCGCTCCTGCTCCCAAGGGACAGGAAATGGAGGATCACTACTTCGGCACCCTCAAGCCCAAGGTATCCGCCTACATGCACGATCTGGACGTGGAGCTGTGGAAGCTTGGCATTCCGGCCAAGACCAAGCACAACGAGGTGGCTCCGGCCCAGCACGAGCTGGCTCCCGTCTTTGACACGGCAAATGTGGCCGTAGACCACAATCAGCTCACCATGGAGATTATGAAAAAGGTAGCCGAGAAGCACAACATGGTCTGCCTTCTTCACGAAAAGCCCTTCCAGGGAATCAACGGAAGCGGCAAGCACAACAACTGGTCTCTAATCACCAACGAGGGCGTAAATCTTCTGAACCCCGGCCGCACACCGGCCAAGAACCTGCCCTTCCTGGTATTTCTCATGGCTGTGATTAAGGCTGTGGACGACTATGCGGATCTCATGCGGATCTCTGCTTCCAGCGCCGGAAACGACCATCGTCTGGGAGGCAACGAAGCGCCGCCTGCCATTGTATCCATTTTCTTGGGGGATGAGCTGACAGCCGTTCTTGACGCCATTGAGAGCGACACTCATATGGGCAAGCAGGAGGCCGTTCAGATTGACATTGGAGCTCACGTACTGCCCCATTTTGTAAAGGATAATACAGACCGGAACCGTACCTCACCCTTTGCCTTCACCGGAAACAAGTTTGAATTCCGTATGCTTGGCTCCTCCGCCTCCGTAGCCACTCCCAACATTGTGCTCAACACTGCCGTGGCAGAGGCGCTGGCCCAGTTTTATGAGGAGCTTAAGGACGCAAAGGCAGAGGACATGGAGCAGGCCGTTCATGCACTGCTGAAAAAGGCCATTGAAAAGCATAAAAGGATTATTTTCAACGGAAACGGTTACTCCGAGGAGTGGGTGGAGGAGGCGAAAAAGCGCGGTCTCTACAACCTGGTATCCACCCCCGACTGCCTGCCTCAGTTTGTGACCGACAAAAATGTGGAGCTTTTCACCAAGCATCACATTTTTACCAGAGAGGAAATCTTCTCCCGCTATGAGATTTTGCTGGAGAATTATACCAAGACGGTGCTGATTGAGGCCCGGACCCTGGATGAAATGCTGACCAAGGATTTCCTGCCGGCTGTCAATGCCTATGCGGGAGAAACTGCCAAAAATGCCGCCTCCAAAAAAGCTTTCCTGCCTGAGCTTGCCACAGGATGTGAGGAAGCCCTTGTATCCGGCCTGACCGAAGCCTACGGCGCTCTCACAGAAGGAATCAAGGAGCTGAAGGCACTGATCGCAAAGACAGCCGAGACTGCCGATGCGCTGGAGGCAGCGAAGCTCTGCCACAGTGAGCTTCTGGTAAAAATGGAGGCTTTGGCCGAGATGGCAAACAAGGCGGAGGCCCTGATCCCGGATTCCTACCTGCCCTATCCTACCTACGATCAGCTTCTCTTTTCCTTGTAGGTGATTTGTTGATAAATATTGTAAAATATTCTCTATTCTTCAAGTGAACGTGTGCGCATGTTCACTTGAAGCATTAAAGGAATCAAAAAAGAGGATTGATTATGAAGGGAAATTTTTATAACTCAGAATATTCAGAAGAGCCGCTCATCAAGGAAGCCTGCGGCGTATTCGGAATCTTTAACCCGGACGGGGAGGACGCGGCAAGCTCCATCTACTACGGCCTTGCCTCTCTCCAGCATCGGGGTCAGGAATCCTGCGGCATGGCTGTCTGCGACACGGACGGTCCCAAGGGAAATATGAATGTGCACAAGGGTATGGGGCTTGTCCATGAAGTATTTTCCGAAGCTGTGTTAAGGGAATTAAAAGGAAATCTGGGCGTGGGCCACGTGCGCTATTCCACCACCGGAGCCTCGGACGTGAACAACGCCCAGCCTCTGGTGTTAAATTATATAAAGGGAACCTTGGCCCTGGCCCACAACGGAAATCTGGTGAATACCGAAGAGCTGCGAAGGGAGCTGGTGCGCACAGGAGCGATTTTCCAGACCACTACGGATTCCGAGGTCATTGCCTACCACATTGCCCGGGCAAGAGTCCATACAAGAAGCGTGGAGGAGGCCATCCAGAAAGCGGCTGCAAAAATCAGGGGCGCCTACGGCCTGGTGATTGCCAGCCCCAGAAAGCTGATCGGAGTGAGAGATCCCTTAGGACTAAAGCCCCTCTGCCTGGGCCGGCGGGGTTCCTCCTATATCATTGCCTCCGAAAGCTGTGCCCTCCATGCCGTGGGAGCGGAATTTGTCCGGGATATTCTTCCTGGGGAGATCCTGACCATTTCACACAAGGGCATTACCTCCAACCTGGATCTGTGCCAGGAAAAGCAGGCTCTCTGCATCTTTGAATACATCTACTTTGCGCGTCTGGACAGCACACTTGATAAAATCTCCGTCTACGAATCCCGCATGAAAGCAGGGGCGGCTCTGGCAAAAGTCTATCCGGCGGACGCTGACCTGGTAACCGGCGTTCCCGATTCCGGCATTGCGGCCGCTCAGGGCTTTGCGAAGGAATCCAGCATTCCCTTTGGCCTAGCATTTCACAAGAACAGCTATGTGGGTCGGACCTTTATCAAACCTACCCAGCAGGAGCGGGAATCCAGTGTGCGCCTAAAGCTGAGCGTGCTGGATGCTGCCGTAAAGGGAAAAAATCTGGTTCTGGTGGATGATTCCATTGTCCGGGGCACTACCATTGCCAATCTGATCCGCTTGTTGAAACAGGCCGGGGCCGGGAAGGTGCATGTGAGAATCAGCTCACCGCCCTTTTTGTACCCCTGCTATTTCGGCACAGACGTTCCCTCCAACCAGCAGCTTTTAGCCGCCTCCCATTCCGTAGAAGAAATCCGCCGGATGATCGGCGCCGATTCCCTGGGGTATATGCGTGTGGAGGATCTGGACGCCATGGTAGACGGGCTTCCGCTGTGTAAAGCATGCTTTGACAATCACTATCCTATGGAAATTACTCAAGATTAAGATCTTTTATCACAAGCAAAAACAGAACGTATATACAACCCCAAAACCAGGAGATGCAGCAAAAGAAGTCCTCCGGCTTTTCCGATATCCAGTGTCCGGCTGTTCACGAACGCTTTGTCTGATATGGACGAACATTACCTCAAAATATAACCCCACCATAAAATCTCAAGGTAATGTTCGTCCAGAGCAGATAAAGTGTACGTGAACCGTCCGAACATAGGATATGGAAATGTCGGAGGACTTCTTTTGCTGCATCCCCGTCCGTCCTCAAGCTAGTTCCAATGCAATCTCCATCATCTTCCCAAAGCCGACCTGCCGATCCTCTGCGCTAAGGGCCTCACCTGTATAAATATGGTCCGAGATGGTCAACAGACAAAGAGCCTTCTTTCCAGCCTTGGCCGCATTCATATAAAGAGCCGCCGCCTCCATCTCCACAGCCAGTACTCCCATGCTTCTCCACAGATCGTTGGCATCACTCTTTGCATTGTAGAACACATCCGAGGACAGCACATTTCCAACCACCACATGGGTTCCCTGCTTCTCCGCCACCGCAATGGCCTTACGCATAAGCCCGTAATCCGCAGTGGGTGCAAAGGTCCCCGGAAGCCCAAACTGATAGGCATAGTTGGAATCCGTACAGGCTCCCATGCCGATTACAACATCCATCACCTTTACATGATCCTGTAAGGCTCCTGCAGACCCTATTCGAATGATATTCTCCACATCATAAAAATTGAAAAGCTCATAGGAATAGATCCCCATGGAGGGCATTCCCATACCAGCTCCCATAACAGAAATCTCCTTCCCATGATAAGTTCCTGTATAACCAAACATATTCCGCACAGATGTTACCTGACGAAAATCCTCAAGATAAGTTTCCGCAATATATTTTGCCCGTAAGGGATCTCCTGGCATCAAAACTGTTTTGGCGAAATCACCCTTTTTCCCTCCATTATGAGGTGTTGGTACTTGAGACATTCCTTGTACTCCTTTCTGCTTTTGTTTTCTATTTTTTATATAGCCCAGCCTTCGCTTAATAATTCCATTTCCAGTATATTCTATACAAGCTCTTTCAAAAGAGAAGTCCCAATCGTCCCCTCCGGCATGGGAATTCCAAAGTTATCCACTACCGTCGCTCCGATGGCCGCAAAGGTATCTGTCTCCGGCAGCTTTCCAAACCCTATCATAGAGGGGGAATATGCCAGGAAGGGCACCTTTTCTCTGGTGTGATCCGTGCCGGTATAGGTGGGATCATTTCCATGATCCGCCGTGATAATCAGCAGATCCTCATCCTTCAAAAGCTCCAGAAGCACTCCCAGATTCACGTCAAATTTCTCTATCTCCTGAGCATACCCCTGAGGATTTCTCCGGTGTCCCCACAAAGCGTCAAAGTCAACCAGATTCACAAAGCAAAGCCCATGAAAATCCTCCTTGGCAATCTGGATAGTCTGCTCCATGCCGTGGACAGAGCTTTTTGATTTCAAGGCTCTGGTAATGCCCTCACCATCAAAAATGTCCTTGATCTTGCCAATGGAAATTACATCCAGCCCAGCCTCCATCAAGGCATCCAGGGCCGTTTTTCCAAAGGGCTTTAAGGCATAATCATGACGATTGCTGGTCCGCTTAAATTCTCCCCGTTTCCTTCCCACATAGGGTCTTGCAATCACCCGGCCAACCTTCCACTCGTCTCTCATGGTGATTTCACGGGCAATCTCACAGCAGCGGTACAATTCCTGCAGATCAAAGGTTTCCTCCTGACCGCAGATCTGCAGGACGGAATCCGCGGAGGTATAAACAATCATATGGCCTGTGGCAATCTCCTCCTCCGCCAACTCCTCCAAAATGGCTGTTCCACTGGCACTCTTATTGCCAATCACCTTATGACCGGTTCGTTTCTCCAGCTCTTCAATCAGCTCCGGCGGAAAACCTGTATCCGTAAAGGTCTTAAAGGGCTGCTTTCCCTCCAGACCCATAATTTCCCAGTGACCAGTCATGGTATCCTTGCTGCAGCTTTTTTCATTCATTTTTGTAAAATAAGCCAGGGGCCGTTCTATGGGTTCCACCTGCTTTAAATTACACAGGTTGGCGATTCCAAGTCTTCTAAGATTGGGAATCTCAAAGCTCTCCACAGACTGGGAAATATGCTCCAAAGTATTGACACCCACGTCGCCGTATTCTTCGGAATCCGCCATCTCTCCCACGCCGAGAGAATCCATTACCACCACAAATATACGGCTGTATTTTTCCATAAAACAAACTCTCCTTTCTATTTATAGTCCCGCAAAACACGGATAGTACACGGGTTTGAGAACAATTTCCGGTCAGAAAAGCATCAGCCCGTAAATTGTTCTGTGTACTATCCGTGTTTTGCTGATAAAGTCCCGCAATATTTTCCAGGCGTCTATTTTTCCTCCAGATTCCCCGGCCCAAAGCCTAGGGGAAGCAGATCCTTTAAGAGAAATACCTCATAATGCTCCTTGTCCACAGCGAGGATAATCTCGAATTCCTTGGGATTGCAGAATTCCATCATCACCTGACGGCACACTCCGCAGGGAGGGGCATACTCCGTAAGCTCTTTGTTCATGCCGCCCACAACGCAGATGGCCGTAAATTCCTTTACCCCTTCGCTGACTGCCTTAAAAAATGCTGTCCGCTCCGCGCAGTTGGTAGGTCCATAGGCCGCATTTTCAATGTTGCAGCCTCCGTAAATGGTGCCATTTTGGGCCAGAAGAGCTGCTCCCACATGAAAATGGGAGTAGGGAACATAGGAATAGTCAAGCTGCTTGATCGCTATCTCTATGAGCTCCTGAATCTTTGCTTTTTCCATCCCTCTTACCTCCCCTGCTCTTCCTTTATCAGCCTCCGAAGGGCTTCCACCGCTGTGCGGATAGCCATGTCTGTGTCATGTACAACGGGATTGGGCAGACCCTCACGCTCACGCTCCTGATTTGCAATTGCCAGGAAAATCGATCCCACACGCACATGAAGGGTGCTGGCCACAATAAACAGGGCTGCGGATTCCATCTCTGAGGCCAGACAGCCCAGGCGCTTCCATGCCTCCCATTTATTGAGCAGCTCATAGCTTACGGGCATGGCCTCCGGGGAGTGCTGTCCATAGAAGGCATCCTTGCACTGTACCACACCTGCATGGTAGGGAATACCCAGTTCTTTTGCTGATGCAATGAGTGCATTTACAATATCAATATTGGCTACGGCCGGGAACTCAATGGGTGCATATTCCTTGCTCGTTCCTTCCATACGTATAGCTCCGGTAGCAATGATCAGATCTCCGCTCTTTACATCTAACTGCATTCCTCCGCAGGTTCCTACGCGGATAAAGGTGTCCGCCCCTGATTTCACCAGCTCCTCCATGGCGATGGAGGCCGAGGGACCGCCGATTCCGGTGGAGGTGACACTGACCTTTTCTCCCTCCAGATAGCCGGTATAGGTCACATACTCCCGGCTGTCCGCCATCAGCTTGGGGTCATCAAAATATTTTGCAATTTTGGCGCATCGCTTGGGGTCGCCGGGGAGGATCACATACCTTCCCACATCCCCCTGACCTACTTGAATGTGATACTGCTTGCTTGCATCCTCTGAATAATTCATATCCGTCTCCCTTCCTTATTTTTTAAATAATTTTTTGAATTTTTAATTTCTATAAGCAATTTATACCATAAATTCGGAAATAAAGAAAGGAAATTTAGTATTTTTATTTATTTTTTGAGAATAATTTCAAATTTAGTATTTTCCACCTATTCCACCTCCCGCAGTCGCTCCACCACGCTCTGGCGTTCCACTGTCCTATAAGACAGTACCGGAATCAGCGCGCCAAGGATCAAGAACACCACAAGCATTCCCCAGATAGGTGTCCAGATCCATTTTGCTGTAAAAAACCACAGCAGGTGCTCAAGCTGTCCAAGGACCAGGCTCTGCATCAGAAGGCTTAGGAGAAGGGACAGGGAAATAGCAAATATGCCATAAGCACAGCCCTCCAAAATCAACATTTCCTTTATCTGCCGTCCGGTCATGCCAATGCTCCCCAGTACGGCCAGTTCTCTTCGCTTTGCCCGGATTCCCGTTACCATGGCGTTTATAAAGTTTAAGACGCCTACCAGAGCCACCACCAGACTGGCAGATGTTCCAATCAGAAGAAACATCTGACGGAAATTCGTAAATTTCTCGCTATAGTCCTTTTTCGATTCAAAATCCAGATCCGGGTCCACCTGCTCCACATACCTTTCCAGAAATTCTGCCATCGCATCCTCCTGGCTGTCCTCCAAATTCATGAGCAGGCTCATCCGGGTGACCTCCCTGGCATTAGCCTTCAGAAGCTCTGAGTCCATGGCAAAGCTGACACTTCCGTATCTTCGCGTGGTGAGAGGTCCAGGCAGAACAGCCGTAGCGCCGATGGTGTAGGTTTTCTCGTGGCTTTTGTGGATGATAAGCTCAGCATCCATATCCTCGCTTGTGTATTCGTATTCATCCGCATAGGTGAAGGTCACTTGATCCCCTACAGAATAGGGGGCTTTGTCAAGGTATGGATTTCCATAGTCATCCTCATGCACAAGCTGAATGATTACATTTCCTTTTTTGAATTCCTCATAGTCCACCTGACCCTCTGCAAATTTCAAATATTGAAAGGGCATCTCATCCAGTCCATAGATTTCTACGGCCGGATCAATCAGATCTTCATCATCCAATGCGCGGATTTCATCACTCAGGCTCTGAATCTGCATAGCCAATAAAGTCCGCAGGTACTGAGCCTTTGTCATGGGAGCCTTTGTAATTCCTGAATTCCAGTAAACCAGTCCAGATTCCTCGATTCCCTCCATACTGCCAACGGAGGTAAGGATACTCTCAGGAAGCTCCTGGTTTTTGCTTCCGAAATGGCTGTTAAATAAATCCTTGTGGGCCACCAGATAGTCGGCCGTCACAAATTTTCCCACAAATTTATCCATGTCAAAGCCTGCGGAAAATGCGCTTACCCCGTAGAGCAGGACCACGCTCAGAGACAGGGAAAGGATCACAAGAACTGTCTTTTTCCGGCTTCGGCCAAGGTTTGCCACAGCCATCTGCAATACTTTGGGACCGGGCCTGTCTTTTTTTCTCTTCCCAGGCTTATGAGGAGCCGCCTCTGTATAGCGCACAGCCTCCACCGGGGAAACGGATCCAGCGATCCGGCCGGGCTTATGGCAGCTTAAGAGCACTGTGATCAGAGAAAATAGGACTGCACCTGTGAAAATCCACGGATTCAAGGTCTGGTAGGACTGTTCTTCCATCATATTTTTCATCAAAATTGCTGAGATCTGATTTCCGGCCAGGTAACCTGCAAGGATCCCTATGGGAAGCCCCAGAACACACAGCTTCAGGGCCTGGATCCTTATCATGGTTCGGATTTGCCGTCCGGTGGTGCCAATGGTTTTTAGCAGGCCGTAGAAACGGATGTCACTGGACACGGAGATCTGAAAGATGTTGTAAATGATAAGGTATCCGGTCAGTATGATCATCAGTGTGAGAAATGCTACAGCCGCAATGCTTAGGAGTTCATCTCCCAAATTGCTGTGGGTACTCAGATAAGCCCAGTTCACGCCAGTATTCAGATAATTGTCAGCCATGGTATCATCGATGTCATAGCCGTTATCCTGGGCGACGGTTTCCAGATTTTCACGGATATGTCTGCTGTCGGCAAAGCAGATATCCAGATTCCATTTGCCTGCGCCCATGGAAATCATGCGATCATCCGGGGGGTATTGGGACAACATCTCGTCCACAAATTCCTCGGACAGCCACATCTCGCTGACCATGGATGCGCTGTCCCGCTCCCAGAAGCCGCTTAAGGTGAAGGTCTCTTCTCTGGTCTCCCCGTGAAAGGTGAAAGGTACGGTGATCTGCTCTCCGATTTTGTGGGGAACACCTAATTGATCCAGGACCCAGGTATCCGTGGCCAGCTCTCGTTTGGATGCAGGGAGACGGCCGGTTGTGGGACTGCAGAAGAACATATCGGCGCCGATCTCGTCTATATAGCGTACCTCCACGCGGCTTTTTTCAAAGACCCCCTCCTCTAAGGCGGTCAGTACCTTGTTTGTGCCGTATTTTTGGATTAGAGGATGGGTTTTCAGGGCATCCTTCTGTTCTGTGGTTAGGTCCTTGAAGCCGCAGTGGGCATAGCCTCCCACCTGGCGCATGGTGGACTGCTCGGTAGAGTATTTTATGGAAATAGCTGTAGTAAAAAGCGCACTGAACAGCAGGGTGGTCAGGGTGATAGCTATAACAGCCATAATGTTTCGTGTCCGGTTGGCCGAAAAGCTTCGGTTTGCCAGATGACGGATGGCTTTCTGATTTCTTACCCGCAGCATATTACTCACCATCCTTTACGATGCGTCCGTCCTCAATGCGAATGATACGGTCAGCAGTCTGGGCAATCTCCTCGTTGTGAGTGATCATGACGATGGTTTGGTGAAAACGCTGGCTGGTTACTTTTAGGAGGCCCATAACGTCCTGGCTGGTTCGAGAATCCAGGTTGCCAGTGGGCTCATCGGCCAGAATGATGGCCGGCTTGCTGGCCAGGGCTCTGGCAATGGCTACTCTCTGCTGCTGGCCGCCGGAGAGATTGCCGGGAAGATTCTGAAGCTTATCCTCCAGCCCTAAGAGGGCTATGATTTTTTGGATGTATGCTTTGTCCGGGCGGCCGCCGTCCAGCTCAATGGGAAGCAGAATGTTTTCTTTTACGTTCAGGACCGGCACCAGGTTGTAGCTTTGGAATACAAAGCCTATTTTTCTTCGGCGAAAGATGGTGAGGGCCTCTTCCTTAAAGGAGAAAATGTCCTTTTTGTCTACCAGGACCTTTCCCTCTGTGGGGCGGTCCAGGCCCCCCAGCATGTGAAGCAGAGTGGATTTTCCGCTGCCGGAGGTGCCTACGATGGCGGTGAAGGTGCCGTCTTCTATTTTCAGGCTTACACCGTCTAAGGCTTTTACAGTGTTTTCGCCGGAGTTGTAGTATTTTTTCAGATCCTTTGTTTCCAGTATGGTCATGTGTGAAATCCTCCGTTTCTTGATTTGAGTTCGAGCCAGAGCTGTTTTGCATACAGGGCACTGGCTTTACAGAATAAGTGTAGCATGGAGAGATTTCTCTACTCTTTCGAAAATATAACAATGCTGTAAGATTTGTAATTTTATCTGTGTTGGTACTGGTTTTTCAGGGTCTCCATTTCGGCTTGTATTTCTTGTTTGTTTACGCTTAGAATCGTGATGGTGCGCTTGAGAGTTTGGGGCTCTTCTGTGGCTTTTGTCACTCCGGTTTCCATGTGCTCGTATTGGATAAGTGTGTTGTATTCGTTGAGGATGTAGCGGTCTGTGGCTGTAAAGCCTTTGAGTGCATCCTGGTCTTTCAGGGTTGCTCCGTTGGTATTGTAGTCTTGGTTGTAGGTGATAGTATAGCAGGTATTTTGGTCCTGTTCTTCTTTTGTGATGGATGTTATGGCTTTGGGGTTGATGTCTGGAATACCTGCGTAGGGCTCACTGTACCAGAACTCAGGCTCCTCCTGGTGGTGCTCTGCCCAAAGCTCTGACCAGTCATTTTCGGAGATCCAACGGCCTTCGTAGGCCATTTCCCAGGAGAAAGGATCGGCAGATTCTCTGTGATATTCCCGATAGATGCTTTCCTCGCTTCCGGGGCTTCGGATCTGATTGTAGAGCTCTTCACCATTTGACAGGCAGTAGGCGTGGGCCATGTCGTAATTATAGCTTTCGTCATAGAGGGGGGCTTCTGGCTGTGCATCAATTTCCAGGCGGTAATCCTTTCGGTAGTTTTCCAGGGCGTAGTAGCTGTCAATTCCCTGCTCGATTGCTTCTATCATGGCCTGCTCCTCCTCTGTCAGATAGGACATGGTGACACGCTCCGTTATAGCGGAAAATGTGAATATATTCAGCACAATGAAGTATACGGTCAGGAGCACTCCGCATGTTCCCGGAATCCATGCCTTACTTTTTAAGCCTATTTCCTCTGTGGCTTCGTCCATCAGTAAAGCATAATGTAAATAGGACAGGTGACACAGGCCCCAATAGAAGATGATGCCCGCTGCGGATATTACCCAGGGAAACGGATGGCGGAATCCAAAGCCTGCCCAAAGCATGATAAAGCTGATCACTGCTATTTGAAAACCGATTAATAGATAGGAGGTTTTTCCTCTGCTTCTATCGTAGAATTCCTGGTTGCCGAAGTAGCAGCTATACAGAAAGCGTCCGCTCTCTATCACAACGATTATTTGAAGTATGATAAGCTTTAGGATGAGGTCAATGTTTATGTCTCTTCCGAGGTAGGCTTCGCTTAAGGCTGTAATGCTTGGCCAAAATATGATGAATAGAAAAAGTATTTGTATCAACGCCTTATAAGACCAGTAATAGTTTTGCCATTCAATCTGCTCCATCCGCTCGTCTGCGGTGATGTTTTCCGGATTTTGAAGTGCGTTCCATAAGATCCATTCCTTTTTCATTGATAGTCCTCCATTCCAGTTCCGTAAGTGTATTTTTGTACACCTGTATCAGATTCATTTTCAGTCAGGCTCTTTCCAGAAGATTTCGTCTAAGGTTTTTCCAAGGGCATGGCAGATGCTTAGGCAGAGATTTAGGGTGGGGTTGTAATCACCTCGCTCGATCATGTTAATGGTCTGCCTGGATACGCCTACCTGCTTCGCCAGATCCTCCTGGGAATAGTCAAGCTCTGCTCTGGCTGCTTTTAGCTTTAAGTTCTTTGCCACACACTGCCACCTCTTTTCCATAGTGTTTTGACTGTTTATTTGTAATCAAATTATTTATCGTATATGATCTGGTGTATCTACCGGACAATTCTTAATCCACATAAGTTGGATAATTTGAAACACAATCCAACCTCTCATTCGTGAATTGTAATCCAAGATTCCATACCTGCTATCCCGGATAAGTGTAAAAAGTTAATAGCTATTGATGTA
>QZDX01000097.1 GCA_009917555.1 bacterium 1XD21-13 | reverse complement strand
CGAATCCGCTCCGGTGCTATGCCCTTTTCCTCCAGTGACGCAGCATACTTTTTCTCTTCTATCTGCCGCAATGCCGCCTTCACCGTATCCTCTAAAGTATCTTCCTCGTCCGATTCATGTACCTTGAATTCCAAAATGATGGCAGGATCTTCCTTCCGCATCGGCTCCAGCATTACGTCATATCGGCCGTAGCCGCTTTCCCGGTTAGAGGTCAATGTGTAACGCTCCTGCAGCTCTACCAAAAGCCCCAGCACAAAGCCATGGTAGAAGCGCTCCGGCTCCGTATGTTCGGAAGGTCCTTTCCCGGTATCGAAAAAACTGAATGTGGCAAGGGCGACTTTGTTCATATAAATATTCATTTCCTTCCTGTTATCCCGCAGCAGAGCCTTCACAAATCCATTATACGCCGGGGTAAAATCCGCAAACCATCCCTCCACCATTTCTTCAAACATCAGGCGGACTTCCTGATTGGTCAGCACAAGCTCACATACCGTCTTCCCTCCCTTCACGGCGTAATTCTCCGCTTTCAGATAACCGCTGGCCAGCAAAAGACTCCACACAGCGCTTTCCCGGTTCTCCAATTGGCTGAATACTATCTGCTCATCAAGCTTTGTTGTAAAAGATC
>QZDX01000096.1 GCA_009917555.1 bacterium 1XD21-13 | reverse complement strand
TGATAAAATCGCCAACTATTAAAATACGGTGGAATTTAGTCCTGCACTGGAATTTACTTTTTCAAGTCAGCTTAATCACTCCGCCGCTTCCAATGCCACCTCTGCAAATTCCGCATCGCTCATGGCTTCCAGTTTCCCCAAGACCTGTCCGGCAAGCTCCACCATATCACTGTCCTGTATGTGGGGAATCACATTCTTTATATCAGCAATCATGCCCGTCCTGTCCTGCCCCTCAAACACACACATCAAATTGATTTCTTCCACTGTAAATTTATCCATCGCTTATATCTCCCTCTCTGATTTTTTCTCTGTTCCCTTTTCAGGGACTTCCTTATCTGACTTATCCCTCTGCTCGATGACCGCTTTTTTCTCCGCCAGTTTTTCCTTTATGGAAATTCTGCCTGCTTGCTTTTCTTCTTTTGGCTTTTCATTGTTCAGGACGTTATCAATCATGTTATAGTTACATTCTTTCAGTTCCTCAATCTTTGCAAGCGGCTTGTATTCCGCCAGCTTATCTAACAGCTCCTTCGCCTTCCTTGCGGTCTGTACGCCCTCACTGTCATCAAGCTCCGTCCCTTTCCCGATAATATCCGTCATGCCTTCCCGGATACTGTCTGAAATGAGCGCATTAAGGTGTTATTCGTTAGTTTATCTGAACCAAAATCCTCAGTTTTTCTCCAAATTAAATAAGGTATGGGATATTTT
>QZDX01000095.1 GCA_009917555.1 bacterium 1XD21-13 | reverse complement strand
GGTCATCATTTGGATTGAAGGGTCTCTTTATACCCTGTTGTTGTGGTGGTCTTTGGTCCTGTTGTGGTTGCCATCCTCTGTTCTGACGTGGTGGTGGTTGAGCTTCCTTAGTGAACTTCCTTGGCTGCTCACGCTGCACATATGTCGTTATCTCAGCTTCCTCTAACTCCAAGGCCTTAGCTGTCACTTCACCAAAAGGCACGTTATGTATTCCAGCAGTCTTTACTCTCATAAACAGGCTCGGTTTCAGTCCTTGCACAAATTGATGAATCTTATCCTCATCATCCTCCACCAACCGAGGCGCAAACCGAGACAAGGCCTCAAATTTACATATGTAATCTGTCACCGAACCAGTCTGGCGTAAACCCATGAATTCCTTCTTTTTGCTGGCCCGAACAGTCCTGTTGAAATACTTGTCGAAGAATGCAGCCTTAAACATCTCCCAGGTCATAGGTCCTGCACCAATAGTGCTCTGGATGGAGTCCCACCAATGCCTTGCATCTAGTTCTACGTGAAAAACAGCATAGTTGACCTTGTCTCCTTCATCAACTTTTGCATACTTAAACATATCCTCCATTTTTCGAATCCATTCCTCGGCATAAACAGGATCTGAAACACGTCCATTAAATGTCGGAGGTCGAAGTCTATGAAAACGCTCGTCACCATGATCTCGAGTTACATTAGTACTAGAATTTCCCTGTTCTTCCCTGATAGCTACGAGCTGTTCTATCTGGCGAGATTGGCGGATAACTAGCTCTGTCAGCTGAGCAATGGTGGTACTATCCACGTT
>QZDX01000094.1 GCA_009917555.1 bacterium 1XD21-13 | reverse complement strand
AAGGAGGACAAAATGTTACAGACAGACAAGATTACCGCTTTATATTGCAGATTGAGCCAGGAAGATATGCAGGCCGGGGAAAGCGAGAGCATACAGAACCAAAAGCTGATTTTACAAAAGTATGCTGACGAACACCACTTTTTCAACACGCGCTTTTTTGTAGACGACGGATTTTCCGGCGTGAGCTTTGAGCGCGAGGGGCTTCAAGCCATGCTGCATGAGGTTGAAGCCGGGAACGTGGCAACCGTCATAACAAAAGACCTTTCCCGTCTGGGACGTAATTATCTGAAAACCGGCGAACTGATAGAAATTATCTTTCCAGAATACGAAGTGCGCTACATTGCCATTAACGACGGTGTAGACACAGCGAGGGAAGATAACGAGTTTACCCCTCTGCGGAACTGGTTCAACGAGTTTTACGCCCGCGACACTTCAAAGAAAATCCGGGCTGTCAAACAGGCAAAGGCGCAGAAAGGCGAGCGCGTCAACGGCGAAGCCCCTTACGGCTACCTTATCGACCCGGATAACCGCAATCATCTGATACCCGACCCGGAAACGGCGCACGTCGTAAAACAGATTTTTGCAATGTATGTACGGGGCGACCGTATGTGTGAAATCCAGAACTGGCTACGGGACAATGAAATACTGACCGTCGGGGAACTGCGCTACCGCAGAACAGGAAGCAACCGCCACCCCCGCCCACAGCTCAACGCATGGTACAACTGGCCGGATAAGACGCTGTACGACATTCTGACAAGGAAAGAGTATTTAGGGCATACCATAACCGGGAAAACCTACAAGGTATCTTA